>DMDA01000069.1:13212-16168 GCA_003451595.1 Chloroflexota bacterium | reverse complement strand
AGATGTGTATAAGAGACAGACCAGCACGGCGTAGACCGTCGCCGTTTCAGTCAGCAGCTCGTAGGCGGGCGTGGGGCGGCAGAAGGGACACTCCGGCGCGTCTGTGTGCGCTTGCTGCGTGTAATGCCGGTACGCGTAGATTTCGCAGTGCTCCGCCGCCAGCACGCTTGCAAATGGCAGCACCACATTGCACTGGTACACCTTGACGCCAGCGTGTTCGGTGTGTGCGCGAAAGCCGGCGCGCACAATGTCGCGGCGCACCGTGTAGTAGGCGACGCCGTCCGGCGCCAGCAGCTCCGCCACCGCCATCAGCACCGGCGCCTGCTCTTCCGGCAGCAGCACATTCAGCACATAATGACACAGAATTGTATCGAAGCGTCCTGTCGGCAGATCGGGCGCATAGTGCGGGTCGTAGCCAGTCACATCCAGCCCCTGGCTGCGTAGAAAGGCGACATCCGTGCCCAGCCCGCAGCCAAAATCGAGCACCCGCCCGCGGATCAACCCCTGCGCCAGCAGATATTTGGTCGGATACGAGGGCCAGCGGCGATCCTTGACCGTCAGATGGCTGTGTGGATTCTTGGGCGAACGCACGATCACGGCGGCGCATACCTCCATCCATCGACAAAACCCATCGAGCGTGCGATCTGCATCTGCGGCGCCAGCGTCTCCTCCAGCGTGCGCCGGAACGCGGCATAGGGCAGCGCCTGCACCGCCGCCAGCGAAGCCGTCTTCAGCAGCAGGATGTGATCTTCCAGCAGCGCGGCTTTACCCTGGCTTGCCACCGCCTGCACCGCGTCAAATTGCAGCGCCGCAAACGGCTCAAAATAGCGGGCGAAGTCAGGCAGTTGGTCGTTCTTTGCCGAATTGACCGGGCGCGACGTCGGCGTGATGTTCCACAGCAGATCGTGCGCCACAAAGCGCCACGGCAGAAAATGATCGAGCGACGTGCTGTCAACCAGCGTCTCGCCGCTGTAGATGCAGCGCAGCGGCCCCAACGTTGCCTGCGCCGCCTGCCAGAAAAGGCGCGCCCGGCGCAAATTGCGTTCCTCCGGCTCCGCCAGCTTGCTCGCAATGTTGGGTGTGTTCGGGTTGTTGCGCTGCAGATAATTAGTCAGATGCCAGCGACAGAAGCCATCGACGATCGCCAGGTTACGTTCCAGATAGTCGACCCACTGCGGGTGCAGTTCGATGCGCTCCGTTCCATCCTCGACAAAACGATAGAGGCACGGCGATGCGGCGTCGGTGAAGTGCTGCGCCGCCAACTGTCGGATCGCCTCATTCACCTTCCAGTCGGCAAGCCCACGCGTCTCTGCCGCAAAATTGGGACGCAGAAAACGATACGGCACATACTTCGCCAGGCTGCGCAGCGTCTTCGCAAACGCGGCGTTCTCCTCGGCATAGCGCAGGCATGCGGTGGCGATCTCCGCTTTNNGAGCTAAATGCGTAACTCCTAACGAATTCTGTTCCGGCCCGCTTTGAGCTTGTCGGTCGCGCTGGTCCGGAGCAAACGCAACTCCTCCAGCCGCATGACGTGCGGACAGCAGAGTCGACTTGAAAGTGTGTTGGCGCCAAATCACACCGCCTTGCCGCCACCCTGCGCCGCATCACGAACGCCAGGCAATGCCGTTCTCTGCGCCCCCGCTGCGCGCGGTGTGGCGCTGCGTCACAGGCTGCGTTCGCGCAACGCGCCGGCTCGCGCTGCAACCTTTTTGCACTGCCGGCGTAATGTTACCGATGCTGCCAGGATCGGGGAACATTTTGCGCGCTCCGATTGGCAGTCGATCATGAGCGCTGACTGGCGATCAGCAGATGCCAGGACGATAACTGCGCTGATTTGTCTCCGCCTACGTCCGTGGTGACGTCAGCGAACAACTGCAATCTGAAAAGGAGTTCACCCGATGGATCAACCGATTGTCGCCGCNNGGTTACACTGTAGAAGCCCGCGGCCAAATGCTCGACGGGAACCGCCTGCGACAGCGGGAGTGTGCTCGGCTTCTGCATCAACTCTGCTGGCTTCCACCTCATGTCGGGAACCATGCGCCTTGCCGATTCGGAAGTTTGGCTACACAGCAGTATACACGCGCCGCGCTCACCCGCCAAAACCGCCAAACACACGTCCTCACCATCCTCACCACGCGTACCCAGCGCCACGTCAGCGCCAGGTGCGGGCGCAAGTGACCAGTTGTCCCGCCAAGGAACCGGTGAGACGTTCCCCGCCCCTCGCCCCTCGCCACTCCTCAGACCCCCACCGGCGCCGACAACTGCGGATATGGCGGTGCAGCAGCGTCTTCACCTCATAGCAGACTGGCGCGACGTCAACAAATCGTGCTGCAAAAGCGATTTCCGGGACGCGCACCAACCGATGCTGAAACCTTTGCGCCCCTGCGTCGTAATGCTAGCGGCGTTGTCAGGTTGGCAGAGCATTTGCCGCGTTCTGCGCACCGGTCGATAATGCATGCCAGCACAGCGACTACACGCCGCGCCCAGGCAGTTCCCGCCTGCGTGTGCGGTGATGTCTGCACACAACCGCGACCAGAATAAGGAGCGTATGCTATGGATCAACCGATTGTCGCCGCCGAAGCGGTGCAGAAGTGGTTTCGCACCGGCAAGATCGAGGTGCACGCACTGCGCGGCATTGATGTGGCTGTACCCGCTGGTGAGATGGTCGCAGTCATGGGGCCGTCTGGCTGTGGGAAGACCACGCTGCTCAACTGCCTGTCAGGGCTGGATGACTTCGACCAGGGCGAGGTCTACATCGAAGGCACGCGCCTGCGCGCCATGAGCGACAAGAAGCGCACCAGCTATCGGGCGCAGCGTATGGGCTTCATCTTCCAGAGCTACAATCTGCTGCCCGTGATATCGGCGGTGGAGAATGTGGAGTTGCCGTTGCTGGTGGCAGGCACCCGCCCCAGCGTAGCGCGCAAGCGGGCGCTGGCTGTGCTGGAACAGGTGGGGC
>DMDA01000069.1:4012-13048 GCA_003451595.1 Chloroflexota bacterium | reverse complement strand
CGCCCTGGTCAACGATCCGGCCATCGTCTTTGCCGATGAGCCGACCGGCGCGCTCGACAGCAAGGCCGCCGACGACATCCTGTCGCTGATGCGTACACTCAATCGAGAGAAGGGGCAGACTTTCGTCATCGTCACGCACGATGCCGACATCGCCGCTGCCTGCGATCGCGTCATCCAGATGAAGGATGGACTCATTGTGGCGTGAGAGGTCATCTGTCATGACTCACGCCGCCTGACTCGCGCCCCAATACAAGGAGCCACCATGCTTGGAAATCTCTCCGTCGGAACCATCGCCTTTTTGGTCGGTGCGGTCACGGCGATTCTACTCTATCTTGTCTTTCTGTGGTGGCGCAACCCGGTGCTGATGAAGATCGGGCTGCGCAACCTGACGCGGCGTAAGGGGCAGTCGGTGCTGATCGTGATCGGTCTGACCCTGAGCACCATCATTGTCATCAGTTCCCTGGGCGTCGGCGACACATTGCGTTTCTCGGTGCAGAAGCAGGCTGTCTCCGCCTACGGCAAGGTGGATGAGATCATTGCGCCGCCGCTGCTGTCGATGCTGGCGAGCATGGCAAACCCCAACGTCGATCCTGCGCAAGCAGAGCAGACGCAGGCAACCCTCAACAACCTGATGCAGGGTGGATTGGAGAGCGTGCTGGCGCTGGCGCAGGGTGGTCTACCCAGCATCGGGACCGACCGGCTGGCGCGGCTGCGAGCGGCGGCCACACAAGAGCCGCTGATCGACGGCGTGGCCGGCTCAATTGTCTTCCCGACAATTATCCGCAACGTCAGCACCGGCCAAAGTGAACCGCTCGGCTTCATCTTTGCCGTCAACGACGACTACACCAACGAGTTCGGGCTGACAAGCATCACAGGCGAGCCGCTGACCATGGCGACGCTGCAACCCGGCGTTGGCAATATCTTTGTGCAGGCCAGCAATCTCTTTGCGGTTGTGCCCGCGCTGTCGGAGCAATTCGGTCAGATTCAGACTGCGCTGCCGCTCTCCGACACGGTGGCAAGCCTCGATGTCGTGACGGCGCTGGCCGGATTGGGCGCGCTCTTCACCACCGTCGATCCCGCCATGCTGCCCGATGTGAGCATCAGCCTGGCGACGCTTGAGGCATTGGGCGTCGATACAACGCCGCTGCAGGCGTTGGGCAAGGATAGCCTGACGCTGCGGGAGATTGCAACCTTGCTGCAGGCGGCGAGTGTACAGGCGGCGCAACTGCAAGCGACCGGAACCCTGACGCAGACCACTGCGCTGACCAGCACGGTGGCGCTCCCGCTGGCAGGCGTGATCACCGGCGCACAGCCGACGGACAGCGCGGCTACGTTGGAAATCGACCCGACGCGACTCAACCTGGCAGGCGCGGCCAGCGCCTCGATGACATCGTTGGCCGCAGACCTGCTGCGTGTGATCAACTTGAACACGCTCGGCTATACGCTGGACAATACGCTGGGCCAATATGGGTTGCAACTGCGTCAGGGCGACCTCTATCTCAATCGGCTGGGCGCAGAGCGACTCAACGCCAGCACCGGCGATCTGCTGGAGATTTACATTGGTCCGTTGCCGGTGCGCTTCCGCGTGCGTGCTGTAGTCGACCAGGCTGGCCCGCTCAGCGCTCTGACGCCGGTGGTGATGTTGCGGCTAGATGAAGCACAGCAACTACTCTTTATGCCCGACCGCGTCAACTCGGTGCTGATCTCCAACATCGGCGATGAGATGAGTTCTATGCAGCACACCGATGCCGTGAGTAAGCGGCTGGCGGTGCTGGCGCTAGATGATGCGGCGGTGGTTACGATTGCGGACGTGCTCGCGCGCCCTGACGTACAGGCACAACTCAAGGCGCTCAGCGCCGACCTGCCGGATGTCGGGCAGGTGCAGATCGAGGATGCCGATGAGATGCCGCCGCTATTGGCTGGCGTCATCGAGAATGTGCTGAGCATGTTCAACATCGAACAGATGACGCGCCAGGACGCCGAAGGTTTGCTGACGGCAGCCGCCAGCGGTGACGCGTCCGCACTGCGCGAGCTGCTTGCGCGCATGACCGTGCGCGAGTGGTTGCTGACCCTGGAATTGCCGGATGCAGTCAGCCGTGAGTTTGCGACGGCGGTCGCCAACCTCAACCAGTTCGAGCAGATCGAACCACTCAACAAAACGACGATTGTTTCGGCGGCGAATGTGGGCGGCGGCATCTTTTCGACGATCTTCAGCATCTTTGGCGTCTTCTCGATCCTGGCGGCGATCCTGCTCATCGTGCTGATCTTCGTCATGCTGGCGGCTGAACGGCGCGTCGAGATCGGCATCTCGCGCGCCGTCGGCGTGCAGCGCAGCCAGATCGTGCAGAGCTTCATGGCGGAAGGCATGGTCTACAATCTGCTGGCGGCCGCGTTGGGTGTGCTGTTGGGCATTGCCATCACCTTTGCCATGACGCAGTTCATCGGGCGCCTGTTCAACGACCTGACTGGCGCCATCAACGCGCAGGCGGGCGGCATCTTTGCCGTCAGTTTCGCCATCTCGTGGGAGTCAATCGTGGTGGCATACTGCGCGGGCGTGCTGATCACCTGGCTGGCGATGACGATCTCCTCCTGGCGGGTGACGCGTATGAATGTCGCAACCGCCATTCGCGGCTTGTCGGACGAAGCGGAGGCGAAGCGTCGCACCTGGTTGGCGAGCGCGTGGAGCTGGTTGTGGCCGCTGGCAGTGCTGGCCGCTGGCGGCTATCTACTGATGCAGGCGCTGACCACCAACTCGCTCAGCCTGATCATGATCGCCGCAACGGTGCTGCTCTACGGCGTCACCGTGCTGGTTGGACGCATCCTGGAGGAGACGCCAATTCGTAACGAGACAGGCTATCGCATCGTCTACTCGCTGCTTGGCGTTGGGTTGCTCCTGATCTGGACGCCGCCCTGGTACACGCTGGCGCCGCAGTGGTTCCCGGAGCGCTTTACCTGGGATCCGACACAGGCGCCGACGGTCTTCACGATCGGCGGACCCCTGATCATCACCGGCGCTATCCTGGTCATCATGTTCAACGCCAATGTGCTCAGCGCCACGCTCAGCGCTATCTTGAGCTTTGTGCCCTCGTTGCGGCCCGTCCTGCGCACGGCGATCGCCTATCCCCTCAGCAGTCGCTTCCGCACGGGCATGACGATGGTGCTCTTTGCCATGATCATGGCGACGGTGGTGGTGATGGCGGTCGTGATCAGTACCACGCAATCCCTAACCCGCCTGGATGATCGTCAGACCGCCGGCTTTGAGATTGAGGTATCGCCGACGCTGCTCAGCTTTTTTAACCCGGTGGAAGATTTCCCGGCAGCGCTGGCGAACCTGGGCGATGATCCGCTCAATCGCCAGATTGCTGCGGTCGGTCTTGTCACCGAACAGGCGATGGAAGGACAGGTCGTCGGCGAGACAGGTGACTTCCGCTTCACCAGCCTTGCCGGCGTCAACCGCGGCTACATCGACGCGGCGCAACAGGTCTACCAACTGCGCAGCCGTGCACCCGGTTTTGCCGACGACGCAGCGGTATGGGAGGCGCTTGCCACCCGCAACGATGTCGTGATCGCCCGCCCCGAACTCTTCCAGGCGCTGCCAACCTTGCCCTTTGGCATCGGGGAAGCGCCGGATGAGGACGCAGAAGGGGCATTCGCAATCGGCCCAGAGGACGTTTCTTCCGAACGCCGCGGGCGCTTCCGCCAACCGCTGCGCATCGTCGACGGCAGCGACGGTTACACACTTGGCGACCTGCGCCTGACCCTTGCCACCGACGGGGCTGACGGCAAACGGCGCACGCACACGGTGCAAGTCATCGGCGTGCTCGACGAGGACACGAACCTGGTCAGCTCGATGCTGATCGGCAGCGAGGCAACGCTCGCCCGCCTGCGCAGTGTGCCGGTGACGGGAGAGAGCATCTATGTCAAGACGCAGCCAGGGCTGGATGCGCGCGCGGTGGCAGGTGAGATCGAACGCGCCTTTGTCTCCAGCGGTCTCGACGCCGTGGTGCTGGCCGATCGCTATGCACAGCGTCAGCGTTTGACTGGCGGGGCGCTGCAATTGTTGCAGGGCTTCATGGCGTTGGGTCTGCTTGTTGGCATTGCCGCGCTCGGCGTGATCTCGACGCGCTCGGTCTACGAACGGCGGCAGCAGATCGGCATGTTGCGGGCGCTTGGCTATCAGCGCGGCATGGTGGGGTTGAGTTTCCTGATCGAGTCCAGCTTCGTTTCGATTACAGGGCTGTTGATCGGCGCCATCACCGGCGTTGTGCTGGGCGATAATCTGGTGTCGGCCTTCTTTCCGCAGATCGGCGAAAGCGCTGTCGCCATTCCCTGGTCCCAGATCGGGCTGGTCGTGCTGGGTGCGTATGCCTTTTCACTGTTGACGACGATTGCGCCGGCGTGGCAGGCGTCGCGCGTCTATCCGGCAGACGCGTTGCGCTATGAGTAATACACGTTATCGTTTCTGGAACCACCACGATGCCCAACACCACTCTATCCGAATGGGAACATCCTGATAGCGGCGCAATGAGCGGTAAGCAGCTCCCGGTTGTCGCCCAACTGCGCGCCCTGGCTGATCAGCCGGAAGCGGCGGTGCAGCTTGCCGTCTCGATCCTCGAAGGCGAGCATGGCAAGGATGTGCTGTTGGCGGCGCTCAAGGTGTTGACCGAACACCCGACTGATGCGGCGCGGCCTGCGCTGCGCAGGCTCTACGAGCGCTACAGCCGCGACAAGGGTCGGCACGATCAGGGTGGTTACTTCCGTCGCGCCGTGCTCGATGCCTTGCGTCCGGTGGCGCGCCCGGCGGATGCAGGCTGGCTGGCGCAGGCGTGCATGACCTACGAGTTCTGGCCCCCGGACTTTGCCGAGGATGCCGTGTTGATCCGGGCGGCGGCGTTGGTGGCGCTGGTCGAGGTTGACGAGGAAGCCGCCCGCCATCACGCCGCCCGGCTGCTGGTCGATCCCTTCACGGCGCGCATGACGGGCGAGCCAGCGGTGTCGGCGGCGCGAGTGCTTGGCGCGCTGGGCGAGACGTTGCCGCTCTATCTCATCGCCTGCCAGACCATGCCGCACGACCGCGTCACTGGCAGCGCCGCCGTTGCCACGGTCTTCCCCGAAGTGACGGCGGAGTGTCTGCGCCAGCTTACGGCGCTGCCGAGGTCACTGGTCGAGCCGTTGCTGGAAGGCTATGCTGCCACTGCTTCTTCTGTCATTCGGATGGGGTTGTTTGACCTGCTGCTCAACCATGCCGAAGGCCCGTTGGGGCGCGCCTACCTCGCCCGCTTCCTGGAAGAGACCACCGACGCCGACATCTATCGCTATCTCGTCATGTCGATTGTGCTGGCGGGGCGCGAAGAACCGCTGCATGACCTGCGTCAAGCCGCCTATCGTGAGCGCCGTCGCGCCAAACAGGAGATTTTATTGGAGGCGGCTACCATTCTGGCGCATCGGGTTGAGTTCGCTGAGCTGGCAGCGCATCTTCGCCTCGCAATCCGCCGTCAGCTTTAGGCATTGCCGGCGTGGCGCGGGGAGCGCTCTGCCCGTCGCGGCGTCGGGATATATTCCACCGATGGGCGGCGCTGCGCCGTCTGCGGGTAGAGCGCCATGATGTCGTAGATCACTTTGGGCATCTCTGTGCTCACCGTCAATCCCAGCGCGCGCGCTTCGTCCACGGTGATCGGGTAGTCGTGGGTGAAGACGCCGGTGGAGAGAGTGGTTGCGACCTGCTCCGCCTGCGCCGGCTCCATGCGTCCTCGCAGCAGTTCCAGCACTGTGTGTTTGACCTGGCGGATCGCCTTCTCGGCCACATCCGCCATGATCAGGGTGTCATCGTCGATCTCGTTGATCGGCTTGCGTTCCAGCACCTTGAGGATGGAAGCCGCAGGCTGTTGTCCCAGTTGCGGATCGACCGGGCCAAGTACGGCGTTCTCATCCATCACGATCTCGTCGGCGGCGAGGGCGATGAGCGTACCGCCGGACATGGCATAGTGCGGCACAAAGACCGTCACCTTTGCCGGATGGCGTTTGAGCGCGTGCGCGATCTGTCCTGCCGCCAACACCAGCCCGCCGGGCGTATGCACAATCAGGTCGATAGGCACCTCGTCGTCGGTGAGCTTGATGGCGCGCAGCAGCGCTTCGGAATCGTCGATGTCGATGTAGCGCGCCAGCGGAAAACCGAGGAAGCTCATGGTTTCCTGGCGATGAATCAGTGCGATCACGCGGCTGTTGCGCACTTTCTCCAGCCGCGCCAGCGCGCGCATGCGCTCCACTTCCAGCATTTTCTGTCGAATGATCGGTTGCAATGAGGAGATCATCAAAAACAGCCACAGCAAACCGAAGAAATCCATCGCATCCTCCTGCGCACTCTACCAGGGGTAAAACTCATCGCGATAGGTGCGGCGCACCGAACGTCCCGCTACAAAGAGACGCACCAGCACGATGCCCGCAACGAAACCGCCGACATGCGCCCACCACGCCACGCCGCCGACATCGGGCGGCGCCAGCGCCGACGTTGCCAGCGCATTCACCAGTTGTCCGCCAAACCAGAGACCGATGAAGAAGAGCGCCGGCACTTCAAAGAAATAGGGGAAGAAGAAAAACGGGACTAACGTGATCACACGTGAAGCAGGAAAGAGCACCAGATACGCGCCCATCACCCCGCTGATCGCGCCGCTGGCGCCGACGGTGGGAATCGTTGAGTTGGGGTTCATCAGGATATGCACGACCGCCGCAACTGCGCCGCAGAGCAAGTAGAACATGAGAAAGCGCGTTGGCCCCATGCGATCTTCCACATTGTCGCCGAAGATGTAGAGCGCCCACATGTTGCTGATGAGGTGGAAGAGGCCGCCATGCAGAAACATGGAGGTGAAGATTGTCAACCACTCGGTCGGCGTGCTGAAGAGTTGTGCTGGAATCAGCCCGTAGCGCACAATCCACCACTCGGCGCGCGGCCCGCCCAACAACAGCACAAAAACCAGCACATTCGCCGCAATGATCGCCCAGTTCATCAGTGGCAGTGAGCGTGCTTGAATGGTGTCGCGCAGTGGAAACATGCTTGTTCTTTCCCTCCAACTATGACCGTCTACGCTTCGGCGCGCCCGCGCTGCCAGTCGACGCTGGTCAACAACGGCGCATAGAGGTCATCGTCCAACGCGATCGCCAGCGCCGTCAACTCTTCCGGCGTCGGATCATGCTCCTGGAATGTCACGAAGGGCGCATCCGTGATGCGCGCCAGCGGCGTCTGCTCGGCGCCTTCGCCCATCACCAGCACGGCGGCGGCTGCCAGCGCGTCGGCGACGTTGGTCTGCGTCATGCGCAGTGGGCGGCCAAAGAGGTCGGGCTGCCCCCGATAGTCGTAGAGCGCCTGAAAGCCGCTGTGCGCCGCACAGAAGCCGGTCACGCCCCAGCGCAACGGCAGCGGACGACTGTCGGTAATCACCACGCCTACCTGCTGCACGCCAAAGCGTCGGCGCAGGTAGGCGCGGATGGCGTTGGCGCTCGCTTGCGGATGGGCGGGCCACAAGACGTAATGTCCATCGCTGTTCGATTCGTCGACGCCGGCGTAGGGCATGAGTGTATTGGCCTTGATCGTCAGATAGACCTGATAACGGCTGACGGTATCGGGCAAGAACCAGGTAGATTCTGTTGCAATCAGTTCGGCTTTGTCTGTGCCGTCGATCGGCGCCGTGCGTCCTTCGCAGAGGGCGACGATTTTGGAGGAGACGGCCAGAATGTCGCCTTCAGCCAATGCCGGCAGCGCCGCGTCGAGGATAGCAAAGAGATCGTGGTCATCACGCGTGATGCGACGGGTCTGAATGGGCTGGACGTGCATCGAATGCTTCTCATTTCCTGCTGACGTTCTGCGTCAAATGCTTTGGAGTGATACAATACCACAAGATCAAAAAATCGCCTTTGCGCTGCCGTTGCGTTGTGTTCCTGCTGCGGCGGCCGGCGCGCCAGGGATGGAACAACGCATGACAACGCAGGCAATCACACGACGACAGGCCTGGCTTCTCGCCGCTCGCCCCAAGACGTTGCCCGCCGCGCTCTCCCCGGTGATCGTGGGGACGGCGCTGGCATATGCTGATGGCAGGCTGGCCTGGCTGCCCGCGCTGGCGGCTGCGCTCGGCGCGCTGTTGCTGCAAATTCTGAGTAACTTTGCCAACGACTACTCCGACTTTTTTCGCGGCGCCGACACGCCGGATCGTCTGGGTCCGGTGCGCGTCACCAGCGCCGGGCTGATCACGCCGGAACAGATGCGCGGCGGCATCATTGCTGTGATCGCTGCGTCGGTGCTGGTCGGTCTCTATCTGGTGTGGGTGGGCGGCTGGCCCATTCTGCTGATCGGCGTGGCCGGCATCGCGGCGGCGCTGGCGTACACGGGCGGGCCATTTCCCTTCGGCTATTACGGGCTGGGTGAGCTTTTCGTCCTGCTCTTTTTTGGCGTGGCGGCGGTCTGTGGAACGTACTACGTGCAGGCGTTGACCTTGACCCCGCTGGTGGTGACGGCCTCGTTTGCCGTCGGCGCGCTGGTGACCGCGATTCTGGTCGTCAATAACTACCGCGACATCGACACCGACCGCCGCGCCGGCAAGCGCACGCTGGCGGTGCGGCTCGGTCGTCGCGGCGCGCAAATCGAGTATGCGGCGCTGCTGGCGTTTGCCTTCGTGCTGCCGGTGGTGATGTGGCTGGTGCAGGGCGCCGCTGCGTGGGTGATGCTAAGCTGGCTGACGCTGCCGCTGGCGGTGCAGCTTGTGCAGACGCTGCGCCGCGCCACGGACGGTCCCACACTCAACAAGACGCTGGCAGGCACGGCGCGTCTGGGGCTGTTGTTCAGTCTGCTGTTGGCGGCGGGGATTGTGTTGGGGTAATCAACCGAAACAAAAAGGAGCGCATGGTGAGGAAACTCAAAATCTTAATGATTTCATCCGAGGTCGTGCCCTACGCCAAGACAGGCGGGCTGGCTGATGTGGTGGGCGCATTGCCGCAGGTGTTGCAGCGGCTGGGGCATGAGGTGATCGTCGTCATGCCGAAATATGG
>DMDA01000069.1:3041-3700 GCA_003451595.1 Chloroflexota bacterium | reverse complement strand
ATCGTCCACGTTCATGACTGGCAGACCGCGCTGGCGTCGGCGTATCTGAAAATCTGGCACTGGAACGATCCGTTGTTGGGCGGCGCCGCCAGCGTGCTCACGATCCACAACATCGCCTACCAGGGCAAGTATCCCGCCTCACATTATGATTATCTTGGCTTGCAGTGGGGCAACTTCACGCCCGACAAATTCGAGGACTACGGCGCCATCAACTTCCTCAAAGGCGGCATCGTCTACGCTGACGTAGTCAACACCGTCAGTCCGACCTACGCCAACGAGACGCGCACGCCTGCCCTCGGCTATGGCCTGGCGCCCTACCTCAACGACAAGGGCGACAACTACATCGGCATCCTCAACGGCGTCGATTACGCGCAATGGAACCCGGCGGTCGACAACCTGATCCCGGCGCGCTACACGCCCGACGACCTCACTGGCAAGCGCATTTGCAAGGCGGAGCTGCAACGCCGCTTCTTGCTCGAAGAGAATCCGCGCATTCCCATCGTCGGCGTGGTCAGTCGCCTGGTTTCGCAAAAAGGGCTGGACTTACTGGCTGGCGCCATCGAACGCATCGTCGAGAGCATGATAGTGCAGTTCGTGATCCTCGGTTCAGGCGACAAAGGGCTGGAGGCATTCTACGGCGACCTGCCACGACGCTATCC
>DMDA01000069.1:857-2776 GCA_003451595.1 Chloroflexota bacterium | reverse complement strand
TTCTTCA
Organism: Chloroflexota bacterium; assembly: GCA_003451595.1. GTDB lineage: Bacteria > Chloroflexota > Anaerolineae > Caldilineales > Caldilineaceae > Caldilinea. The sequence goes on along the minus strand of DMDA01000069.1, from coordinate 2,769 downwards.
TCATGCCGTCGATCTACGAGCCGTGTGGACTCAACCAGATTTACTCACTCAAGTACGGCACGCTGCCGATTGTGCGCGCCACCGGTGGCCTCGACGACACAGTGATGCAGTACGACGAGCGCACCGGCGACGGCACCGGCTTCAAGTTCTGGGAGCCGAGCGCCAACGCCATTTTCTACACTGTCGGCTGGGCCGTCAGCACCTTCTACGACCGCCCGCAGCACATGGCGAAGATGATCCGCACCGCCATGCAGCAGGATTACTCGTGGGAGAAGAGCGCCGCGCAATATGAGGCGCTGTATGAGCGGGCGATGCGCATCAAGGGAACGGCGTAAGATGCACGGTGTGCACAACTGGTCGCAGTGAGCACGCTTCCTACACGATACATGATACAATGGCTGTCACAGGCTATTCAATCAAATCTGCAGATTGTCTTCCAAAGGAGCAAGGACAAATGAGCAAAGACACCTTTACCATTATCGACAATCGCACGGGCAAGCAGTATGAGGTGCCGGTGGAGCATTCCACCATCAAGGCGATCAGCCTGCGCCAGATCAAGGTTGACCCTGATGAGTTTGGAACGATGACCTACGATCCAGGTTATGACAATACAGCGTCGTGTAAGAGCCGTATTACCTACATCGACGGTGACAAGGGCATCCTGCGTTATCGCGGCTATCCCATCGAGCAGCTGGCGGAGCAAAGTTCATTTCTGGAGGTGGCTTATCTGCTCATCTTTGGCGAACTGCCGACAAAGGCGCAATTGGCGGATTGGGAACATCAGATCATGCATCATACCTTCCTGCATGAGAACATGACCCAACTGTTCCATGCCTATCGGTATGACGCACACCCAATGGGTATGATGATCAGCGCACTCGCCTTCATGTCGACGCTGCATAAGGAAGCCAGCCGCGTTGAAGACGCCGACGTGCGTTTGAAACAAATTTACCGCATCCTGGGCAAGCTCCCCACCGTAGCCGCCTTCTGTTATCGCCATCGCATCGGGCGCCCTTTCAACTATCCCAACGCCGACATGGGCTACGCTGAGAACTTTCTTTACATGCTCGACTACATGCACCAGAGCAAGTACGAAGTCAACCCTGTGCTGGCGAAGGCGCTGGATGTGCTTTTCATCCTGCACGCCGACCACGAACAGAACGCCTCGACATCGGTTATGCGGTCGATCGGCTCTGCTTATGCCGACCCGTACAGCGCCATGGCTGGCGCAGCGGCCGCGCTCTTTGGTCCCCGTCACGGCGGCGCTAACGAAGCGGTCATCAAGATGCTGGCGGAAATCGGCGACGCCAAGCGCGTGCCCAGTTACGTCGAACGGGTCAAGAAAGGCGAGTTCCGCTTGATGGGCTTTGGACACCGTGTTTACAAGAACTACGATCCGCGCGCCAAGATCATCAAAAAGATCGCCTATGATGTCTTTGCGGTGACGGGCATGAACCCGCTGATCGATGTGGCCGTAGCGCTGGAGGAAGTGGCGCTCCGGGACGAATACTTTGTCGCCCGTAAACTCTATCCGAACGTGGACTTCTACAGCGGCATCATCTACCAGGCGATGCGCTTCCCGCCTGACATGTTCACCGTGCTCTTCACTTTGGGCCGGGCGCCGGGTTGGCTGGCGCAGTGGGTGGAGCTGATCACCGATCCTGAGCAGAAGATTGCGCGTCCTCGCCAGATCTACCTGGGCGCCCCCGAACGCGACTATGTGCCTGTTGATCAGCGTGGGTGATGTGCAGCGGCAAAGACGAGACGACGACAAACAAAAGCGGGCGCTACGGCGCCCGCTTTTGTTTGCATCCAACCCCTGGTTTTATTCTGTCAGGAGTAACACCTGGCGTGGCTTCAAGGCGATCGTTGACGCAGCGAAGGCTTGCCCGCTCAGGATGTCCACCATGGC
>DMDA01000069.1:0-615 GCA_003451595.1 Chloroflexota bacterium | reverse complement strand
GTGTACACCTGATCCCTGCCAGTGATGAAGGCGCCTTATTGCCGATTATTGCACGCTTTCCGTCATCGTCTCGGTTGCGGTAATGGCTGGTGATGCTTCGACGGCGGGAACGGTTTCTGTCACGCTGTCACTGGCTGCGGGTGTGGTCTCGGTGATGGTGACTCCAGCTTCAGCGGTTGCCGTCGCCACGTCGCTTGCTGTCACCTCACCTTCGGTCGTGACGGTCGCGGTGACGGCAGCCCCGGCTTCAACGGTCGGCGTGACGGTTTCGCTTTCAGCAGCGGCTGTGTCAGTCGCTGTGACGGTGTCNNGCTCAGGATGTCCACCATGGCTGTAGACAGGGTCAACGGTTGCTCCTCTGCTGTGTGGTTGAGAAAGCTATTGCGGGTGACAGCCGAAGCGCCCGCATAGTATCGTTCATCATCTTCCCGGAAGCGTTGAAGCTCCCGGGAAGATGAACAGCTAACCTGGATGTGTACACCTGATCCCTGCCAGGGATGAAGGCGCCTTATTGCCGATTATTGCACGCTTTCCGTCATCGTCTCGGTTTCGGTAATGGCTGGGGATGCTTCGACGGCGGGGAAGGGGTCGTTCCCGGTGTGAATCGCTGCGGGG
>DMDA01000012.1 GCA_003451595.1 Chloroflexota bacterium | reverse complement strand
TCCAATTGCGTTCGCACGCCGCCAGGATCATCCGCCAGCACTGCATCGACCTGCCAGCGCACATAGTGATGCAGCCGCGGCTCCGGCGTCGGGTCGAGCGGCGCCACGATGCTGCCCAGACGATGCGCCAGCGCAGTATAGAAGGGGTTGACAAACATCAGCGGCCAGATCGGGCCAAGCAACTGCGCGCCGCGCCGGGGCCAGGGGTTCTTGAGCGTGATATGACCGATGGGGATGTCCGGCTGCACGGCTTTGACGGCCAGCACATGCTCGAAATGAAAGGAGACCAGCGCCGAGCGACGCAACACACCGCCCTGCACCAGCGTGTCGATCAGAATTTGCGCATATTTCGGCTGCAGAAAAAGCGGGTCCTTGAGTTCAAGCAGGAGCGGCGTCTGCCCACCCGTCGCCGCGATCAGTTCAGCCAGCGTCGGCACGCGATCTTCCGCCAGACCGCCCAGTGGATGACGCGTGCGCAGCGCCTTGACCTGCGCCAGTGTGTGGGCGCGCACCAGCCCGGCGCCTTCGGTCATGCGTTCGAGCGTTGGGTCGTGAAAGAGGATAAGCTGGTCGTCGGCCGTGAAGCGCAGATCGGTCTCCAGCGCATCCGCGCCCTGCGCCAGCGCCAGCAGAAACGCGCGCAACGTGTTCTCCGGCTCCGCCAGCCGCGCCCCGCGGTGGGCGACGACAAAGGGGCGACCGGCGCGGCGGCGTTCTTCGCGAAAGGTGTCCCAGTCCATGCTGCTGGCTCAGCTTTCGGTGGCGACCAACAAGACGGCGCTCACCGGTTCCAGCACGATGTGCGCCGGCGCGATCGCTCCAGCGGCGGTGGCATAGCTGCCGGGTGGCAACGCCAACTGCTGCGGCGTAGCGCTCAAGTTGACCGCCAGCCACACGCTCTCCGCCTGGCTACGGCGTTCCACCAGCCAGACGCCGGCGGCGTCATCCAGGTAGTGGGTGGTGATCACGCCGTCGCTGAGCGCAGGGTGACGGCGCCGGAAATCGATCAACTGCGTCGTGTACCTGAGCAGCTCACGGTCTTGCGCCTCGCCCCACAGCATCGGATGGCGCGCCTCCTCCCGCCACGGCCCTTTGGCGCGCGGCTGCCCCAGGCCGACCTCGGTGCCATAATACAGGCAGGGTGAGCCGCCCAGCCCGAAGAGCAGTGCTAACGCCAGGCGTAGACGCCGCCTGTCATTGCCGGCTGCCCATAAAAAGCGATTCATATCATGGTTGTCGATGAACGCGGGCTGTGTGAAGTCGGCGTCAAAAAAGCGCTGGCTGGCCTGCACCTGGTTGGCGAACTGGCTGAGCGTCATGGCGGGCTGTGGTTGGGCGCAGAGCATACGCACGGCGCGGCAGAAGCTAAAGTCGAGGCAGCCATCGAGCCGCCCGCTGTAGGTGCGCAGCATGTCGCCAGCACGCGTCACCTCGCCAAAGAGCCAGCAATCGGGCTTGACCTGCCGGCACGCTGCGCGAAAGCTGCTCCAGAAGACGTGGCTTGGCCCGGCGGCGTAGTCCAGACGTAGCCCGTCGGCGCCAGCTGCAAGCCAATGTTGCGCCGCCCGACACAGATAGTCGCGCACGGCGGGAAGATCGGCGTCGAGTTGCGGCATGGCGGCGACGCCAAAAAAGGTGCGGTAGCCGTGTTCATAAACGGGATCGAAGCTGAACCAGCGGCGATATTCGCTGGATGGGTCGTTGAGCGCCTTGACAAAGGGGGCAAACTGCACGCTGGTGTGATTGGCGACGAAATCTAGAATCACGCGCAGGTTGCGCGCGTGCGCCTGTTCGAATAGCTCCAGTAGATCGGCGTTGCTGCCAAAGCGCGGATCGACGTTGAAATAATCGGTCGTGTCATAGCCGTGATAGGACTCGGTGACAAAGACCGGGCTAATCCAGAGGGCAGTAACGCCGAGTGCGGCGATGTAGTCCAGCCGGTCGATGACGCCGCGCAACGTGCCGCCAGCAAAATGCTCCATTTCGCCAGGTTCCAGCCAGCGATTTTCGACGCCCGTGAAGCGATCCACGAAAACATGATAGACGATCGCGCGGTGCGCCCACGTAGGCGTCGCAAAGTCATCCACATGGTAACCGTAGAGGGTGCGCGCTTCGCTGGTGCGATCGATGCGCTGTTCCCGGCTCCAGACAGAAAGAGGCGGGGCAAAGCTGCGCCAGCCTTCGATCACGTACTGCACGAGCGTACCCGCCGGCTGTCCCGGCAGCTCGCCTTCCCACAGCGTGACGTAGTCCCAGATTAACGGCTCCCAACGCGTGGCGACAGGCGTCAGGTGGACAGCAAAGCCTTGCTGCGCCACACCCTGACTGCCCACAGGCAACGCACCGTCGGTAGTCACATAGGCAGTGACGCGGTCGACGGCGACATCTGGCCCGACCTGCACAGTGAGGCGAACCGGCTGTCCCGGCGTCGGGTCCAGCGGCGTAATGGCGTGAAAATGACGGATGCCAGAGCGGGCGTCGCGTTCGGTGGCGAGCAGGCGTTGTTCGTCCGCCTCGATGCCGCCGAAGACGAAGTCGGTCATGGCAGGTTGCGCTAAATCAGACATCGTAGTTGGAAATTGAGTGAGTATGAGATTGGGAGATTGAGAGATTGAGAGATTGAGAGATTGGAGATTGGGGGATCGGGAGAGAGGAAGATTGGAAGAGAGAGACGGGAAGACAGTCTCCAATCTCCAATCTCCCAATCTCCTAATCTCAATCTCCAATCTCCAGTCTCTCCATCTAGCCTTTCACCGAGCCGCTGGTCAGACCGCCGACCAGATAGCGTTGGAAGATCAAGAACAAGAGCACAACCGGCAATGCCGCCAGGAGGGCGCCCGCCGAGAAGATGCCCCACCGTCCCGAATATTGATTCTGGATGAACAGATTCAAGCCAACCGAGAGCGTGTACAGCGCCTTATCGGTGAGAATGATGCGCGCCAGCACGTACTCGGAATAGGTGCTGATGAAGGTCAACATGCCCACAACGACCAGAATCGGGCGCACCAGCGGCACCAGGATCACCCAGAAGACCAACCAGGGGCCAGCGCCATCGACCGTGGCGGCTTCGTCCAGATCGCGCGGGATCGAGTCGAAGTAGCCTTTCATCAGCCAGGTGTTGACGCCGAG
>DMDA01000018.1:44596-45231 GCA_003451595.1 Chloroflexota bacterium | reverse complement strand
CTGCGCGGCAGCATGGATGCCGCTGAGTACAAGCACGTCGTGCTTGGCCTGATCTTTCTCAAATACATCTCCGACGCCTTCGAGGAACAGCACGCAACGCTGGAAGCCGCGCGCAGCCAGGGCGCCGACCCTGAGGACCCCGACGAGTACCGTGCGGTCAACATCTTCTGGGTGCCGCCCGAGGCGCGCTGGGCGCACCTGAAGGCGCAAGCCAGACAGCCGACCATCGGCCAGCTCGTGGACGACGCGATGGCGGGCATCGAGCGCGACAACCCGGCGCTCAAGGGCGTGCTGCCCAAGGACTACGCCCGCCCCGCGCTCGACAAGCAACGCCTGGGCCAGCTTATCGACCTGATCAGCAACATCAAGGTCGGCGACGAGGCATCGCGCGCGAAGGACGTGCTGGGCCGCGTCTACGAATACTTCCTCTCGCAGTTCGCCAGCGCCGAGGGCAAGAAGGGCGGCGAGTTCTACACCCCGCGCTGCGTGGTCAAGCTGCTGGTCGAGATGCTCGAACCCTACCGCGGCCGCGTCTACGACCCCTGCTGCGGCTCGTCGGGCATGTTCGTGCAGTCGGTGGAGTTCATCCGCGCACATGCCAATGGGAACGGCAACGGCGGCAAGGCCGCGAAGGG
>DMDA01000018.1:43241-44373 GCA_003451595.1 Chloroflexota bacterium | reverse complement strand
ATCCGCGGCATCGAGGGCCAGATCGCGCACGGCGACACCTTCCACGCCGACAAGTTCCCCGACCTGAAGGCGGACTTCATCCTCGCCAACCCGCCCTTCAACGTCTCGGACTGGGGCGGCGAGCGCCTGGCCGGCGACAAGCGCTGGCAGTACGGCGCGCCGCCCAAAGGCAACGCCAACTTCGCCTGGGTGCAGCACATCGTCCACCATCTGGCGCCGGCGGGCGTGGCCGGCTTCGTGCTCGCCAACGGCTCGATGTCGTCCAACCAGTCCGGCGAGGGCGAGATTCGCAAGAACCTCATCGAGGCCGACCTGGTGGACTGCATGGTGGCGCTGCCGGGCCAGCTCTTCTACTCGACGCAGATTCCGGCGTGCCTGTGGTTCCTCGCCCGCGACCGGAAGAACGGCAAGTTCCGCGACCGCCGCGGCGAGATTCTCTTCATCGACGCGCGCAAGCTGGGCCGCATGGTGGACCGCACCCACCGCGAGCTGACCGACGCGGACATCGCCCGCATCGCCGACACCTACCACGCCTGGCGCGGGGAGCAAGACATGAACGCAAAGGCGCAAGGACGCCAAGACGCCAAGAAAAATCAGGCTCTTTGCGACCCTGCGTCTTCGCGTCTTTGCGTTTATTCCGACATCCCCGGCTTCTGCAAAAGCGCCACGCTGGAGGAGGTGCGCAAGCACGGCTACGTGCTCACGCCGGGCCGCTACGTCGGCGCGGAGGCGCAGGAGGACGATGGCGAGCCGTTCGCAGAAACGATGCAGCGGCTGGTGGCGCAACTGCGCGAGCAGCAAGCTGAGGCGCAGAGGCTGGAAGACGCGATATGGAAGAACCTCAAGGAGCTGGGCTATGGATAATAAGGTTTGTTTACTAAGACGCGGCATTTCGCGCCATAATAAACGCTACGTTTACTATAGCAACGAATGTGTTTTATGCTAAACGGAGAGCGTCATATAGAAACGCGGGCAGGGAAGTACATCCATCAGCCCGCTGGCTACCGGGCGTTCGTCCCGAAGCCACTTCCCCCAGAGCCCCCATTTGTCATGAACGGAGAGCTGCGCCATCTTCTCTCCGAAGCCGATTACGCGTTGGGACGGCTCGACGGCGCGATTTTCACTCTGCCTA
>DMDA01000018.1:33462-43042 GCA_003451595.1 Chloroflexota bacterium | reverse complement strand
CAGGATCACCGAAGAACTCGGTCGGGCCGCGGCCAACGGCCAGCGCGTGATGGATCGGCTCTTCGACCATCCCATCGTAACGGTGGCCACCGTGCGCGAGTGGTTGAACATCACAACGCCTGCTGCCAATAACCTCGTTCGCCGCCTGGTGGATATCGGATTGCTCAGGGAGATTACGGGCTACGCCCGCAACCGCCGCTTCCGTTTCGAGCCGTACCTGCACCTGTTCGAGGATCAACGGGAGATGCAGCCATGAAACCACTGACGACGAGAGACCCGCAACGCGAGCAGCAAGCTGAGGCTGCGCGGCTGGATGCTGCGATTGCCGCCAACTTGAAGGAACTCGGTTTTGGGAGCGGATCGCAATGAACCCTGATGAGCTTTCCACCCTGATCGGCGGCGGCGAGTCGCTCGCCGTCGAGTTCAAGAGCGAAGGCCGCGCACCGCTCAACGATCGCGACCTCGTTGTACAATACGTGAAAAAACACGGGCGCATCACCTGGGGCGACGTCGCCGAACTCTGGCGTCTATCTATCGCCCGACCAAGCTTACCGGCTGCTGCTGCGCTTATGCAATGTCGGAAGCCTGGTGTAGCAGGGCGCCAAGCAGGGAGCCTGGTATGCGCACCGCGCATAAGATAACCGCGCACGGTTATCCGGTGATTAGGCATGGTTATTTCGTCACGCCACCAGGGGCAAGATTGATGAGCGCGCGCATAAACGAACAAAAAGCGCTCATAAAAATGAGCGGTGTGAATGATGAGCCGTCCGGCCACAAGACGGAGCGGCGAAGGTTGATGCTGAGATTGCCAGGAACATGAAGGAGCTGAGCTATGGAGCATGAAAAAGCCAGACTTCGTGTGTCTGTCAAACCGGCTCTTCTCCGTTGGGCCAGAGAACGCGCCGGTTTAGCCATCAGCGAAGTAACCAAACGTTTCCCGCATTACGAACAGTGGGAACAGGGCGTAACGCAGCCCACGCTAAAGCAGCTTGAACAGCTAGCGCAGGTCTTGCATGTGCCGATTGGCTATCTCTTCCTGAACACCCCGCCTGAAGAACCGCTGCCTATCCCGGATTTCCGCAGCCTGCCGGGACGGCCTGCGCGCCCCAGTCCTGATTTGCTGGATACCATCTATCTTTGCCAGCAACGCCAGGCATGGTATCGCGATTTTCTGACGAGGGAAGGAAGCCGCCCCCTGCCCTTTATCCGCAGCGCCACTATCGCGCAGCGTCCGGTCGAAGTGGCCGCCAACATTCGCCGCCTTCTCAGGTTCGATGTGGAAGAACGTAGCCAAATCCCTACCTGGAGCCAAGCCTTGCGCCGCTTCATTGAACAGGTCGAAGCGGCTGGCATCCTGGTCATGGCAAGCGGGGTCGTCGGTAACAACCCGCATCGGAAACTGGACGTTCAGGAATTCCGCGGATTTACACTGGTGGACGAGCTGGCGCCGCTCATTTTCATCAATGGCGCCGATACCAAAGCAGGGCAGATGTTCACCCTGGCCCACGAACTGGCGCACCTCTGGCTGGGCAGCGGCGGTGTTTCCAATGTCCAATTGCGAACTTTCCCGGATTCGGAGATTGAGCAGTGGTGCAATCAGGTTGCCACCGAGTTGCTCGTCCCGCTGGCAGAGTTCCGCCGCATCTACCGCCCAGGTGAACCGCGACGTTCCGCACTCGACCGACTGGCGCGCCACTTTAAGGTCAGTACACTGGTGATTTTGCGGCGCATGGCTGAGGCGGGAGTCATCAGCCGTGACGATTTCTGGCAGGCTTATGAAGAAGAGCTGGAACACCTGCAGCAGTTCGAGCGGCAAGGCGAGGGCGGCGGAAACTTTTATCACACGCTGCCCCTGCGGGTCAGTCGAACCTTTGCTCAAGCCGTTCTCATCAGCACTCTGGAGGGACAAACGCTTTTCCGCGAGGCGTACCAAATCCTGGGAATCCGCAAACACGCGACTTTCCAGAAACTTGCTGAAACGCTGGGGGGGCGTTGATGGCTTATTTGCTCGATGCCAATGTGTTCATCCAGGCGAAAAATCTGCACTACGGTTTCGATTTTTGCCCCGCCTTTTGGGATTGGCTGGATTGGGCCAATCAGCACGGACTGGTGTTCAGCATCGAACGCGTGCTTGACGAGCTGATTGCCGGAAACGACGACCTGGCGCAGTGGGCTCAGCAACGCGCGGATGCCCTTTTTCTTCCACCCGATGCCTCAGTCCTGGCAGCGTTTGGCACGGTCAGTCAATGGGTTACCACGCAAGGCTACGAACCGGCTGCAATCAACACATTCTTTCAAATCGCAGACTACTATCTGGTGGCGCACGCCCTGGCCCATCGTTTCACGGTGGTTAGCCATGAAGTGCCGGCGAATACCACAAAGCGGGTCAAAATCCCCAATGTCTGCATTGGCCTGAACATCCGTCACATGACGCCCTACGAAATGCTGCGCCGCGAAAGGGCGCGCTTTGTGCTGGGCGCACCTCAGGCGCAGCAGGAGGTAGGCAATGGCGGGTGAGTGGCGCAAGACCCTGTACGGTCCATTTGCTGCGGACTTCGCAGAGTGTCGACTCGTTGAACTCTGTGATCGCGAAGCGGGTATCCAAACCGGACCGTTCGGTAGTCAGCTTCATCAGGAGGACTATGTCGAAGTTGGAACCCCGATCATCACTGTTGAGCATCTGGGTGAGAACCGCATCCTGCATCAAGAACTACCCAGAGTCTCCGATTCAGACCGAGATCGGCTTTCGCGCTACCTCCTTCGACAGGGCGACATTGTTTTCAGTCGAGTCGGATCGGTTGATCGTCGTGCCCTAGTACGCAGTGATGAGGATGGATGGATGTTTTCGGGGCGGTGCTTGCGCGTGCGTCCGGATCCGGCGAAGATCGACTCCGGGTATCTGTCGTATTTCTTCGGACTGCCATCTTTCAAGGAGCACGTCCGATCTATAGCCGTTGGTGCGACGATGCCATCACTCAATACGTCGCTGTTGAGTGATCTAGTCATCCCCTATCCCTCAAGCATCCACGAACAACGCGCCATCGCCCACATCCTCGGCACGCTGGACGACAAGATCGAGCTGAACCGGCGGATGAGCGAGACGCTGGAGCAGATGGCGCGGGCGCTGTTCCAGGCGTGGTTCGTGGACTTCGAGCCGGTGCGCGTGAAGATGAAACGCCAAGGCGCGGATACACAACGCCAAGACGCCAAGACGCCAGGACGCCAGGAAAACGCATCCTCCTTTGCGTCTTTGCGTCCTGGCGTCTTCGCGTTCCCTCCCCACATCCTCGACCTCTTCCCCGCCCGCCTCGTCGACTCCGAACTCGGCGAGATTCCGGAGGGGTGGGAGGTGAAGAAACTCGGCGATCTTATGGAACTGGCCTACGGAAAGGCACTCAAGGCAGAGGATCGGCACGATGGCAACATCCCGGTCTTTGGCTCGAACGGTCAAGTGGGTTGGCATGACGAGCGGCTCGTAAAAGGGCCTGGAATTGTCGTTGGTCGAAAAGGTAACCCTGGAGTCGCAACTTGGGTACCCACCGACTTTTTTCCAATCGACACCACGTTCTACGTCGTGCCAAAGCCTATCTGCCGAAGCCTAGCATTCCTATTTTATGCTCTCCAGTTTCATGATCTTGCTTCGCTTGGCGCGGATTCGGCAGTGCCCGGGTTGAATCGCAACCTCGCATACATGAGTCTGCAGCTACTGCCGTCTCCGACAGTTCTGGAGAGGTTCGATGCGATCTTTCGGGAACTCTATGAGCGCTCGTATACATGCAGTCGGCAGTCCCGCACCCTCGCCGCCCTGCGCGACGCGCTGCTGCCCAAGCTCATCTCCGGCGCGCTGCGGGTCAAGGATGCCGAGAAGTTCATCGGGAGGGTTGTGTGATGGAGTTCGAACGCAAAGACGCAGAGACGCAAGGGCGCAAGGAGGGCAAAGAATCATCCTTTGCGTCTTCGCGTCCTGGCGCCTTGGCGTTGATTGAAAACCAGATCAGCCGGCACATTGTCAAGGCAGCCATCGAGGTGCATCGCACGCTGGGCGGCCCCGGCCTGCTCGAGAGCGTCTATGAAGAGGCGCTCGTCTGGGAACTGCGCCAGCGCGGTCTGAGCGTTGAGCGGCAGGTTTCCCTGCCGATCCCCTACAAAGGCCAAACCCTTGCCTCGCCGCTGCGCATCGACCTGATCGTGGCCGCCCGAGTCATCGTCGAGTGCAAAGCGACCAGCCAATACAACACCATCTTCGAAGCGCAGACGTTGACCTACCTGCGGCTCACCGGACTGAAGCTCGGTCTGGTCATCAATTTCGGCGAGCGCGTCGTCAAGGATGGTATTCATCGCGTGGTGAACGGGCTATGAGTCAAGATAAACGCCAAGACGCAGGGACGCAGAGACGCAAAGAGGACAAAGAACGCTCCTTTGCGTCTTCGCGTCCTGGCGCCTTGGCGTTGAACGAATCCGACGTCGAGCAAGCCGCCCTGGCCTGGCTGGAAGCCGCCGGCTGGCAGATCGCGCACGGGCCGGACATCGCGCCCGATACGCCGGCAGCCGAGCGCGCCGGCTACGGCGAGGTCGTGCTGGCGCAGCGCCTGCGCGACGCCCTCGCCCGCCTCAATCCCGACCTCCCCGCCGAAGCGCTGGAGGACGCCTTCCGCAAGCTGATGCAGCCCCCCGGCGCCGACCTGATCCAGCGCAACCGCGCGCTGCACCGGCTGCTGGTGGACGGCGTGACGGTCGAATACCGCGCGGCGGACGGCGCCATCCGCGGCGCACAGGCGCAGGTGATCGACTTCGACAAGCCGGCGAACAACGACTGGCTGGCGGTCAACCAATTCACCGTGGTCGAAAACAAGCACACGCGGCGCCCCGACGTAGTGCTGTTCGTGAACGGGCTGCCGCTGGCGGTGCTGGAGCTCAAGAACGCCGCCAGCGAGGGCGCCACCATCTGGAGCGCCTTTCAGCAGCTCCAGACCTACCAGGCCGAGCTTCCGTCGTTCTTTGCCGCCAACGCTGTCCTGGTGGCGTCGGACGGCCTCGACGCGCGGGTGGGCGCGCTCGGCGCCGGTCGCGAGTGGTTCAAGCCCTGGCGGACGATCGGCGGCGAGGCGCTGGCTGACGCGCACATGCCCGAGCTGCAGGTCGTGATCGAAGGCTTGCTGGACAGCTGGCGCTTTCTGGAGTTGGTGCGCGATTTCATCGTCTTCGAGGACGACGGCAGCCGCATCGTCAAGAAGCTCGCCGGCTACCACCAGTTCCACGCCGTGCGGGTCGCCGTGCAGGAGACGCTGCGCGCCGCGGCGCTGCGCCGCGCCGGCATCGTCGCCGAGCCCGCCGCCGGCTACACAACGCGGCGTCAGCCCGGCGGCAAGCCCGGCGACCGCCGCGTCGGCGTGGTGTGGCACACGCAAGGGTCGGGCAAAAGCCTCACCATGGCTTTCTACGCCGGACGCATCGTGCGCGAGCCGGCGATGGAAAATCCCACCATCGTCGTGCTCACCGACCGCAACGACCTCGACGACCAGCTCTTCGCCACCTTTGCGCGCTGTCGCGACCTCCTGCGCCAGCCGCCGGTGCAGGCGGAAAGCCGCGCCCATCTGCGCGAGCTGTTGGCAGTGGCGGCGGGCGGCGTGGTCTTCACCACCATCCACAAGTTCTTTCCCGAAGAGAAGGGCGACCGCCATCCGGTGCTCTCCGACCGGCGCAACATCGTGGTCATCGCCGACGAGGCGCACCGCAGCCAGTACGACTTCATCGACGGCTTCGCCCGCCACATGCGCGACGCTCTGCCGCACGCCTCGTTCATCGGCTTCACCGGCACGCCCATCGAGCTGGCTGACGCCAACACGCGCGCCGTATTCGGCGACTACATCAGCGTCTACGACATCCAGCGCGCGGTTGAGGATGGCGCCACGGTGCCGATCTACTACGAGAGCCGGCTGGCCAGGCTGGCGCTGGACGAAGCCGAGCGCCCCAAGATCGACCCCGACTTCGAGGAAGCCACCGAGGGCGAGGAGGTCGAGCGCAAGGAGAAGCTCAAGACCAAATGGGCGCAGCTCGAAGCGGTGGTCGGCGCGGAAAAGCGGCTGGCGCTGGTGGCGCGCGACATCGTCGCGCACTTCGAGCAGCGGCTCGAGGCGATGGACGGCAAGGCGATGGTGGTCGGCATGAGCCGGCGCATCTGCGTCGAGCTTTACCGTGAGATCGTGAAGCTCAGACCCGAGTGGGCGGCTGACGAGGACGACCAGGGCGCAATCAAGGTGGTCATGACCGGCTCCGCCTCCGATCCCCTCGACTGGCAGCCGCACATCCGCAACAAGCCACGGCGCGAGACGCTCGCCAACCGCTTCCGCAACCCGAACGATGCGTTCAGGCTCGTGATCGTGCGCGACATGTGGCTCACCGGCTTCGACGCGCCCAGCCTGCACACCATGTACATCGACAAGCCGATGCGCGGGCACGGGCTGATGCAGGCGATCGCCCGCGTCAACCGCGTCTTCAAGGACAAGCCCGGCGGGCTGGTGGTGGATTACCTGGGGCTGGCGCACGAGCTGAAGGCGGCGCTGGCGACCTACACCGAAAGCGGCGGCACGGGCCGCACCGCGCTCGATCAAGACGAAGCTGTGGCTGTGATGCGCGAGAAGTACGAAGTCTGCTGCGGACTGTTTCACGGCTTCGACCGCGCCAAGTGGACGACCGGCGCACCGGCCGAGCGGCTCGCGCTGCTGCCGTATGCGCAGGAGCACATCCTGGCGCAGGAGAACGGCAAGGAGCGCTATCTGCGCGCCGTGCGCGAGCTGTCGCAGGCGTTTGCGCTGGCGACGCCGCACGCGGAGGCGCTCGCCATCCGCGACGACGTGGCGTTCTTCCAGGCGGTGCAGGCTGCGCTCGCCAAGCGTGCGCCAGGCGAGGCGCGGCCCGCAGCGGAGCTCGATCATGCCGTGAGGCAGATCATCTCCCGCGCCGTCGCCCCCGCAGGCGTCATGGACATCTTCGCCGCAGCCGGGCTTGAGAAGCCGGACATCTCGATCCTCTCGGATGAGTTTCTTGCCGAAGTGCGCGGCATGCCGCAGCGCAACCTGGCCGTCGAGTTGCTGCAGAAGCTGCTGCAAGGCGAGCTGGCCACGCGGCGGCGCAAGAACATCGTGCAGGCGCGCTCCTTCGCCGAACTGTTGGAGCAGACCATCCGCCGCTACCAGAACCGCGCCATCGCAGCGGCGCAGGTCATCGAAGAACTGATCGAGCTGGCGAAGGCAATGCGCGAGGCCAATGCACGCGGTGAGCAGCTCGGGCTGAGCGAAGAGGAACTCGCCTTCTACGACGCGCTCGAAACCAACGACAGCGCGGTCAAGGTGCTCGGCGACGCGACGCTGCGCGCCATCGCCCGCGAGCTGGTCGCCACCGTGCGCAACAACGTCACCATCGACTGGACGCTGCGCGAGAATGTGCGCGCCCAACTGCGCGTGCTCGTCAAGCGCATCCTGCGCCGGTACGGCTACCCGCCGGACAAGCAGGAGAGGGCCACGCAGACGGTGCTGGAGCAAGCCGCGCTCCTCTCCGCCGAATGGGCGATGGCATGACCGACAAGCCAGCCAGTAGAACAAATTTGATGAATTTGGCAATGCCTCTTCGACAGATGTATACTGTGCCCTTCACAAAGGTTATCCACAGAGGCACAGGCCATGAACCACGCGACATTTTGTTGTCGCCTGCGCGGCAGCACCGGGCGCACATGGAGGGTTCAGCTTCCGATCATCGTGGTTGCGCTCCTCATTCTGTTGAGCAGTTGTGCGCAACCGACATCGCCCACTCTACTGGATAGTGCAACAGATTTTGCGAGCAGCGTCGCGGATGAAGCGCCTCAAACCGGCGCCTATCGCATTGGTCTGCAAACGGAAGTCACCGGCGACGGCGCGCAGATCGGCGATCTGACCTTGCGCGCCGCGCGCCTGGCTGTGGAGGAGATCAACGACGCTGGCGGCGTCAACGGCAAGCCCTTCGAGCTGCGCGTGCGCGATGTTCGCTCCGACGCGGCAACCGCGCTGGCTGAGTACCGCGCCGCCGTCGCCGCCGACAACCTCGACGCGTTGATCGGTCCCTTCAAATCGGCGTACGCTGTGCATGTCATCCCCGAACACCGCAACCACACCTTGCCGATGTTCATTGGCGCCACCAACGCCCGCCTCACCGAGCTGGGGGACGCCAACCTGTTTCGGATGCGCCCCAGCGATCGGGTGACGGCGGCGGCAATGGTCGCCTTTGCCCGCGAACAACTGCACAGCCAGCGCATCGGCGTCGTCCATGACCTGGACGCCTTCGGCAGCGGTGGGGCGGAACGCATCCGCCAGGAGTTGCAGACGCACCAACTGACGCCCGTTGTGGAGATCGGTTATGAGACCGGCGCGCCGGAGATGGACGCGATCGCGCGCCAACTTGCCAACGCTGACCTCGACACGGTGCTGGTCTATGGCACCAATGGCGCCGATGTCGGTCGGTTGTTGCGCAGTCTGCGCTACCGGAGCATCGACGCCACCGTGATCACCTCGCCAGGCGGCGCGACCGTGCCTGCGCACAACATCGCCGCCGATGCCCAGGATGGCATCTATGTTGTCGTCGATGCGCTGCTGCAGAACGAGGCGCACGCCGAAGCCTTCGTGGCGCGCTTTCAGAAGCGCTTCGGCTTTGCGCCCGACACCTACATCGCCTGGGTCTACGATGCAATTCACCTGCTGGCTGACCACTGGCGCCAGGCGCCGGACGCCGCCGGCAGTGCCCTGAGCGCACGCATCCGGCAGATGCCTTATCAGGGCGTCCAGGGCGAGTATCGCTTCGACGCCAACGGCGACGGGCTGCACAGCGTGGCGATCGTGCAGATGCAGGATGGCGCCCCCGCGCTGCGCGCCTACTTCGACGGCGTCACGCACACGCTGGAGGTGGCGCCATGAGCGCGTTCGACGCCCTCCGCCGTTGGCGGCAGGCTGCACCGCTCACGCTCCGTCTGACTGCACCGATGTTGATCGTGGCGGCCACCGCGATCGCGCTGCTCTTTCTGAATTTGAGCCGCGAAAACCAGCGCGAGATCGAAGCGCTGCAGACGCAGAACCTGATCAGCATCACACAAGAATTGGCGCGCTCACTCGACAACTACATCGACGGCGAACTGGCGCGCATCACCAACCTGGCAACGGCGCGTTCGGTGCAGCAATTCGCCGCCGCCAGCCCGGCGCAGCGTTCGGCGCTCTTCACGCCCACCCTGGCGGATTTCACCAACTTTCTCGCCTCAGACCCATCCTATCGCGCCGTGGTGCTACTCGACCCGACCGGCGAAGTTTTGCTGGCCACCGACGGCGGCTATGTGGGGCGCAGCTTCACCGACCATCCTTTCTTTCAACAGGCGCTTGCCGCGCCCTACATCTCCGATCCGGGTCTGGCTCTGCCCGACCATCAGCCGATCATCTGGTTGGCGGCGCCGGTTTTCGCCGAAGCACAGCGCGCCGCGAGGCGCACACCGACCATTCTTGGCGTGGTGGCGGTCACACTGTCGCCAGAAGCACTCTGGCAACGCGTCGAACGCGTCCGCATC
>DMDA01000018.1:31787-33247 GCA_003451595.1 Chloroflexota bacterium | reverse complement strand
AGCCTGACGCCGCTTCCCCCCGAAGCCTGGGCCGACATCCAAGCCAGCGGGCGGTTCGGCGCGCTGACGCAGATACGCGACACCGGCAGCCACGCGCTGTGGGCGTATTTGCAGCGCGAACCACTGCCGCCGCTCCAGACAGAAGAGCTACGCGCCGATGGCTCACGGGTCTACGAAAGCGCGGCGCGTCTCACCCGGCGCAACTGGACGGTGCTGGCGCTCTTGCCCACCGCCGAAGTGCTGGCGCCGGCGATGCGCGTCACCACCGGCGGTCTGATGGCCGCGCTGCTCCTGGCAACATTGCTGGCGGTGACGGTGTTGTGGATCGCACGGCGTATGCTCCGCCCGATCGATGACCTGGTGACCGCCGCGCGCACCATCGCCGCCGGCAACCTGAGCACGCCCGTGGTTGTCGATGCTACGGGTGAACTGGGCGTACTCTCCGCCAACTTCGAGGCGATGCGCCAGCATCTTCAGCGCTCGCGTGACGAGCTGGCGGAAGCCGCCGCGCAGCTCGAACGCCGGGTGGCGCAGCGCACCCAGGAGCTGGCGGCGCTCTCCGAAGTTGTCGCCTTCGCCAGCCGCACCCAGTCGCGCAGTGAGCTGTTGCACACTGCGCTGGCGCAGGCGCTGCGCGTGATGAACGCCGAAATGGGCGGCATCTGGATGGCGGACGCCAACGATGATCTGGAGCTGGCCGCCGGTCAGGGATTCGACGCCCACATCCAGAATGAGCTGCGCCGCTATCGCCGGGGGGAGGGCTTGCTCAGCCAGGTGCAACTGTCAGGCGCACCGCTGGCGTTGGAGGACATCACCCTCTCGCCGCGGCTGGCGCGGGCAGCGGTGCGCGAACGCGGGCTACATGGCTTTGCTGCCGTGCCGCTGCGTGTACAGGGGCGCGTCCTCGGCGTGCTCGGCGTCTTCAGCCAAAATCCACAAGATTTCAGCCCGGAGGTGGTGGCGCTGGCGGAATCGATCGGCCAGCAGATCGCGTTGACGCTCGACAATCTGACCTTGCTCGAACAGGTGCGCGCGCAGGCGGAGGCAATGGCCGCTGTGCAAGAGCGCGAACGGCTTGCCGCCGACATCCACGACCGCGCCGCCCAGATGATCGGCTATCTCTATTTGCAGACCGACGTGCTGGACAGCGAGATCACCTTTCTGCGCCCGGACGAGATTCGCCAGCGCGTTGCGCAACAGCGCCGTGTGCTCGATGATCTGTCCAAAGAAATTCGCACGCTGATCAGCCAGTTGCAGAGCACCCCGCCAGCCGCTGCGGCGCTGGAACGGGTGCTGCATGACGAGGTCGAAACGCTGCGGCGCGAGCTTCCTCTACAGATCGACCTGCACCTGGATGGCGCCAGGGACATCCCGCTGGCGGGCGCCGCTGCCACCGAGCTGGCGCGCATCGTCGGCGAGGCGCTGCGTAACGCACATCATCATGGTCACGCCCGACGCGC
>DMDA01000018.1:0-31579 GCA_003451595.1 Chloroflexota bacterium | reverse complement strand
CGCGTGATGGCGGCGCGGGCTGCGCGCCTTGGCGGCGCACTCCGGATCGAGAGTGCGCCCGGGTGCGGCGCCGTCATCGAAGTGACCTGGCCGCTGACATCCACCCCCGCCGAGAGCATTACCACGAGGTGAGAGATGAATCGCACCAACAAGATTCGCGTGCTGGTCGTTGATGATCATGACCTCTTCCGCGACGGACTGACCAGCGTCATCCGCAGCCAACCCGACATCGAAGTCGTCGGTGAAGCTGGCGACGGGCTAGAGGGACTGGTGATGGCGCAGGAGCTACGCCCCGATGTCGTGTTGATGGACATCAACATGCCCGGCGCCGATGGCCTGGAGGCAACGAAACTGATCCATCAGGCGCTGCCCGACGCCGCTATCGTCATGCTGACCATGCGCGACGAGAAAGAACGCATCTTCGAGGCGATCCGCAACGGCGCCCAGGGCTATCTCGTCAAGACGATCCGCGCCCACGAACTGCTGGAGATGATCCGCGCCGCCGCGCGCGGGGAAGCCGCGTTGACGCCAGAGATCGCCGCACTGATGATGGCGGAGTTTCGCCGCTTCACCACGCATTATCCCGCCGCCGTGTCCGAAGAAGACGCCTTTGCGGCGCTCACCGACCGCGAGCAAGAAGTGCTCGACCTGCTCGCCCAGGGCATGGCTGACAAGGAGATTGCACGCGCGCTGGACATCAGCCTCTACACCGTCAAAGCGCACGTGCGCAACATTCTCTCCAAGCTGCACGTGAACAATCGGCGCGAGGCGGCGCGGCTGGCGCGGCGCCGCTAGGCACGCGCGCACGAACTAGTTCTTCCGCGCCGCCGCCTCGCGCGCAAATCCCTCTTTTTCCGCCAGGTCGCTGTCTGACGAACGATTGTGAAAATGTTCACAATTCGTTACGATCATGACGGACTGGTTGGATACTTCCCATTTCCGTACATTGATTTGCTTATCCAAAGGAGAAAAACTGTGCTGCTTTTCATCAGTTGTGTGGTGTTGCTCATCCTGGGCTACCTGGTCTATGGTAAATTCGTCGAATCGGTCTTTGGCATCGACCGCAACCGACCGACGCCCGCCTACACAGAGACAGACGGCGTCGATTATGTGGCGATGCCGACATGGAAAGTTTTCTTGATTCAGTTGCTCGACATCGCCGGCATCGGGCCGATCTTTGGGCCGATTCTCGGTGCGCTCTACGGGCCACAGGCGCTCTTATGGGTCGTCTTTGGCTCGATCTTTGCGGGCGCCGTGCACGATTTTTTGAGCGGGATGGTCTCGGTGCGCAATCGGGGTGAGAGCATCCCGGAGATCGTCGGCGATGCGTTGGGGATGCCGGCGCGCTATGTCATGCGCTTCTTTTCCTTGCTGCTGCTCCTGCTGGTGGGCGTGGTCTTTGTCCTCAGCCCCGCAAAGTTGCTGAGCGGGCTGACCGGCATGGAAACCACCTGGCTGGTGGCGTTGATCTTCGGTTACTACTTCCTGGCGACGGTGGTGCCGATCCACACGATCATTGGGCGCATCTACCCGATCTTTGGGGCGCTGTTGCTCTTTATGACCGTTGGCATTGCGGGTGGACTGTTCCTGCACGGCTACGACATCATCCCCAACCAGAATTTCTTCGCCAATGTGCATCCTGACGGGCTGCCGCTGTGGCCGCTGCTCTTCATCGTGCTCTCGTGCGGCGCCATCAGCGGTTTCCACTCGACGCAGTCGCCTTTGATGGCGCGTTGCATGAAGAACGAGACCAATGGCCGCTTTGTCTTCTATGGCGCCATGATTGCGGAAGGCGTCATTGCGCTGATTTGGGTGACGGTGGGGTTGTCCTTCTACCCATCGCCGGAAGCGATGAACAGCGTGATCGCCGCCGGTTCGCCGTCAGCGGTGGTCAACGAAGTCGCGCGGACGCTGCTGGGACCGATCGGCGGCGCGCTGGCGATCTTGGGCGTCATCATCCTGCCGATCACCAGCGGCGACACTGCCTTCCGCAGCATGCGTCTGATCCTGGCGGAGTCGTTCAAGCTCAGCCAGCGCGAGATTGGAAAACGGCTCTTGCTGGCGGTTCCGTTGTTCCTCCTCGGTTATGCGATTTCGCTCGTCGATTTCAACATCATCTGGCGCTATTTCGGTTGGGCAAATCAGACGTTGGCGATGCTTGGCCTGTGGGCGGGCGCCATCTGGCTCGTGCAGCATGAACGCGCAAAGTATCATTGGATCGCTTCGCTGCCTGCAACGTTCATGAGCGCAGTCAGCTTCACCTTTATCCTGTACTCGCCGATCGGTCTGGGCATTCCGTACACCGTGGCGGTCGTGATCGGCTTGCTGCTGGCGCTGGCGGCGCTGGGCGTCTTCCTCTACAAGGCGCATGGCTGGACGACGGTGCAACCCTCGAAGAAATTGGCAGGCGGGCATATCTAAAGCAGCGCTACTTTGAGAAACCGAGTTTCTGATCAGCACAGCCCTGACCGAATCGACGGCAAAGAAACTCGGTTTCTCTATCGCATATCACTTTAGCCGCAGATCGCCAGCCGCCGGCGCAACCGGGTGTCGGGTTGCGTCGGCGGCTGGCATCGTTCTCTTCTCGTTCGTTCCCCCTCGTTTTTCCATCAAACTTCTCGCCACGAACGATGGCGTTCTCCTCCGCTGTGCAGTAGCCTTGCAGGCAACACTTCCCGTTTCACACAAGTGAATCTGTTGCAGGCTTCAAAGGAGGCATCCACATGAGTCTTGGGCTTCAAGCATTGTTGGCGGTTATGCCGATTCTGGCGGCGGCGATTTTGCTGGTGGGGCTGCGCTGGCCGGCGCGCCGCGCTATGCCGGTCGTCTATGTGATTGCAGTCGTGATTGCGGTGGCGTTCTGGGGCATGTCGGCGGCGCGCGTGGCTGCCTCGACAATACAAGGGCTGGTGATGACCTTCGACATCCTCTTCATCATCTTTGGCGCCATCTTGTTGCTCAACACGCTCAAATACTCCGGCGGCGTGGCGGCGATTCGGCGCGGCTTTGCCAACATCAGCACCGACCGCCGCGTGCAGGTCGTGATCATTGCCTGGCTCTTCGGTGCGTTCATCGAGGGCGCCGCCGGTTTTGGCACCCCGGCAGCCATCGCTGCGCCCTTGATGGTGGCGATTGGCTTCCCGGCAATGGCGGCAGTGATGCTCGGCATGATGATCCAGAGCACGCCGGTCACCTTCGGCGCCGTGGGCACGCCGATCCTGGTGGGTGTGCGCGGTGGTCTGGACAGCGCCGAGGTGAACGCACACCTGGCGTTGGCGGGCATGGACATGAACCAATATTTGCAGCTTGTCACTGTACGCGCGGCGTTGGTGCACGGCGTGGTCGGGACGCTCATCCCGCTGCTGATGATCATGATGATGACCCGCTTCTTCGGCAAGCGTCGCTCCTGGACAGAAGGGTTGTCGATCCTGCCTTTTGCCCTGCTGGGCGGTCTAGCTTTCACCGTGCCGTACATGCTCACCGGCTATTTCTTGGGGCCGGAATTCCCTTCGCTGTTGGGTTCGTTGATTGGGCTGGCGATCATGACCTTTGCCGCCAGCAAGCGCTTCTTGACGCCCAAGGACACCTGGGACTTTGCGCCGGCTGAGGAATGGAGCAGCGAATGGTTGGGCCAGCTTGAGATCAAACTCGATCACCTGACGGCAAAGGCGATGCCGGTGTGGAAGGCATGGATTCCCTACCTCCTGGTGGCGCTCCTCCTCGTGATTACGCGGCTGCCTTCGCTGCCGGTCGGCGCTTTCCTCAAGAGCTTTGCGCTGAAGTGGAATGACATCTTCGGCGCCGGCATCTCCGCCTCGACCACGCCGCTCTATCTGCCCGGCACGATCTTGATCGTGGTTGTGTTGATCACCTACTTCGTACACGGCATGTCGCCTCAAGGTCTCGGCAACGCCGTGCGCGATTCGAGCAAGGTCATTCTGGGCGCTGGCTTTGTGCTCATCTTCACCGTACCGATGGTGCGCGTCTACATCAATTCGGGCGTCAACGATCTGGGATACGCCAGCATGCCGGTGGCGATGGCGGAATGGGTGGCGGTCAATGTCGGCGGCATCTGGCCGCTCTTTGCCCCCACGATCGGCGCGCTGGGCGCCTTCATTGCCGGCAGCAACACGGTGAGCAACCTGATGTTCAGTCTCTTCCAATACGGCGTGGCGGAGCGCCTGATGATCTCCGGCGCGCTGATCGTGGCGCTGCAATCGGTCGGCGCCGCGGCTGGCAACATGATCGCCATTCACAACGTGGTGGCGGCGTCGGCGACGGTTGGGCTGCTCGGCAAAGAGGGCGTCACCCTGCGCAAGACGGCGCTGCCCACCCTCTACTACGTGGCGCTCGCCGGTCTGATCGGTCTGCTCCTCATCAATGTCTTCCAGGTGAGTGACCCGGTGACGGCGGCAATGGCAACGCAACTGATGGCAGCAAAACCATGAATCACGCACACCTTGTCCATGCGCTGCAGGCGATTGTCGGCGCAGACGCGGTGCTGGCGACGCCGGACGCAAAGCTGGTCTACACATACGACGCCTCGTTCGATGTGCACATGCCCGATGTCGTAGCGCTGCCGACCACGACGGCGCAAGTCAGCCAGATCGCGCAGTTGGCGGCGAAGGAGCGCATTCCACTGGTGGCACGCGGTGCAGGAACCGGACTGTCGGGCGGCGCGTTGCCGCTGCACGGCGGCATCCTCCTCGTGTTAACGCGGATGCGCACCATCCGCAGTGTGGACGCCGGCAACCGGCGTGCGGTGGTGGAGGCGGGCGTTGTCAACCAGCAGCTCGTGACCGCCGCCAACCAGGTCGGGCTGACCTACGCCCCCGACCCCGGCAGCGGACGCACCAGCACGATCGGCGGCAACATCGCCTCGAACGCGGGCGGTCCCCACTGTCTGGCGCACGGCGTGACGCTCAACCATGTCGTCGGGCTGACGGTCGTCTTGTCTGACGGCGCGGTGGTGCAGACCGGCAGCGCGCTGGCAGACGCCTATGGCTATGACCTGACGGGCGTACTCGTCGGCGCGGAGGGCACGCTTGGCATCGTCACCGAGGCGACGGTGCAGCTCATGCCGCAGGCGGAGGCAGTGCGCACCTTGCTGGTCGCTTTCCCGACCATCGAGGACGCTTCAGCTGCGGTGAGCGCCGTGATTGCCGCCGGCATTGTGCCAACCGCGATGGAGATGATGGATGGCAAGGTCTGTCGCGCGGTCGAGGCAGCCGTCCACGCTGGTTATCCGACCGACGTCGGCGGCGTACTGCTGATTGAGGTCGAAAGCGTGGCCGACGGTCTCGACGCAGTGATGGCGCGCATCGCCGACATCTGCCGGGCGCACCGCGCCGGGGAGGTGCGGCGTGCAACCACCGCCGCCGAACGCGCGGCGCTGTGGTTGGGGCGCAAGAGTGCGCTTGGC
This sequence comes from Chloroflexota bacterium, assembly GCA_003451595.1. Taxonomy (GTDB): domain Bacteria; phylum Chloroflexota; class Anaerolineae; order Caldilineales; family Caldilineaceae; genus Caldilinea. The sequence goes on along the minus strand of DMDA01000018.1, from coordinate 26,157 downwards.
GCCATGGGGCGCATCGCTCCCAGCTACTTTTTGGAGGATGGCGTGGTGCCGCGCCATCGCCTGCCGGAGGTGATGGCGTTTGTCGAGGAGGCAGCGACGCGCCATCAACTGCCGATCGGCAACTTCTTTCACGCCGGCGACGGCAATATCCATCCGACCATCCTCTTTGACCGGCGCAACCAGGATGCAGTGGCGCGCGCCCAGCTGGCGGCGACCGAAATCCTGGAAAAGTGCGTCGAAGTCGGCGGGGTAGTCTCCGGCGAACATGGGATCGGCACGGAAAAGCAAAATTACATGGCGCTGCTCTATACGCAGGACGATCTCGACGCCATGTGGGAGGTCAAACTGAGCTTCGACCCGGCGGCGCAGCTCAATCCTGGCAAGATTTTCCCGCGCTTCTACCAACCGGGCGCGCCAGCCAATCACCTGCCTCCCACCCCGGCAGACGCTGCCCACAACGGCCACTCGCCCGCCGTCATCCTGCACAAGATGCGCAGTGACGACGCGCTTGCGACCGCGTTCGCCCGGCTGGTCGGGGCGGATGCGGTCGCTACGACCGACGCGGCGGCGTATGCAGTCGGCGACCGGCAACCGCGACTCGTCGTGCGACCCGGCAGCGTCGAGGAGACTGCCGCCGTGCTCCGCTATGCCAACGAACAGCGCCTACACGTGACGCCTGTCGGCGGCAACACCTGCCGTCATCTCGGCGGCGCCCTGGCCGGGTACGACCTGGCGCTCAGCCTGGAACGGCTTCACGCCATCGAGGCGCACTACCCTTCCGACCTGACGCTGGCAGTGCAAGCCGGTGCGACGTTGGCGGCAGTCAATGCTGCGCTGGCGACGACAGGGCAGATGTTGCCGCTGGACGCGCCACTGGCAGGGCGCGCCACGCTTGGCGGCATCGTGGCGGCGGGTGCGCCGGTGACCGGTCTTCGTCGGCTTGCCTATGGCACGGCGCGCGACTTGTTGCTCGGCGTGCAGGTTGTCCGTGCGGATGGGCGCAGCTTTCGCCGGGGGCGGATGGTGGTCAAGAATGTGGCGGGCTACGACCTGGCGCGGCTGCAATATGGCGCGTTGGGCGCGCTGGGCGTGCTCACTGCGCTGATCTTCAAGCTGCAGCCGTTGCCCGAAACCAGCGCCGCCGTCATCGCCGCGTTTGCCACGCCGCAAGACGCGGATGGCGTGGTGCAGCGGCTGTTGCGATCACGGTTGCAACCGGCGGCGGTGTTGCTCCTGGACGCTGCGCTTGACCCAACGCCATCTGCGGCGCAGAGTCTGCGCCGGTGGCGGCTGTTGGTGCGCTTCGACGGTCGCAGTGCAGCTGTAGAGCGTCAGGTCAACGAAGTTGCCGCCTGGATGCAGGACGCCAACGGCGCCGCCATTGCCACGATCGAAGCGCACGCGTTGGAGGCATGCTGGCCGATGCTGACGGATTTCAGCCAGATGGCGGCGTGCGGTGCGCAAGAATGGCTGTTGCGCGTGAATGTGCGCGCGGTCGATACAGCGGCGGCGTTGACTGAACTGACGGCGGCGTGCGCTACGGACGGGTTGGGCGTGACGACATTGGCGGATGCAGCCAGTGGCGTGATCTGGCTGCGGCTGACCGGCGCCGAGACACGAGTGACGCAACGGCTTGCACACTGGCGGCGACGCTGGCCCCAGACCATCGTGGCGGCCGCACCCAATGGATGCGATGCGTCACTCGACCGGTGGGGCGCAGCGCCCTCAGCGCTCACCGTCATGCAGCGGTTGAAGCAACGCTTCGATCCGCATGGCATCCTCAACTACGGACGCGACCTGGTTTCAGCCAGCCTGCTGCACGCCGATGCGCAGACAACCACCCCTGCGCACATGACCGGGATGGAGGTGCTCCATGTCAACTAGCGTTGCCACGCCAACCAGCGCAGCCAGCCCAGCCGGTGCAGCCAGCCCAGCCGGTGCAGCCACCGATTTTCACGGCTTGCTCCATCTGGCAGATACATCCGCACCGAACGCCGCGCTTTACGACGCATGCGTCCGCTGTGGCCTCTGCCTGGAATCGTGCCCGACCTATTCACTGCTTCATCTGGAGCCAGCTTCCCCACGCGGGCGCATCGCCTTGATGCGCGCGGTTGGCGAAGGGCAACTGGCGCCAACTGCCCCCTCCTTCCTGGCGCAGATGGATCTCTGTCTTGGTTGTCTGGCGTGTCAGGCGGTCTGTCCGTCGGGCGTTGAATATGGCCATCTGCATGAGGCGGGCCGCGCTCAAGCCGCCGCCGTGCGTCAGAAGAGTGCGCTGCGCCGCGTGATCGAATGGACGGTTTTTCAATGGCTGTTCGTGAGCCTGGGGCGTGTGCGCCTGTTTGCCCGCAGTTTGTGGCTCTATCAACGCAGCGGTCTGCAGTGGCTGGCGCGCCGGCTTGGTGTGCTGCGCCTGCTAGGCATGGAGGGCGCCGAACAACTGCTGCCGCGCATCGATGATCGTTTTGTCATCGCGGATGGCAGCGTCTATCCGCCGTTATGGACCGCAGCGGAGCAATCGCCGCGCCGCGTGGCGCTGCTGACCGGCTGCGTACAGAGCGTCGCGTTCGCAGCTGTGCACGCAGCCACGATCCACGCGCTGCGCGTCAATGGCTGTGAAGTGGTCTTGCCGCGCGGTCAAGAGTGCTGTGGTGCGTTGCATCAACACGGCGGCGAGCTGGCGCGGGCGCGGGAACTGGCGCGACGCAACATCGACGCGCTGGAAGCGGCGCACGCCGATGTCATCGTCGTCAACGCGGCGGGCTGTTCCCACCACGTCAAGGAGTACGGTCATCTGCTGCGCGACGATCCACTCTATGCCGAACGCGCTGCAGCGCTTGCCGCCCGGACGCGCGACATCACCGAACTGCTGGCTGAGTTGGGACCGCGCCCGCCGCAGTCATCCTTGCCGTGGCGCGTCACCTACCAGGAGCCGTGCCATCTGGCGCACGGGCAGAAGATCACCAGCCAGCCGCGCCGGGTGCTGGCCGCAATCCCCGGCCTGGATTTTGTGGAGATGGCAGAGTCGAGCATGTGTTGCGGCAGCGCCGGCACCTACAACATTCTGCAGCCGGAGATGGCGGCGCAGTTGCTGGCGCGCAAGCTCGACCACAGCGCGGCCACGCGCGCCGAGGTCATCGCCTCCGCCAACACCGGCTGCATGATCCAGATGCGCGCGGGCGTGGCGCAGCGGGGCATGCCTGTCCGCGTGTTGCACGTCGTCGAGATTCTGGATGCAGCGTATCGGCTGGACGAACAAGGCGTCTCGGCGCGGGCTAGTACACTCACAAGTTCCTGATTTCTAGGCAGCGTTTTCATGTTTTCCGTAAGGAACTCACCTTCAACTTCGCGGCTTTGTCTTTGTGTGAAGCACAGCCGTGAAGTACGGTCGAAGGCAGCCCCCTGGCGTGAAAAGGACTCAAGTCCTGCTGGCCGCGCGCAGACGTGAAGAGGGCGTCCCTGGTGGCGGATGCTGTTTGACATGCTCCAGATGGTGATTGTGCAGATAGTGCCGATTCGCCCAGCGACCGGTCGCCTGGCGGATCATAGTCCTCAATTTGCACGACTTTGTCTTGTTGGGGAGAATTCATCAGTCATTTGCTCGATAATGACAAATTAGGCCAACGATGAAGGTATCCAGCGTTGCGCCTGCTCTATCGTGAGTTAGGGCTGGTCAATACGATTCGTTTTTGAATCAGTTGACGACCGGCTTCGGCAACTACACAGAGGAACGTCGGGCGCTGATGGAGCATGAGAGTTGACACACTTATCAATCCTGCACACCTTCATACTCGGCATCGGCAATGCCTGGCGTGGCGACGACGCAGCCGGACTGTTGGTTGCACAGGCGCTGCGCGCCCATGATCTGCCGGGCGTCACCGTCATCGCTACGAGCGTGGTCGATCCTTCACTCATCGACGCGTGGCAGAAGGCTGACCGACTGATCGTGGTCGATGCAGTCATGCCGGGCGCCGCGCCGGGAACGGTGCATTGCTTCGACCTCAGTCGGGAGTCGCTGCCGGGCAACCTGTCGTTCTGCTCCAGCCATGCCTTTGACCTGACAGCGTTGCTCGACCTGGCGCGCACCCTGCATCGCCTGCCGCCTCACGTGTGGGTCTTTGGCGTGGAGGGGCATGAGTTTGCACATGGCCAGGCAGTCTGCGCGGCGGTGCGACAGGGCGTGAACCGATGCGTCGCCGCCATCCTCGAGCTCCTGGATGCCGCCACTGCTTGACCAGTGTATCCAACCGACACAGAGCAAGGCAGCACCCCTCATGATGCCCTGACCTGTACATTTGTGAATTTTTTCGCAAACTAGCCAGTTGACTATTCACGCACTCGCCGTATTTTGCTACACTAAGAAAGCACTTCTTTCCAATGTGGAGAGAAGGCTGTGCACGCCTCAATGGTTGTTCGCAACGTGCGGTTGACCGGCGAGGGCCTGGCAATGACGCCGGCCGTGCTCTCCCCAATATTGGTTTTGCATTGCGAGTTACGGCGTCCAGGTTGATCGTGCCAGCCAGAGGACGCCGTTTTTGGTTGCCTTTGGCCGGTGAAGACAATGCTGCAGTGCCATCTTCCACTTTGCTGAGGAGATGAAGTATGACCGAACACGAACCACACGACCGGCTGTATGTCCTCGACCGCGCCGATTTGCAGCAGCTATTCGATGCCCTGCAAGCGCGCGGCTACGCAATCATCGCCCCTCAAATTGAAAACAATGTCATCATCTACGGCGCAGTCGAACGCGTCGAGGAGCTGCCTGTTGGCTGGACCGACGTGCAGGAAGGCGGAACGTACCGGCTGGCGCGGCGTGGCGACGCCGCCATCTTTGGCTACACCGTAGGCCCTCACAGTTGGAAGCGCTTTCTCAGCCCGCCGTTGCGCATGCTCTGGCGGGCGCGCAAAACTGCCGACGGCTTCGAATTTGTCGACGACAATGCACCGCCGCCGCGCTACGCCTTCATCGGCGTGCGCGCCTGCGAGCTGGCAGCAATCCAGCGGCTCGACGACATCTACACGCGCGGCGCGGTTGTGGACGACGACTATCAGGCGCGACGCCACGCTGCCTTTATCGTGGCAGTCAACTGCGGGAAGGCGGGCGCCACCTGCTTCTGCGCCTCGCTGGACACCGGACCGGGCGTCGGGCCTGGCTACGATCTGGCGCTAACCGAACTGTTGGAAGGCGCCCATCGCTTCGTGGTCGCCGTAGGCAGCGAGCGCGGCGCCGAGGTGTTGGCGGCGCTGCCCCATCGCGTCGCCAGTGAGGGTGAGATCAAGTTGGCGGCGGCAGTGGTGGCGCAGGCTGCCAGCCAGATGGGGCGCACGCTGGAGACCACCGGCTTGCAGGAGCTGCTTTACCGCAACGTCGAGCACCCGCACTGGGACGCCGTCGCCGAGCGCTGCCTGACCTGCGGCAACTGCACGCTGGTCTGCCCCACCTGCTTCTGCTTCACCATCGAGGACACGACCGACCTGACCGGGCAGATGGCGGAACGCTGGCGGCGCACCGACTCATGCTTCTCGACGGCGTTCTCGTTCATCTCCAGCGGCAGCATCCGCACCTCGGCGAAGGCACGCTATCGCCAGTGGCTGACGCACAAGCTGGCGGGCTGGCAGGATCAATTTGGCAGCATCGGCTGCGTCGGCTGCGGGCGCTGCATCACGTGGTGTCCGGTCGGCATCGACCTGACGGCGGAGGTGGCCGCGCTGCGCGCCGAGGACGTCGGTCAACCGCCCGCCGAACCGATCCTGGAGATGGCGTGAGGAAGGAGGGAGACCTATGATGCAAACACCCTTGCGTAAGCTGCCGCGCCCATCGACGCCGGTCTACGGCTCCAGCGCGTGCAAACCCTATCGCTGCCGCGTCACCCGCCGCGTGCAGGAGAACGACGACACCTTCACCGTCGAGTTGACGCCGGTGAGCGCGCGCCAGCATGGCGCATTCACGCCCGGTCAGTTCAACATGCTCTACATCTTCGGGCTGGGCGAAATCCCGATCTCGATCAGCGGCGACCCGGCGAACCCAGATCGGCTGGTGCACACCACGCGCGCGGTCGGCGCCGTGACGCGGCGCATGGCGACGCTGCACGAAGGCGACGTGATCGGCGTGCGCGGCCCCTTCGGGACACACTGGCCTCTGGAGGAACTGACGGGCAAGGACATCGTCATCGTAGCGGGCGGCATCGGGCTGGCGCCGCTGCGCCCGGCGATCTATCAGTTGGTGGCGAACCGGAGCGATTACGCGCGCGTCGTGCTGCTCTACGGCGCGCGCACGCCAGAGGACATACTCTATCGCGCCGAACTGGAACGCTGGCGCGCCCGCTTCGATCTCGAAGTCTATGTCACGGTGGATCGCGCCACCGGCGACTGGCACGGCAACGTTGGCCTGGTGACGGCGCTGATCCCGCGCGCGCCTTTCGAGCCGCGCAATGCCGCCGCGTTGCTCTGCGGCCCCGAAGTGATGATGCGCTACGCGGTGCAGGCGCTGCAAAAACGCGGCGTCGGCGCGGGGCAGACCTGGCTCTCGTTGGAGCGCAACATGAAGTGCGGCATGGCGATGTGTGGTCACTGCCAGTTTGGGCCGCACATCGTCTGTCGCGATGGGCCAGTCTTCCGCATGGATCGCATTCAGCGCTTCTTTGGCAAGTGGGAGGTGTGAGATGACAGCCAAACACAAACCTCGGCTAGCGGTCTGGAAATTCGCCTCGTGCGACGGCTGCCAGCTCAGCCTGCTCGACTGCGAAAACGAGCTGCTGGCAGTGACCGGACAGGTCGAGATCGCCTATTTTCTCGAAGCCTCACGCGCCGTGCTGGAAGGACCGTATGACGTGTCGCTGGTCGAGGGGTCGATCACCACAGCGGGCGACGCCGAACGCATTCGCGAAATCCGCGACGCGTCGAAGTTTCTCATCGCTATCGGCGCATGCGCCACCGCCGGCGGCATCCAGGCGCTGCGCAACTTCGCCGATGTGCGCGAGTTCACCACCGCCGTCTACGCCCACCCGGAGTACATCGACACGCTGAAACGCTCGTCGCCGATCGCCGAGCACGTCTTTGTCGACTTCGAGTTGCGCGGCTGCCCGATCAACAAATACCAGCTGGTCGAGGTGATCAACGCGTATCTGCATGGGCGCAGACCCAACATCCCGACCTACAGCGTCTGTATGGAGTGCAAGCTGCGCGGCGCGCCGTGCGTGATGGTGTCGGCGGGCATCGCCTGTCTGGGGCCGGTGACGCAGGCGGGCTGTCAGGCGCTCTGCCCGGCGTATGGGCGCGGCTGTTTCGGCTGCTATGGTCCGATGGAGACGCCCAACACCGCTGCGCTGACGGCATGGTGGCGCGAACAGCTTGGCATGGAGCCAGAGACGATCCGGCGTGCGCTGCGCACGTACAACGCGGGAAGTGAAGCATTCCGCAAGGAGAGTGAGGTCTATGAGCACGCTCACGACTAAAACCGTTCGGGTGGATGCACTGGCGCGTGTCGAGGGCGAAGGCGCCTTTCATGTCAAGGTCAAGGATGGCAAGGTCGAGGAAGCCGAGCTGCGCATCTACGAGCCGCCGCGCTTCTTCGAGGCATTCCTGCGCGGGCGATCCTACGCCGAGGCGCCCGACATCACCGCGCGCATCTGCGGCATCTGCCCTGTTGCGTATCAGATGAGCGCCGTCCACGCTATGGAGGAAGCGTTCGGCGTGCAGGTGACGGGCCCGCTGCGTGAATTGCGCCGGCTGCTCTACTGCGGCGAATGGATCGAGAGCCACGTGCTGCACGCGTTCCTGCTCCACGCACCCGACTTCCTGGGCTATGCTGACGCTATCCAGATGGCAGGCGATCATCCCGACCTGGTGACGCAGGCGCTGCGCATCAAGAAGGCGGGCAACGACATCGTGGCGTTGCTCGGCGGCCGCGAGATTCATCCGATCAACGTGCGCGTCGGCGGCTTCTACCACATCCCCAAGCGCCGTGAGTGGGACAAGATCGTCGAGGAGCTGAAGTGGGCGCGCGACGCCATGATCGAGTTGGTGCGCTGGACGGGGCAGCTTCCTTTCCCCGACTTTGCGCAAGACTACGAGTTCGTGGCGCTACGCCATCCCGACGAGTATCCCTTCAACGAAGGACGGCTGGTCTCGAATCGCGGGCTGGACATTCCCATCGCCGCGTTCGAGGAGTTCATGGTCGAGGAGCACGTGGCGCACAGCACGGCGCTGCACGCCGCCATCAAGGGTCGAGCGCACTACTTCGTGGGGCCGCTGGCGCGTTACAGCCTCAACTTTGACCGCCTCTCGCCGCTGGCGCAGGCAACGGCGCAGGAAGCCGGGCTAGGGACGGAATGCCGCAACCCCTTTCAGAGCATTGTCGTGCGCAGCGTGGAGACGCTCTACGCCATCGACGAGGCGCTGCGCATCCTGGCGGATTACCCCCAGCCCGATGCACCTTGTGTCCCCTACACTGTGCAGGCGGGCGTCGGGCACGGCTGCACCGAGGCGCCGCGCGGCATCCTCTACCATCGCTACGTGCTGGATGAACAGGGGCTGATCGTCGCCGCGCAGATCACGCCGCCGACCGCGCAGAACCAGGCCACCATCGAAGCTGATCTGCGCGCCTTCGTGGAACCGCGCGTCCATTTGCCGCTCAACGAGCTGACCTGGCAGTGTGAGCAGGCGATCCGCAATTACGACCCGTGCATTTCGTGCTCGACCCATTTTTTGCGGGTGGAGATGGAGAAGGATTGAGTGCACTATCTCCAGGCCGTGCGGAGAAGACGCAGCTTGTTGTTGTCCACGCATGGCCTGACGATCGAGTTCAGAGCAAAGTAGGTCATCGCCTCCGACGTGACGAGGCGGCGCGTCACGCCAGAGGCGATGATCGATGATGCGCGTCCCCAACTTGCAGGGCGTCCGGCAAGTCTACAGACATGCTGGACATTCATCAACGGACAGACGCTCCGGAGAAGCCATCAGTGCGTGGTGGGCGCAACCTCCGGCGGCGTGGGCGTCATCATGATGGGCAGCAAAGGCGCCGGCAGCGTTGGCAGGATTGCATCGCCAGCCGCTGTGTCATCACCGTTGATAGGCGGCGCAGTGGGCGTATCGATCGGCGCCGGGGTTGCCAGCGGTGCAGCAGTGGGCGTTGGCGTATCCGGCGCCGACGATGGCGTAGTGAGCAGAGCCGCCTGAGGTGTTGGGAAAGCCGACGGTGTTGCGGTGGGCGCCACCGTCGGCGTCTCTGTCGGCATTGCAGTCGGCGTCTCTGTCGGCACTGCAGTCGGCGTCTCTGTCGGCATTGCAGTCGGCGTGGCGGTCAGAGAAGCGACATCGGCGGCAGTGGGAGCGTCCACCGCCGTCGCTCCGAAGCCGTTCAGGATGGCGGGCAGGTAGAGGTTGATGTCGCCGATGCGCCCTGAGAGCACGCTGTACTCCCAGCCGCCGCCATCGGTCGTAATCTCCTGGAGCCAGTACCAGTAGGTCACGCCTCTGCGCACACTAAAGTCCTCATATGCGTAGAAGCTACCCACACCACGCGCAGGAATCATATCGGGCGTCAGCAGGATCGCCTGCCCCCGATCAGGCGACTCGCTGCGCCACAGACGGAAGCCCGCTGTCCTGAATTCACTTACCGTCTTCCACTGCAGGACTAGTGAAGTCTCCGTCTTGCTCAGCGTGTAACTTTCCAGCAGCAGCGCTGTCGGCACCGGGTTGGTAGGCAGCTCGATCTCCGACCCCGCTTCACCTTCTCCGTCGTAGGCGCCAGGCGCGCCTGCCGCCATGACATTTCGCACTGTGCCGTAGCCGATAGAACTGATAAAGAAGTAGGCATCCACGTGCAGTGCACGATTTGCCGCCAACGGACCAGCGTCGCAGAGCATCGTCATGTCGTCCAGCATCCGGCATCCATTCACTGCCGTCGACCACAGGTAGGTGAAGCGGTAAGGCAGATGATCCGTTATGATGATCGAGGGTGCGTCCGAGGGGCCATAGTTTGTGACTGTCAGCGTGAAGGAGATCACCGTGCCTACTGTTGCGGTCTGAGCAACGCTGGTCTTGAGCGCGGCCAGATTCACCACCGGGCCAACCATCACACCGTTGTCGTCGGTGTTGTTGTCGGGGTTCGGGTCGGGCGTATTGGTGAAAGCTGCCGCTGTGTTGGTCAACACTGTACCCGGCGGGAAGGTCGGGCTGATGACGTGCACGGCCGCAGTGATGACTACCGGCTCGCCTACCGGGATGTTGCCAACCTGACAGATGGCGCTGACGCAGACACCCTGCGATGCACCCAACGACACCAGCTCAGTGCCCGGAGGGATCAACTCCTTGACATCGACCCGATCCGAGAGCGATGGGCCATGGTTATTGACTGTGATCGTGTACAGAATCGTTTCGTCGCCAAAGACGACGGTGCGATCAGCCGTCTTGATCACCTCCAGATCGGCGGCGCCGTAGCTCTGCGTCGTCCACGCAGACAGGTTGTTGGCCAGATTCGTATCGGGCGTCGTGCTCGTGACGTTGGCCGTGTTGACGATGACCAACGCCGCCGGCGCCTGCGGATCGACCTGCACAACCACCTGGATGGCGACAGTCGCGCCATTGGCCAACGCACCTAGCGTCCATACCGGTTCCATAAGCGTACCGCCTGAGGGTGACGGCGCCGCTGCAACAAAGCGCACGCCCACCGGCATCGGGTCACTGACAGTCACATGCTCGGCAGTTGCCGGGCCGCGATTGCTCACAGTGAGCGTATAGGTCATCACCTCACCGGCGGTGGCGTAACGCGCACCGGTCTTGACGATGTCAACGTCGGCATACTGAGCGCTGACCTCCACCGCCGCGTCATCAAGATTATTGTCGGGCTGCGGGTCGCTCAGTTCGGACTGGACGTAGGCAGTGTTGGTCAGGACAATGCCATCCGCCAGGTCGACGCCCGCGCGCGCGACGACAGTCACCGTCGCTGTCCCCTCGATGATTGGCTCGCCATTGGCGTCAACGCCAAAGTCCAGCGCGCCGAGTAGACAACTGATGCCAGCATTGCAGAAGCCCTGACTGGTCTGGATGCGCACCAACGTCAGGCCAGTGGGGATCAGGTCGAGCAGTTGTGCGTTGCGCACAGGCGACGGGCCGTGATTGGTGATCGTCAACGTAAAGGTCACTTCGTTGCCACCTTGCACCACCATGCGATCCACCGTCTTGACCACTTCGAGATCAGCTTGCGGGCCGCCGCTTAGTAGCACACGCGTTGGCTCATCGGCAAAGAGCGTGCTGTTGGTGAGTGGCGTCGTGCTGGTCAACATCGCCGTGTTGCGCAGGATGACCCCATTGGGCGCCGTAGCATCTACCTTAACCACGATCAGGAAGCTCGTGCGCGCCCCTGCCGCCAGGTCGCCGACGGTGCAGGCGACTGTGCCCGGTGTAGATTCCGTGCACGTCCCCGTCGTACTGTGATAGGTCACATGCGGCGGCAGTGTGTCGGTGACGACCACGTTGCGCGCCAGGCTCGGTCCGGTGTTAGTGACGACTAGCACGTATACCAGCAGGCCATCTGGCGCCACCGGGTCAGTCAGATCGTACTTGTCGATGCCGATCTGCGCCAGCGTCGTAACTGGGGCTACGTGTAGCGCCTGATTGTTGCTCTCGTCCGGGTCAGGCGTCAGATTCTCGGCGAAGATCGTGGCCGTGTTGGTGAGCAGCGCTCCCTCCATCAGCGCTGGATCGACTACGCCGACAACGGTCATAGTGATGGTCTCGCCGACCGTGATCGGGCGCTGCACCTGACAGATGGCGTCCACGCAGGCGGTCACACCGGCGCCGGCGACTGTGAGCGTCGCCGCCTGCAGCGTGATCCCGGCTGGCAGCGCATCCTTAAGGTCGCGCACGCTGGCCGCGGACGGGCCGCGATTCTCCGCTGTGATGATGTAGGTCACCTGTGCGCCAGCCATCACTGCCTCCGGACCAATTTTGTAAACGGCAAGATCGGCGGCGGCGATGATGCTGGTGTCGGCGGTGGCATGATTCTGCGTCGGGTCCTGATCGGGCGTCAGCGACGTCACCTCGCCGGTGAACGCGATGCTGCTGCCTGGCGGGATCGCCGGGTCCAGAGCGACATGCAGCAGCAGCGGTGCAATGGCGCCCGGTAGCAGAATCTCCGTCGTCGTCAGTGTGACCGTGTTGTCAGGATTGGGCGTAACGTACCAGTTGGGCGGCAGCTCCACGTCTTGATAGCTGGTTCCCGGTGGCAGCGTCAGCGTCACGACTGTCCCCACCGCCGACGAGGGTCCCAGGTTGATCACCTGCGCCTGCACCGTCGCCGTTAGACCGGCGATGGCTGTCGGCGTACTGTCGAGCAGCAGGCTGAGATTCGCCAGCGCGCTGACCGTCGTTGTGATCGTCACCCAGGAGAGGTCGGTATTGGTGAGCGGCGTCGTCGCCGTAACCGCCGCCGTATTGACCAGCGGTGCGGCTTGTAGCGGATCCACCGTGCCAACAACGGTGATCGTAGCCTCGCCGCCGGGGGGCAGGCTGCCGACTGCACACGGCAGGCTTGCACACGCACCCTGACTGCTGCTCACGCTGGTCACGGTGAAGCCTCCTGGCAACAGGTCGCCGACTAGCACACCGTCCGCCGTGCTCGGCCCGTTGTTATGCACTACGATCTGGTAGGTCAGCGGTGCGCCGGTGATCGCCGGGTCAGGTGTAGCGCGCTTCGTGATGAGCAGCGTCGACTCACGTTCGGCGAGCACCGGCGTGCGCGCCACGTTGTTGCTGAAGTCCGGATCGGATGGGCTGTAGACAGTCGCTGTATTGGTGAAAGTCGTCAGATGCGCTACCGCCGGGTTGACAACGACGTGCAGCGTGAAGGTGACAATCTCGCCTTCTTCGACCATACCGGTCTCGCAGACAGTATCCAGGCAGATCACGGGTATATCGGGCAGGCTCGAACGTTCCACCTCGATTGGGTGCAACAACCGCACCTCAGAGGGCAGAATATCGACCAGGCGCACACTCGTGGCGTCTGATGGACCGCCATTCGTCAGTATAATCGTGTAGGTCAATTCACTGCCGGCCGCCACCACAGGCGAGGATGCAACTTTGCGCACCCCCAGATCAGAGCGGCCAATGATGCTCGTCTCTACGCTCGTCGAGTTATTGACGGGGTTGGGGTCGGGCGTCTCGCTGCTGACGGTCGCCCGGTTCTGCAGCGTGGTGCCGACCGGCAAATCGCTGTTGGTGGAGACGACGAGTGTCCAACTGATCTCTGCGCCGGCAGTCAACGTCGGGATGGCCGTGGGGGGACAGAGCACCGCTGTGGGGCCGCTACTGACACAGCCGCCGTAATCTGCCACGAGGACGCTAGGCGGCAGTGCGTCTTGCACCTGAACGTTGACAGCGGTCGAGGGACCGGCATTGCGCACTGTCAGGATGTAGCTGATTGGCGAACCAGCGGAAACTGTCGCTGGCGCCCACTTGAACATGATCAAATCGGCGTTGTCACCGACATCGGTGCGCACCTGCGCCTGCATGACGCTCGCCGGATCGAGAGCGGTGGTCGTGGTCAACAGCGCCGTGTTGGTGAAGCTGACCGTGGCGGCCAACGAGGCGTTCCCCAACACCAGGATTGTGACGATCTCGCCTGGCGGCACGTCGCCGAGGTAGCAAGTGTCCGCAACGCAGTAGCCACGTGTGCTGGAAAGCTGCGGCGATTCCAGCTCGACAGGCAGCAAGTCGGTCATCACGACATTGCGCGCCAGGCTGGGACCGATGTTGCGCACCAGGATGCGATAGCTGAGTGCGCTGCCTGGAGAGACAACAGCAGGTTGCGCCGACTTCTCGATGGTCATCAGCGTCTCGGCGCCGATCGTCGTCGTCAATGTATCGACATTGTCCACCGGATTCAGTTCGATGTTATTGCTGCTGACGGAGGCGGTGTTGAGCACAGCCGTGTCGCTGACCGTCTCCGTACGCGCCCAGCCGGTGATAGTGACCGTCGCGCTGGCTTGTGCCGCCAGATCACCGAGCTGACAAACCACACTATTGTTGCACACACCCTGCGAACTGCTGACGCTCAGCCCAATGATTTCATAGGGCAAGGCGTCCACGATCTGCACTGCGTTGGCAACGCCAGGCCCGCGATTGGTAATAACCAGCGTGTATGTCATCAGTGTGCCGGCAGTCGCCGTCACGGGGCCAGCTTTATCGATCACGAGATCGACGGCGCCGAAGACTGGCTGTTGGATCGTCACAGCAACGGTGGCAGTGACAGGCGTGGAGGCCGTCGGGCTGGTGGCCGTTACCACGTTCGTGACGATCAGCCCGTGCGCGGCAGCGGCGTCGGTGCGCGCCTGGATTTGCAGCGTGCGGCTGCCATTGACAGCCAGCGTCCCCACGTTGCAGGTTACAACGCCGGCGGCGTGCGTGCACGCCGCATCGCCGCCCACATAGGTCGTGCTGACCGGCAGCGTGTCGGTGATGATCACATTCTGCGCGTCGCTGGGTCCGTCGTTGTAGACCACAACCTGATAGAAGATCACATCGCCAGCATAGACCGGGTTATTGAAGGCAACCTTGGTAACGCGCAAGGTTGCTGTCGTCTCGACCGTCGTGGTGACGCTGGCCTGATTGTTGGCCGGATTCGGATCGGGCGTCACGCCATCGGTGAAGGCTATCGCCGTATTGGTGAGTACGCTTCCCACCGGGGTGTTCGCCGCCACAAGGCCAACGACGGTCATGGTCACCACCTCGTCGACGGCCAACGTTCCTGCTGCCTGACAGATGCCAGCAGCGCAGGCCGTCGACGAACCGTCGCGTCGAATGAGGGAGGCGCTTACGAGCGAGACCCCAGCCGGCAGCGTATCCTTGATATCGCGCAACACTGCCGCCGTCGGGCCGGTGTTGGTCACCAGCACAGTGTAGGTCACGGTCGTGCCCGCCGTTGCCGTCACTGGCCCACTCTTGCTCACGACCAGATCGGCCTGACCAATCACGCTCAGATCGGCGTTGCTGCGGTTGTTGACAGGGTTGGTGTCACCAGTCACGGCGCCAACCTCGCCGCTGAATTGGAGACTACTGCCCGGCGGCACGGTGCTGCTGATGTTCACCGTGATCGGCAGTGCAACGGTCGTGTTGGCAGTCAGCGGATCGCTTGTCGTCAGCACGACGGTGTCACCCACAACAGCAGCGACGTACCAGCCAGTCGGCAGACTAGCGGCATCGTAGCTTGCCCCTGCTGGCAGCGTGATCGTGACGACTGCATCCTCCGCCGCGCTTGGCCCCAGATTGCTCACCGTCGCCGTGACAACAGCCGACTCACCTGCGACAGTGGTTGGCGTGCTCGCCAGGTTGAGCAACAAGTCAGCCAGCGCGGTGACGTTCACCGTGGCGTCATCGCTTGTGATGCTGCCGGCCGCCAACGCCGTTGCTGTGCTCAGGCTGGCGGTGTTGGTGAAGAGGCTCGTCACGCCCTGCGCCACCACCGCGTTGACCAGGATCGTGGCGCTGCCCCCAGGCGCAATGTCGCCCAACACGCATGGGAAGCCTGTGCACGCGCCCTGGCTGCTGCTCACGGTCGCACTGCCCAACTCAACGGGCAGGATGTCTGTCACCACAACCGTGCGCGCTGTGCTCGGCCCGCTGTTGGTGACAATGATGCGATATGTGATCGCTGCACCAGGCGTCGTGGTGGCCGGGGTGACATCCTTGACGAGCGTCAGCTGCGCTTCCGCCTGCACGCTGGTGTTGGTAGTGGCCTGGTTGTTATCGCTCACCGGGTCGGCATTGGCGGCATCGACGCGTGCCACGTTCACCAGCGTCGCGCCGGAGATGATATTGCTCTCGACGATGCCCACCACCGTGATGGTGGCAGTGGCAGCGAGCGGCAGGTCGGCGAGCTGACAACTCACGCCTGTGGCGCAGACACCCTGACTGGCGACCGCGCCAACGAAGCGCACACCCGCAGGCAGCGCGTCCACCACCTGTACATCGGTGGCGCCCGCTGGCCCGTAGTTGGTGACAACCAACGTGTAGGTGATCCACTCACCCGCCATCACGGTCGACGGGCCATCTTTGCGGATCGCCAGGTCAGCATCGCCACCTGTGGGCTGGACGACCGTGATGGCGGCGGTGGCCGTCACAGGCGCGCCTGACGTGGGGCTGGTGGCCGTGACGAGGTTGGTCAGCGTCAGTCCATCCACTGCCAGACGCTCCACGTTTGCCTGGATGAGCAGACTACGGCTGCCGCCAGCGGGCAGGCTGCCGATGGCGCAGGTGATCGCTTGACCCGCTGCGCTGCAGGCGGCGTCACCACCTGCATACGTCATACTCACCGGCAATGTGTCGGTTATGACCACTTCCTGGGCGTCGCTTGGTCCATTGTTCACGACGACAATCTGATAGAAGGCGACGCCGCCCGCATAGACCGGGTTGTTCAGCGCTGTCTTGCTCACGTCGAGAGCGGCGGCTGTTGTGATTGGCGTCGTCACTGTCGCCGTGTAGGGATCGCCGGCGTCCACACTGTAGACAGCGGCGACATTTGTCACGATGTCTGTGGTCAGGTCGCTGGCAACTTGCGCCACGATAGTCATCGTGCGCGTGGCGCCGACCGGCAGCGAGCCGAATTGACAGAGTGCACCGCTGCAGAAGCCATAGATGCCTGCGCTGGCGCTGATCAGATTGAGGCCGACCGGCAATTGATCCTTGACATCGACCATGCGCGCTGTGCCCGGTCCGGTGTTGGTAAAGGTGATCGTATAGGTGACCAGGCTGCCCGCCGTCACTGCGCCTGTCGGGGCCACCTGCTCTTTGATGATAGCGAACGACGCTGCACCGATGATGCTCGTATCAGCCGTTGCTACATTGTTGAGCGGGTTCGGATCGGGCGTGTCTGTGCTGGCCGAGGCAACATTCTCCAGGCTGATGCCGGTCACAACACCCGCATCGACCGTCACGGCAATCGTGTAGACCACCGTCGTGTCGGCGCTCAGGTCACTGATGGCGCAGGTCACCACACCGCTGGCGTTGATGCAGCCATCCGACGCACTGCTGAAGCTCACACCGGCTGGCAATGTGTCCACGATTTCCACACCTGCCGCCGTGATCGGTCCCAGGTTGCGCAGCGTCAATGTGTAGACTACTGTGTCGCCAGGCGCCGCCGTGGCTGGCGCCTGCTTCATCAACTGCAGGTCGGCAGATGCAATCACGCTGGTTGTTGCCGTGTCGCTGGCGCCCGTCGGGTCGGCGGCGCTCGTCACACTCGCCGTGTTGACCAGGCTGCCCGACGCACTCCGGCTCACATACCCGTTGACGGCGATGAAGAGCTGCTCGCCTGCTGCTAGCCGTGCAATCGTGCAGGTCAGCAGGTTGCCCACTATCGTGCAGTTACCCTGGCTCGCTGCGGCGATGGCGTTCTCGACGCCGCTCGGCAGCGTGTCGCTCACGACGACGTTGGTGGCGTCACTGGAGCCGGTGTTGCTGACGACGATCTGGTACGCTATCGCCTGCTCCGGTCGCACCGTCGCCGGCCCGACCTTGCGGATGCTCAGTTCGTCATCGACCGTCACGCCGGTGCTGGCGCTGGCTGTGTTGTTCACCGGGTCGCTCTCCGGGTTCGCCGACGCCACCTGCGCCCGGTTCACCAGCGTCGTCCCGCTCATCACGTCGCTGGCCACTACGCCCACGATGGTGATGGTGACCGGCGCGTTCACACCCAGATCGCCGAGCAAGCACGTCACGCCGCTATTACAGGTCGCAGAAATGTTGGCAGCCGCCGAAACAAAACTCACATCGGCCGGCAGCGCATCCACCACGCTCACCGCCGTCGCCGTCGCCGGGCCGTTGTTGGTGATGACCAGCGTGTAGGTCACACGCTCACCCGCGATGACGCTGGCTGTGGCGTCCTTGCTGATTGCCAGATCCACCACGCTGCCCGACGCCTGGTTGACCGTCGTTGTGGTCGTGAAGCTGTTGTTGCCGCTCACCGGGTCGGTCGTGGCGCTGCTCGTGCGCACGGTGTTTGTCACCGATGCGCTATCGGTCAGCGCCGCACTTGCCCGCACCTGAACAAGCACCGCCGTCGTCGCGCCTGCCGCCAGATCGCCCACTTCACAGCGCACCACGCCCGCACTCTCCGTGCAGAAGACCGACGATCCGCTGTAGCTTGTGCCGGTCGGCAGCGTGTCGGTGATGACCGCGTTCTGCGCAGCGCTCGGCCCTGTGTTCGTCACGACGATCTGGTACAGAATCTCCTGACCCGCATACGCCGGGTTCATCAGGCTCGTCTTGGCGACGGCAAGGTCGGCGCTCTGGCTGACGCTGGTTGTGAAGTCATCATAATTGTTGCTCTGCACCGGGTCGCGCTGGTCTGCGCTCACCTGCGCACTGTTGACCAGGCTCCCGCCCGTGTAGTCGCTGTTCACGCGCAGCACCACCGTGATGACCGCCGTCGTGCCGGAGTCGACCGTGCCCAGATAGCACGCCCCGCCCAACGAGCAGTATTCGTCCTCAGCGCCAGGGTTGACCGGCGTCATGCTCACGACCGTTGTGCCCGCCGGAACCAGTTCCAGCACGCGCACGTTCGTCGCCGCCTGTGGCCCGGCGTTGGTCACGCTCAGCGTGTAGGTCACGTTCTCACCCGCCACGACGCTGGCGCTGCCGCTTTTGACGATGCCCACGTCCGCCGTCGGGCCGAACTCCTGCTGCACCGTCGTCGTGATGCTGGCGCTGTTGTTCGCCGGGGTCGGGTCACTCGTCGTCGTGGTGACCACCACGCCGTTGGTCAGCACCGTCCCTGTCGCCACGTCACTCACCCGCACCACCAGCAGGTAGCTCGCACTCGTGTTCGCCGCCAGCGTCCCCACGCTACAGACGACCGCTGCGCCGTTGAGCGTGCAGCCGCTGCTGGCGTTGATGAAGCTCACGTTGCTGTCCAGCGTGTCCGTCACCACCACGTTCTGCGCGTCCGACGGCCCGTTGTTGACCACCACGATCTGATAGAGCAGCTCTTCGGTGGGACCCACCGGATCGTTGAGATCGACCTTTGTCACGGCCACGTCAGCGCTGGTTGTGATGTTGGTGGCGACGGTGGTCGTGGCTGGCGTCGTGTCGTCCACCGAGTAGACGCCCGCCGTGTTGGTCAGGCTCGCCGCCGTGACGTTGCTGCCAACGCGCGCCACCACCGTCACCGTGCGCGTTGCGTTGACGGCCAGGTCGCCAAACTGACAGACCGTCCCGCCGCAGACGCCACCGTCGCTGGCGCTGATGCGCTCCAACATCATGCCTGCCGGCAACTGGTCTTTCACATCCACCGCGCGCGCCATGCCTGGCCCGGTGTTGTTGATGGTGAGGATGTAGGTCACCAAACTGCCCGCTGTGATCGGGTTGGCGGTGACCTGTGTCTTGTTGATCGTCACATTCGCCGCCGCCAACACGGTCGTATCGGCGACAGCGTCGTTGTTGAGCAGATTCGGATCGCTGCTTGTGCTCGTGATCGTCGCCGTATTCTCCAGGCTCGTCCCCGGATAGACGTTGGCGGCGACGGTGGCAGTGATGCGGATCGTCTGCACGGCGCCGGCGCTGAGATCGCCCAGCGTGCAGCCGACGACGCCGCTGGCGTGCGTGCAGCCCGCACTGGCGCTGCTAAAGGTGACGCTGAGCGGCAGCGTGTCGGTCACCCGCGTGCTTGTGGCGACGCTTGGGCCAAGATTGCGCACCGTCAGCGTGTAGACGATGGTCTGACCGGGCAGCGCGTTGGCGGGCGCCTGCTTGGTCACGCCTACGTCGGCGACCAGCGCGATGGTCGGCGTGACCGTGGCAGTGACTGCGGCTGGCGTCTGTGTGGAGGTGACGCGCGCCGTGTTGGAAATCTGCCCGGCGCTGGTGACGCTCGCGGCGATGCGCCCGTTGATCGTCACCCAGGCATGAGCATTAGGCGCCAGCGTGCCCAGATTGCACGGGAAGCTGGCACAGCCGCCCTGACTGCTCAGGATCACGTCCGGCGTGAAGCCTACCGGGAGCGTGTCGGAGAGGGTTACGTTGGTGGCGTCCGATGGTCCCGTGTTGGTGACCAGGATCGTGTAGGACAGATCGCTGCCGGGCGTAGCCGGATTGGGCGCCGCACTCTTGGCGATCTGCAGCGTCACGCTGTTGAGCACCGTGACCGGGACGCTGGCTGTGTTGTTGGCGAGATTGATTTCCTCGCTGGCGCTGCTGACGTGCGCAGTGTTGGTGTAGGTTCCCGTCACTACGCTGGCAGGCACGCTGAAGACCAGTGTGATCACCGCCGATGCGCCGATGCCCAGCTCGTCGATGGCGCAGACGCCGCCGTTGCTGCACTGCGCCCGCGTGATCGGCAGACTGGTCGTGGCGCTCAGCAGCGTGAAGTTCTGCGGGTAGAGGTCGGTCACCTGCACGGCGGTGGTGGTCGCCACACCGGTATTGGTGACATGGAGCGTGTAGGTGACCAGGTTGCCGCCGCTCAGACCAGCAGTGACCGACGCCGGCGTGACGCGCTTGGCGATCGCCAGGTCAGTCGGGTTGTTGACAGCCTGGCGCAGCAGCGTCGGCTCGGTGGCGGTCAGCACGCTGTCAGCCTGGACGCTGGTGCTCGTCGTGATCGTTGCCGTGTTGGTGACGCGCGTGCCATCCGTGATCGTCGTCGGCACGCGCACGTTGATCAACACGCCGAACCACTCGCCCGGCACGAGATCGCCGGCAGCGCAGGTGACGCGCCCACTGGCGTAGGTGCAGCCGGGGCTGGCGCCCTCGAAGATCACATGCGCGGGCAAAATATCGGTGATCACGACGTTGTTGGCTTGCGCCGGACCCGTGTTGGTCACCGTCACCTGATAGAAGTAGGTGTTGCCGGCGTAGACCGGGTCGGTCATGTCCACCTTGGCGACGTGGATGGTCGTGAACGCCGAGACCGTCGTCGTCGCCGTGTCGCGGTTGTTGGACTGGTTCGGATCGTCCGTCGCCGAGAAGACCTGCGCCGTGTTGGTGATCACGCCGGTGACATTACTGCCGACGCTGGC
This sequence comes from Chloroflexota bacterium, assembly GCA_003451595.1. Classification (GTDB taxonomy): domain Bacteria; phylum Chloroflexota; class Anaerolineae; order Caldilineales; family Caldilineaceae; genus Caldilinea. The sequence continues at coordinate 5,146 of DMDA01000018.1, read as the reverse complement.
GGTGATGACCATCGTCACGACCTGGCCCGGCTGCATGTCGCCGATCTGACAGATGCTGCTCGTGCACGCGCCCGCTGTCGTCGAACCCGCAACGAAGCTCAGACCGGCGGGCAGGATGTCCTTGGCATCGACGCCGCGCGCCGTGCTCGGCCCGGTGTTGGTCACGACCAGCGTGTAGGTGATCAGTTCGCCGGCATTGGCCGTGGTTGGACCATCTTTCTGGATTGCCAGATCGGTCGAAGTTTCAACCTGGCTCTCTGCCTCGTCTGTGCGTTCCTGCTCCACACCGTTGGAGTCGGTGATAAAGAACTGCGCGTAATCATCGATCAACGCACCGTCTGGCGTCTCCGGGTCGATGCGTCCGGTGATCGTCACAACGCCGCTGGAGTTTGGCGGCATGTTGCCTAGCTGACACTCGATTCGGCTGCCTTGCGCCACGGCCGTGACGGCGCCACACGAACCAGAAGTGAGATCGGTAGAGAACGTGCCGGTGATTTCACTCACACGGAAGGAGATTGTGTCAACCACACGCGCGTTCGTGCCCGTGATCGGGCTGCCGTTGCTGACCTGGATCACATAGGTGACCATCGAGCCAGCCGTCACCGTGAGCGGCCCGCCCTTGGTGATGGTGAACTGGTCGAGGCTGACCTGCGCCTCGTCCTCGGCGTAGTAGTCGTTGACGCCGCCGCTGCCGTCGCGGATTTCGCCCTGGCTGTAGGTGTCGGTGAGCAGGCTTGTCCACTGCACGTCGGCGACGTTGGTGATGATGGTGCTCGCCGGCGTGTCGATCTCGACCACTGCCTGGTAGCGCAAGATCAGCGGATTGGCGACGGTCTGCGCCGTACCGATCACTGGGAAGTACGCCTGCAAATTGGGCAACATCACGGTGTAGCTGCCCGTCGCCGCCACACTGTACGGATCGTTATTCGCCTCCCACGAACCGCTGATGTAGGAGAGCCATGAATTCAGCGTATCGCTGATCAGCACGTTGTAGGCGGGCACGGTCGAGGTCGGCGCATGGTAGATGCGCAACGTGTAGAAAACCGTATCGCCCGGACGCACGTTGGTTGGGAACGCGCTCTTCTCGATGATCAAGAGCGGCTCGACCACAGTGTTGGTGACCACGTTGGAGGTCACCGGCGAGACAGGATTGCCTGCGGCGTCGGACCAGCCAAGCGTGGCGGTGTTGGTGTAGTTGACGCTATCCTGGTTCATCAGCGTGTTCTCGACAACCGCAGTGATTACCGCCGTCACCTGTGTGTACGACGGCACCGTGGTGACATCGACCAGCAGCGTCTTCGTCGTCGAACGCGACGTGTCGATCCCTGCCGGGGCGATGTTGGCGGGTGGATCGACGATCACTTCGACGTTCACCGGCTCGACGATGCGGAACCCGGCAGGCAGACTGTCGGTCAGCGTCACGGTGTAGAGATTCGCCGCAATGCCGCCGCTGCCGCTGGCGCCAGGGAAGGTCAGTGTATAGCGGAACGTTTCGCCAATCGTGGAGACCAACGGATAGCTGCTCTTGATCAGCGCGGCGTCGGCGGTGCGCACGGCCGTGCTATGGCTGCCGCCGCTGTAGGTGCGTTCAACGCCAACAGGACCAGTCCCCGCCATGCTGTCGTAGGCGAGAAGCGCCTGATTGGTGAGGCGTACGCCTGCCGAGACATCATCGAGCACGCGCGCGGTCAGCGTGATCACCGCCCACGCATGCGCCAGCGGGTCAAAGGGCGTCGTCGCCGTGAGTTGATTCATCTGCCACACCAGCACGCCAGTGTCGCCTGGGCTGGGCGAGACGGTCAGCGTTGCGTTCGGGTCGTTGCTGGCAAAGGATGAAGCGACGTAAGTCATGTGCGCCGGCAGGACGTCAGTGACCACCAAGTTATAGCCGGTGAGCCGATTTTGGTTGGAGATCGTCAGCGTGTAAGTGATCAGGTCGCCTACATCGACAACGCAGCCGTCGTCGCCCATGCGCGTGACCAGCACGTCATCGAACGCGGCGTTGTTGTTGCTGACGTAAAAGCCGACGCTGCCGCTGGCGAATGTGCTGTCGCTGCCGCTCAAAATCTGCTGCCCGTCGCGGAAGATCGTAAACTGGTTGCCTACAGCACGCACCTCAAAGTGATACCAGCGGTTAGCAACAAACGCCGCCGAATCCGCAGTGGCGACAGTGGACGACGTTCCGCCGCTGATGCGTTCTAGGCGATAGTGCGGCGAAGTCCCTGTCCACACAAAGCGATAGTAATTGTTGGCATCCTGAACACGGAAGACCAGCCCGATCGAACCTGTAGTCGATGTCGCCGAAACAATCGCCGAGTAGCTGAAGTTCGCCAAGCTCGCCGCATTCCGCGTCAGCATCGACGCGCCGCTCGCTGGCGCGCGCACCCAACCGGCGGTGGGCGTCCACGCCCCGCCGCTCGCCGTCCAGTTCAGAATCGACCCGCTGTTGAAGTTATCTTGCAGGAGCGTGGCTGCACAGGCGTCATCGGTGACGTAGCTCTTGCCGATGTGCAGCAGCGGCTCATATATCGTTGCTGGCTCCGACGTATCGCTGAGGCTGAAGGTCTGATTCTGCGCGTTGCGGTAGGTGAGCGCGACGGCGTTGGTCTTGACCGCGCCGTTGTAGTTGACTGTGCGGCTGGCGTCATTCACGACGATCAACTGCATGGTCCAGGTCAGCACGGCGCTGGCGCCGGTGGTGTTGTTGACCGGCTCAAGCAGAGTCAAAATCGCCTGCGAACTGGTGGCGCCGTCGCCGGTCGAGGGCGTGATGGCGTAGGTGAGCGTGATGTTGGGCGTCGCCGTCACGAGCACGGTGCTCGTCGGCGCGACGTAGAGTAGACCTGCCGGCACGGTGTCGGTGACGACCAGGTTGCGCGTCGTGCCCACCGGCAGCGTGATCAAAACCGTGTAGGTGATCAGATCGCCGATGCTGTAGTAGCTGTTCGGGTAATCGAGCCGCTTGTCGACGGCTAACGGCGCAGTCTGGATCGTCGCCTGCGTGCTGGTGACGTAGTCGTTGACCCCCACGCCGCTGCCCGTGCGCGCGTCCGGCGTGCCGGGCAGGCTGATGTAGCGCACGAAAGCAGTGTTGGTGTAGGTCGAACGCGGTTCGGCGCTCTGGATCACCGTTGCCGTGTACGTAATGTACATCGGCGTCGATGGCGTCGGGTACTCGGTGACGGTGATCGTCAGGCTGTTGCCCACCGTCGTCGAGATGACCTGACCCGTCGGCGTCGTCACCGTGAGCGAGCCGCTGGTGTACTCCAGCACCGACGGCACGACATCCGTCACCACCACGTCGTAGGCAGTCGAGCGGCTGGTCGGCGCATGACGCACGGTCAACGCATAGGTGACGATATCGCCCGCGCGCAGCCCAGTGGCGGGTGTAGCCGCTTTCTGGATTTGCAACACCGGCTCGACCAGCTCGGTGCTCACCTGGTTGCTGGTGAGGACGCGGCTGGTTCCCACTGTGCCAATGCCGTCCGTGTAATGGAGGCGCGCCGTGTTCGTCACCACCACGCCATCCTGATTGATCGCCGTGTTGGAGACGACGCCGGTGACGACGATCTGCGCCTGCGCGCCGGCCTCGATGCGCGTGAAGGTGGCCGTGACCTGCTGACCGCTGAAGATCACCTGCGGATCGACAAGCTGAGGATTGGCGACAATCGCAGTTTCGGTGACGCGCAGGTTGACCTTGATCTCATCGGTCACGGTGATGTTAGTCAGCGCCGCCGTGATTGGCGTGCTGGGCACGGTGATCGTGTAGACAACGATCTGCCCAATCGTCGCTGTGAACGGCGCCACGACCTTGCTCAAGCCTGGCGGATCGACTGTCTGCACGGTGGTCGAATGCGAGCCGCCGCTGTACTCACGCGCGACGCCGATGGGGCCGCTTCCCGCCTGCGAATCATAGGTCAGCGCCGCCTGATTGGTGAGCAAGCTCGCCGCCGGGATGGTCGGCGAGACCGACAGCACGACGGTCAGCGTGATCGCCGTGTGTTGGTTAGTCACAAAGGGATCGATGGCCGCCAGCCGGTTGACCGTCCACGTCAGTGCACCGGTGGCGCCTGGAATCGTGGCCGGCTCGCCCGTGATCGCCGCGCCGGTGTCATCGCTGGCAAAGGTGTAGGTGTAGAGGCTTGTGCCGGTGGGGATCACGTCGGTGATCACGAGATCATGCCCCATCGACATGCCCTGGTTGGAGATCGTCAGCGTGTAGGTGACCAGGTCGCCGGCGCCGACAGTGCAGCCCGCCTCTTCGTAGCGGGTAACGAACGCATTGTCGAAGAAGGCAGCACTCTGGCCATTTGCATAGAATCCGACATTGCCTGTACTCCAGGTGGGCGCCGCATCCGTCACGTTGAGCGCCGGCGCGCCGTCGATGAAGACCTGGATATTGCCACCGCTGACGCGCACCTCAACGTGATACCAGCGATTGAGGTCATAGAATGTCCCTGCCGCACTGCCGATGGTGGTGACGCCGCCATTGACGCGCTCGACGACATAGCTGCCTGCGTCGCCCGCTGCGTTGCGATTCCAGCGGAAGCGATAGTATTGCGTCGCACTTTGGGCGCGGAAGACCAGACCGATGTCACCGCCGTCGGCGTCGCCGGAATAGAGCATGGCAGAGTAGCTGTAGTCGCTCCAGGTGGTCGCACCAGCGCGCGCCAGGGCGGCGCCGGTGGTTGCAACGCTATAGGTATTGTCAACCACGCTCCAGCTTCCGCTGCTCGTCGTCCAGCCGCCTGCGTCGCCGTCATTGAAGTTATCCTCGAACAAAGAGGCAATACACGCATCCGCCGTCACGTAGCGTTTGCCAATATGCAGGATCGGCTCGGTGACGGTCACGGGCGCCGTGTCGACGAACGCATAGGACTGGCCGTCATCACGGTAAGTCAATTGCGCCGTGTTCGTCAGCACAACGCTCTGGAAGGTGGTCGTGATCAGATTCTGCACAACGGCGGTGATCACGCCAGTCATCAACGCCGAGCCGGTCAGATCGCCTAGATTCCAGACAATGTCGCCGCTGGCGAGTGCAATCGGCGCGCTGGTTGGCGCGCGGAGGCTGCTGACCGGCGTTTCGTCAAGGTCCTGATCCAGGAAAAGCGTGGCGGTGACAAACCCCTGTCTCTTATACACATCT
>DMDA01000109.1:19743-25908 GCA_003451595.1 Chloroflexota bacterium | reverse complement strand
GTTGTGCGGCTCGCCAGCGACGACTTGCTCGTCATCTGTTCTGACGGCTTTCCTGAGGCATCCAATCATGCCGGCGACCTCTACGGCTATGACAACCTGCTCCAGTTGATCGATGCTGTGCACACTCAGTCTGCCAGTGAGATTGCCGCTGCGCTCTCACATGCCGTCGCCGAATTTGCCGCCGGTTGTGAGCAATCAGACGATCAGACGATCATTGTGATCAAAGGTAAGGAGTAAACGATGGCGACCATCGTATCCAAGACCATAGTGCTGCCCACCGAGCTGGATCGCCTGATCGAGCTTGAGTCGATCGTGGCGGAAATGCTGGCGCATGTGCCCGATCTGCCGGAGCGCGAGATTGTGCAGTACAACGTGGTGTTAGCCCTCCATGAGTTGTGTGTGAATATCATCAAGCACGCCTATGCCGGTGAAAAACGCCAGTTCTCCGTGGTCTTTGATCTGATGTATGACCCGACGCGCATCCAGATCGACACATACGACAACGGCGGCAGGTTCAATCTAGACGCCTGGCAGTCACCCAATCTGGATGATCCGCCCATTCATGGCCTGGGCATCTACCTGATGCGTCAGCTCATGGATGAAGTCAGCTATGAAAGTCTGCCGACTGGTAATCACTGGCGGCTGGTCAAGTTGCTATCGTAAAACACAGGACGCTGCTCCCTTCTCGAACGACAGGCTGTCGCACGGATCGCCCGCATGCGTAAGGAGTGAATATGAATATTACTGTCGCTGAACAAGTCTATCGCACCGTTACCATCGCGATCAAGGAGCGCCTTGACGTGGTCACTGCACCACAGCTGAAGGCGGAGGTCGAACGGCTCCTCGATGAGGGCGTTGTCGAGTTTGTGATCGATCTCGCCGATACGCCCTTCATGGACAGCGCCGGCATGGCCGTACTGGTTACGCTGCTACGTCGTTGTCGGATGAAGGGCGGCAACGTCAAATTGGTGTGGCCGCGCGCTGAACCGGTGCAGCGCACTCTGACCCTGACTCGGTTTGACCATGTGTTCGAGATTTTGAGACGCTGATGGCGCAGGCTGACCTATGCAGAACGCATTTCCGTCCTTGCTAGAAGAGGCGCACAACTTTGAGATCGATCGCATCCGCATGTGGGTGGACGCCACCCCCACCGGTCTGCCGATCGTGGCGGCCGGCGTGCGCGCAGCCATCACACGCGCCCCTGAGATTGCCGAGCCAGAGACGTTGGCCGCCGAGGCGATAGAGGCGCTCCAGGCATATTGGCAGACCTTGAGTCTGGCGGCGCCGACAACCTGTCAGGTGTGCATCGCCATCGATCCAGTTGCTTGGAGCGTCACCATTGAAGTGGATGAGAGCTGGCACTGGACGCGGACGTACGCTGTCGTCAGCCCCGAGGCAGAACAGCAGCCCGGAGAGAACGACTCGTTGGGTATTGGTCTGTTTCTGGTGCGTCGGATCATGGACGAGGTCGAGTATTTCCCACAGCCAGGCAGCAATCGCTGGCGGCTTTCGAAGCGATTGGATGACGTTCCCTCGCTGCCTCAACCTGGCAATTCCATCACAGTGGTGAAGGTAGACCTGCCTGCCAGCTATCGCTACCTGAACGTGCTGGGCGAATGCATTGCCGCCATGCTGGGCGAGGACAGCGAGACTGCCAACGCGCTGCAATTGGCGACGCACGAAACCTGCACCAACATCGTCGACCACGCTTACGCCGGCGGCGGCGGCGGCCGCATTGAGGCGACGCTCACCCTGGATCGTCTGCATCGCACCTTCCTGGTGGAGACACGCGACCAGGGCGATCACACCTTCGACCTGACGCTGATTCCCGATCGCTTCGACCCGACGGCGCCAGTGATGCGCAGCCCGCTGCTGACGGGCAGTGCGCTTCTGTTCGTCAGCGCCACCCTGGTCAACGCCGGCAATTACCTGTTCAACCTGTTGATGGGGCGCTGGTTTGGGCCGGCAGCCTTTGCCGACATCAGCCTGGTCGTCACGCTCTTCCTGGTGATGTCCTTTATCACGGCAGGGTTACAGACGCCAGCAGCGCGCTTCGGTGCGCTCTACGCCGCCGACCATGACTGGCAAGGGCTGGCCGATGTGCGGCGTTGGGCGAAGCGTCGCGCTGCCTGGATCGCGGGTGGGTTGATGGTGGTGCTGATCTTGGGTTCGGGACTGTGGGCGCAATTCTTTGGCGCTGCCTCGAATTGGATGTTTGTGATTTTTGGCGTGTTCATCCCCTTCTACATTTTGCAAGGCGTCGATCGCGGGTTGCTGCAGGGACGCACGCGCTTTGGCTGGCTGGCCGTCACCTACCAGGTCGAGATGTGGTCGCGGCTCATCTTGAGCCTGGGGCTGGCTTTACTTGGTTTGGGCGTCAATGGCGCCGTGCTGGGGATCGGGCTTTCATTTGTGGCGGCGTGGCTCGTGGCGCAGCGTGTGAGCAAGGACCTGCCACCGGCGCAGATGTTGGCAGCAGACGTAGGCAAAGAGATCATGCTCTTCACCGGGCCGGTGCTGGTGGCGCAATTGGGGCAGATTCTCATCAACAACAGCGACATCCTGATCGTGCGCCGCTTTTTCGTGGCGGAGGAGGCGGGCGCCTACGCCGCGTTGGCGTTGATCGGGCGTATGGTCTTCTTTGCGACCTGGTCGATTGTCACTGCCATGTTCCCGATTGTGGCGCAGCGTTTCCGGCGCGGCGAGGCGCATCGGCCACTCTTCTACCTGTCGCTGGGTATTGTGCTGGGTGGCTCACTCTTGATTGTGATGGTGACGGCGCTCTTCCCGACGCAGATCGTGCAGGTTCTGTTTGGCAGCGCCTATCTTGCCATAGCCCCACTGCTCTGGGTCTATGCTGTTGCCACGATGTTTTATGCGCTGGCGAATGTGGTCATCAACTACCGCCTCTCAATTGGCAGCACCGGCGGCACTTATCTGGCCATTGTGGCCGGTGTGGCGCAGGTGGCGACGCTGTGGGTGTGGCACGCAACGCTGGCGCAAGTCGTGTGGATTCAAGTCGGGCTGATGGCGGTGCTCTTTATCGTGTTGATGGCTTGGGACTGGATCAGCCATCTCAAGGGAACGCAGCCGGCGCCAACACCGCTGGCTGAGGGGGCGACGGGATAAGGCGCCTGCGCCGCTACGAAGGGGACGACAATGCGAGACAAGAACATCGTTTTTTTGGGCACACACGGGCAGATGAATATCGGCGATGAGCTGCTGCTGGAGACCTTTCTCACCCAGCTCGGCGCGGAAAACCATTACTTTGTGAACTCCTACGACCCGGCGTTTACGGCCGCACAACTGGGCGCCCGCTTCCACGCTGAGGTCTTTAACACGGCGACCGAGCGCAGCAAACTGCTGAAGTATCTCTGGCAGGCCGATCTGCTCTTCTTTGGCGGTGGCAGCATCATCAAGGAACTCTACGCAACGACGGGGCGCAATGCTTATTCCACCTTGCTGATGGTGTTGGCGACTGTCACCTTCGCCAGGCAGGTGGCGCGCAAGCCTGTGGTAATGAGCAACATCGGCGTCGGCCCACTCATGACCGCGCGCGGCCATCAGCTCGCTGGCTGGATACTGCGCCAGGTGAATGTGCTCTCGGTGCGCGACCGCAAATCCTACGATACTTGTTTGCGGCTTGGTCTCGACCCGGCGTGCGTGCAGTTGGTGCCGGACGCCGTCTTTGCCAATTCGCCGACCGTCTTTGTTGACCACATGCCGCCGGCAGCGCGGCAAGTAGGGGCGCCGCTCAAGATTGCACTCAACCTTAACTTCGACATCGAGAATCCAGCCAACTGGGAGACATTCCAGCACAATCTGGCCGACGCACTGCATCGGCTGGCCGAGCGCCGCCCGTTGGAGATTCACACACTGCCGATGCAGTCGCACTTTAAGGCAAGGCACGACGCGTTGGTGTTGGAGGAGTTTCGCGCCCGCATCCCTGATCTCAACGTCATCATCCACAGCGTGGAGAATCACCGCGAGGCGGCGGCAGTGATCGCGGCGTGTGACCTGCTGCTGGCTGAGCGGCTGCACGCGCTGGTGATGGCGGCGATTCTGGGCAAGCCATTCTACGCATTGCTGTACGATGTCAAGGTGCGCGAGCTGGTGGAGGGGCTGGGGATGCGCGCCCACGCCATCGACATCAACCATCCCTTTGACCCGGCAGCGCTGGTGGAAGGGATCGAAACTGTGCTGGCTGATGCCGCAATCATCGGCTGTCATCTGATCGAACGCAGCACGACGCTGCGACAGGAGTTGGCAACCTATTTTGCGACGCTGGAAGGGCGTCTGCCCTGGATGAAAGCGCGTTGAACACGTGGAGCAGCAAGCTGGTGTTGCGCCGCAGGTGCAGGCTGTGGCGCCGGCCAGCGTCGGGCATTTGACGTTGAGCAGCCGCTGGCGTTGGAAGTTCCTGGCGCTGCCATTAACGACCAAACAACAGGTGCGCATCATCGCCATACTGGTGGCGGTGTTGTACTTCGGCGCTGGCTATTATTTTTTTCGTGGGGTGGCGGCGAGCATTCCCGATGTGTTGGCCGGCAAGGTCGTCATCAATGGGGACGAGCTGGTGCCCTTCTTCAACCCAATGAGCCAGTTGATCGACCAAGCGGCGGGTAAGTTCAATCAATTGACCAATGGTTACGAGTTCCGCGTCCGCTATGCCTTTCTCACGACGTGGATGCGCTACTACAAGGTGCTTCCTTTTGCCATCGTGCTGGTCATTCCTGCCATCACCTACGCCGGTTACCTGGCGGTCAGCATCTTTCTGACGGCCAGCTTCAAGCAGTTTCCGCCACAGATCGTCTACATCGCCAGCGCCAGCCCGGTGGCGGTCATTTTCATGATCATGACCTACTCCAAGGTCACCCACTTCTACACGCTGATTCTGGGCTTCAGCATGTTTCTGATTGCAGTGGTGCTGGTCACGTACGGGCTGATCTTTGCCGAGCATCATCCTTACCGACCCATGATCGCGGCGGCGTTGGTGACGCTCTTTAACCCGGCCGTGCACTACCTGATTCTCTTTGCCCTGTATCAGAGCATGACAGTGGGCGGGCTGATCTTGTGGGAGGGCATCCGCCTGCTGCGGTCGGGGTTGCTGCGCTACACCTTTGCGGTGCGACGCTGGGCGCCCTATCTGCATCCCCAATGTCTCTGGCGACAGCGCAACATGATTCTTGCCGCACCCTTCACGCGCGCCGTCCTGTCGATGGTGTTTTTGGGCGTCTTTGCGTTAGTGCCCTACGGTCTGTTTGTGAAATATGTGGCGCTGCGCGGGGTGCCCAATCTGTCGGAGACGGTGCCGGGCGACTTCTATTTCATCACCGATGCCTCAATTCCGTACAAGCATCTGCTCTCCTTCGACATGGCAGGCATCATGGACAAGATGATGACGGGCGATTATCTGGCGAAGGAGCCGCGTTATGCCAACATGGTCTACACAGCGACGACGTTGCTGCCGCTCTTGTGGCCAGCGCTGCGCCGCAATGTGTTTAATACGCCGGCGAAACGCCGCTTCCTGTTTGTCGCCTATCTGAATGTCTTTTTTGCGATGTGGGCGACGTTGGGCTACTCCGACCCGGCGTGGTTGCCGACATTCCACCGTACGATTGCCTTCATCAGCCTGTACGCCTATAACATGCAGTCTGCCATCGGCAACTTAATCTTGATGATCACGAGCACGATCGTGCAAGTGCTGCGCTTCCCCCACCGCTTTGAGCTGATTCTCTTTATGATGGCGTGCATCTTGATGCCGATTGCGCTGATCCAAGGGGTGTTGTGGGTGCAGGGGTGGTTGCGCCAGCGCATCACCCACCGCCGTCGCCTGATGCGGACGGCGGCTCAGGCGACGGCGCCGTTACTCATGCTGCTCTTCTTTGCGCCGATCTTTAGTAGCTGGCAGTACCGCGAGACTTTTCTCTCCGGCGATTTCCGCACCTTTCTGGCGCCGTATCCGGTGACGCCGCTCAAAGAAGTCAAGGATGTCTTGCTCAAGATGCCGCCCGGCAAAGTTGTGGTGTTGCCGCCAACGGAAACGGCGAAGGTCATCATCGACATCAACGGCGTCGAACACAAATTCATCGACAAGTTCCATCTCTACTACCTGGACCTTCCGAGTTACTACTACGGCCTGACCGGCGACTCGGACAACAAATT
>DMDA01000109.1:0-19526 GCA_003451595.1 Chloroflexota bacterium | reverse complement strand
ACCGTCGGCGGCGCCGAATATCTGCGCGAGATCGAGAAGGTGATCATCCCTGAGCTTGACCAGTTGCCGCAGTATCTGCGCCGCATCTACGAGAATGAATCCTACATCGTCTACGAGTTCACCGATCTGCCGGTGGCGGCGCGTGCACCGCTCTTCATCGACTTGGGCTGGGGCGATTTCATTGGCGCGCTCTCGCGCAATATCGATCTGTCGCGTTGCTACGATCTGCGCTACACCGTTGTCTCGGATGATCTGACCGACTATGAGAATCTGACCGTCTTGACTGACAATCCTCGGCTGTCGGCGCTCAATCTCTTTATCAAGGCGCATCCCGAAAACTTCTTTTCGCCCAGCGCCAATATCCTGGCATTCAACCCTGCGATTGTGCCCAGTTCTTACTACCTGTCGCCGATGTTCCGGCTGTTCCAATTTTTCTCTGACAGCAAGTGGAACCGTCTGAACATGATCACGCCTGGTCTCTTTGGCACGATCAAAGGCAGCTTCATGGGGGTGCCGCGTCCGACGACGATCCGCATCGACGCCAAATTTCCGACGGCGGGGACCTATCGCCTGCTCATGCGTGGGGCGGCGACTGTCAACAATGTGCGCATGGAAGCGCGCACGTTGGGAGTGGATCAACAGGTGGAGCTGCGCGCCGTTCCTGGCTTCCTTGATTTTTTCGACCAGCGCGAAGTCTTTTCGAGCAAGCGCAAGCCGTTGGATGTAACGCAGTACACGAGCGCCGAGTTGGAGCGCATGATCCCGACCAATGTTGTGGCGGTCAACAACCGCTATCAATTCATTGATTTAGGCACGGTAGAGGTTGCCAAACCAGGAACCCACACCTTTTATTTTGCCAAGCAGGATAGCAATCCCTTATTGATCGAGGGCATCCTGGCTTTGCCCGAAGCGACCTATGCAACGCTGACGATCCCGGAGAATGTGCGCGTGGTCAATTCCGTTGCTGACCTGGGCTGCCGGGGTTTGAAAGTGGAGGGAGGCAAACGATGACAGATGCACTTCATAATCATGCCGCCGTGTACGATGATCGAGCGACGCGCAGCGCCAGCGATGACCGCGCAACCGCGCCAGCGCCTGCGGATGAGAGCGGGACGTCGCCTGCGCCGCCGCGCCGCACCTGGTGGCGTCAGCCATTTTCGCCCTTGCGACGTGTGTGGCGGATGCGCCTGTGGCGGTCGCGGCTGGTGCGGCTGCTCTTTGCATTGGGTGTCTTGGCGATTGTGCTGGCGATCGTCGCCTTTGGCATTCTGCGCGTGTTGGGCGCACGCGACAAGATTGCCACACTGACGCTGCCCTTTGTGGAGGAGTTCACGACGGTTGACCTGAGCAAGTGGCTCACGCGTGAGGGCGTTTGGGTGCTGCGCCAGGATTCGCTGGCGCAGTTGGCGAATCTGGAAAAGCCGGCGCAACTCTATCTCCCTGCCAAGATCGCCGCTGACCAGCCCTATCACGTGAGCACGTATGTGATCTTTGGCGGCAGCACGCGCGCAGCCGGCGTCAACTTCAACGCACAATATCCTAACCTGACCAAACAACAGCATCAGGTGCGAATTGTGCGCCACGAGGCCACAGCCGCCGAAGCCGGTGCTCTGCCACCGCCCGCAATGGAGCTGGTTGCTGGCTACACGGATGAACAGGGCGTCTTCGTTCCTCAAGTCGCAGTGCCTTTTACGCTGGACACCGTGCAATACCGGCTGGATGTCTACGTGCTGGGCAACAGTTTCACCGTGCAACTCAACGGACAGACCCTGATCGAACGACGCCCGCTCTTCTACACCGGCGGCCTTGTCGGGTTTGTAGCCGAGGGGCCGGCGCGCTTCGATGCCTTGCGCATCACCACAGCCCAGACCAGGGAACCCGGTGAGCAAGTCTATGTGAGCGACTTTGAGCAGACGCCGGGAGGCGCCGGTTGGGTGCCGCTCGGTGGGGAATGGGAGATCAGCGAGGGCGAGCTGGTGCAGATCAACCCGGCGGCGCAGGATGCCGCCATCGGCTATGAAGGCAGCGCCTTCGAGAACTATGTCGTGCAGGTGGGCCTCCGGCACTTGATCGGTGTCGGCGGCGGCGTGCTCTTCAACATGGCGTCGCCTTACCAGCTCAATGGTTCGTACATTGTGCGCTTCTCCGAACAGACCGATTCCATCTTCTGGGGCTTTTTCGACGCCGCAGGGATGTTCACGCGGCAAGGCTATTTCGATATTGCACCGGCCGGCGTTGATACCCATACATTGGCGGTCTACGTCGGCGTCGAGAGCTACGATGTCTATCTCGATGAGCAATTGCTGGCGCGCAATATTCCCTACCAGGGTGCAACGCCAGCCACCGAGGAAGGGCGCATCGGCGGGCACATCGGTTTGATCACCTCGCGCAGCAGCGTGGCCTTCTCGCGGGTGGAGGTCTTCCCACTCTTTGATAATTCACAGATGAAGTTGCCCAAACCGCAACAGCTGCAGAGCAACGCCGCAGCCTCGGTGACGGCGACCGTGACCAGCGCCATCACACCCACCATCACCGCTACGCTTGCATCCCCTACCCCAGCGCCGACCAGGAGCGCGACGGCCGCAGTCGCCGCCCGCCCGCTAACGGCGACGCCCACAGCAGCAACGCCCACAGCAGCAACGCCCACAGTAGCAGCGTCCACAGTGGCAGCACCTGCAGTGGCAGCGCCCACAGCAGCGACGCCCACAGTGGCGGTGCAACCGCGCGCCACCGCATTACCGGCGAGCAGTGCAGCGTTGACGCCGGGCGTCGACGGCTGGCAACCTGTGCTGCGTGGCGACCTGAATGCTGCCGGCTGGCATCCGCTCCGTGGACAGTGGGCGTTTAGCAACGATGCTCTGGTGCAAAGCGATCCCAACGGGATCGATCTGGCGATCACCTTTACTGGCGCTGCGTTCCAGGAGTACACCTACAGTGTTGATGTCACCCACCGCGAGGGCAACGCGGCTGGCATCTTGTTCAATATGCCCTACACCGACCGGCTCAACGGCGCCCACATGGTGCGCTACTCTGACCGGCGACCGGGTGGCATCTTCTGGGGCTACTTCGATAATGGCGGGAAGTTTGTGGGTCAAGGGTACGCCAATGTCGATCCCCCCGCCGATGCGCGTCACACCTTGCGCGTCGTCAGCGGCGTCGAGACCTACAGCGTCTACCTGGATGATTTTCTGCTAGCCGCCGATCTGCCGCTGCAGCAGAACTTTGGCTATGTCGGTCTAGTGACAGTGCAGAGTACAGCGAGTTTCGAACAGATCAAGGTCGGGCCAGTGACGGCGCCGGCCCAACCCACAGCGACGGCAACGCCCGCTGCACGCGTCACACCATCTGCGCAGATAACACCCACAGCCAGCACGCGCGCTGTTCTTCGCACTTTCCCTGAACGCCGGGTGATCAGCGGGCGGTGGGAACTGGATGGCGATCTGCTGCGACAGACCGCACCCGATCCTGGCGACTATATCCTCAATACCGGGGTAACGGCAGCCACCTACCGGATCGAAGCTGACATTCAGTTGCCTACAAAGCCGGAAACAGGCGCCGGTTTTATGATCCACATGCCTGAGCGCGGGCGCAGACACGGCGCCACGATCGTGCGTTTCACCAATGGCGGCGACGGCCTCTTCTGGGGCGTCTTCGATGCCACAGGCGCCTTTGTTGGTCGGCGAGCTGTAGACATCCCCAACAAGCCTGAAGGTGACAATCTCTTTCACCTGGCGATCGATGTGCGCGGCGCCGCAATGGACATTTGGGTCGATGATGAATTGATCGCCGCAGATGTGATCGTGCCGCGCGGGGAAGGGTGGATCGGCCTGGTGACGCATGGCGGCCCGGTTACATTTAGTCAGTTGCAAATCTCTCTGGAGGAGGCGACGCCATGAAATCTGGTGCGTTGGACATGCCTGACTGGAGCATCTTGGCGCAGCGTGCGCGCCACGCGACAATGCGTCTGACAACAGCGATGCACCGGCTCGACTGGGTGCTGCTACCCGTGCTGGCATTCGCTTTATCGCGCGGTCTGGTCTTTGCGGTCGGTCTGATCGGTGACACCTTCTTCGAGACCGACCCCGGTCATTGGGTGGCAGCGCCTGACAGTCCTTTTCTGAGTATGTGGGCCAAGTGGGATAGCCAGTGGTATGTGCAGATCGCGCGGCAGGGCTATTTTATTCGGCCAGGGCAACAGAGCAATGTCGCCTTCTTCCCGCTTTACCCGTTAGCCATGCGCATCGTGGCGCGCATCTTGAGCATCGATGTCGTCTTTGCTGGTTTTCTAGTTAGCAATTTTTGTTTTCTAGCTGGACTCATTTTTCTGTACAAATTGGCAGCGCTAGAATTGGGGGATCGTGCGGCTGCCCAACGCACGATCTTCTATCTGGCTTTCTTCCCGACGGCGTTCTTTTTCAGCGCCGTTTACACCGAAAGCCTCTTTCTGGTGCTGACAGTGGCAACAATGTATTTTGCGCGCACGCGCCACTGGTTGTTGGCCGCGCTCTGTGGCTTGCTGGCGTCCGCCACCCGCAATATCGGTGTGCTGATGTGGGGGCTTGTGATGTGGGAATGGCTGCGCGCTGGCGGCTGGCGCATCACCACCATACATCGGCGCAAAAGCTGGCGCAGCCTGTGGGTGTATCTGCGTCGCCGCTGGGATCAACCGCTGATCATCGCGATGATTCCGGTGGGGTTGCTGCTGTTCATGCTCTTTCTCAAGCAGAGCTTTGACCGCCCATTCATTTTTATTGAAATTCAGTCAACGTGGAATCGTGAGAACATCGGCCCGCTGGCTGTATTGATGCGGGATATTCCTCGCATTTTCGATGTGGAGATCAAGCGTTGGTACTTCACCCACGTCTTCAACGTGGTGTCAACCTTGCTGGCGTTGAGCATGACCCCCTTCATCTGGCGCAAGTTGGGGGAAGGTTATGCGCTCTACGTACTGATCTTGATTCTGGTGCCGATCACTAGCTCGCTGGGCAGCGTGGCGCGCTATATACTTCCGCTGTTTCCGCTCTTTATTGTGCTGGGCTGGTGGGGGCGCCGCGCCGCCGTCAATCATACCATCCTGAGCACGTTTGCTATCTTTCTAGGCTTGTTGACGGCCATCTTTGTGAATTGGATTTTTGTGGCGTGACAGCGCGCCGCACACCCCTCACTTACTGGCATCGAAGTGCGCCGGCTCCGTGATGATTGCCTGCACCTCTGGCCCGCGCTTGCCAGTCACCAACCGCCCGGTGACGACTTGCGGATCATGTTGGAAGACCAGCAGCGCATCCGCTGCCATTGCCTCATGGCGTAGCCGCCGCTTCGTCTCGATGCTTTGCATTGGCAAGATGTCGAACGACGGCACCCACGCCAGCCGCTGCAAATGTACCGCCCAACAAGCGGCGTCGGTCAGGAACAGCAGCCGCTCACCCTGGCTTTCCACCCACACCACCTGAATCGCCTGCGTATGTCCGGGCGCGATGTCGGTGCGCACGCCCGGCGCCAGTCGCTGTGGCCCGTCGACGATCTCCAGTTGCTTGCGGTCAAGCAGCGGGCGGAAGTTGTCAGCGACGTAGGTGGCGGCGGTGCGCTCATTCGGGAAGCTGGCGTCGGCCAGGTCGATGCGCTGCCCAATGTAGCGGGCGCGCGGGAAGGTGGGCGCCAGCGCACCATCTGCATAGCGCGTGGCGCCGCCGATGTGGTCGCCGTGAAAGTGGGTAAAGAGTACGATGTCGACATCTTCAGGTTTGTAGCCGACGCGCGCCAACTCCCCAACCAGTCGCAGATTGCGCTCGTCCATGCCCATCCGTTCACGCACTTTGGGGGGGAGCTTGTCGCCATTGCCGACATCGACCAGGATTAGCCCGGCGTCGGATTCGATCAGCAGCGAGCGCGAGTCGCACGGCACCTGGTTGATCGCCGATGGCTCAATGACCTCTTGCCACATCGTGCGTGGGATCAACCCGAAGAAGCCACCGCCATCAACATAATGTAGGCCATCGCTCAAGATATGACAGCGCAGCGCGCCAATCTGAAGTGTATATGCCATGATAACCTCACAAGTCAATCGTCAACGCCAAATCTCATACATCAAACGTCAGGCGTAATCCACGATGCATGCTGGATAATGAGTGACGCATGACGCGTGATATCTGCTTATTGCCCGCGCAGACGCAGCAGGTCGGCGCGGAGCACTTGCAACATTGCCTGTGGCGCCATCTGTCCGACCGCGGCCACGAAAGGCGTCATCCCGCTGCGATCCAGCCAGAAGATTTCCGGCTGCGGCCACAAGGCAGCCGGCCATTCGCCACTCACTAACTGGAGCGGCGGCCAATCATCCAGCGCCGCAGGTCGCGTCTGTGGCTCACAGTAAACCATGTTCAGGCCAGGCTGCCCAGGCTGCGCCCAAACATGCAGCCACCACGCGGGCGCACAGTAGAGGCCATGCAATGCTGGCAGGCCGTGGATCTCCATCCACGCCTGCACCAACTGGGCAAAGGCGCTTTCCTGGCTGGTGATGTGACCTGGCGGCGTGATCCAGCGACTTAGCTCGCGGAAGCCGGCCGTGCGGCGACTCAGCCGCCAGTAGTGGAAGGTGCATGCGCGCGCCAGTGCACTCCTTTGCAAGGCGCCTGGCGCCGGTTGCACGTTGGCGACGGCCTCCACAGCGCCGCCACCGCTGGATTGCATGGCTTCCGCCACATGCGGCGCCGCCCATCGATTCCCCGCATAGACAACTGCCGGGCGCTGCGCCGGGGCCAGTCGTGACAGCGCCTGCCCCAGCAACCGGCTCAACTGAACCAGCGCCGGATGCGTCGCCGGGTCAGGATCATCGAAGCCGCCGACAATGATCAGCAGGTCGGGCGCAGTTGTCACGAACGCGTCGCTCAAGGCTGTTGTGTTGAGATCGGCGCCGAGCACGGTGTAGCCAATCACGTGCGCCGGGCTGCCTGTTAACGCCGCGTAGGCAGCGGCCATGCTCTGTGTCAATGACAACCCGGCGAGCCAGACGCGCACGTGTGGGCGTGGGCTGGCGGCAATGGCGATGTGTTGCAGTGGTGGCACGCGCACGCTGTCGTCGCTGGCGATGCGCGGGGCAGCGCCAGCGTCATCGATCAGGTTGCGGCCCAGGCGCTCGCCCAATTGCCGGCACAGATCGAGACCGATGGCAGCCAGGCTAACTTCCTTGCGGCAAGGCAGCGCGTGCCAGGCCGCAACGCGGTAGGCGCCGCCCACATCTTCGAGCAGGCAGGCGCGCAGCGCACCTAGCTCGACGCCGAGGGCAAGGATCGATCCGTTGGCACCGGTGGCGCTTTCCATGCAGTTAAGCTCCTGTGATCATGCGCCACCATTCGGCGAGCGTTGCGCCGATGTCAGCTGCCTGGAATTGTGCAAGCCAACGGGTGAGTTCGGCAATGAATAGGGTGAGCCGGGCGGCAAACAAGCGAGCAAAGAGTGCACCCGCCGCCAGCCAGACTGCCCGCTGCCCGATCCAGACCCAGCCGCGCCCCAACCGCTGCACCCAGCCCGGTTGATGCCGTAGATGCTGGTCGGCGTCGAGCACGAAAAAGGTGAGTGCGGCAGTCGTGAGCAGCAACGTCAGCGCGCCGGAGATGAAGACGGTCAGCTCGCTGCCCCACTGCAGACTGCTGCGTGCAGTGTACAGAAATTGCGGCGCGAGCGTCCCTTGCATGGCGCCAACAGCGGCGACGGCGACGCCCAACGCCACCAACGCCAGCGCCGGCACAGCGCCGAGCGTGCGCAGCGCGCGTTGCCACCTACGCGCTGTCGGTTGGGGGCGACCTTGTGCAAAGATGCGTTCCAACCCTGCTATTGCCAGGATCGCAGCCAGGACAAGCGGCGTCCATTCCCACGAAGCCGCTTGTGGATTTGCGCGCAGGGCGGCGACAAATTCCAGCGCCAGCATGCTCTGCCAGGTGACGACGGCGGCGTAACCCAGCCCGGCGCCAACGAGTACGTACTGTGCAAAGCGCGCCAGCAAGTGATCGCCAAAGAGCGCGCTGAAGATCAGAAGTGTGAACATAAAGCCTACCCACACTCCGGCTGTGTTGACCCACTCTGGCGACAAGCCGTTACCCATCTTGACGCCTCCCGGTTAGCAGCGCCGCCAGGTTGCCCAGCACGATGATGGCCAGAAGCGCCAACGCGCCGTAGCCCTGGCCGACGAGCTGGGTGCGCAGTGACCGCACGGCGGCGGGCGGCGTCTCCCCCAGCAGTTCATAGTAGTGATAGGCGCCGTCGTAACCGCTGACCAGCCCGACCAGTTGCCCGCTGTCCAGGAAGGGACGCAGCGGCGGGTCCGCGCCGGCGGAGGTGACGGCCAGCACCGGGGCGCGGTTGACGGGTGCAACCTGTTCTAGCCACTGCTGTACATCCTCGGCCTGCGCACCGAAGATGACCGCCAGGTCGGCGCGTTCTGCGCTCAGCAGCGGCAGCACCGTGACGCCGCCGGGCAGGAAGCGCACTGCCAGCGTGCGGTGTACACCGATGGCTGACAGGTCGGGCAGACGCTCCGCCTCTACGGCGGCAAAGACGCGTCGCGCCGTAGCCGGGCCGTTGGGCAGTAGCGAAACCACATCCAATGTTACGTCGCGAGCGAGTAGATGGCGCAGCACAGGCGCAGTCACCAGCTCCATCTCGCCAGCGGTGGCCGGATCATACGCCCATAGCAATTGCACGCGCGCACCTTGCTGTAGATGATCTACGGCCGCAAAGCCACGGTCGACGCCCTGCCACAACATCGGCGCACCCGCCGGCAGCGGCCAGCCGCTCCCCAGTAGCAGGGCAACGCTCAGCCCAAAGCTCAGAAAGAGCACAGGTAGCCAGAGTGACCGCGCTGGCGCCGGGCGCAGCGCCGGGCCGGGCGCCAGCATCGGGTCTTCGACTAGGAGCGCCCGCACGCGACGTAGTTGCTCAGCGCTAAAGGGCAACTCCGGCGCGCCGGCTGCGTCGCTGGTTGGCGCATCGTCTTGTGGCATCACCGCCACGCGGATCGGGTCGAGCAAGCCCTGCACCCCGCTCACTAGACGGGCGGCCGGCGCAGGCAATGGCGGCAGCGCGTCGAGCGCCGCCAGGTCCTCTTCGTCATCTGCATAGGGCGCGTCGTCGGCGCCAAGAAAGCCAGGAGCAAGCCAGGGTTGCGCAGGTGATGCACTTTCCGATGCCGCGTCGCCTGGAGCTTCGGGAGCCGCTCCTACGGCTGGATCGACAGGTGGCGGCGTCTCCCCGCGCAGGTCGGCGCCACACCGATTGCAGAAGTTTGCTCCAGTGCGATTGGGTGTGCCGCAGTGCGGGCAAAGTGTGGCCCCCATTTACAGTCTCCCTGTCAGCAACCGCAGGCCGACGACCAGCAACGCCAGGCTGCCGCCCAACAGCACGCCGCGCAGCGCCGCCATCACGGGGACGTTAAGGAACCAGTTCGCGACCCCTGTACTGCCTGGCGGCAACCATGTGGATATGAAAGGCGTCTGTGCTGCCAGGATCAGCAGGAAGCCGGCTAGCAGCCAGGCGCTGCCGCGTCGCCCGATGCGCAGATATTGAAAGGCCGCCGCCGCCATGAAGAAGACGAGCAGAGCGAAGAGCGCTGCCTGACCAGGAGCAATCACGGCATCGAAAATCCATTCGAGGAGAGGGCTGGTTGCACCGGCCGGGTTGAGTAGGCCGGAACTGACGACGGCAACCAGCACGGCGACCAGCACCAGGCTCAACCCCCAGTCGCGCTGACCGAGCGCAATGCGACGGATGTGCAGCCAAAGGACGTTGATGATGCCTAACAGTAGGGCGACGCCGCCAAGCAAAACCGCCCATGTGTAACCCGTGCGCGTGACCGTACTAAAGCCTGGCCAGCCAGGCAACCGCCCTAAGGCTACAAAGACCAGCGCAACGACAAGTAGGATTGCGAACACCCAGTTGGTGCGCACCGGTGGGCTAGACATGCGGCGCCTGCCTGTTAAGCGAAAATGGCGGCTTGGACAGCGGGCGAAGTCGCGTCGCTGCAACGGCGGAGATGCAAGACGGCTGCGCGGCGCTGTGGAGCGTTGACCGGGGCTGACCGCGCTCTTCCTCTGCACAACTATTCTGACGCCGCGCCTCTGCAATGGCAAGCGTTTCTCTGTCGGTTTCCCTGATGTTCTTGCAGTAGATTGTCATCATGTTTACGCCAGCACTGCAATCAGGAGGAGCGCCACTGCCATGACCAGGCCTGCCCAGGCCAGCCAACCGTCGCGCTCGCCGTGTGTGGAGAATCTCGCCAGCGGCAGGCTCTGCCAGGGTTCCGGCGCTGCAGGATTGGTTTCGGGTGCAGCCAGAGGCTGCGCCCAGGGTGGCAACTGTTGGGGGCGCTGGTGGTAGGCAGCGCGCCGCGTGTCCCAAGTGGTCAGCGCCGCCAGATGTGTCGTTATGTCGGGGGCGGTGTAGGCGGCGGTGGTGGGCGGCGTCTGCGGCGGTGCGCTCGCCGCGCGTGGATGCCAGAGCGCCGCCAACCAGAGTGGGCTGACGCCGCCTGCCGTCACCAGCGGCAGCGTCAGGTCTTTGCGTCCGGCGTCGAGCAAGGCAAGCGCTATCACCGCTGCCTGCCCAGTCAGCCCGTCAGCGGGCGCACCAATGGTGTAGACTGGCGCTTCGCCGGTTTCCAGGCTAAGATCGAGCATCTCGCGCCACGCCGTGGCGATGCTGTCAGGGCTACGACCCTGGTTCATGCGCGTTCCTCTCTTGTGTGCCGTTCAGACTTCCATGCCATCCAGGTCTCGTCGGCAGCCTGGATCAGGCGCCGCCGCCAGGTCGCAATGGCATCCGGATCGCTCAACCGTTCACCCCATGCCCCTACTTGCTCCACTCCCAACAGACTGGCCAACGGCGCGATGGCGAAGAGCAAGTGTCCAGTAACAAAGTAGAGCGGCTGCAATGCCGTCAGGAACAAGAGCGCGGGCAGTGCTAGCTGGCGACGGGCGATCGAGTCGAACATAGGTTGATGGCCTGGCGGATGAGACATTCGCATAAGAATCACCTGCATACTTGGCGCCGGTTGCTGAATGGCGTCATTATAGGATGCAGCCAGAAAAAACGGAAACACTGGCGGCGATAAAGGATGAGGTGGCAGGACGCCCAAGCGTCCCGTTGTTGACCTGCCTGTTTGCGTCCCTCACTTCTCGTCGCTCGCGTCTTTCATTACTTTCACGCCTCGTGACAAGTCAATTGCGCCGGCGCAGCTCGGTGAAGCCCTCACCCAACGCCTGCTGCGTCATGCCGATGACGACAAAAGCGTGTGGGTCGTGGGTGGCGACGATACGCTTCAGATCGCCGACCTGGGGACGATAGATTGTGCACATAACAATGGTGCGCGGCTCGCCGGTGTAGCCACCAATTGCTTCCCAATAGCTCACACCGCGCCCCAACTCGGCGATCAGCGCCCGTGTGATAGGTTGCGGCCGCGTGGTGACGACCATCGCCGTGCGCGCTCGGCTCGGCCCTTCCAGCACGAAATCCGCCGCCTGCCCGCTTAGCAGCAGTGTCAGCATGGCGTAGAGCGCGATCTCCCACCCAAAGATCACGCCCGCTGCCAAAACGATGGCGCCGTCAACGAAGAGGTAGATTTGGCTGAGCGACAGCCCCGTCTTGACCTGAATGATGCGTCCAATGATGGCTGTGCCGCCCAGTGTGGCGCCAGCCAGATAGAGCAAGCCGCCGCCGATGCCGCCGACCAGCCCGGCGTAGATGGCGCTAAGCAAGACATTGTCGGTGATCGGCCATGTGGACAACACCGCAGGCAGATAGCGATCAAAGAGGCCAGTCGTCACCGTGAAGATAAACACAGCCAGTGCGGTCGAAAAGAGGAAGCGCCAGCGCCCCAGCCAAAAGAAACCCACCACAAAGAGCGGGATGTTCATGATCAGGTATAGCATGGCGACGGGCCAGCCGGTAAAGTGATTGATGAGAATGGCGATGCCACTGACGCCGCCTGCGGCGATGTTGTAAGGCACCTGGAACAGGCTGAAGCCAGCTCCTGCCAACGTCGCTCCAATCAAGATCAACATAATGCGCCACAGCTCATTCAGAAGGCGCGGCAGATGCAGATACTTCATGACAACCTCTTGCTTTCCATGCGGATTCTCATTGATAAGACAAAGTTTACTAACCTAGAAGGTCGGTAATTTCAATCAATGTGAGCAAACTTACTCAAAGTAGTTGACAAGCCTTCGTGAATCTGATATAAATAAATCGCCCAATCGTAACATGTTTAGTAAACAGTGACCACAGACGTGCCGTCAGTTGTTGCTGTTCGTGTTTTTGCCAACACAATTCATCCCAAAACTCACTTTCGGTCATCGTCATGGCCAGTGCGCGTAAGATAGCAAAAGCAGCGGGCGTCTCGATCGGCACCGTGTCGCGCGTCCTCAACAACAAGGCAGGCGTCAGTGACGACACACGGCGGCGCGTGATGGAAGTCGCCCAGAATCTGAATTACGCATTGCCCAAACGCCTGCCGCTGTCGATGACAACTGTCACGCACATTGGTTTGTTGGTTAAGCCGTTCTCGGAGACGAGCATTCTAGCAAACCCATTTTATGCGGATGTGTATCACGGCGTCGAACAGGCGTGCAGCGATTATGGTATTCAGCTGGCGTTCAATGTGCTGGACATTGCCGATGAGCGGCTGCGCAAGCTGCCGACGTTGCTGAGCGACGAGCGCATCGGCGGATTGATTTTGATCGGCGCCCTGCCACGCGCTGTTGTCGAAGCGCTGGGGCGGGCCAGCAGCGCCCCGTATGTGCTGGTGGACAACTGGGCGCCAGACCTGCCTGGTGACAGCGTCATGTTGGACAACGTTGGCGGAATGTCGGCAGTTGTCGAACATCTGATGGCGCAGGGTCACCGCCAGATCCTCTTTGTCAGTGGGCCGGAGCATCCCAGCATTGTGGAGCGCCGGCGAGCATATGAGGAGGCGCTTACCCGACAGCATTTGCAACTGCAGGTGATCGAGACGCCCGATCTGGGCATCCGCGATGGCGAGGTGGCGGCTGATATGCTGCTCGAAAATCATCGTGACGCGACGGCGGTGGTCTGCTCCAATGACATGCAGGCGGTGGGCGTGATGCGACGCCTTGTGCAGGAGGGCATCCACATTCCAGAGGAGATGGCGGTCAGTGGCTTCGATGACGTGCAGATGGCGAGTTTTGTCCAGCCGGCATTGACCACTGTGCACGTCGATCGGGCTGCCTTCGGGCGCCTGGCGGTTGAATTGCTGCTGGGGCGCATTCATTCCCCGCAGCGTCCACCGGTGCGCTGTACGTTGGGCGTGCAGTTGGTGGTGCGTGCATCCACGAATTACCAGCGCATGTCACCAGTAGCGGGCAAAGTTGTCGCAGCTCGGACTTGATAGATGGAGGTTTTTGGTGGCTACGCGTGAGCGTTGTCATCCAGCGCGCAGTCACGGAAGGAGGCGCCAGACACATTCAGGCACAACACACGTCGATTTTTCTCGCCCAGATTCGTTCTCTGTTTGTTCAAACGCCAAACCTATACGCTTGAGGAGGTAAAGATGAGAGGTCGTTTTTCCGTTTTCATGTTACTGCTGATGATCGCCAGCCTGGTGCTCTCGGCTTGTGGCGGCGCCGCGCCTGCTGCGCCACCCGCTGCTGAAGCGCCTGCTGCCGAAGCACCTGCCGCCGAAGCGCCTGCTGCCGAAGCGCCTGCCGCTGCCGAGGCGCCGGCTGACGCCAATGCCCTGCCCCGCAACGAGACGTTGTACTTCAATGGTTTCCAGTGGGGGTCAGTCGTTGGGTGGAATCCATACTCTAGCAGCAACAACAACGGCATGGCTATCTCACAGGGTGACAGCGCCCGCGTCACCATGTTTGAGACGCCGTATCTGTACAATATGCTTGACGGCAAGCAATACCCTCTGCTGGCAGATGGTGATTACCAGTGGAACGACGCGCGCACAGAAATCACCTTCAAGTTGAAACCGGCGGCCAAGTGGAGTGATGGGACGCCCGTGACGGCCGAGGATGTCGCATACACCTGGGCTACTCACGTCAAATATGAAACGCCGACCGGTGCGGCCAACAAGGACTACATCGAAACCATTGAAGCCATCGATCCGCAAACGGTGTTGGTCAAGGCCAAGCTGAACGAAGAGGGCAAGGCGGTCAATCCGCTCATCGTTGCAGCCTACCTGAGCAGCAATTACGTCATTCAGAAGGCCTGGACGCAGAAACTCGAAGAACGCGCTGGCGGTGACGCCACCAAGCTGATGGCCGATCCTGCGGAAGATGTCGTCTACTCCGGTCCTTATGGCAGGTTCTTCGCTGATGACACCAAAGTTGTCCTGATCCGCAATGACAACTACTGGGGTCAGGATGCCAGCATGTGGGGCAAGCTGCCGGCGCCCAAGTACCTGGCGCACACCATTTTCAAGGACAACGCTGCCGGCACTACGGCGCTGGCGGCTGGCGAAGTCGATGTGAGCCAGCAGTTCAATTCCAACGTTCAGGATCTGTGGGAGAAGCAGAACCTGCCTATCTCCACTTATCTGCCTGAACCGCCCTATGGCATCGGCGCCAGCCTGCCGACGGCATTCTACAACCTGAAGTCGCCCGGCCTGGATCAGGTCTGTGTGCGCAAGGCGATCGCGATTGCCGTCGATTACCCGACGATTATCGCCAACGCCATGACCAACCAGTCTGCGACCTTTGAGCAGGTGCCGCGTTCGCTCATGAACCCGACGCCCGGCGAGCAGGCAATGTACGACCATGAGGCGGTCAAGGACTTGCAGTGGGTCGGCAATGACATCGAGGGCGCTAAGGCGCTGCTGGACGAATGCGGCGTCGTGGACAGCAATGGAGATGGTTGGCGTGAGTACAACGGCGAGAAGCTGAGCTATGTCGCCACCTGCCCGAATGGCTGGTCGGACTGGCAGGCTGCCATCGAAGTGGTGGCCGCCGCTGGCAAGAAGATCGGCATCGACATCACCACCAACTTCCCGGAATGGTCAGTCTATCAGACGGTCGTCACCAAGTCTGATGCACCGCTGCCCGCTGGCTACGACATTTTCATGATGTGGAGCGCTGGCGCTGGCCCCACACAGCCTTGGGGTCGCATCCGCAACCTGCTTAGTTCTGAGTGGGTCGGCCTGCCCAGTAACTGGAGCGGCAACTGGGGTCAATACTCGAACCCAGAAGTGGATGAGCTGATCAAGGCGATCCCGAATGAGACTGACGAGGCCAAGCTGAAGGAGATGTACACGCGATTGGTCGAAATCTATCTGACCGACGTTCCCTCCTTCACGCTGATGTATCGTCCGCAGAACTTCCACACTGTGAACGAAAGTGTTTGGACGAATTTCCCCCATGAGGGTGACGGCACCAACCCGCCGGTTCCGCCGCTTGACCTGGTGGATGGTTGGAGCATTGCCGGCCTCTACAACCTGGAGCTTGTGCAGTAGCCGTGTCGTCTTGGGCAATCCATCATGACCGGCGATCTTACGGTGCGATGGATTGCCCTATAAACTTGCGACTCCTCCTGTCCCTGCGGTGTGGTTGCGACTTGCCTGACCACACCGCAGGCGCCGCATCGCATGATCCGTCAAAGGAAGGGCAACTTGAAAGGCTATAGACGCTACTTTTTAAATAAGCTAGGTTGGTTTGCGATCACCTTTGTCTTTGCATTCATCTTGAACTTTATGTTGCCGCGTATGATGCCGGGCGATCCTGTTGCCGCCATTGTGGCGCGCCAGGCGCAGGGGATCAGCAACCCAACCGGTGTGCAGGCAATTTATGAGCAATATACGGAGTTGTTCGGCACCAACAAACCCATGATCGAGCAGTTCTTCATCTATGTGAGGAACGTGTTGCAGGGCGATTTTGGCTTCTCTTTTAGCCAATACCCTAGGACGGTGGCCGATGTGCTTGCTGCTTCGATCTGGTGGACCCTCATGTTGCAGTTGCCAGCAATTCTCGTGGGTTGGATCTTGGGGAATCTGTTGGGCGCCTTGGCTGCCTATCTTAGAGGTGGATTTGACAAGGTGCTGATGCCAAGCGCCTTGTTTGTCAGCAGTTTTCCCGCCTTCGGCATGGCTGTTATCTTGCTGGTGATCTTTGCGGTGAACCTGAAATGGTTTCCCACTTCGGGTGGATACGGTTACAATCTGATTCCCAGCTTTACCCCTGCCTTTATCTGGTCGGTGTTCGTGCATTATCAGCTGCCGTTTTGGTCGATTGTGTTGATTGCCATCGGCGGGCAGGCGATCGGCATGCGCTCAATGTCCATTTATGAGTTGAATGCAGACTATGTGAAATTTAGCCGCTTCATGGGTATCAAAGATGGCAGGATTGTTGCCTACGTCTTTCGCAACGCCATGCTGCCGCAAGTCACGGGTCTGGCGTTGTCACTGGGCACCATGGTGGGTGGCGCGCTGGTGGCAGAGATTATTTTCAGTTATCCGGGATTGGGCACCACACTCTTGAATGGCGTCATGGGGCAGGACTATCCGCTGATCTCGGCGTCGACATTGATCATCACGTTCATGGTGTTGACTGCAACCTTTGTCCTTGAAATTTTGTACGGTGTGATTGACCCACGTATCAAGGCAACACAGTCGGATTAAGGATTGGACCTGCTATGAAACACACCATTAGCCAGATTTTTCGCTCCGGAAAGTTCCTGGTAGGTTTCACGATTCTGATGACGGTGCTCGCGATCGTCATCATCTATCCGTTGATCGTGCGACAACCTCCGTTGCAAATCATCGGGCAAGGCACTTTCTTCCCACCGGGGATCTATGTGAGCATATACGATGCCATCAATGCACCGACGATCTATACGCTCAACTTGAGCGACGCCGCCGCCAACCGGATTGAGAATCGGCTAAGTCAGGATGACCGTGTCGCCATGAAGGAATGGCTGGTGGCATACGGGGTGTCTGAAGCCGAAATCGACATTGAAGACACCAGGCAGTTATTGGCGCTGTGGGAGGCGAACTACAACCCCGACTTACGCCTGCCCGGTATGACCTTTGCCAGACAGCGCTATTTCCAGCGTGTCAATGCCGCGATCAACGGGCTATTGTCAACCGAAGGCGCGATCATCGCTGTGCGCAACCCGGAGACAGGCCAGTTGGAAGAGAAATCGGTCGTGAAACAGAGTGATTTCGCCAATGTCGGCCAGGTTGCTAATGTCAAGTGGCTGCTGCTTGGCACTGATAACTTTGGCAGGGACGTGATGACCCAGCTGGTCGCTGCCACCGCTGTTTCATTGCTGATTGGTCTGGTTGCCGGCCTTATCGCCACCACGATCGGTCTGGTGTTGGGGTTGATGGCTGGCTACATCGGCGGCATCGTCGACGATGTCATCATGTTCATTACCAATCTCTTCACCGTCATCCCTACCTTTGTGTTGCTGATTCTGATCTCCTTCAGCATCGGCCAGGATCAACGCGGCGCTATCACCATTGCCATTGTGATCGGATTCACTTCCTGGGTATGGACAGCCAGAGCGGTGCGCTCGCAGGTTTTCTCCCTGCGCAACCGTGATCACGTCAACCTCTCGAAGTTGTCGGGACACTCATTGTTGCGCATCATCTTTAGCGATATCTTGCCCTATATTGCCTCCTACGTTGTGATGGCCTTTATTCTTCAAGTCTCCTCAGGCATTCTAGCCGAAGCTGGTTTGTCAATTTTGGGATTGGGGCCACGCACGACGGAAACCCCAACATTGGGGTTGATGATGAACTGGGCAATGATTTACCAGGCGCATATCCTGGGCAACTGGTGGGCATATCTGCCGGTATTGCTAACGATTGCGTTGATTTCCTTCTCAATGAACTTGATGAATACAGGGCTTGACCAGGTGTTCAATCCTGCACTGAGGGACTGAGTGAACTGATGGCAAGAGTCATGCTTGAGGTCCGCGACCTCACCACCAAATATATCACCCGCTACAAAGAAGATGTCTATGCCGTCGACCATGTCTCGCTCAAGATCGAGGAAGGAAAGACGCTGGGGATTGCCGGCGAATCCGGCTGTGGCAAATCCACGTTGGCGCTGAGCCTGATGGGGTACTATTTCCCGCCGCTCCATTACACCAGCGGCGAAATCATCATCGACGGCCAGAACATCACCGGCATGAAGCCCGACGATGTGCGCAAGTCGATCCTGGGGCGCGAGATCGCCTACATTCCGCAGGCAGCGATGAACGCGCTCAACCCCACGCGCAAGGTCATCGACTTCATCGGCGACGTGGTGCGCGCCCACGACCCAACCTGGACCAAGAAGATGATCTACGACCACGCCCGCGCGTTGTTCGAGCGTCTGGGGTTGCCGGCGGAGGTGTTGCAGAAGTATCCCGTCGAACTGTCGGGTGGGATGAAGCAGCGTACGGTGATCGCCGTCGCAGTGACGTTGACGCCCAAGGTGCTGATCGCCGATGAACCCTCCTCCGCGCTCGATGTCACCTCGCAGAAGATGGTCATCAAGATGCTGCGCGATATGATGGAAAGCGGCTTCATCAAGGCTATGATCTTCATTACGCATGAGCTGCCCCTGCTCTACAATGTGGCAGACGAGATCATGGTCATGTACGCTGGGCAAATTGTGGAGCACGCCAGCGCCAAACAAGCAGTCTTTGATCCACTTCACCCATACTCCAAGGGGCTAATGGGGTCGATCATCGTGCCGGAAAGCGGTCTGCGAGATGTCAAACTGGTCGCCATTCCGGGTGTGCCGCCGAATCTTAAGAACCCGCCAGCCGGCTGCCGTTTTGCTGAACGCTGTAAATATGTACAGGCTGAATGTAAGGTGACCTCGGTTCCTCTTTATGAGGTGGGCTACAATCGTTCCTACCGATGTATTCTCTCAGAAGCGCAATTGAGGAGGGCTTACGAGCATGGCGAATAACGGGAATTTGTGCCTGAGTGGAACCGGCGTTACCAAAGTTTTTGGTTTTGGGCGCCATCGGACGATTGCCGTCGATCATGTCGATTTCGCCTTTCATGAGGGTGAAGTTGTCTCGATTGTCGGCGAATCTGGCAGTGGCAAGACCACCCTGGCGAAAATGCTGTTGGGCTTGATCAGTGTCACCGAAGGCGAAATCTACTTCCAGGGTAAAAAGCGCGATATTAGCTCAGGGCGCAAGAAGAAGGAATACTGGCGCAATATCCAGGCGATCTTCCAGGACCCTTTTTCCGCATACAACACCTTTCACAAGATCGATGCTGTCCTCTTGGACTGCATCCGTATGCGCGGCGGCGGCAACCTGCCACGTGAGAAGAAAGTCGAGCTGATGACCGAGGCGTGCAGCTTTGTCAATCTGAAGTTTGCCGAGCTGACCAACAAATATCCTTTCGAGCTGTCGGGTGGGCAAATGCAGCGCTTGATGATCGCGCGCATCTTTCTGTTGAAGCCGAAAATTCTGATCGCAGATGAGCCGACCTCCATGATCGACGCCTGCTCGCGCGCCACGATCCTCGACTACCTGATGAAGCTGCGCGACGAAACCGGCATGACGCTGATCTTCAT
>DMDA01000035.1 GCA_003451595.1 Chloroflexota bacterium | reverse complement strand
GTCAGTCGCTGTGACGGTGTCAGTCGCTGTGATGACAGTGGCGTCGGTGGCGGCCTCCGCCGGGGCGGCTGGCGCAGGTGCGGCGGCTTCGGCGGGCGTGGCTTCAGCCGCTTGCGCCTCAGCGGCGGCAGCTTCCTTTGCCTGGATCGCTGCCTGTTTCAATGCAAGCTGTCCGGACTGCAAATAGTTAGCGCCAGCCCAAAAGGCATAACCAAAGAGAAACACGCCGAGAATCGGCCCTAGAATTGCAATGAGCGGTCGTTTCTGGTTTTCCATATGCAACTCCCTTGTGTAAAGCACCCGATTGCTTGAATGGTAAATTTTACTGACCAGTTGTCAGCCGTTTTGCGCAACTTAACGCTTGCCTCGCCTTGCTTCAACTCACATCGCCATGACCGCGCCAAAAACGTTCGACCTGGCTCCGCAACAGTGGATAGCGTTCCAGCGTTGGGTCTTCGGCAAAGAGCTTCTGTGCTGCCTCGCGCGCCAGGATGACGGTCGCCGTGTCGGAGAGATGCGCCACGCGCAGATCGGGCAACCCGCTCTGTCGCGTGCCGAAGAAGTCGCCGGGGCCGCGCAGTTCAAGATCCTTTTCCGCCAGCACAAAGCCGTCATTGGTCTCGGTGAGAATGTCGAGGCGCGCCCGCACCTCTGGTGACTCGGTGCGGCTGACCAGTGCACAGTAGCTGGCGTGCTGACCGCGTCCGACGCGTCCGCGCAATTGGTGAAGCTGCGCCAGCCCAAAGCGATCGGCGTCCTCGACCATGATCAGCGTGGCGTTGGGCACGTCGATGCCCACCTCGATGACGGTCGTGCTGACGAGCACCTGGTGGCGCCCTTCGGCGAAGTCGCGCATCACCTGATCCTTTTCGCTGCCACTCAGCCGGCCATGGAGCAGACCGAGGCTGAGATCAGGAAAGACCTGGCTCTGCAGACGCTTGTGCTCGTCCACCGCCGCGCCAATGTCCAGCTTGTCGCTTTCGTCCACCAGGGGGTAGATGATGTACGCCTGGCGACCGGCGGCCACCTCGCGGCGAATAAAACCGTACAGCCGCTCGCGCTCCGCCGGTGTAAAGCGTTTGGTCTTGACGGGCGTGCGTCCTGGCGGCATCTCGTCAATGCGGCTAACATCCAGGTCGCCGAAGACCGTCAGCGCCAGGCTGCGCGGGATCGGCGTGGCGCTCATGACGAGCAAGTGCGGCTGGCGACTGCTCCGTGTGCGCAGGGCGCCGCGCTGCTCGACGCCAAAGCGATGTTGCTCATCCACGACGATCAACCCCAGGTTGGCGAATTCGACGCCCTCCTGGATCAGCGCCGTCGTGCCGATGACGACATCGACGCTGCCATCCGCTAGCCCGCTCAACACGGCTTCGCGCGCCTGGCCGGTGATGCGGCCAGTCAGCAGCGCCACCTTGACGGGCGCACCGTCGGCACGCATCAACTGCTCCAGCAGGCGACTGATGCCGCGATGATGCTGCTCGGCGAGAATTTGCGTTGGCGCCAGCAATGCCGACTGCGCGCCGTGCCCAACTGCCGCCCACATCGCCGTCGCAGCGACAGCAGTTTTGCCGCTGCCGACATCACCCTGCACCAGCCGCGTCATCGGCACGGTGCGCGCCAGGTCGAGGCGAATTTCACCGATCACGCGGCGTTGGGCGCCGGTCAGAGCGAAGGGCAGAATTTGCTCGAAGCGCGCCAGTTGTTCGTCGTCTAGCGGCAACGGCGGAGCCGCTTCCTGGCGCAGCGCGGCGCGACGTTGCTGGACGCCAAGCTGAATGTAGAAGAGTTCCTCGAAGGCAAGACGCCGGCGCGCGGCTTCCAGTTGCTGTTGGTTTTCAGGAAAGTGCATCTGCCATAAGGCCGTCGGCAGATCGAGCAGGGCGTGCTCCTCGCGGATGGCGGGCGGCAGCGGGTCATCAAGAAACTGCGCATAGTCATCAAGGGCGTCGTAAATCAACCCGCGCAATTTGTTGTTGTTGAGTCCTTCGGTCAGGCGATAGACAGGTGAGAGGCGCCCCGTCGCCACCCGTTCGTCGTCAATGTCCTCGAAGGCGGGGTTATCGAGCGTCTTTTGCCCCATGTACAGGCCGACCTTGCCGCTAAAGCGTAGGGTGGCGCCAGGCTTGAGCTGCTTGATGATCCACTTGTTCCACCATGTTGCGTGCAGGGTGCCAGTGGAATCGCCAAGGATCGCCTGCACCATGCTGCGGTTGATGCCGACTTTCCGCTCGCGCACGTCCCACAGGTTGGCGATGATCGTCGCCTGTTCGCCGGGCTGCAATTGTGAGATGGTGCGCATCTGACTGTAGTCGTCGTGACGGAAGGGCAGATGCCACAGGAGGTCGCGCACTCGGTGGATACCCAGCCGCGCCAGTTGTTCGGCGGTGGCAGCGCCGACGCCGCTGATCGTTGTCACCTTTGCATCCAGATCGGCGGGAGTGCGTCGCGCCTTCTGCTGCTGACGCGCCACGCGCGCCTGTGCCTTGTGCGTTGGCTCCGGCGGCGGAATGACCAACTCATCATCATCTTCTGAACTATAGACGGCGCCCAAACCTGGCGCAGGTGGTGCTATGTTCACTGCACGCGGCGGCGGCGCGTCTGCAACACTTTCTTCGAGGTCGCCTTCCGGTATGGTAAGCGGCGGCAGATCGTCTGGCGTCACCGTCTCGGCGTCACTTGACAGCGGCGACGCGCTGTGGGCATCCGCTACATTCCCGCCGACGTCGGCTCCTGTGCTGAAATCGGCGCTGAAATCGGCGGCGGCGGTGCGGCGGATCGCAGCGGCAATGCCGCCGCGCTCGCTCGGCGTGGCGGCGCCGTAGGCGCTCATCAGCTCCGTCAATGCTGCGATCTGACGCTCAGGCAGGCCTTCGTTGCGGGCGTCGTTTGCCCAGCGCTCAGCCATCGCTTGCAAGCCCCCGATCACGCCACGGTTGCGCCAGCCTTGCTTTTCTTCGAGGTCGAGAATCCGTTCCAGCCGAATGAGAACCGCCGCTGCCACTGCTCAGTACATCCCTTCGTAGACGAGTACGCCGATGGTGTTTGGCCCCAGGTAGACCGCCAGGCTGGGCGGGTAGGGGATCGCGTGGATGGGTGTTTTGGGGAGCGCCTCGCGCAGACGATTGATTAACTCGGTGCGGTGGCTTTCGTAGTTATGCTCAAAGATGCCGAGTTCCTGCACCAGGGCAAACTCTGTGACAAATTCCGTCAATTTTTCGACTACTTCTTCCCGCGTCTGCACTTTTTCTTGCGTCATCAGGCGGCCGTCTTCCATCATCAGCATGGCCTTGATGCCCAACATCGTGCCGAGCAGGCTCTGCGAGGGGCCGAGCGCCGCGCTGCGCTCCAGGTAATTCAGGCTTTCGCTGAAGCCGGCAAAATAGAGGTGTGGGATTGCCCCATTGACGACGCGCGCCACTTCGTTAACCGTAGCGCCGGCGTCGGCTGCTTGCGCCGCCATCTGTACGAGCAGACCGAGGCCAAAGGAAATGCTCTGGCTGTCGATGACGCGAATGGTGAAGCGCCCACGTAACATCTCGGCGGCCTTGCGTGCAGTCGCCCATATCGGGCTGAGGGCGCTGCTGGTGTGGATGCACACGATTTGCTCACCGTCGCCGCTGGCATGAAAGGTGTCGAGAAAGGTGTTGAGATTGGGCGCCTGGACTTCTGGCAGGCGCGAGACGCCCATGCGTTGCGCCTCGTGCACCTTCGTAAACAGTTCTTCGCTGCTGAAGTCGGCGTCTTCCTCAAAGAAGGAGCCACCCACCTTGACACGATGGGGGATCACTGTGATCCCAAACTTCTCAAGCGTGTCTGGAGGTAAAAATGCATTGCTGTCCGTGATGATCCGTACTTTGCTCATACGTGCGCGGGATTACTCGACCGATAGAATGTAATGGTAGTGTGGCTGACCGCCATAGGCCAGTTCAATATCTTGCTCAGGATACCTTCGGCGCACGGTTTCGGCAAAATCTTGTGCTGCTGCTGTGGCGACAAAGTCACCGTAATAGATGGTGATAAGCGCGCTCGTTTCCGCTGCCATTTTTTCCAGCAAGGCCAGCGTCACGTCGCTTACACTGGCCCCACAAACAACCAGCTTGCCGTTGTGCAAGCCGATGATGTCGCCTTGCTGCACCTGTACACCATCGACGGTGGCGCTGCGCACAGCCTGTGTCACTTCACCGGTCTGGACATCGTCCATGTGCGCCTTCATCTGCTTGGCCAGGGCGTCGCTGTCGTGCAGCGACGGATCGTAGGCCGTGAGCGCTGCGACGCCTTGCGGGACGGTGCGCGTTGGCACCACCATAAGCCGATGGGCGCGGTCGCCTTTGCTCACCATCTTCACGGCTTGCTGCGCCGCCAGGATAATGTTGCTGTTGTTGGGGAGGATCACCACCTGGCGCATGGGGAGGCGGCGCACGGCGTCGGCAATCTCGGCGACGCTAGGATTCATGCTTTGTCCGCCTTCGACCAGCCCGTGGGCGCCCAGGTGTCGGAAGATGTCGGCAAAACCTGGGCCAGGCGTCACCGCAATCACACCGATCGTGTGTTCGTCCAGCGGCGCGTCGGCTTCACCACTGGACTCGCCAGTGGCTGGGGTGGGCGTCGCTGGCGACGACAGCGGCAGTGGTGCAGCGTGACCGTCGGAGGGCGTTGTTGCGGGAGGCGCCATGATTTCGGCGGCGCGTTCTTGCATTGCCGCCGCCATATCGTCCATATTTTCGACCACAATATCAGTGATGAAGCCGGTCGCTACACCGTAGGAAAGTGCAATACCAGGATCGAAGACATGCACATGCACCTTGACCAGGCGTTCATCCCCTTCGACCAGCGGGCAATCGCCCATGGCGGCAATCTCAGCGGCAATGGTCGCTACGGGCTTGTTGGGCTGCTCGATCAGGAATTGTACATCGAAGCCCCACTGCACGGGCGGCAGCGGACGCTGTCCCTTTAGTTCCCGACGTTCATAGCGCGCCTCAACGGCGGGGCTGAGGTCGGCGTCATCCGCCGTCTTCACCGGTTGACCGCTGAGGGCGCGGTGCATCCCTTCGAAGACAAAGAATAGCCCTTTACCGCCCGAATCCACAACACCTGCCTGTTTGAGCACCGGCAGCAACTCCGGTGTGCGATGCACCGCCGCGTCGGCGGCGTTGACGATGTGCGCCAGAAACTCGCGCAGGTCACGCGTCCTCTGTGCGGCCGTCTCGGCAGCCAGGCTGATCTCGCGTGAGACTGTCAGAATGGTGCCCTCGACCGGCGCAGGCACAGCAGCGTAGGCCGATTCGGTGGCGGTGCGCAGGGCTTGCGCCATATCTTGCGTGTTGAGCGTGGCTTTTTCGCGCAAGCCCTGGCTGAACCCTTGTAGGATCTGGCCCAGGATCACGCCAGAATTGCCGCGCGAGCCGTGATGGGCGCCCTCGGCGGCCGCTTCGGCAACGTCGCCCACTGTGGCGTGCGGCCGTCCCCGCACATTCGCCAGCGCCGATTTGATCGTCAGCAGCATGTTGGTGCCGGTGTCGCCATCTGGCACCGGAAAGACATTCAGTCGATTCACCAATTCGTAGTTGTGCGCCAGCCACTCGTAAGCCGCCTGGAAGAGCGACTGGAGGTCGAACGCGTCGAGTGTCGTCACGGGCTGGTCGTCGGGGTATTTTTCGTGCAGCGCGGGCGGCGCGGCGGCGTCGGCAGGCGTTGTCGCAGGCTGCGC
>DMDA01000085.1:108338-108524 GCA_003451595.1 Chloroflexota bacterium | reverse complement strand
CCGCTCCTTCCGGTACGGCTTCTACATGGCAGAACGCTCGCCTACTGCTCTCAATAAACCGCAGTCTATTGCTAACCCGTAGCTTCGGTGGATAGCTTGAGCCCCGTTATATTTTCGGCGCAGAATCACTCGAC
This sequence comes from Chloroflexota bacterium, assembly GCA_003451595.1. GTDB lineage: Bacteria > Chloroflexota > Anaerolineae > Caldilineales > Caldilineaceae > Caldilinea. Next base: position 108,390 of record DMDA01000085.1, on the reverse strand, counting down.
CAGTGAGCTATTACGCACTCTTTCAAGGGTGGCTGCTTCTAAGCCAACCTCC
>DMDA01000085.1:58002-103002 GCA_003451595.1 Chloroflexota bacterium | reverse complement strand
GCAGCTTGATCCACATGCGCACCATCGGCAGGTTAAGCACCAACAACGCCAAATTGGCGATGTAAAGGCTGGCAATCAGCCCCCATACCAGATCGGCCTGCTGCTGAAAAAGCAGCGGGCCAGGGCGCAACCCGTAAATCTGGAACGCGACCAGCATCACCGCCGTTGTCGCCGAGCCAGGGATGCCGAGCGCCAGCAGGGGCACGAGTGCGCCGCCAGCCGACGCATTGTTAGCAGCTTCGGGGCCGGCCACGCCTTCGATGGCGCCTTTCCCCAATTCGGCCTTGCCCTTCGCAAAGCGTTGTTCCGCATTGTAGGAGAGAAATGAGGCAATGGTTGCACCGGCGCCGGGCAGCACGCCGACGATAAAGCCGATCACCGAGCCGCGCACCCAGGCAGGCCACGACCGCTGCCACTCTTCGCGGTTCATTAGCAGGCTGCCACGCAGCGTCACCGTCTCTTCAAAAGTGCGCTTAAGCGTACCCGCCGCCCAGAAAACCTCGCCGACAGCAAATAGACCAATTGCCACCATCACCGGATCGATGCCACCAAGCAAGTTGAGGTTGCCAAAGGTAAAGCGCGCCTGTCCGGTCTGCAAGTCGATGCCGACCATGCCCAGACCCAGCCCGAGCAAGGTGGCAAAGAACGCCTTCGGCGCCGACTGCCCTGCCAGTCCGGTGACAGCACTTAAAGCCAACAGCATCAGTGCGAAATACTCCGGAGCACCAAATTGGAGTGCGAAACGCACCAGCAGCGGAGCCATCAACATCAGCATTAGCGTAGCAAAGGTGCCAGCGAAAAACGAACCGATGGCCGCCGTCGCCAACGCGGCGCCGCCGCGCCCCTTTTTCGCCATCTGAAAACCATCAATGGCTGTCACTACGGACGAGGACTCGCCCGGCGTGTTCACCAGAATCGAGGTAGTCGATCCGCCGTACATGGCGCCGTAGAAGATGCCGCCAAACATAACGAACGCACTAATCGGCTCCAAACCGAAAGTTACCGGCAGCAACAGCGAGATGGTCAGTGACGGACCAATGCCGGGGAGCACACCGATCGCCGTCCCGATAACGACGCCCAACATGACAAAAAATAGATGTTGTGGCGTCAACACCACACCAAAACCACTGACCAGGTTGGCCCAGATATCCCCGCCAAACACGCGATGTTTCTCCTTGATGGCTAAAAGCCCAACGGACCTGGCGGCAGGTTGATGCGCAATAATTGCGAAAAGGCGTAATAAATCGTTGCAGATAGCACTACCGCGATCACGCCGTCGCGCATGAGATGACGACGTTCACCCAAAATCTGGGCGCCCCCCCACAGTAGCAGCGTTGTGGCAAGCACATAGCCCACCATGCGAAAAATGGCAATGTAGGCCGCCACTACTCCCAGCATCAAACCGATGCTCAGCCAATCAAGTGACACCGATAGCGGGGAATCCGGCGCTGGGGACGCGCCAGGAAAGGCAAAAAGCCAAATGCCACTCAAGATAATGCCGATGCCGATTGCGTTCGGCATGAAGCGCGGGCCAACTGCAGCATAGGTGGTCGATTCACGAATCTGCAACGCACCCCATAGATAGAATACACCAACCAAAACGATTGCCAGTGCAACCCAGCGTATTGCGCGCATAAAAACTACGTCCTACCTTCCAGGAAGCTCTAGAGCTTCCTGGAAGTCATCCAAAAACGAGGGGTTACTCAATCAGACCGATCTCTTTCAACACTGCCGAAATCGTTGCATTGTCCTCGGCCAATGTAGCAGCAAAATCATCACCGGTCTGGAATACGTTGTCCCAACCATTCGTAGCCAGAATTTCCTGCCACTGGGCGGACTCGGTCGCTGCCGTCAGTGCGTTGATCAACCATGCCTTATCCTCCTCGCTCAGGTTCGGCGGGCCAACTACGCCGCGCCAATTGAGCAAGACGACGTCGACGCCGCTCTCGGTCAACGTCGGCACGTCAGGCAACGCCTCCAGCCGATCGGCGCTGGAGACAGCCAGCGGCCGCATCTCGCCAGACGCAATAAAGTCAGTCCATTCGCCGACGCCGCTCACGCCAGCCGCTACCTGACCGCCCAAAATTGCCGCCGCTGCCTCGCCGCCGCCGCTATAGGCGATATAGTTCACGCCTTCCGGCGCCACCCCAACTGCTTTGGCAATCTGTCCAACCAGGATATGATCGGTGCCACCCGCTGAGCCGCCCGCCCAGGCAATGCTCTTAGGATTCGCCTGGAACGCCGCCACCAGCTCCTCCATCGTTTGATACGGCGAGTCCTTCGGTACAACGATGATTTCATATTCGGCGGTGAGACGCGCCAGCGGCGTCGTCTCAGCCAGGGTGACAGGCGACTGATTGGTCAGGATCGAGCCAACCATCACACGCCCCATCATCATCAATGTATATGGGTCCCCCGCATTCTGTGACACCAGTTGCGCCAGGCCGATTGTACCGCCAGCACCAGGCACATTGAAGACTTCGACCGGCACAGGGCTAATTCCCGATTCAGTGAGCGTCTGCGCCAACAGACGCGCAGTGGTATCCCAGCCACCGCCAGGATTAGCCGGGGCCATGATCTGGATCGCCTTGCTAGGAAAACCGCCAGCTGTGGGCGCCAACGCTGCACCAGCGGCGGTGGCTGGTGCAGCGCCTTCGCCAGTGGCGACTTCGGTGGCAACTTCGGTGGCGGCGGCTTCTTCCACTGGGACGGGTGCTGCCGGCATCGTAGTGCAACCGGCCAACAAGATGCTGGTTACAAGCAAACTTATCCATGCCATCAAGGGCAATGTACATACTCGTCGCATGAAACCTCCTGTACAGATGGTGAATCACTTATGCGTTTTTGCACTTACTGTCTGGTTATTTGTGGGCAACGCTATTCTACAACCATTCGCCCAATGAGCAAACTCGCTAAAAAGTGTGTTTTCTGTATATTGCGGCTATAATGGACAACAATCAACCAACGCCAGAAAGGATGTACAAACGTGCCAATCGATGCCTGGTCGCGTCAGGAACTCGGCTTCGTACGCGTGGCGAGCTGCGCACCCGCACTACGGGTGGCGGATGTCGATTACAACGTAGAACAGATCTGCACGGCGTTGACGCAGGCTGCAGCGAAAGAGGTGCAGTTGATCATTTTCCCTGAACTATGCATCACCGCCTATTCCTGCGCCGATCTCTTCTACCAGGACCAGCTGCTGCAGGCTGCGCTTAGAGGGCTGGAGCAGATCGCCACGGCGACGGCGCTGAGCGATGTCAGTTGCGTCGTTGGACTGCCGTTGCGCGTAGCGGGTCGGTTGTACAACTGCGCAGTCCTACTCAGCGAGGGGCGCATCATCGGCGTAACGCCCAAGTCCTATCTGCCCACCACCGGTGAATTCTATGAGCAGCGCTGGTTCACGCCAGGCGACCGTGCGCTGCCCGCTATGATCGAAGTGGGAGGCAGCCAGGTTCCCTTTGGCGTCGATCTTCTCTTTGTCGCCGCCGACATGCCGAGCTGCGTCGTGGGCATCGAAATCTGTGAGGACTTGTGGGCGGTTGAACCGCCAAGTGGACGGCTGGCGTTGGCAGGTGCGACGGTGTTGGTCAACCCGTCAGCCAGCAACGAATTGCTGGGCAAGGCTGAGTACCGTCGTGAGCTGGTGCGGCAGCAGTCGGCGCGCTGCCTGGCCGCCTATGTCTATGCGGGCGCAGGCGCCGGCGAATCCACCACCGACGTTGTTTACAGCGGCCACTGCCTGATCGCGGAGAACGGGACGCTACTGGCGGAGAGCGATCGCTTCCGGCTCGATACGCACATGATCGTCGCCGATCTCGACGTGCAGCGCCTCGACCACGAGCGCATCAAGAACAGCAGCTTCAGCCAAGCCGTCGGCGCGGTCGATCTGCGCCGCATTCCCTTCACTCTACCCAACATGTTTGCTGCAGCTGCACCACTGATCGGCCGCCCGTTGGCGCGCACCCCCTTTGTTCCCGCCGACCCCGCGCGCCGCGCCGAGCATTGCCGCGAGATTTTCAGCATCCAGGCGCTGGGGTTGGCAAAACGGCTGCAACATGTCGGCGCCCGCGCCATCACGCTCGGCGTCTCCGGCGGGCTGGATTCCACGCTGGCGTTGCTGGTGACGGTGCGCGCCTTTGACCTGCTCGGGCTAGATCGCAACGGCATCATTGCCATCACCATGCCAGGTTTCGGCACGACGACGCGCACGCGCAGCAACGCCGAACAACTGGCGCGCGACCTGGGCGTCACGCTGCGCACGATCCCGATCGGTGAGAGCGTGCGGTTGCACTTCCGCGACATCGGTCACGACGAGACGCGGCACGATGTGACCTACGAGAACGCACAGGCGCGCGAACGCACGCAAATCCTCATGGATGTTGCCAATCAGATCGGCGGGCTGGTTGTCGGCACCGGCGATCTCTCCGAGGCAGCGCTGGGGTGGATGACCTTCAACGGCGACCACATGTCGATGTATCACGTCAATGCCGGTGTACCGAAGACGCTGGTGCGCTATCTGGTGGCGTGGTGTGCGGATGAACTTTTCACAGGGGCGACTGCCGCTGTGTTGCACGATATCGTAGAGACGCCGATTACGCCGGAGCTGCTGCCGCTCGGCGCCAACGCGCAACTGGAGCAAAAGACCGAAGACGCCATCGGTCCTTACGAGCTGCATGATTTCTTTCTCTTCCAGATCGTGCGCTATCAATTTGCCCCGGCCAAAGTTTTCTTCCTGGCGCAGCAGGCCTTCGCCGGCGTCTACACAGATGCAGTGATTCTGCGCTGGTTGGGCGTCTTCTACCGCCGCTTCTTTGCGCAACAGTTCAAGCGTTCAGCCATGCCCGATGGCCCGAAAGTGGGGTCGGTGGCGCTCTCCCCGCGCGGCGACTGGCGCATGCCCAGCGATGCTGTCAGTGCACTGTGGGTAGCCGAGGTGGAAAGGTTGCTGGAGGATAGGTGAGGCCACACCTGAAGCGTCACACCTCATAGATAGCACAATCAAACATCGTACATCCGATATCTTCCCGGAAGCTCAGAGCTTCCGGGAAAATGAGCAAAGTCTATTTGTGTTGTCTATCAGATGTCATCTGCTGGCGCACGTCGCCGGGATCAGGGCGCAAGCCTGATCGGCAATAGGGGGAGGGACGGGCGCAGGCAGTGGGATCACCAGCTCGTCGCCGTCTGCTAACGGCACGCGCTGGCCGCTTTGCGGATCGTACAACCCTACCGCCAGCGTCCATGCGCCGTCAGTCGGCGCATCCGCCGGGATCAGCACCTGACGCCAATCGTTGAGGATGGCGGCGCCGGCCTCTGTATGCGGCGGCTGGCGCCAGAACGCCGGAGCACCATCCGCCTGCGCCACTGTCTCGCCATTGCGCCGCAGATGCACAAATGCCGACAAGTGCGGTGGCCACGTCGCCATACCCCACTGTATCCATAGATTACGCGGATCACCGGGCCAGCCAGCACGAGTTTCCACCCACACGCGCAGGGGCGCCGTTTCGCCATCGGCAAAGTGGACCTCGCCTGTCGCTGTGATGAGCGGGCCAAGTCCGGCTGTGGTCAACGCCTCGCCCAGATCGGGCGCCGCGCCGAGATCGTCCGGCAGCTTGTTGAGCACACCGTCGGCTTGGCGATGGAAGATGGCGGCGGGTTGCCCGTCACGGCCAGCGGCGCGTACGGCAAAGGTGCGCGGCAGGTGCAACGGCAGCGTCGTGACGCGCACGCTATCCCCTGGTTGCCAGGCTTCCGGCGGCAGCCAGACCAGCGCTGGCGGCGCCGCCGTGTTGAGCGTGACGAGCACCTCCTGCTGTGGCGTTACGATCTCGATCCAGGGCGGCGCTGTATTGACCCCATCCCCGACGCGCCATTCGAAGGCCAGCCGGGTTTGTCGCCAGCGCGACCAATCATCGGCAGCGATCGCAGTAAGCTCCAGCGGTGCGTCCGGCGCATCTCCCTGGGCGATACGGGTGAAAGTGAAGAAGGCGTCGGGAATTGTCTTGCCACCCTGTCCTTGCGCCAGCAACAAGAAGCCGTCCGCCGCGTCGACCACGCCCCAGTCGTCGGCCAGCATGTCCGCCACGCGTGCCTTGAGATCGCCAGGCGCCATATCGGTGTTGGTTGTCACGTCGAGCAGCGCCCAGGTCGCCTGGATGGCGGGCGGCGTCGGTGCAGCGAGACCAAGCGGGAATTGATAGACATAGCGGCGATGGCTAACGTGTGGGTGGACGCCAGCTGTCGCGGTGACTGCGGCATCGGCGGGGATTTGCGCGATGAAGCGCGCCAACAGGCGATGGTGTGCGGTAACCATCGGCGCGTCGTAACGTCCGCCCCATGGCCCACGTCCATGCTGGACATAGTTGCCAACTGCCCAGGCCAGCACCCAGACCGCCAGTCCGGCAATGACGAGCGGTAGCAGCGCGGTGCGTGCATTTTGCACCAAAGCCGCCGCTGCCATGGTCGCCGTATCCTGTGCGGGGAGATGTTGGAACGCAGGCGACGTCCGCTCCAACCGCCGCGCCAGCCATCGCCACAGCCGCCCCACCCCATAGGCGGCGGCAACGGCGGCGTAGGCGATCAGCGGCGCGCTGTAGTGAAACTCGCCGTAGTATTGAGCAGGGTAGGCGCTGAGCAGATTCGCCAACAGCAACGGCAAAGAGAGCAGCAAGATCTCCAACCCCAACAACGGCAGCCAGGCGAAAGTCACCAGCAGCCCAACAAGATAGGCGACGCGCGGCGGCTCGGCGGCGATCGTCAGCACCAGGCCGGGGCGCGTGACAATGCTGCGCAGGATGTCGGCGGAGGAATCGCCCAGCGCGCCATAGCGCTGGAAGTAGGCGCTCTCCGCCGCGCCATAGACTGTTGCCGCATGCGCCGGTACAATGACAAAGGTGGCGAGGTAGAACCAAAGCAGGCTGAGCAGCAGGACGGTTGCACCGGCAAAGAAAGGGGAGATTGAAGATGGGAGATTGGGAGATTTCGAGATGGAGCGATTGGAGATGGGAGATGGTTGCACCCGTCGTGAGCGACGCAATCGCCCAGCCATCCAATCTCCTAATCTCCCATCTCCTAAACTCTCTTGGCCTCCCTCCCACCACGCCCGCCACATTGCCCACGCGCCAAGACCGGCGGCGAGCAGCGCCATTTCCTCTTTCACGGCGGCGAGCAGCAACGCTGCAACCACGAATTGCCCCCACCGGCGCACGGCAACGGCCCAGAACGCCCACAGCAGCAGTGGGACAGCAAGCGGTGCGGCGTGGAACTCGGTCAGCAGCGCCGATTGCAGTTGCGGCGCCAACAAGTAGGCTGCGCCGAGGGCAAACGCCAGCGGACGCGCCAGCGCCTGCAGCGGCTCCATCCGCCAGACCTGTTGACGGGCGCGGGGCGACAGCAACTGCTCGCATAGATGCAAGGTGAGGAAGTAGAGCGGGAGTACGCCCGCTGTCACCGCCAACACTTGTAGCAACAGCAGCGCCCGCACATCATCCCAAAGCCAGTAAATCGGGCTGATCAAGACCAGGATTGGCTCAACATGGTCGGTGAGGCGCGTCGCCTCGAAGCCGTTGTCAGTCTGCGCCAGCCAGCGACCGCGACTACTGTTCCACACCGCCTGATCGATCTGCCCCAGGTCCGCGCGATGGGTGCGCATCCCGGCGTGATATTCCCAGGCCAGCCGGGTGAAGATGATGGCGTAGACAGTCGCCACTATCAACAGCGCCCAGAGGTAAGGGTCGCGCCAACGGCGACGCCAATGGGTTGGCGCGATGCTGGCTGATGGAGATGGTGAGAGGCTCGCCATAAGGATCAAGTTTATGTACAAATGTGGCGATGCACAACGTACGTGAGTGTCATCACGGGTGTGGGGCTGCTGTCAGCGCATTGGTGACGGCGGCGGCGACCATGCGCACCTGCGCCTCGGTCAGCGCTGGATACATCGGTAGGGAGAGCACTTCACGCGCCGCTTGTTCCGTCACGGGCAACGGGTGGCAGCGCACCTGACCGGCTTGATACGCCGGTTGCAAATGGACAGGCACAGGGTAGTGAATGGCTGCGCCGATCCCTTGCTCTGCCAAACGGGTGCGCAAGCCATCGCGATCGGCATGTTGAATCACGTAGAGGTGGTAGACGTGGCGCGACTCCGGCTGTTCGACGGGGCGCTTGATCGCTGCAGGCAGCAGCGCGTTGTACAAGGCGGCCAGTCGCCGGCGTGCAGCGTTGTCGGCGTCCAGGTGGCGCAGCCGCACGCGCAAAATGGCCGCCTGCAGCTCATCGAGCCGGCTGTTGACACCCTCAACCTGTGAGACGTAGCGCGCGTTGGGCGTCCAGCCATACTCGCGCAGCAGACGCACCTTGGCGAGCAATTCTGGATCGTTGCTGGTGACGGCACCGCCATCGCCCAATGCACCCAGATTCTTGGTTGGGTAGAAGGAGTAGCAAGCCAGGTCGCCAAAACTGCCGACCGGCTGGCCTTTGTAGCGCGCCCCGTGCGCCTGCGCACAATCTTCGATGACAAAGCATTCGCGTGCAACGGCGCAGATGGCGTCCATGTCCGCTGGATGGCCGTAGAGATGGACGGGAATCACAGCGCGCGTTGCTGGCGTCAACGCGGCTGCCAGCGCCGCCGGCGCCATTGTGTAAGTGTCGGGGTCGATGTCCACCAACACGGGGGTGGCGCCGGTCATGCGGATGGCGGCCACCGTCGCCACAGCCGTGTGCGCCACGGTGATCACCTCGTCGCCGGGGCCGATGTCGCACGCCCGTAACGCCAGGTAGAGCGCGTCGGTGCCGGAATTGACGCCGACACAGCCCGTGGCTCCGCAGTAGGCGGCAAATTCCGCCTCAAACGCTGCGCTCTCGCGTCCGAGGATGTACCAGCCGCTCGCCAGTACGTGGTGGACTGCGGCGTCGATCTCCTGCTGCTGCGCCAGATAATTGGAGCGCAGCTCGTTGAAGGGAATATTCATGGCGTCACATATTTGTCGAAATGGCGCATGTAGTAATCGATCATCTGCGTCAAGCCGACCTGCAAGGGTGTTGTCGGCTGCCAGCCCAACACAGCGCTGATACGTGCATGGCTGGAGTAGACATCGCCAATGTCAATTTTCTTGCGCTCTTCCGGCCAGGGAACCAACTCGACGCTGCCGCGCCCGGCGATCGCGACGATCAGCGTCGCCAGTTCGAGTAGGCTGATCGGCGCCGCGCCGCCCAGGTTGAAGACGGCGCCGTTGGCGTGGTCGTTGACGCCTGCGCGCAGAAAGGCATCAACCACATCGTCCACATAGGTAAGGTCGCGCAACTGCTGCCCATCCCCATAAAGCTGAATCGGCTTGCCTTCGAGCGCCAGCCGGACGAACCAACCGATGAAGCCCTGCCGGTTGTGTTTGATGAGCTGGCGCGGGCCGTAGGTGTTGGTCAGCCGCAGCGAGGTGGTGCGCAGCCCGTAGGCAGTGTGGTAGACGATGTGATACCACTCGCCCGCCAACTTGTTGACGCCGTTGACATCGGTCGGCGCCTGAATGTGATCTTCGTCCAGAGGCAGGTAACGAGGCTTGCCGTATTGTTGCCGCGTGCCGGCGTAGACGACTTTGATGGTCGGGTTGACCTGGCGACATGCTTCGAGAATCGAAAGCTGGCTGCGTGTGTTAATCTCCAGGTCGGTGAAGGGGTCGGTCATTGAGTCCATGTGGCTGACCTGACCGGCCAGGTTGAAGAGCACATCCTGACCTGCGACGAGCGCACGCATCGAGTAAGGGTCGCGCACGTCAGCGATGTTGACGCGCAGGCGCCCTTCGTAGCCGGCAATATTGAACAGGTTGCCGCCGTAATCAGGGATCAACGAGTCTACCACTGTCACGTGGGCGCCGAGATCGACGAGCCGGCGCGCCAGGTTAGCGCCGATGAAGCCGAGACCACCCGTGATCAGGACATTCTGGCCGGGGTATTGCTCAAGATAGTGCATAGCAGCGATTATAGCACGACGTGTTCATTCAGCCACGTTGTCATGGCAGCAAAGACCGCTGCTTTCTCGCTGTCGGTGTGCAGCTCATGCTTGAAACCTGCCCACTCCTGAAAGGTGAGCTTCTCTTTGGGGACAAGCCCGGCGTAAAGCCGACTTCCCTCTGGATAGGCGATCTGGTCATCGGCGCCATGCATCAACAGCAAGGGCGCGGGGAAGTTCGGCGCCTGCTGATAAGCAAGAGCGACGGCCTGCAACATCGCCTTACCCCAGCCTGCTGTGACGGACGTATGCACCAGTGGATCGTTGACGTATTCCTCCGCCACACGCGGATCACGGCTCAGCAGCTGCGCATCGATCTCGCTGTGCAGCGTGAGCGTGGGCCAGGCGCTGCCCAACAACTTCACGAGGAGCACCTTCGCCTTCTGCGCCTCGATGCTCGACTTCAGCCCTGGGCTAGTGGCGATGACGCCGACGACTGGTGGACGGCGCAGCGGCGTGTACGCCAGCACCAGAATGCCGCCCATGCTATGGCCGTAGAGAAAGGTCGGCAGTCCAGGATAACGTTGACGCGTTGCGGCTAAAAAGTGACCGATGTCGTCGAAGTAAGCATCCAGCGAGGGTGTATGACCTCTGCGCCCCGCCGATTGGCCAAAACCGCGCTGGTCGAACCCTGCCAGGATATAGCCAGCCTCGGTCAGCGCGGCTGCGTCGGCCTGGTAGCGCCCGATGTGTTCGCCCAACCCATGCACCAGGCATACCAGCCCACGCGCCGGGCTATCTGGCGTCCATGCTTTGGCGTACAGCTCCAGTGCATCCTGCGTTTGCCACTTCCACTCAGTCACATGCATCGGTTGGCGCTCCTTTCATCAGAGCTTGCTTTGGCTGGTGACACCGGTTATCTCATTGTCATCGAGCAAATCGATGATTATCATACACCGCAAGCATCCGCACCATGCTTCTGACCAGAGATTGTCCTCATAAAGTCGCTCAGCCGTCAAATCGCGTAGATGCGCTGACGGTTGAATCACCGACGAAGCAGGGCGCTTCTGAACATGTTCTTGTGGTGAATGATGCCCTGCAAAGCAAACTTTGCCTCAAACGTGAACCTGAACATGACCCCGAACGTGCAGTAGACCCTGCTCGCCGATTCCTTGCCGCCCGCCTGGTTCGGTGGTACACTTGCCCCATGTCCACCGCCCTGTATCGCAAATGGCGTAGCCAGAATTTCGACGAAGTCGTCGGCCAGGAGCACGTCACGCGCACACTGCAAAATGCGCTGCGCGATGGCCGAGTGGCGCACGCGTATCTCTTTTCTGGGCCGCGCGGCACCGGCAAAACGAGTACGGCGCGCATCCTGGCAAAGGCGCTCAACTGCACAGCGCCCGAAGGTGAACGTCCCTGCAACCGCTGCGCCGCGTGCCAGGCGATCACGGAAGGGCGCATGATCGACCTGATCGAGATCGACGCTGCCTCCAACAACAGCGTGGATGACATCCGTGAACTACGTGACAAGGTCAGCTTTCGTCCCAGCGAAGGTCGCTTCAAGGTCTACATCATCGACGAAGTCCACATGCTGACAGGCAGCGCCTTCAACGCACTCCTCAAGACGCTGGAAGAGCCGCCGCCGCACGCGCGCTTCATTCTGGCTACGACTGAGCCACACAAGATTCCAGCGACCGTGATCAGCCGATGTCAGCGCTTCGATTTTCGTCGCATCCCTGCGCCAGAAATTGCGCAACATTTGCAGCATATTGTCGCGGCAGAAGGCTTTGACGCCGAGCCGGACGCGCTTTTAATGATTGGTCGCAGTGCACAGGGTTGTATGCGCGACGCTGTCAGCCTGCTCGACCAGATGCTCAGCTTCGGGTCGGATCGCGTCACCCTGGCGCAAGTGCAGCAGGTGTTGGGGGCGGTCAACACGCAGGCAGTGGTTGACTTCGTGGGCGCCATTGCCGCACGCGATGCGCGTCGCGGGCTGGCGCTGGTGCACAAACTGATGACCGACGGCGCCAGTCTGACCGAATTCTGCCACCAAGTCGTCGAACAACTGCGCGCCGTGATGGTGTTGCAGATGACGAATGACGCCGGCCTGCTCGACGACCTGCCCACCGAGACCGTCCAGCAAATGCAGATGCAGGCGAAACAGATGGAGTTGCCGACCACGTTGTACGCCATCAAGCGCTTCAGCACTGCGCTCAACGAACTCAAGGGCGGGTTCCAGCCGCAACTTCCGTTGGAGATGGCGCTGATCGAGGTCGTACAGGGCGAGGCGCGCGCGCCGGCGGCAATGGCTATGTCGGCGCCGGCTGCGGGTGCTGCGGCGCCCTCCACGCCGGCGCGGGGCGAAGCCAAACCAACGCTTGCCAACGGCACAGCTATATCCGACGCACCCGTGCAGGAAAAAAAGGAGCCGGTTGCCCTCGATGCCGAGACTGCCCGCCGGCTATGGACACGCTGGCGAGAGTTCCTGGCCGTGGTCAAGACACAATGTGGTCAACAGGCAGCGGCGGCGCTGAACGCGGTGCGCGATGTCGCAGTGGCAGAGCACAGCGTCGCCTTCGCCTTTGGCAACAACGAGTTCTCCCGCAACCTGATCGCCAAGCCGGATGTATTGCCAGGTGTGGCGGCGGCGCTCTCACGCTTTATCGACCGCGACGTTAGCATCGAGTGTCAGATCGGCGAGAAAGCGATCTTGACTGGACAGGTCGTCACCGTCCACACAGCGGCAACCGACGGCCCGGATCCACTGGTCGAGTTTGCCATCAAAGATTTGGGGGCGCAGGTGGCAAAAGCTGGTGGGAAGCGCGGCGCCAGTGGCCGGAAGGCATCGCCCGCACCATAAATCACGCGTCACAATGGGCGCACTGTCCCAAAAAGCAGGCACGGGTTAACGCCATGACCGGGACAGCCGCCCCATGCATTCTGTAGTAGAAAAGGATATAAGAAGATGAGCAAGAAACAAGGCTTTGGCGGCGGTGGACGGGGCTTTGGCGGCGGGATGCCCAACATGGGCAGCCTGATGTCGCAAGTGCAAAAGCTCCAGGCCGAGATGGAAAAGGCGCAGGCAGCGTTGGCGAATGAGGAGATCACCGTCACGGCTGGTGGTGGCGCCATCAGCGTGGTGGTCACTGGCGCCCGCGAATTCAAGAGTGTCACCATCAAGCCAGAAGTTGTCGATCCTGAGGATGTGGAGATGCTGCAAGACCTGCTACTGGCAGCCTTCAACGATGCATTGGCGCGGGTCAAACAGCTTGAGGAAGAACGCATGGGCAGCCTGACCGGTGGGATGGGGCTGCCGCCAGGTTTGTTCTAACCAATGCAACCATTAGCTGAACCGGTTTCCAACCTTATCGATGCCTTTAGCCAGTTGCCGGGCATTGGTCCCAAGACGGCGACGCGGCTGGCGTATTATCTGCTGCGCAACGATGAAGCGATTGCGCTCAAACTGGCGCGCGCACTGGAGGAGCTCAAGCAGCGCACGCTCTTTTGCAGCGTCTGTTTCAACATCGCCGACCAGGACCCGTGCCCGATCTGTGCAAATGCGCAGCGCGACCACGGGCTGGTCTGCGTGGTCGAGGAGCCGCTCGACGTGCAGGCAATCGAGCGCACGCGCGAGTTCACCGGCGTCTATCATGTGCTGCACGGCGCCATCTCGCCGGTCGAGGGCATTGGTCCCGAAGACCTGAAGATCGGCGAGCTGCTGCACCGCATCCAGACAAGCGAGACGCCGGTGCGTGAGCTGCTGTTGGCGACCAATCCCAATCTGGAAGGCGAGGCGACCGCGATGTACATCGCCCGCCTGATCAAGCCGCTTGGCATCCGCGTCACCCGCCTGGCGCGCGGGCTGCCGATGGGCGGCGACCTGGAATATGCCGACGAGGTGACGCTGGGGCGCGCGTTGACCGGCCGCAGCGAAATGTAAAGCATACCCAAATAAAACGGATGGAGTCACCTGATGGCTGAAAACAAAATTGAATCTCTCAAAAAAAGCTGGCAAGAAAACACCCTGGCCCCGCTGGTTAAGCGCTTTGGCGAGCGCAAGCCGAAATTCACCACCAGCGCCGAAGACATGATCGTCGAGACGGTCTACACGCCCGCCGACGACGACGGCAGCTATCTGGAAAAACTGGGGCTGCCGGGCGAATATCCCTTTACGCGCGGTGTGCAGCCCAACATGTATCGCGGGCGCTTCTGGACGATGCGCCAGTACGCCGGCTTCGGCAACGCCAAAGAGAGCAACGAGCGCTACAAATTCCTGATTGCACAGGGACAGACCGGTCTCTCCGTGGCCTTTGACCTGCCCACGCAGATCGGCTACGACGCTGACCACGCCTTCGCTGAGGGTGAGGTCGGCAAGGTCGGCGTCTCGATCTCCAGCCTGCGCGACATGCAGACGCTGCTCGACGGCATCCCGCTCGACAAGGTCAGCATCAGCATGACGATCAACGCACCGGCGGCTGTGCTGCTGGCGATGGTGATCGCGGTGGGCAAACAACAGGGGGTCTCCGCCAAACAACTGCGCGGCACGATCCAGAATGACATTCTCAAGGAATACATTGCGCGCGGCACCTACATCTTCCCGCCGGCGCCGTCGATGCGGCTGATCACCGACATCTTCCGCTACTGCGCCGTCGAAGTGCCGAAGTGGAACACGATCTCGATCAGCGGCTATCACATCCGCGAGGCGGGCAGCACCGCAGTGCAGGAGGTCGCCTTCACGCTGGCGAACGGCATCGAGTACGTGCAGCAGGCGATCAACGCCGGGCTGGATGTCGACAAATTTGCACCACAGCTCAGCTTCTTCTTCAACGCGCACAACAACTTCCTGGAAGAGGTCGCCAAGTTCCGCGCGGCGCGGCGGCTGTGGGCGAAGATCATGCGCAACCGTTTCGGCGCACAGAACCCCGATTCGTGGAAACTGCGCTTCCACACGCAGACGGGCGGCAGCACGCTCACCGCGCAACAGCCCGACAACAACATCGTGCGTGTGACGATCCAGGCGCTCAGCGCAGTGCTCGGCGGCACGCAAAGCCTGCACACCAACAGCAAGGACGAGGCGCTGGCGCTGCCCACGCAAAAATCTGTCGAGATCGCGCTGCGCACGCAGCAGATCATCGCCTACGAAAGCGGCGTCGCCGACACCGTCGATCCGCTGGCTGGCTCCTATTACGTCGAGTGGCTCACCGACGAGATCGAGCGTCGCGCCGAGGAGTATATCGGCAAGATCGACGAACTGGGCGGTGCGCTGCGGGCAGTCGAAGAAGGCTACATCCAGCGCGAGATTCAGGACGCCGCCTATCGCACACAGCGTGCGGTGGAAAAAGGCGACGAGGTCGTGGTTGGCGTCAACCGCTTCCAGACCAACGAGCACCATGAAGGCGAACTGCTGCGCGTGGACGAGACGGTGCGCTTGAATCAGATCGAGGCGCTCAAGCAACTGCGCGCCGAACGCAACAATGACGCAGTCAACGCCGTGCTGGCGAAAATTGAGCAAGCCGCACGAGAGCCACACGCCGCACTGATGCCGCTGATCGTGGAGGCGGTCGAAACCTACGCCACGCTCGGCGAAATCTGCGACACCTTACGCGGCGTCTTTGGTGAGTACACGCCGGAGAATTGGGTGTAACGTCTTGTCGGGAAGCTCTGAATAGCACGCGGATGACGCGGATTGGGCGGATTTTCGCAGATGTGATCAGCGCATATCCGCCCAATCTGTGTCATCCGCGTTTCACTGTTTGGAACCTGAACCGATTCGCGGGTATGGTTTGACTGTGATCGCACGAATTCGCCGGCGTGTGCTGCGCACACCGCTGTTCTACAAGATTCTGTGGGCCAATGTTGCCATCGTCGGGTTGGGTGCGGTTGGTGGCACCATGATCACGATCTGGCACGTTACCAGCTTTCCCGATGATGTGCATTATGAGTTGATCGCGCTCTTCGCCGGCGCCGGCATCGTGATCAGTTTCTTTGTCAACCAATGGGTGCTGCGCAAAGCGCTCGACCCACTCGACCGCCTGCAAGCCGCGGTCGACGCCATCCGCAGTGGGCGCAGCGATGTGCGCGTCGCGCTCGGCGACAACAGCGACGAACGCTTCGACCGGCTGGCAGACGCGTTCAACCAGATGCTCGAACAACTGGCGCAGGACGCGCGCGAGATGCAGCAACTCTCGCGACAGATTCTTCAGGCGCAGGAGGACGAACGCTACCGGCTGGCGCGCGAACTGCACGACGAGGCGGCGCAGTCGCTCACCTCGTTGCTGGTGCATATCCGCCTGCTCGAACGCGCCAAAGACCCAGTAGAAGCGCAACACCATGTGCAAGAACTGCGCGAACTCACCGCCCGCGCGCTGGAAGATGTGCGCCGCGTGGCGCTCGACTTACGCCCTACCATCCTCGACGATTTGGGGCTGGCAGCGGCGCTGGAGTGGCGCGTCGATGAGTTTAACAAACTGGAGGGTGTGCACGCCACCATCGCGGTCACCGGTCTGGATCGCCGCCTCCCTCGCGAAACCGAGCTGGTGCTGTACCGTGTTGGACAGGAGGCGCTCTCGAACATCAGCCGGCACGCCGCCGCCAGTGAAGTCAAGGTCACCCTGCGACGAGACGAGCACCGCTGCGTGCTGGAAGTCGCCGACAACGGTAAAGGTTTCGATCCATTACGAATGACTCCCCAGACCGGTCATGGGCTGGGTCTGGTCGGGATGCGCGAGCGCGTGGCCATGGTCGGCGGTGAGCTGGAGGTAGCGTCACGGCCTGGCGCTGGCGCGCGCATCACGGCGCGCGTCCCCTGGCCGAACGGAAATGGACAACCACAATGACCAAAATTCGCGTGCTGTTGGTGGATGACCACATGGTGGTGCGCATTGGCCTGAAAGCGCTGATTGGCGCCGAACCGGATATGGAAGTCGTGGGCGAAGCAAGCAACGGAGCAGAGGGTGTGGCGGCCACCGTCACCTTGCGCCCCGATGTCGTGGTGATGGACATCTCCATGCCGGTGATGGATGGGCTGGAGGCGACGCGGCGCATCCGTCAAGAGTGCGCCAACGTTCACGTGCTCATCTTAACCGTCCACGCTCAAGAGAAGTATTTGTTCCCTGTGCTCAAGGCGGGCGCAGCCGGCTATGTGCTCAAGTCAACTGTCGACACCGAATTGCTTGACGCTATCCGCACAGTAGCGCGCGGCGAGGCCTTTCTTTACCCGTCGGCAACCCGCCTGCTGCTGGAGGACTATCTCTCCCAATTGAACAGCGGAACGAGACCTGATGAGTATGAGAGCCTGAGTGAGCGCGAACGTGAAGTGCTCAAGCTGATTGCCCTGGGCTACACCGCTGCACAAGTCGGTGACAAATTGGCGCTCAGCCCGAAAACGGTCGAGACTTACCGCGTGCGCATCATGGAAAAGCTCAACCTCAGCAGCCGCCCCGATCTGGTGCAATACGCCCTGAAACGCGGACTGCTCTCCGAATACACATCCGATACAGAAAGACGCTGACCGTTGCGGCTGCGTGTCTGGTTGGTGCGGTTCGCAACCACAGCTTTCTGGCCTCCGGTTATGTCACGCCAGAGGCGATGACCTGCGATGACTGCCTTGCACGATACCAGCTGCGTGTTCCCAACTCATCGGCTATGGCCGTTTGGAAATTCCTTTCAGCGAATCTCCTCCACCGCCCAATGATCGCCCATGGCGCGACGCCCCTTCGCCAGCCCTTCCCCGTCCGAGATCGTGCGGGTGAGGTCTGGACGTTGCAGCGCCTCCTCGCGCAGCGTGACGCCGAGACCGGGACCTTCAGGGATGGCCAGATGGCTGTCGCGCACAGCCACCTCCATCGTGCTGAGGATTGGGAAGTAGGTCTGGTAGAAGGCGCGCACCGATTCGACGAAGAAGAGGTTGGGGATGTGCGCACCCAGGTGCATACACGCCGCATGGCAGATCGGCCCGGCGACATTGTGCAGCACCAGCGGCACGCCAAAGGTCTCCGCCAGTGCTGCAATCTTGCGCGTTTCGGCGATGCCGCCGTTCCACACCGGGTCGGTCATCACGATCGGCGAGACGTGCTTCTCCAGCCACTCGCGCAGTTGCCAGCGCGTCATCAGCAGCTCCGAGCCGATGATCGGGATGCGCGTGCGTTGGCTCAGCAGCTTGATTTCATCAGGATAGACAGCCGGGAGCACATCTTCGATGAAGAGAATGTCGAACGGTTCCAGCGCCGCGACGATGCGTTCCATGCTGGCGCGGTTCCAACGGAAATGGCACTCGATGCCGATCTCCATCTCCTTGCCCACAGCATCGCGAATCTGACGCACGGGCAGCAGCCCCGCCTCGACTTGCGCCGGGCTGATGTACTGCCCAAAGCTGCCCTCGCTGAACTGGTCGAAGGGCCAGATTTTCATGGCGCGGATGCCATCTGCCAGCAGCGACTTCGCCAGCGCACCGGCGTCCTCGTGCCAGGCGGCGTAGTCCTGCACCGCGTCAAAGCCGATGCAGGTGTTGTAGGTGGGGATGCGTTCGCGCGTCCTGCCGCCGAGCAGGTGATAGAGCGGTGCGCCGTATTTTTTGCCCATGATGTCCCACAACGCCACTTCCACGGCGGAGAGTGCGCGCGTCTCGGCGCCAGCGTAACCGTGATACATGATGTTGTCCATCACAAAGCGCCACAGCCCTTCGATGTCGAGCGCATCCTGACCCAACAACAGCGGCGCCAGCGTGCCGTGCAGCGCACCTTTGGCGCCGTGCACTTTGTCCACCGTCTCGCCTAGACCGATAACGCCTTCGTCGGTGTGGACGCGCACCACCAACAGGCGGGGGAATGCCCCCCATTGCAATGACTCAATCGCCGTGATCTTCATACACTCGCCGCCTTCTCAAGCCAGGGAATCTTTCGGGTTATCTTTACACTACCGTCACGCTGTTCTGCAGTGCACCCACTGCGTCGATGGTGATCCGCACTTCATCGCCAGCCGCTAATGTGAACGTCTCGGGTGGGACGACGCCGGCGCCGGTGAGCAACACGACGCCGTCAGGGAAGGCAAGCGCGCGACCAAGATAGGCGACAAGTTCATCGGGGCTGCGACGAATCTGGTCGGTGTGCGTCTCGCCGGCAAAGGCAACATCCCCCTCGCGGGTGATCTGCAGGGCGATGCGCGTCTGCGGCCATGCAGCGCCGATACGTCCCAGTGCAATCCCTGGCCCCAGGGCGCAGGAACGCGTGTAGATTTTGGCTTGCGGCAGATAGAGCGGATTCTCCCCTTCGATGTCGCGGCTGCTCATGTCGTTGCCGATCGTGACGCCGACGATCTCCAACGCCGGGTTGATGACCAGCGCCAGCTCTGGCTCCGGTACATTCCAGGCAGCGTCGCGACGAATGCCAACCCGATCATGCGGCCCGACCACCCATGCCCCATGCGCCTTGAAGAAGAGTTCTGGGCGTTCGGCCGTGTAGACGCGCGCATACACATCGCCGCCGTCGCGCGCCTCTTCCTGGCGTGCAATGCGGCTGCGTTCATAGGTGACGCCAGCAGCCCACACATCCTGCACATCGATGGGCGGCAGCCAGTGC
Organism: Chloroflexota bacterium; assembly: GCA_003451595.1. GTDB lineage: Bacteria > Chloroflexota > Anaerolineae > Caldilineales > Caldilineaceae > Caldilinea. Next base: position 83,487 of record DMDA01000085.1, on the reverse strand, counting down.
AGGCAATCCGGCGCCGGCGCGTGGTTGAGCGCATCCACCAGGTGCGCCTGCCGTGAAGCGTGGACGGCGGTCAACAAGTCGGCGATGGCGGCATCGACGCGCCCAACACTGCCGCGCAGCCATGCCGCCACGGAGCCAACCGTTTCGGTGACATCGTGCACGGTGACGCCGGTCTGGACGCCGATGCGCACGCCCGCGCGCGGATCGAAGAAGCGCACCAACAAGTGTTGCGTCATACCGGCCTCCACAGGATCAATCCGTCGGCGTTGCGTTCCACGCGCAGGCGACCGCGCTTAGTCAGGCTTTCCAGATTGCCGGCCATGCCGTAGCTGAAATCCTGGTTGGCGGCGGCGGGCCAACGTCCCAACGTAGGTCCCAACGTTTCGATGGCTTGACGCAGGGTGAAGCCGCCGCTCTGCTGTGCATAGTCAAGTAGTTTGCGTTCAACCAGCAGACAGAAGGCGCTGCTTTCGCTAATGAACTCCGCCACTGCCGCGCCTTGCTGCAGGGGCCAGTGCGCCGGTGCAAGCTGGTCGATCTCCATCGCCAACAGGCGATTCTGGGTGGCGAGATAAGTGTCGACGTAGCAGTAGGTGGGCGGCATCGCCGGTTGCCAGTCGTCGTCGAGGATGGCGTTCCACATCGTCGCCTCTCCGGAGATGAGTGTGTGGCTGCGCGGGTCGAAGATGGTCAGGTGGCCCCAGGTGTGACCGGGCGTATGCACCGCTTCGACCACCCAGTCGCGGCTGAGGCGGAAGCGCTCGCCGCCGACCAGCGTCAGGTCAAGCGGGTGGCTGAGGCAGCCGGCGCGGATGCCGGCTTTGCCCTCCTCGCCGTAGCCAATGCCGTGATCGCGCTCGAACTGCGAGTAGCGCCCGCGGATCAACGCCTCGGTGTCTTCCACCCAGGGGCGGTCGAGGTTGTGGCACGCCAGCAACGCTTGCGGCGCGGCGGCTCTCATCGGCGCATTGCCGCCCTGATGGTCGATGTCTGAATGCGAAATCACGATGTAGGTGAGGCGCGCCGGATCGAAGCCGATGCTGTCCATGTAGGGCAGAATCTCCTGCGCTGGATTGTGCGCGCAGCCGGTGTCGACAAGCATGGCGGCTTGCTCCCCTACCAACAGGTGAACATAGACCATGCGGTTAGCGCCGAATGCGCATTTGATGCGGTGAATGCCTGGTGCAATCTCCATAGCCTATCCTTGTCATTGAGCGATGTAGCTCTCCAATTGCCCGATAATGAATTGTTGTTCGTCGATGATCGATTTGACCAGATCGCCCTGCGAGATCATGCCGACCAGGGCGCCTTTTTCTATCACCGGCAGATGCCGCACGCGCTTCTCGGTCATGATCGTCATGCACTCCGCCACGCTCTGCTCCGGGCTGACAAAAAGAACCGGCGTCGTCATGATCTCCCGCACCTGCGTCTCACGCGAGGTCTTGCCCTTGAGCACGACCTTGCGCGCATAATCGCGCTCTGAAATCATGCCCACCACCTGTCCCTCTGCGACGACAGCCAGGGCGCCGATCTCCTTCTCACCCATCAATCTGAGCGCATCGTAGACGGTGTGTTCGGCGGTGATAGTCCAAACTTGAGTGCCCTTCTTTTCCAGAATCTGTCTGACGGTTGCCATACGGTGACCTCCTTTGTGAACGGAATTGGCGTCTGCGTTGGATGAGAGATGTCCCGTATTGTACTGCTGTCCGCCGACTCGTGCATCCTGGAAAATTCAACTGTCCTGTGGCTGCTCACCCTTGACGCTGATGCCGCCATCGACCTGGTAATTGGCGCCGGTGACAAAACTGGCTTCGTCTGAAGCCAGGAAGAGGAAGACGTTGGCGACCTCCTCGATCGTGCCGACGCGCCCGATCGGGTGCATCTCGTCGTAGGCGCGGCGCAGGCTGTCGGGCGACGACTGCGCCGCCAGGAAGTCATGCAGCATCGGTGAATCGATCGTGCCGGGCGACACCGTGTTGACGCGGATGCCCAGCCGTGCGTAGTCGGTGGACATCGCCCGCGCCAGCGCGATCAGCGCACCCTTTGTCGCCGAATAGGCAGCCAGCCCCGGCAGCCCGATCACGCCGGTGACGCTTGCCATGTGGATGATGCTGCCCTGGCGCAGTTCGATCATCTGCGGGATGACGGCGCGACTGACCAGATACGCGCCGCGCAGATTGACGGCGACGCAGCGGTCGAAGTCGGCGGGCGACGTTTCATGCAGCCGTCCGGCTGGCATCACCGCGGCATTGTTGACGAGCACATTGATCAGGCCAAAGGCGTTGCGCAACTTGGCGACCGCTGCCTCCACCTGCTGCTCATCCGCAACGCTGGCGCGCAGCGCAATCGCCTGCCCGCCCGCCGCGGTGATTTCCTCCACAACGCGCTGGCACGCCGCCTCGTCGATGTCGAGCACGCCGACCGCTGCGCCTTCCTGCGCAAACTTGAGCGCGATGCCGCGCCCGATGCCGCGCGCCGCGCCGGTGACCAGTGCGATCTTGTGTTTTAGGCGATCCATCGCTGTTATCCCCCTAAATTGTGTTCTCCTTGCATGAGGCAGGCTGATTTGGTTCTGGGGTCTATTTCACAATGGGGGGCAGAGTTTGTTTTGTAGGTCATCGCCTCCGGCGTGACATGGCGTCCGTCACGCCGGAGGCGATGACCTACGACACGCTCCCCAAACTTGAAATACACCCTGGTTCTGTTGCTACTTGACAAGTGTACGTGATACACGCTATTCTACACAAGAATTCCAAATTATCAATAATCAATAATCAATAAAAAATTTCCTGAGATATGTGACGCGAACGCACCAAATGGCTCACATGCGTGAATCGGAATCCTGCGCGCGTACTGAGCTGCTCAGCGGCGCTATCTATCTCGACATAAACCTGCTGTTCGTAACCAGGACGCCGAGATCTGGCAGGAAGATATCGAACAGAATCTAGCATAGTTGATGTAAGCGGTCTTCCTTCACACAAAAGGGGTGACTTACGGAAAACACGTTGCTTCGTCTACAGCGAACTACACGCTCGCTGGCGGACCAGGTCTACGAGTATCTGCGCACCGAGATCGTCAGCGGACGCCTGACGCCTGGCGCGCGCGTGGTGGAGTTGGAGGTTGCCAGCGCAATGGGCACCAGTCAGGGGCCGGTGCGCGAGGCGCTACAACGATTGGAGCGCGAAGGGCTGGTCGAAAAGCATTCACACAGCGCCACCTTTGTGACCAACGTCTCCATCGACGAAATGTATGAACTTTTCTCGATCCGCAGCGTGATCGAGGGTTTTGCGATTCGCCGCACGGTCGAACGCATCACACCTGAACAGTGTGACCAGCTCGACCAGCTGATCGAGCTCATGCGCACCGCCGGTCGCAACGACGACATGTTGACGTTGACCGGGCATGACCTTCAGTTTCACCGGCTGATCTGCCAATGGTCGGGCAGCGGCACCTTGCAGCGCTCGTGGGATCCGCTGTACGGTCAAACGCAGCGCTTTGTCGTGCGCACGCATAAAGATTACTTCGCCAGCCTCACCGACATCGCCGACACGCACGTCCCGATTGTGGCGGCGCTGCGCAACCACGATGCCGCCAACGTGACGCGGCTGATCCAGGAGCACGTTATGCTGATCTGGCATCTGTTTGGAAAGGAACGCAAAGAAGCACTATGAACTCTCGCCAACGCGTCAACATGACGCTCAACCATCAGGAGCCGGATCGCATTCCCTTTGACCTGGGCGGCACGGTGCTGACCAGCATCCACGTTAACGCCTACCGCAACCTGCGTCGTTATCTCGGTTTGCCGGACAAGGAAGTCGAGGTGATGGATGTCTTTCAGCAGATCGCGGTCGTCGATGAGGATGTGCGCCAGAAGCTCGGCTGCGACTGCCGCAACGTCGCCCCGCGCTCTTCCGCCACCTTCAAGATCGTGGTTGATGAGGATTCGATGCCCGGCTATCGTTTCTTCTACGACGAGTGGGGCATCGGCTGGCGCATGCCCAAGGATGGCGGCTTCTACTACGACATGTTCCACCATCCCTTCGCCAACTCCACCAGCATCGACGATATCAAGAACTTCCCCTGGCCTGACCCGGTCGATCCCGCCCGCTTCGTCAACCTCAAAGAAAGCGCCCGCCACGTCGCCGAAGACCTCGGCGAGCCGGTGATCTTGGGCGGGCTGGCGGCTGGCTTCGTCGAGCTGGCAGCGTGGACGCGCGGTTTCGCCCGCTTCTACCCCGACCTGGTCACCAACCTGGAGTGGATGACCTACCTGATGGACACGATCATCGACCTCAAGCTGGCGTACTGGGAAGTGGCGCTGCCGCTGGTGGGCGAATATGCCGACGTGGTGCAGGAAGCCGACGATCTTGCCGGTCAGTTCGGGCTGCTGATCAACCCGGAGACCTATCGCAAGATCATCAAGCCGCGCCACAAGAAGATCATGGACTTCATCAAGGCGCGCACCAACGCCAAAATCTTCTTCCATTCGTGCGGCTCGATTCGCGACATCATCCCCGACATGATCGAGATCGGCATCGACATCATCAACCCGGTGCAGGTCAGCGCCGTAGGCATGGAGTCGGCGGCGCTCAAGCGGGACTTTGGCAAGGACATCACCTTCTGGGGCGGCTTGGTCGATACACAGGGCGTCTTCACAACGGGCACGCCCGCCGAGGTGCGCGACGAAGTGCGCCGGCGCATCGACGATCTGGGTCCGGGCGGTGGTTTTGTGGCGGCGACAGTGCACAACATCCAGGCTAACGTGCCGCCCGAAAACATCATGGCGATGTGGGAGACGCTGCAGGAGTTCGGCAAATACGGGCCAGGCGGCGTCGGTCAGCGCCCGGCGGATTACGTCCCTGCGCCGCGCCACGACAGGCCGATCAAGGTCAGCGCCAGCCCCGATGCGCTGCCTGCGCAGATGCCCACGCCTGAAGCCGCCACGGCCCAGGCAGAGGAGGGAGACTTCTACCCCGACCTCTTCCTGGACATGCAGGACGCCATCATTGACGGGCAGAAAGCCGATGCGGTGGCGTTTGCGCAGCAGGCGCTCAACGAAGGCTACTCGCCGCAGAGCGTCATCAGCGACGGCATCGTGCCGGCGATGACCATTGTTGGCGAAAAGTTCGAGACAGCGGAGTTCTTCCTGCCGGAGATGATGGCGGCGGCGCTGGCGGCGCGTGGCATCCTCGAACTGCTGCGCCCGCGGTTGGCGGCTTCACATGCGGCGCCGGCCGGGCGTGTGGTCATCGGCACGGTCAAGGGCGACCTACACGACATCGGCAAGAACCTGGTGGCGATGATGCTGGAGGGCGCGGGCTTCGAGGTGATCGACCTGGGACCGGACGTGCCCGCGGACAAGTTCATCGCCGCCATCACCGAGCATCAGCCCAGCCTCGTCGGCTTGTCGGCGCTGCTCACCACCACCGCGCCGATGATGCGCACGATTGTCAATGCGTTCCAGGCGGCGGGCGTGCGCGACCGCGTCAAAGTGCTGGTCGGTGGCGCCGCCGTCAGCCAGGACTTCGCCGACGAGATCGGCGCCGATGGCTACGCACCGGATGCGGGCGCAGCGGTGCGCAAGGCAAAGGAGCTTCTCGCTGCGTGATAATGAGGATTTACAAAATGATCCGGTAATCGCCGTTGCTGCCTTCAGCGCACAAAGTGTCCTCCCTCGTAGGTCATCGCCTCCGGCGTGACGGCGTGGCTGAACCTACGGTTGCCGAATCTATTTGTTAAACTCCATGATCGCGCAGATCGACTGTATTCATCTTCCCGGAAGCTCAGAGCTTCCGGGAAGATGAAGCTATCTATGAAGCAGACGCGTTGCCTCCGGGTGCACAACGTCTCTATTACGGCGTCAGGATCACTTTGATAGCGGCGCGCTGATGCAACAACGTCAGCCCTTCCCCGATTGCCGCCAACGGCAGCACATGCGTCACCAGGCATTGTGGTGAGACGCGCCCGGTTGCGATCAAATCGCGGCTCAACGCAAAGTCCATCCAGTTGTAGCAGAAGGTTCCTTCGATGCGCAGTTCGCGGCGCACGATCGGCGCAGGGTTGAAGGGTGCGTGATGATGAAAGATGCCGGCCAGCAAGATGCGCGCCTGGGGGCGGCACACCATCGGCAGTAAACTCAGCACATCCGGGTTGCCGGTCGCCTCGATCACCAGGTCAGCCATCGTTCCGTGTGTGATTTCGGCAACACGGGCAGCAGGGTCATCATGCTCACTTTCGACCACGCAGTCGGCGCCTAACGCCAGCGCGGTTTGGGTGCGAATCCCTCCGTGACGCGCAATCACCGTGAGGGTGGCGACGCCAGCGGCGCGGATCGATTGAAGCGCATACAAGGCGATCGGGCCAACGCCGAAAATGACGACATGCTCGTGTGGCTGCGGCGCCAGCCGCCGAATTCCGCGATAGGTTGAAGCCACCGGATCGATCGACGCGCCGTCGATGTAGCTCATCGTTTCGGGCAGCCGATGCAGCGACGACGCTGGCGCGCGTACATACTCAGCGAAGGCGCCGTTGATATGGATGCCGATCTCGCGTATGTCAGGGCACAGGTTCTCCTGACCCTGCCGGCACATGATGCAGCGACCACAGCCAATCACCAGCCCGGCAGCCACTCGATCACCGACCTGCCACTCCGTCACATCCTCTGCCACCGCCACGATGTCGCCTGCAAACTCGTGACCGGGAATCAACGGATAAGGCACCGCGCGCACGCCCTCGAAGATCGGCAGATCTGTGCCGCAGATACCGACAGCGCGTACACGAATCAGCACCCATCCTGGCTGTAATGTCGGTTCGGGCGCCGACTGCACCACAAACCCTGGGCCTGGCCCTGCTTTTACGACGGCAAGCATCAACGCCGCACTCCTTGCTCAGCGCAATTCGTCCTGCAGCGATGTCAGCACATGGAGAATGATATCCACGGCGGCGTCCGCTTGCTCCTGGCTCAGAATCAACGGCGGCGCCAACCGCAGTGCGCTGGGGCCACACTTTGTCATTAGGACGCCGGCCTCGCCCAAATGTTTGATGACCTGTTTGACGGCATCCACCGTGATCGGCTTGCCGCTATCATTCACCAGATCGACGGCCACCATCAACCCCATGCCGCGCACTTGTCCGATCAGCGGTAGTGTTGCCTGCGCTGCGCGGAAGCGCGTCTGAATATGCTCACCGACAGCGACGGCATTGGCGAGCAGCCCTTCCTCCTCCATGATGGCAATCGTTTCCAAACCGGCGCGACAGGCGACCGGGTTGCCGCCAAAGGTGGAGCCATGCGCGGCGGGCCACCAGGCGTCCATCAGGTCGCGGCGCGCCAACACGGCGCCCAAAGGCAAGCCCCCGCCGATCGCCTTGCCCAGCGCCATGATGTCCGGTGTGACGCCCCAGTGCTCGACGGCGAACCACCTGCCTGTGCGTCCCAGACCGGTTTGCACTTCGTCGGCGATCAACAGGGCGCCGGTGCGGTCGCAAATTTCGCGCAACGCCGGCAGAAAGTCATCCGGCGGCACGAGGTATCCACCCTCGCCGGCGATCGGCTCCACAATGATCGCCGCCAGATCGTCGGGGTGCACCAGACGTTCGAGGGTGAGCTGGATAAAGTTACGCCATTGACCGCAGCAGGCGTCTGGCGTGCGGCTGCCATGCCCGAATGCGCAGCGATAGCAGTTTGGATAAGGGACATGTTCGACGCCGGTGAGCAGCGATGCCAGATGCCGCCGGTAGCCGCTGCTCGATCCGGTCAGCGCCAGCGCACCCATGGGACGACCGTGAAAGCTATCCAGGAAAGCGAGCACCATGCTGCGTCCAGTGATGGCGCGCGCCAGCTTGATCGCAGTTTCAACGGCTTCGCTGCCGCTGTTCAGCAGCACGCCCTTGCCCTGATTGAGCGGCGGCGGCGCCAGAGTGAGCAGCTTCTCCACCATCTCAACATAGGGCGCCATGTAACCCACATGAGCGGCGCCGTGGATCAGCGTTTTCGCCTGCTCGGCGATCGCCGCCACCACGCGTGGGTGGCTGTGGCCGACATTCATGGTGGCGATGCCGGCGGCCATGTCGTAGTAGCGTCTGCCCTCGGCGTCATAGACGAAGATGCCTTCTCCGCGCACCAACGCCACATCTGTGTAGCGATAAATCGCCGGTGTAACGACCGCTTTATCGCGCTGAATCAACTGATCAGATGTCAAGAATGTCTCGACCAGCATGTTGACCTCCCCTTTTGGTCCGAGCAATTTCACAGTTATAGACCCAAGAATGCGCGTCGTGTGTGTTCATTTTCCAGCACGGCGCGACTCTCGCCTTCAAGGACGATTTGACCACTCTCCAACACATAAGCGTAGTCGGCGACCCGCAGGCTCTGGCGCACATTTTGTTCGACGAGCAGAATGGTCATGCCGCGCGCTTTGAGTTGCACAACGACCTCAAAGACTGCCTTCACCATCAGCGGCGCCAGGCCAAGCGAAGGCTCGTCGAACATCATCAGCTTGGGGCGCATCATCAACGCCCTGCCGATCACAAGCATCTGTTGTTCGCCGCCGGAGAGGGTGCGCGCCAGTTGCTTGTGGCGGTCGCGCAGTCGTGGGAAGAGGGTGTACACCTCTTCGAGCGTCTGGCTGCGTAACTTACGCGCCTGGGCGCTGTAGCCCCCCATCAGCAAATTCTCGTAGACGGTCATCTCCGGGAAGATTTTGCGCCCCTCTGGAATCTGCGCCAGCCCAAGTCCGGCAACCTGATGCCCGCTCAGCCGGGTCAGGTCTTGCCCCTCGAAAAAGATGGCGCCGCCGCTCGGTTTCAGCAAGCCCGAAATCGTGTTGATCAAGGTGGTTTTGCCGGCGCCGTTGGCGCCGACCAGGCTGACGACTTTACCCGCTGGCACCTGCAGAGAGACTTCGTGCAATGCTTGAAACGCACCATAGTGGACACTCACCTGTTGCACGTCGAGCATCAATCTTCCTCCTTGCCCAGATACGCTTCGAGGACGAGCGGATTGGCGCTCACTTCGGCGGGGGAGCCTTCGGCAATCTTCTGCCCGAAATCCAGGACAACGATGCGCTGCGAGAGATTCATAATCACTTTCATCAGATGTTCCACGATCAGCAGCGTGATCCCTTCGGTGTTTAGTTGGCGCACCAGATCGAGAATCACATCGACTTCGGCTTCACGCAGCCCTGCGGCCACCTCGTCGAGAAGCAACAACTGTGGTTCGGTTGCCAGGGCTTTGCCGATCTCCAGCCGTTTCTGTTCCACCAGCGTCAGTTCACGACCGGGTGTATCGGCTTTATGCGCCAGACCGACGCGCGCCAGGGTGTTGCGCCCGCGCCGTTGCGCCTCATCAATGTTGCGATGGTGCACCAGGGCGCCCATCATGACATTCTCGAGCGCGGTCATCTCCGGGAAGGGTTGTACGATCTGAAAAGTGCGCGTCATGCCCAGCCGGCAGATGACATGCGGCTTCAGGTTGTCGATGCGTCGTCCGGCAAAGGTGATCGTGCCGCGCGTTGGTGTCAGAAAACCGGTGAGCAAACTGAAGGTGGTGGTTTTGCCGGCGCCGTTGGGACCGATCAGACCGACAATTTCGCCTTTGTTCACATCGAACGACACATCCTGTACAGCTGCCAGCCCGCCAAAATGTTTGGTGAGGTTGCGCACCTGCAAAAGCTCGCTCATGCCCTCCCTCCTCTGCGGCGTCGCTCCAGCGTCTGCACTAGCCCCACAATGCCGTTGGGCATGAACAACATCACGAGCACCAGCACCACGCCGTACAGCAGCAAATGCGCACCAGAAAAGGTGTTGCCCAGCGACGAGCGGGCAAATTCTGCAATCGGCACCAGCAAGATCGCACCGATGGCTGGCCCCCACACGGTCCCCAACCCACCGACGATAGCGAAGAGCAACATCTGCACGCTTGGCCCTTCTCCGAACACATTGCGCGGGTTGATGTAGGTGTAGTACTGCGCAAAAAAGACGCCGCCCAGTGCCGTGACGACGGCGCTGATGACCAATGCCCGAATACGCACCGCCAGCGTGTCAACACCGAGTGCTTCAGCGGCGTCTTCGTTTTCGCGCACGGCAATCATTTGGTAACCAAAGCGGCGACGGCTGTAACGCTGAACGCCGAACAGGAGCAAGGCGGTCATGATCAAAATAATGTAGTAGTAGGCGGTCTTGCCCTCGAACTGCATGAGTGCAGGATTATGCCCGACCCAGCGCACATCTAGCCCTTCGGCGCCACCCAACGCGTTGAGATTCGTCACCAGATAGACCATCGCCTCCGCCAGCGCAATCGTCACCAGCGCAAAGTAAGGTCCACGCAGCCCATAACGAAAGCAAAGATAGCCAACAAACCAGCCGACGATAGCGGCAAACAAAGCGCCGACCCACATCCCAATCCAGGGCGTGAGGCCTATCTGCGCAAAGAGATAAGTGGATGTGTAGGCGCCGATGCCGAGAAAGAGGCTATGTCCAAGTGAATGCTGCCCCGCATAACCGCCAAGGATATTCCACCCGGTGGCAAGATAGGCTGCGAGCAAGACCAACACGCCGATATGCAACATGTATTCGGTGGCAAAGAGAGGCAACCCTGCCAACACGACCAGAAGCGCCAGCGGCGCCACAACATTCCAGCGTAGCTTCATGCGCGCTTCCCTCCGAACAATCCTTGTGGACGGAAGAGCAACACCAGGATAAAGAGGGCAAAGGTCAGGACGCGCGAGAGGGAACCCGGCAAAATAGCCGCCCCGACCGATTCCGTCAACCCGATGATTAGCCCGGCGACCAGTGTGCCGAGAAAGTTTCCCAACCCGCCCAACACCACAACCACGTAGGCGATCAAGCCAAAGAACAGCCCCACGGTTGGCGAAGTGTAATAGAAGGAGATCATGAGCGACGCCGCCACCCCTAATGTGGCGGAGCCGATCCCAAACGCCAGCAGATAGATGCGCTGGACATCAACGCCCATCAACGTCGCCGCCTGTTTGTTTTGCGCAGCGGCGCGGATGGCGCGTCCTGTGTCAGTGCGCTGCAGATACCAGTAAAGCAGAAATGCAGTCAGCGCCGAGCCGATAAACGCAATCAACTGCGGCACGCGGATGATCACCGGGCCAATGCTCAAGATCATGCGCGTATATTCGGTGCGCGTGGTCAGGACATCCGCCTTGAAAAAGACCAAAGCCAGATTCTGCAGGATCAGCGACAGACCAACCGTCAACATGATCTGGTTCATAGACGGATGCCCCAAGATTGGACGAATCGTGCCTCGAAAGATCAATGCACCCAACAGAAACAGAGCGGGCGTCGTCACCAGCAATGTGGCGTAAGGGTCCCAGCCGCCACGCGCCACGAGAAAATAGGCAATGTACATCGCCACCATCAGAAACTCGCCGTGGGCAAAGTTGATGATGCGCATGACGCCCCAGATTAGACTCAAGCCAACCGAAATCAGCGCAAAGACGCCGCCGATCATGATGCCGGTTATGATCGACTGCGCGATCAGCTCAGGTGAAAAGGTCATGTCGCCGCCTCCGGGCTTGCACGCGAGACTGTTTGCAAAAGGGCCAACGTCTGACTGCTGTATGGTGCGTGTCGGGTGGAGGGAGCCTGACACGCACCATATGAAGCAGAGAAGGTTACTGATTCAAGCGGACAGGCGCAGCAGCATAGGCGGCGGGCCACACCGGAATCAACTCGCCGTCCTGCACCTGAACGATGAAGAGCGGTGCACTCGGATTCTGACCGTCAGGCCCAAACGTGAGGCGGTCGGTCGGCAGAATCATCGTTGGACCGCTCGGCATGTCAGTGGCGGCCAACGCCGCGCGGACTGCATCGCGATCAGTCGAGGCGGCGCGTTCCAATGCATCGGCAATGACATAGCCGGCCTGGTAGGCGTAGGCGCCGTTGCCGGTGATATCGCTGCCATATTTTTCATGGAAGCGATTGTTCAACTCCTCGGCCCCTGTCGCATATTTGGTGTACTCAATCTCGGTGAACCATCCTTCGGCTGCTGACCCCAGCTGCTTGATAAACTCTGGGTCCACCGTGCCGCCAGCTGCATCGATGAAGGGAATGTTTTGCATCCCTAACGCTTCGCGCGCCTGTGCAATCAGGATCGAGTCGTTCAGATAAGTGACCGTCAACACGGCGTCCGGGTTAGACGCCTTGATCTTGGCAACCTCGGTCGTCAGGTCGGCGGCGCTGGCCGAGTATTTCACCTCAGCCACCATCTCCATGCCTGCCTCGGCCAGGAACTGCTTCTGACCCGCAGCTGTCGATTCGCCAAAGTCGGTGTCTTCGTGCAACAGCGCCACGCGCTTGACCTCCAGACCCGCCAGCTCCTTCAAATCCTTTAAGAAGGAAACCTGATCCTTGGCGTACCAGCTTGCTTTCGGGCAAATGCGGAAGGTGTATTGGAAGCCGCGTTCGGTAATCTTGTCGGAGACCGCCATGCTGACCACGAACGGCGTCTTCAGGCGTTCCGCTTCCTGCGTGGCGGGCACGGTAACGCCAGATTGATAGGCGCCGATAATCGCCACGACCTTCTCCTGTTCGGCGAGCCGCGTCACTTCGCCGATGCCCACTTCAGGCTTGCCCTGGCTATCACCCCAGACCAATTCGATCGTTGCCCCTCCCAACGCCTTGATGCCGCCAGCAGCGTTGATCTCCTCGATTGCCATCTCCAACCCGTGCTTGTTCTCTTCACCCAGCTTGGCAAGGTCGCCAGTCAAGGGATAGATGGCGCCTACGCGCACAACGTTGCCGCCAGCGGATGGGGCTGCTTCTTGAGCAGATGGCGCTTCCGCCGGCGCCTGCGCTGCGGGTGCAGCCGGTTGTCCTGGCGCTGCACACGCCGTCAGCACCAACGCCGCCACCAGCCAGATCGACCAGCCAATTCTCCATACCTGTTTCATCTGATTTCCTCCTTTCATGACGAGCAAAGTGTGGTTACAGAAATGATAAGGCAAACAGCGGCGAAGCTGCGCGCCTCTTGCCGCTGACCTTTCCCGCAGGAGTGATCTTCCGATGTCTGGAACAACCCAGGCATCAGCCGGGCGCTCCGACATGCGCACGCCCCGCAAAGCCAAGCGCACGTGAAATGGCATGAGCGGTCGCTATCAAAGCTGGCGCCAACTCGGTTTCTATGCGTTCGTGGGTGATCGTGGTGGTGGCGCCAGTGATATTGATGGCGGCAACCACATGACCATGCTCATCATACACCGGAGCGGCGACTGCGCGTAGCCCCGGCGCCAGCTCCTCGTCATCCACTGCATACCCCTGTCGTCTCACCTTCTCCAGCTCAGCGAGCAACGCCTCCCGATCGGTCAGCGTGTTCGGCGTCAATGCCTGCAACGGCTGCAATGCCAGTTGTTGTTCACACTCTGCACGCGTCAACCCAGCCAGCAGCACCTTGCCCAGGGCAGTTGCATGCGCAGGAACTTGTGAGCCGACGCCCAGCATGATCCCAACGATCGCACGGTTGTGAATCCGTTCTAGATAGAGCACGCGTCCCTGACTCAGCACCGCCAGGGAAACTGTTTCGCCAACCGCCTGCACCAATGCCTCCAGCAGTGGGCGTGCATTCTCCCGTAATCCCAGGGCATGAATGGCTGTGAAGCCAAGTTCTAGCACCCTCACCGTTGGACAATACCGTCGCGTTGTCTGGTCGTAGGTCAGGTAGCCCGAAACCTCCAACGTAGACAAGATGCGGTACGCCATGCTTTTGGTGCACCCCAGCGATGCAGTGACATCACCCAGGCTAAGGTGCGGCGTCTCTCGCGTAAAGAGCGCCAGCGCCTCCATGCCGCGTGCAAGCGCCTCGATTACATATCTGTCTTTTGGCATTTTTTAGAGGATTTGTTGCGCTGTATAAAACAACGTTTCAGCAATGCGCGGATTGTAAAGGGGAGAGATTTTGTTGTCAAGCGCGAAAAATGAGAGGAGTCAATTTCGCATTGGGGCAACGGTCACGTCACGCCGGGGGCGGTGACCTGCGATGGCGGTCATGTCACGCCGGAGGCGGTGACCTACGATGGCAGCCTTTGCGCGAGGCAGCATCGTGAACCGCTGAACTCAAACAGACGGGGTTGCCTGTAATCAAGCCGTCAAGCCGGATAGGGGATGTCCGGCTTGACGACAGGAAGCACGGCGAACAGCGCAGAGGTTACCGCTGTACGGTGGGCAGATACAGGTTATTGATCAGGTTGCTTTCATCCGTGGCAATCGGTTCGACGCCAGCCCCGCTGACCATACTGGTTGGCGTATTGCCGCCACCAAAGTCATCGAAACGTGCGCCAGCTGTCTGGATATACCAGGCGCCGATGCGCCCACCCCGGTTGACAAAGAAGCCACTCGTCGGCGCTGCGCCGATCAGCACGCCGTTCTTGTAGACACGCACGGAGCCATCCGCCAACGCGCGGGCGCCGAGCACATCGCCGTCGGCGAACGCACCAGGGATGACGAGCCGCGTCGCCCAGCCGCTCTGTCCGGGCTGGACTGTCTCCACCACCACACGCTGGTTCACCGCGTCGTAGGCGACCAGGATCATGCCTTTGGCATAGTTATTGGTTGCCTGCGCCTTGAGGATGAGCGTGTGGTGCTGTCCCCGCGGGTCGATCGTTGCCAGTTGCATGCACGCCACCTGGTCGCTGCCAAAGGTGCGCGGGGCTTTGTTCCAGAAGATCGTTCCTGCCGTAGTCAGCGGTTGCGCTTGATTGGTGTTGATGCGGTAGGTGTTGGTTGCGCCCGTCCAGTTGCTTCCCAAACCGCTCGTTGTATTGGCGCGATTGAAGTCGTCGAGCAACGCACAAGCCAGCGCCGGGCCAACGTATCGGTTGTGCACCGTCACCTGGGCGGTCTGCAAGGGCGCGACCTCCACCAGTGAACTGGTGATCGTCACCACCCAATGGCTGCCTGGCGACTCGCTCACCGTGTAGCTACCGGGAACGAGTGGCCCGAAGGCGAGCGCGCCGCCGCTGGTGTTCTGGCAGAAGGGCGCCGGGTAGGAAGGCCCGCTGATGCAGATGCTGAAGACAACGCCAGGGATGGGCGTCACGCCCTGCCAGTCGATCGTTTTCTGGACGGTCAGCGCACCTGGACGCAGGGTGTTGGTGACTGTCGCTTGCGCGGGCTGCGTGTCGGCGACGCTCACCACGCCGGGCAGCGTCACACTCCAGTTGGCGCCGGGGTCGCTCTCGGTGATAGTGTAGTCGCCGACCTGCAAACCGTTCCACACAACTGCGCCGCCGCCTGTCGTCTGGCAATCCCCGGTGGGATAGGAAGGTCCGGTAATGCAGATTTCAAAGGTCTGCCCGGTCGCAGGCGGCGCACCGCTCCAGTCCACCACCTTGGTCACGGTGAGATCGCCCAGGCCATCACAGGTGGTCGTCACGTTGGGCTGGAAGCCGACCGCCGTGCTTGTATCTGTGCCGTCGCAGAGCCAGGGGGTGAAGTCGGTGTTGCCGGTGGCCGTGTCGGCGCCGGCAGTGTTCGGTCCGGTCGCTGCGCCCCACCAGTTCAATTCGCTGTTGCTGGTGAAGTCGTCGGTGCTGCTGTCCAGGCCGTTGGTGTTGCCGGTGATGCTGTTGCGCTGCACGGTGGCGTTGACGAAGTCGCTGGTCGTGCAGTAGGACTGACCGACGCACTGGTAGAGCACGATGCCGTACTCCCAGTTGCGCACATAGTTGTTGGTCGCCGTGAAGTCGATGTCCATACCGCCGAAGCCGCCATCCGCTTCGATGCCGACGCCGCCCGCCGAGCCGTCGCTATCCAGCTCGTTGTTGATGACGTGGATCGTCTTGGTGTTGGCGGCTGCGGCCATCACTGCGTCGGTGTTGGCGGCTGCGGCAGGCGCAACGCTGGCGCCATCCTCGAACGCCGAGGGCAGACGGCCCGGCGGCGGGTCGTCGGCGATGATGCCCCAGAAACCGGCAGAACCGGTGCCGGCGGCGGTGGCGTCGATCAGGTTGCCGTCATGCGTCCCGTTGCCATCGATGTGATAGATGCCGACCTGATTTTGGCTGATCGTGTTGCCTTGCGTGTCAGCGTCGGCGCCGTAGATCAGCACGCCGGTCGAGACATACGTAAAGGGCGTGTAGGAGTGCCCGGCGATCGTGTTGCCCTGGATCGTTGCGGTCGCACCGCTGCTCACCTGCACGCCGTTCTGCGCAATGAAGTTCACTGCGCCGGCGCCGGTGATCGTGTTGTTCACTACCTGCGCGCTCGAACCGGCATGGCTGACCGTCACGCCATTCTTCTGATAGCCGACGATCGTGTTGTTCTGGATCGTCGCGACGCCTGATGTGCCCAACGCTGCCCGCCCTACCAGAATGCCAACGCCATTCTGACAGCCGCTGATCGGGTTGTCGCGGATATCGCGGATTACGTTATCGTGGATGTAGGCATTGGCGCCATCGCGCACAAAGAGACCGGCGCCGATGCTGCCACAGCCGCTCGGCCCAGGCCCGGTGACGGTGAAGCCGGTCACTTCCACATTGATGCCTGCGCCCGCGATCTTGACAATCGTCGAGTCGGGATTGGCGGCGGCCGGAATGGTGGGAGGCGCCTGGATGAAGGTGACGGCGGCGCCACTCTCGCCCACCAACTGCAGCGTCTTGGTGACCACCACCTGCTCGACGTAGGTCGCTGCCTTGACCAGGACGGTGTCGGTCGGCTGCGCATTGTCCACCTCACCCTGGATCACGGCGCCGATGCGTCGCGTGTTGGGGAAGGTGTAGCTGCCGGCGGTGTAGGTGTAGCTGCGCACGTCGAAGGGTGGATAAGCGCCGACCAGCGCGACAACGGCTTTGTCGTAGGTGTTGTTGTACCAATAGCTCGTCCAGTCGAACTCGCTGGCAGCCACCGTCCCCCGTGAGCGGATGTACTGGGTGGAGCCGCTGAAGTTGTTGCCCTGGATCACGGCGCCGCCGACCGGATAGACGTACCATGGCACTGTAGTGCCCGAACCGGTCAGGCTAATCGCGGGATAATTGGCGCCGGCCATGGTGAAGGTGTTGTTCTGAATCACGCGCCCGCTCACCGGTCCGCCTACGCCAGCGCCGTTGTTGATGGAGAGCAGGCCGCCCTGGTCGAACCAGTTTTCTTCGATCAGGTACGACTGGATGTGCCCCACGTTGTTGACGGCGTCATAGCGCCAGTCGCCAAAATAGACTGCGCCGCCGCCTGGCACGGCAATGTGCACATCGCGCAGGGTAAAGGCATTGCCGATCACCTCGATGGTTTTGTTGTCGCCCGCTGTGTTCGGGCCAATGCGCAAGCCCTGGATAGTGACGTTGTCGCCTTCGACGAAGATGCCGCTGTAGCCAAAATTGTTGGTGGCGTTGGTGTTGACGGTGGCAAGCACTGCCGTTGCGTCGGTGATCGGTGCGTCGCTGGCGTCGACGCCCAGGATCGTCACGCCGTTCTTGGCGACGAACAGGCCAAACTGGTGCGGTCCGTTCACGCCGAGCACGTAGCGGTTGGTCGCCGTTTCGTTGTACACGCCGGGCAACACGCGCACCTGGCCGCCAGGCTGCACTGCATCGATGGCGGCTTGAATCGTCTTCTTGGCGGTGGCGGGCGTCTGGCCGCTGTTGGCGTCGTTGCCGCTGACCGCGTCCGCGTAGCAGACGGTCGTGCATTGATCGACCTCGAAGTTGGCGTGCACTTCATCGGCGCCCCACTGCAGCGTCACGTTGTCCACGAAACCACGGAAGGTGGCGCCCCACCCGGAGCCAACGCCGACATTGACGCCGAAGACGAGGGTGTTGGCATCGATGTTGATTGGTGCGGGATCGCCCGGTTGACCGGTGACGCCGCCCGCCAGCCAGTCGCTCAACGTCGCGTTATAATTCTGCACGACGCCGCTGGGGATCGATTGTCCACCGGGCACGAACATCCAGAACTTGCCGGCGAGGATGTTCTGCGTAATCCACTGATCCGTGGGGATTGGCGCCGCGCCGTTGTAGACAGGCTCCCAGATCAGCAGCGCGTACTTGCCGAAGGTCAGCGAAGTTGGGGTGGCATCCGCCACGTAGAGCCGCAGCACGGGCGCAAAATGTGTGGCAGTCGTGCTGCTGCTGGCGCGGTAATACTCGTAACTCAGCGCCGTCAGCCCGGCCAGCGTGCGATTGGCATAGCTCGCCGGGTTCCACAACTTCTCGTAATCCGCCTTGTCCTGACCAGGCGTAATCGTGTTGGTGGTGAACTCCAGCGAGCCATTGCCCGCACGCGGCTGCGCCGTGGTAATCGCGACCGTGGCATTGGTGCGGACATTGGCCGGCGCCCAGCCGTCGGGTGCGCCGGTTGTCACAACCACCGCCAGCGCCTGACTTGCTGAGCCTACCACTAACATTGCAATCAATAGAGGCAAAAACACAAAACGGGACCGGAGGCGTAAAAGGTTCATCAGGGTCTCCTTCTGGGGAAAGAATCGTCCGACGAGCGAACACTCCTTGCAGCGTCGCCAGCGAGAGAGCCGACAACGTGCGCAAACACCAGCACAAAGCATATGTGACAATATGGAGTGGAATTGACCTCCTTGGGGTGAGATCACACATCAACGACAATTGTGTTTCCGGTCGGGATGCAAGGTTCAGGGAAACATGAAAAAGTATACAACTATTTTTCGACGATCAGGCTTGCAATTTGCTGACAACAGTTGCAGGTGGTGCACAGTTGTGTGATACGCCGCCGCCAATGGAGTAGCCCGGCCCGCAGACCCATTCTTGACAGCCGACTCACTGCAGCTCCGCCAGCATGGTGAATCCGTTGCCGTCTGCATCCGCTGTAGCCTTGTTTAGCGCCATCGCATTCCAATCCAGGCGGACCGAATTGGGATGCAATGGCGACGCAGGGTCACCAGTCGCCTGCATACTCACACGTGTAAGGCGCCAGCCCTGCAGTCGTCCAGGCGTAGTGTAGTTCGACCAGTTGACGCAAATGTAGCAGGTCGTGCGCCACCCACGCCGCCAGCAGCTTGCCCGCCGGGAACGGATCGCCCCACGGCGCGATGGCGGTCGTCTCCCAGTCCGGCGCCGGCAGCCCGCGCAGCCACACCAGCGACCGTTCCCGCTCGGCTAGAAACGCCGCCAGTGACTCCGCCAAATCACGTTCGTTGTAGCGCCGCGCCGTGACCCAACCGCTGGGGTCGATGGGCGGCCACACTTCGCTGGGGCGATGCAGCGTGTAGTCGATGCGCTGGCGAAAATCCTCGCGTTCCTCATCCAACAAGTGATTGACAACCTCCAGGATCGACCAGTTTGCAGCGTCAGGTTTCCAGCGCGCCTGTGCCTCACCAACGCCCGCGACCCACGCAGCGATCCGCTGCGCATTGGCTTGCATTGTTGCTGTGATCTGCTCAATCTCCATGATGCCTCCTTTATCACCCTCAACACTTGACCTGAGCACCTGGCAGGAGGCGATAGCGCTTCCCGGTAAGCCATCATCGCCAGTCTATCATTCGGAAAAGTCCCGACACAAACTGTCCAATTCTTCCCGACAGACGCGGCGACCACTCTTTGCTATCTTACTTGTGAAGGTTTTCACATGAATGGCGACATGACCCCTGAACGGAGGCGAGCATGGAGATACGATTGCTGTTTGCGACACCGGACCCGGAATCACAGGCGCTGCTCAATTCACTACTGGTTTCCGCACTGGAGTTGACGCCGCTCAACGTCACCGTCAGCTACGCAACGACACAGGATGCACTGTTGGCGCGCGCCCGGGCTGGCGCCGATGATGTGGTCGTGCTCGATTGGCTGATGGCGAAATCTGAAACGGCGCCGCTGGTGGCGGCAGTCGTGGCGGCCAATCCGCAAGTGCGCGTGGTTGCCCTGTTGCCGGAGGGCTATCGGCAATATCGCAAACAGGTGTGGCAGGCGGGAGCGTGCAGCAGCATCGCCAAGGAGAACATGGAACAGGAATGGTTCTCCAGTGTGCTGTGCATCATGCACCGGGCAATGCAGCGCGAGGCGCGCCTGCACGCCCTCTATCAAGGATTGGACACAGGGGAAGCAACTCGCGAACCGGCGGCTTGTTGCGTCGCCGCCGATTGAGCGTTGGGAGACATTGCCGCTGCCGTGCGTTACGCAGCGTCAGCCGAAATCAGCACGCAGCACGCAACACACCTAAAGGATAGATTATGGGAAAAGTACAGTTACAAATCTCACGACGCACTTTTCTGAAGAGTGCATTCGCCGGCGGTGCAGGCGTTGCGCTGGCAGCCGGTCAATTGCAGCAGGCGGCTGCGGCGCCAGCGGCAGGGACAACCACCCCCTGGTACTACCGCGGTCAGATCAAGAGCACCTACAGTGTCTGCGATATGTGCCCCTGGCGCTGCGGCATCATTGCGCAGAGCGTCGAGGGTCGCGTCTTCAAGATCGACGGCAACCCGGCAGACCCCAAGAGCCGCGGGATGCTCTGTGCGCGCGGCCAGGGTGGCGTCTCCTTTATGTATGACCCCGACCGCCTGCGTTCGCCCATGTTGCGCACCGGCGAGCGCGGCGAGGGCAAATTCCAGGAAGTGACCTGGGAGGAGGCGCTCGACCACACCGCCGAAAAACTGCTGGCAATCAAGGAGCAGTACGGGCCTGAGTCGGTGGCGATCTTTGGGCACACTTCCGGCGAATTCTGGTTTGCCGATTACTTTGCACAGGCATGGGGCACGCCCAACGCCGCCAAACCTTCCTCTTCGTTGTGCACCAGCCCGCGCGAGGAAGCCTCCAACCTGACCTTTGGCTTTCCTGTCGGCGGTCATGAGCCGGTGGACTGGGCAGGGTTGCGCTGTCTGACGCTGATCGGCAGTCACATCGGCGAGGATTCGCGCAATACGGTGATGCAGGATTTCGCCAACGCCCGGGCGCGCGGCGCCACGGTGATCGTCGTCGACCCGCGCTTCTCCAGTGTGGCGGCAAAGGCGGACTACTGGCTGCCGATCAAACCGGGCACGGACACGGCGCTGCTGCTGGCGTGGATCAACGTGCTGATCACCGAACACCGCTACGACGCCGACTACATTGCACAGTGGGCGCAAGGCTTCGAGGAGCTGGCCGCACACGTGGCGGACATGACGCCGGAGTGGGCCGCCGCCATCACCGAGCTGGACGCCGAGCTGATCCGCACCACCGCACGCGTCATGGCGGATAACCTGCCGCAGTCGGTGATCATGCCCGGACGCCACGTCACCTGGTATGGCAATGATACACAGCGGATGCGCGCCGTCCACATCATCAATGCACTGCTCGGCGCGTATGGCCGCGAGGGCGGCATCTACTTCAACAAGTCGCCTTACATCGAAGCGTATCCGCACCCACCCTTTGCGGTAGCAGGCAGCGCCGGCGGCTGCTCCGCCGAACCGGGCGCCGAGAGCGCCGAGCTGCCGGTGGGGCCTTCGGGCAAGGCGCGCGCCGACGGCGCCCGCACCAAATTTTTGCGCGGCGCAACGGCGATGCAAGAGTTGATCGAGCCGATGATCACCGGCGAACCGTATCCGATCAAGGCGCTGATCGTCTACGGCACGAACCTGCTCAACACCGTGCCCAATCCTGCACGCACGCTTGAGGCGCTGAAGAAGCTCGACCTGGTCGTCGTGATCGACGTGCTGCCGATGGAGCATGTGGCATGGGCTGACGTCGTGCTGCCTGAAGCCACGATTCTGGAGCGCTTCGACGATCTGTGGACGGTTGCGCACAAGACGCCCTACATTGCGCTGCGCGACCAGGCCGTCGAACCCTACGCTGACACCAAACCGGCGTGGTGGATGGCGCGTGAGCTTGGTCTGCGCGTCGGGCTGGAGAAGTTCTTCAAATGGGAGACGGCGGAGGAGTTTGTCGAAACCCGGCTGAAGACGATCGGCTATTCGCTGGAAAAACTGCGCTCAGAGGGCGGTGTGATCGTGCAGAAGGGCAAGCCTTATCTGGATGACTTCAAGAGCAACTCGCCGTTCCTCACCAAATCCGGGAAAATTGAGCTGTACTCCGAAGAGTTGGCGCTTGCCGGGCATGACCCACTGCCGGTCTATACACCGGTCGAAGAGCCGCCGCAGGGTTACTTCCGCCTGCTCTACGGCCGTCACCCGGTGCACACCTTCGCCAAGACGCAGAACACGCCGCTGCTCCATCAGTTGAACCCCGAGAATGACCTCTGGCTCAACGCAGGTGTAGCCGCATCACTGGGCATCGAAGACGGCGACCGCGTTTATGTCGAAAACCAGGATGGCGTGCGCAGCGGCCCGATCAAGGTGAAGGTGACGCAGCGCATCCGCCCCGACGCCGTCTTCATGTCGCACGGCTTTGGGCGCAACGCACCGCAGTTGACGCTTGCCAACGGGCGCGGCGCCAGCGATGCTGCATTGATCTCACGCTATACACTCGATCCCATCAGCGGCGGCGCCGGGATGCGCATCAACTTCGTCCGCATTGTGAAGGAGGCATAAGATGGCTATCCATGCCTTTTTGCTCGATATTTCGCGCTGCATCGGCTGTGAAGCGTGCGTCGCGGCGTGCGCAACCGGCAACGAGCTGCCCGCCGGCATGCAGTACATCCACCTGATCGAACAGACGCGCGGCGAGTTCCCCAACCTGTCCGGCAGCTTCAAAAATCATCGCTGCTATCACTGCACCGACGCCGCGTGCGTCAAGGTCTGCCCGACCGGCGCGCTCTATAAAGAGGACGGCATGACCCGCCTCAATCGCGAAGTTTGCATCGGTTGCGCCTACTGCACCGACGCCTGTCCCTTCGACGTGCCGCGCATCGTCGATGGCCGCTCCAGCAAGTGCGACGCCTGCGCCAGCGCAACCGCCGCTGGCGGCAAGCCGTGGTGTGTGCAGACCTGTCCCAGCGACGCGCTGCGTTACGGCGAGCGCCAGGAAATCCTGGCGGAAGCGCACCGCCGCGTCGAGGCGCTCAAGACGCGCTACCCCAAGGCGCGCGTCTACGGCGAGACCGAAGCCGGCGGCTTGGGCGTGATCATGGTGCTGCCGGACGATCCGGAGGTGCTCGACCTGCCCGCCAATCCAGACGTACCACTGCTCGTCAAGACCTGGCAGCAGGTTGTGCAGCCAGCCGCGCTGAGCTTGACCGCGCTGAGCGTGGCGGTGACGGGGGTGGCCGCCGTGATTGCGCGGCGCAACCATATGCAGGAACTCAAGCAGTTGCATGCGCAGCAAACCAAAGCTGCGCAAGAGGAAAGTCAGGAGTGAGGTGACATCATGACGACGGCAAATCCTGTAATGGAAAAACCGAACCGTGAACGCACGGAGGAAGAAAAGTTGCTGCGCTACCGTGTCGGGCAGCGGATTGTCCACGCCGTGCTGGCGACCTCATTTCTGATGCTGCTCTTCACCGGGCTGATGATTCTGTGGCAGCCGCTGACGCTGTGGGCGCGCGATGGCACATCGGGGCTGATCCACCGCATCGGCGCCGTGCTCTTCATGCTGGTGCCGATCCTCTACTTGATTGTGGATCGCCGTGGCGCCAAAGAGCTGCTGGTCGAGTCCTTCACCTATGACAAGGACGACATCGCGTGGTTCAAGCACGCCGGGCGCTATTTCCTTGGGCGCGCCGTGGGGATGCCGCCGCAGGGTCGACTCAACGCTGGCCAAAAGCTGCACCACGCCGGCGTTGTCATCACCTCGGCCACGGTGGTCTTTTCGGGCATCTTCATGTGGTACGCCAAAGGCAACCTGGGCGCCAGCGGTCTGGCGCTGGCAGCTTCGATTCACGACCTGTCGATGCTGACGTTGACGGTGCTGCTGGCGGGCCATCTCTACTTCACCTTCGTCTACAAGGCGCTGTCAGCGATGACAACCGGCTATGTGCCGAAAGAAGAGGCTCTGATCGAGCATCCCAAGTGGGTGGAAGAGATCGAGCATCAACAAGCAGCACACGACTGAATCTATCGGCAGTAATGTCCGCAGTGCAGAGAGGAAGAGGAGGAGAGAGAAAGAGCGAGGCGAAGAACGTGAGACACACAATCTCCAATCTCCAGTCTCCAATCTCTACTCTCACCATCTCCCAACCGCTCTTGCACCACTGCGGTGATTCTATTCGACTTCTTTTTGAGGTAGGAGCAAGGTTTATGTCCAAACGAACGATGTCTGTTTTCAGCATTTTGTTGGTCGTGGCGCTGATATTGGGCGCGTGCGGCGGCGGCAACCCAGAGCCAACGGCGACGCCTGCGCCGGCCGTACTGGCGCAGGATACGCCGACGCCGGTTCCGCCAACCGCCACGCCGGTTCCCACAGAAGCCCCGGTCGCCGAAGCACCCGCAGCCGAAGCGCCCGCAGCCGAAGCTGCCGCCTTCGACCTGACCGCCGTCGTTGGTGACTTTGCCGCCAACATTCCCGAAGGCTGGATGAATGTCGGTAAGATCGACGATGTCAAGGCTGCGATCGAGGCCGGCGCCTACGTCATTGACGTGCGCGAGGCCAACGAGTACGCCGAGGGCCATATCCCCGGCGCCGTCAATATCCCGATCCGCACCCTGGCGCAGAACCTGGACAAAGTGCCTGCAGATCAGCCGGTGCTTGTCTATTGCGCCTCCGGGCATCGCGCTGGCATGGCCACCGCTGCCCTGCGCGAGTTGGGCTACGACAACGTGCGCGCCTTCTCCGGCGGCTGGAAAGCCTGGAGTGGCGCGAATGAGGAAGTCTCCACCGAAGCCACCGAAGCAGGCAGCTTTACGCCGCGCGAGGTGGCGCCAGAGTTGCTGGCAGCCGTGGACGCCTTCCTCTCCGCCATCCCCGATGGCTATTACATTGTGGGCGCCGTTGAGAAGCTACAGGAAGCGATCGATGCTGGCGCCGTGCTGATTGACGTGCGCGAAGAGAGCGAGTTTGCCGAAGGCGCCATCCCCGGCGCGCTCAATATCCCGCTGCGCACGCTGGTTGCCAATCTGGATCAGATTCCACAGGATAAGCCGGTCGTCACCTACTGCGCCTCCGGCTATCGCTCGGCGCTGGCGAATGGCATCCTGCACACGCTGGGCTATGACAACGTCCGCTCCTTCCCGCCGGGCTACGGCGCATGGGAAGCAGCGCAGGGTGAAGCTGGCGCAGTGCCGGCGGAAGTGGCAGCCGCTGTCACCTCCGACTTCGAGATTGTCAGCGCAGTCGACGCCTGGTTGAGCGCCTTACCCGAAAGCTACCTGGCGGTCGGCAAGATCGACGCCTTCAAGGATGCCATCGCCAACACCAATCCGCTGTTGATCGACGTGCGCGAAGCGAACGAATACGCCGAAGGTCACATTCCCGGCGCCATCAACATCCCCCTGCGCACCTTGACGCAGAACCTGGATAAGATTCCTGCCGACAAGCCGGTCTTCGTCTATTGCGCTTCTGGTCTGCGCGCGGCGACTGCGCTGACGGCGCTGGGTCTGCTCGGCTATGACAATGTCAAGTCCTTCCCGCCCGGCTGGAAAGGCTGGAGCACAGCTGGCGAAGAAGTCGCGACCGAAGCTGTTGAAGCGGCCACCGTGACGCCGAA
>DMDA01000085.1:57518-57778 GCA_003451595.1 Chloroflexota bacterium | reverse complement strand
GTCGGCACAGTAGAGAAGATGGCTGAAGCGATCGATGCGGGCGCCTTGCCGCTCGATGTGCGCGAAGCCAGCGAGTTCGAGCAGGGTCACATCGCAGGCGCACCCAACATCCCGATTCGCACTCTGGCGCAAAATCTGGAGAGCATCCCGACTGACAAACCGGTCATCGTTTATTGTGCGTCGGGCCATCGCGCTGCGATCAGCAACGCCGCCCTCCACATCATGGGGTTGGACAATGTGCGCGCCTTCCCGCCCGGCTA
>DMDA01000085.1:55731-57228 GCA_003451595.1 Chloroflexota bacterium | reverse complement strand
CCGTGCCGTCCTGACGCCAGGGTCAACGCCCGGCGCCGCCGTCACGGGTTATGGTCGTTCATGGCCAAGCCCCTCCACACGCTCACTCACACATGACAGTTTGCTGTGCTTGCTGTTCGGCGCTGGCCAGCACCGGCAAATAAACCTGATAGTCGGCGGCAGGCGCCGCAGCCGCGACGGATGTCAGGCTGATCTTGTCGCAGGTGCTGTAAGTAGTTGCACCGCTGCGCAATTCCGCCGAGAGAATGTGCTCGCCAGCGCTGTCGGCAAGCGTCCAGGTGAAGCGATTCTGGAAAGGCTGCCATTCACCCCACGCGCCGCTGTCGTTGCGCAGCCGCATCTCGCCCCAGTTCCCGTAAACATAGACGGTGACATTGGCGTCACTAGTGACGGCGGCGTCGTTGTTGATGATCAGCGGGTACTCGCCGTTGCGGGCGCCGAGATTCTGCACCCAGTAGACGCCGTACTCTCCCGAACCTTGATAGTACCCGACGCCGATCTCACGAAAGTCAGGATCAAGGATATTCTGGCGATGACCGGAACTGCTCATCCAGCCCGCCATGACATCTTCGGGGGTGCCATAGCCAGCGGCAATATTCTCTCCCGCTGTGCTGTAGTTATACCACCTGCGCATGCGCTCGAACGCGCCGCATACCTTCTGCAGTGCGCCGCCGTTGCGATCATAGGTGTCGTGGCTGAAGTAGTTGTCCGCGCCCAGGTCAGTGGCGTGATAGCGCGCCGACTTGCTCAGTGCAGGAATGCGACGCAGCGGTGGCAGATTGCCATTGGCGGCGCGCACTTCATTGACTAGCTCGACGACGCGCGCTTCATAGGCTTCGTTGATGACAGGAGCATCGGCGCCGCCGCAGCCCGTGTAGGTGAACTCCGCCCATGATGACGCCGTGACTGACAACACCAGGATAAGAGCGAGGCTGACGGCAATCCCGGCTTGGGCAGCGTGCAACGAAAAGAGTGATGATGTCTTCGATGTCATAGCTTCTTCTCAGTGTTGTTCGCAATGAATGATATTGACGCAACAAGACATCACTGCCCTGGCGTGTTTGCTTCATTGTAAAGAAGAATCAGCGCCGCTGCATGGCGCATTTGCTTCGTATGCCGTGCGCGCAACACACGATTGATCGCCTGGAGGCGCGTGACGTTTGTGGTAGCGGAGCGGGATATGGTGGCGATCGCCAGCTGATAGTACACAACGCGTCCCTGGTCAGGCGTCACACATGCCCGCAGTATGTCCGACGCTTGACCAGGGATAATGAATGGGCGCCCGCTGCGTCACGCCACATGTCTGACGTGTGACAAGAAGTAGGCATGCCAGCGAGGATCGTCGGTCAGTTCGGGGTGAAAAGCCGTTGCTAGCAGATTGCCCTGCTGTACAGCCACAATGACATCTTCACCAGCGCGACCGGGCGTTGTGGCGAGCACAACAACGCCGGCTCCGGTCTCTACGATTGCCGGCGCGCGGATGAAAACGGCGCGGAT
>DMDA01000085.1:47713-55533 GCA_003451595.1 Chloroflexota bacterium | reverse complement strand
CCCACCGATCAGCGGTTGGCCGCCAGCTTTCTGGCCGATCGCGCGTTCCGCCAGCAGGATCATGCCGGCGCACGTGCCCCACGTCGGTCTGCCGCTTTGCACCCACGCCTTGAGCGGCGCCACCAACCCCCAGCGCTCGGCCACCAATCCCATCGTCGTACTTTCGCCGCCGGGAATGATCAATCCATCCAGGCCGATCAGATGCTCCGGTTTGCGCACCTGCACGGGTGTGACATCCAGCCGCCGCAACATCGTTTCGTGCTCAAGAAAGGCGCCTTGCAGGGCAAGTACACCGATAGTTATGTTCATACTCTTCACCTGGAGATTGAAGATGATGAGATTGGGTAGGTTTGAGCGCAAGTCGCGTTGGCCCTGACTCTCCCAGTCGCTGAATTTCCCAATCTCCAATCTCTAGTCTTCTTGCTCTACCAGCCCCGCGCCGCCATCTTCTCCGCTTCGTTCAGCGTGTCCAGGTTGATGCCGACCATCGGCTCGCCCAGGTCTTCGCTGATCTCAGCCAGAATCTGCGGGTCGTTGTAGTGGGTGACGGCCATCACGATGGCGCGCGCGCGCTTTTCAGGATTGCCACTCTTGAAGATGCCGGAGCCGACAAAGACGCCGTCGACGCCCAGTTGCATCATCAGCGCAGCGTCTGCGGGGGTCGCCACACCGCCTGCGGCAAAGTTTACCACCGGCAGGCGACCCAATTCCGCTGTCAACTTCACCAGTGGATAGGGCGCCCGGATGTCTTTGGCAAACGCAAAGAGTTCATCCTCATCCATGCTGTGCAATTGGCGGATGGCGCCGTTGACCGCGCGTGCATGGCGCACCGCTTCAACGATGTTGCCTGTCCCCGCCTCGCCTTTGGTGCGGATCATCGCCGCGCCTTCGCCGATGCGCCGCAAAGCCTCGCCCAGGTCGCGTGCACCGCAGACAAAGGGCACGGTGAACTTGTGCTTGTTGATGTGGTGCGCCTCATCGGCCGGGGTGAGCACTTCGCTTTCATCGATATAATCCACACCCAACGCTTGCAAAATCTGCGCCTCGACAAAATGGCCGATGCGCGCCTTCGCCATCACCGGGATCGTCACCGCCGCCATGATCTCTTTGATCTTGCGCGGGTCACTCATGCGCGCCACCCCGCCATCTTTACGGATGTCGGCCGGGACGCGCTCCAACGCCATCACAGCGCAGGCGCCAGCCTCCTCGGCAATGCGCGCCTGTTCCGCCGTGACCACATCCATGATCACGCCACCTTTGAGCATCTGCGCCAACCCCACCTTGACGGCAAAGCTGCCCGTGATCACCTCACTTTGACCATTGTGGTTGGTCGCACCATTGACGGGGAGTTTGTTTGCCTCGCTCATATTGATCACTCCTCTTGTCGAGCTTCCATCTAGCGTCACCACAACCTGCGCCGGATCGCCATCGGGTCATGCCGTCCCGTCGAATCCGCCTGCGTTTGTGACATCCACAAACAGATGTATCATTGTACGCAAATCGGTCTATTCCGAAAACTTGAAGGTTGAAGTATGTTGCGTGATTCGCGTCCCGCCATTATCTTTGCCGACGATCTGACCGGCGCCAACGACACCGGTGCGCAATTTGCCCGCCTCGGCCTGCGCACACGCGTGTGCTTTGGCGCGCTACAGGAAAACGCGCTCGAAACCAGCGATCTCATCGTCATTGACACCGACACCCGCAACTACGACGCTGCGTTGGCCTATCAACGCGTGTTTGCGATCGCCCAGGCGTTGGCGCGCCGGCGCCTGCCTGTAGTCTACAAGAAAATGGATTCAACTCTGCGTGGGGCGGTGGGCGCTGAACTGGATGCAATCATTGACGCCTATGCACTGCACCTTGTCGTGCTCTCGCCAGCCTTTCCTGCCAACCAGCGGACACTGCTCAACGGTGTCCTCTATCTTGGCGATACGCCAGTAGCGGAAGGCCCGTTCGCGCGCGACCCCACGCGCCCGGTGACGACCAGTCACCTGCCGACGTTGCTTGCCAGCCAGACGCAGCGCCCTGTCCATCCCCTGGGGCTGGAAACAATTACCGGCGGCGCGCAGGCGTTGGCCGCGTGCTTCCAGGCGTTGCGCACACCGTCTGGCGCCATCGTTGTCTGCGACGCCGTGACCGATGCACACCTGGCCGTCATTGCTGAGGCTGCGCACCAGCTAGGTGAAGGGTGCCTGCTCGCTGGCTCGGCCGGGCTGGCGCGGCCACTTGCAGCGCAATTTGCCGAGCAACGCTTTGCCGCAAAGAGGGCGCACGTCCTGTTGGTGGTTGGCTCGCTTCACCCGATGGTGCGCCAGCAACTCCACGAACTGGTGCGACAGACCAGCGCTTACGTGATCGCACTCGATCTGACTGCCGCCAGCGATGGCGAGCAGTGGGCGGCATGGCTCACGCATGCGTTGCATCGCCTTGACAGTGTTCCGCCAGCCGCGCCGATCGTGGTGATGGCGCCCGCTGCGCCGGTCTCACCCCCGCAGGAAGCTGTGCTGTTGTCACGCCTGGCCGAGCTTGCCACTACGGTGCTGCACCATGGCTATGTGAACAGCGTCGTGGCGACAGGGGGCGCAACCGTGCGCGCGCTCTGTGAGCAATGGGGCGCGATCGGGCTTGATCTCGTCGACGAGATTGCGCCTGGCGTTCCACTGTGCACCGTCAGCGGCGGGCGTTTTGATGGCCTGACGCTGGTGACGAAGGCCGGCGGCTTTGGCGATGCCGAGACGCTGGTGACAATCGTCGCGTATTGCCAGACCAGAAAGCAGCTACGATGAACGTGCGCACCTGGCAACTTCCCTTTCGCGTGGGCGCCACCTCTTACATCATCGAGGCTGACCTGGTCGCCAATGCTGGCTTCCTGGCGCAGCACGTGCAGGACATGCAGCTGGTGCTCTTCGACCTGCCGGGCGGACCGAGCAATCTTCCCGATGTCGCCACCGTGCAGCGCCTGGCGGAGATCGGCGCACACGGCGACCTGAGTTACACCGTGCACCTGATCGATGACTTGACAGATTGGGATACACCATCTCACCCGGCTACACCGCCACCGGCGTTGCGTTCCGCCCAGGACGTGATCGTACGCACGCAGGCGCTGACGCCCTGGGCATGGGTGGCGCATCTGGACGGACGTCATGTGCGCGCACAAGGTTACCCAGAGGCCGCACTGGCCGCATGGCGCGTGCAGATCGCAGCCAGCGTTGCCCGCGTCGGGCAGGCTGCCGGTGGTGAGACGCGCCTTGCCATCGAAAACCTGGAGGGGTACCCGCCGACGTTCGTCACGCCTGTTGTCGCAGCGACGGCTGCCAGCCGCTGCGTGGACGTCGGCCATCTCTGGCTGGATGGTCACGATCCGGTCGAGCATCTGTTGGCGGCCTGGCCGCGCCTGCGCGTCGTGCATCTACACGGCGTGAGCGCAGATGTCGCTATAGCGCATCGCGACCATCGCAGCCTGACGCTGATGCCGCCCACTCAACTGGATCGCGTGGTGCATCTGCTGCTGGCGCGACGGTTCACAGGCGTGCTCACGTTGGAGATTTTTGGCGAGGCAGATTTCTGGTCATCGCTGCACGCATTGGAAGCCAGCGTGCAACGCTATCGAAGGACGCAAGCAAATGCTGGATAGACATTTCACCTTGATCCTGGGGGGGGCGCGCAGTGGCAAGAGCACCTACGCCGAACAACAGGCTGCCGCTGCCACGGGCGAAGTGCTCTACGTCGCTACGGCGGAAGCATGGGATGATGAGATGCGCCAACGGATCGCGGCGCATCGCGCACAACGACCGGCGACGTGGCGCACTGTCGAAGCACCGCGGCAGACCGGCGCCGCGATCCGCGCTGCCATGACGCCTGCAACAACTTGTGTGCTGGTGGATTGCATCACGCTGCTGGCAAGCAATGTCTTGCTGGCATTGCCGAAGACCAGTGACGAAGACACCGCCACGGCTGCGCTCAATGCTGAGATCGATCTGTTGCTGGCTGCCTACGCCGCCAGCCGCGCCAACTGGTATATTGTCTCCAACGAGGTCGGGTTAGGGATCGTGCCAGCCTACCCACTGGGGCGACGCTACCGGGATATCTTGGGACGCGCCAATCAACGGCTGGCAGCGGCGGCGGATCGGGTGCTGTTGATGGTGGCCGGCTTGCCACTGACAGTGAAATAGGTCGGACTGGCCGCGTATTTGACACTGCGCAGGCTATTCCGCATAATCAATAATTGAAACCAATTCTCAATTATTGGAGACGCCAATGTTGTCAGGTCACAAACGCGCAGTTCCACATGATGCTGCCTTGCCGGCGATTGAGCTGGAGAATGTCAGTGTGCGCTACGATCAGACGTTGGCGCTGGAGAACATCACGTTGCGACTGCCACGCGGCGCGCGCGTGGCAGTCGTGGGTCCCAACGGCGCGGGCAAAAGCACACTCTTTCACGTCATTGCCGGGGTTGTACGTCCGACGGAAGGGCAGGTGCGCATTTACGGCAGCGGCCCAGGAGGACACATCTGCGTCGGTTACGTACCCCAACGCAAGGTAATCGACTGGGACTTCCCGGTTACAGTGACAGACGTTGTCATGATGGGGCGCGTGGGCAAGATGGGCTTCTTCCGCTGGCCGACGCGCCATGATCGCGAGGTGGTGCGAGCGGCGCTGGACGAAGTTGGTATGAGCGCCTTTGCCAACCGCCAGATCGGCGAATTGTCGGGTGGGCAGCAGCAGCGCGTCTTTCTGGCGCGCGTGTTGGCGCAAGAGGCTGAACTGCTGTTGATGGATGAGCCGCTCACCGGGTTGGACATGCCCAGCCAGGAGGTGATTTTGTCACTGATCGATCGTATCCAGGCGCAGGGTGTTACGGTGATGGTCGCATCACACGATCTGAACCAGGCAAGCGAGCAGTTTCCAGCGATGCTGTTGCTGAATCGTCGCCTGATTGCCTTTGGTCCCCCTCAGCAAGTGTTGACCACGGCGAACTTGCTGGCGGCCTACGGGGGACAGATGCACATTGTCCGCACGGGCGACGGCGAGGTGATGCTGACCGACACCTGCTGCAGTGGGGGGACGGCGCTGGCGCTGCCCTCGCTAAATCACACGGCGGCGCCGGTCGTCCAGCCGGTGGTGCAGGAGACAGTGGAAGGGATGCGCCCACCGCGCTGAGCAACGCCAGCAAACCAGAGGAGGCGAGGGACTTGCTACAGATTTTCACCGAAC
This sequence comes from Chloroflexota bacterium, assembly GCA_003451595.1. Classification (GTDB taxonomy): domain Bacteria; phylum Chloroflexota; class Anaerolineae; order Caldilineales; family Caldilineaceae; genus Caldilinea. The sequence goes on along the minus strand of DMDA01000085.1, from coordinate 50,319 downwards.
CGCTGACCTATCCTTTCATGGTGCGCGCGCTATTGGCGGCGATCATGGTAGGCGTGTTGTGTCCGGTGGTTGGATCGTACATGGTGCTCAAGGGGTTATCGTTCTTTGGTGATGCCCTGGCGCACGCCATTTTGCCCGGCGTCGTCATCACCTTTCTGATCGGGTGGCCGCTGGCGGTAGGGGCGCTGGCGTCAGCGTTGCTGGCAGCGCTGTTGATCGGCATCATCAGTCAGCGCAGCACCTTGCAGGAGGACACGGCGATCGGCGTCGTCTTTGCCGGTGCATTCGCGCTGGGCGTCGCTCTGTTGAGCACAGTCAGCAGCTTTGCCGTGGACTTAACGCACATCCTCTTTGGCGATGTACTCGGTGTTTCGCAGACTGACCTGTGGGTAATCCTGGCATTAGGATTATTGGTGCTGGGGCTGATCCTCATCTTTTACAAGGAATTCCTGGTGCTTACCTTCGACCCGGTGCTGGCGCTGGTGCTGCGCCTGCCAGCGACGGCGCTGCGCTACTTGATGTTGGGCTTGATTGCGCTGACCGTTGTGACATCGCTGCAAACGGTCGGGATTGCGTTGGTATTGGCGATGCTGGTGACGCCCGCAGCGACTGCGCGCATGTTGACGCATCGACTGCCTGCGATGATGATGGTGGCCGCCGCACTGGGCGTCATTTCTAACGTTGTCGGTCTGTATGTCAGCTATTATCTCAATATCGCTTCCGGCCCGACAATGGTGTTGGTGGCGACGACCCTCTTTGGGGTGGTGTTTCTTTTTGCACCGGGACGCGGCGTGGTGTGGCGGACAATACGGGCGTCTAGCGCCCGGCTGCAGACACCCACTAGCCCGCACGCATAATCCAGGGGCGCGTACAGGAGACCGTTTTCATTTTTTAAGGGGTAGGACATGTCTATCAAACCCGATCACTGGATTCGGCGCATGGCGCAGACATACGGCATGATCGAACCATTTGTTGAGGGGCAGGTGCGCGCGGGCGTTGTCTCGTACGGCCTGAGCAGCTTTGGCTACGACATTCGCGTGGCCGACGAATTCCGTCTCTTTACTCCGGCGACGGGTCAACTCAGCGTCATCGATCCAAAGGCTATCGACGATCGGGCCATGGCGCCTTACCAGGGTGAAGTCTGCATCATCCCGCCGAACAGCTTTGCGTTGGCGCGCACGGTGGAGTATTTCCGCATTCCGCGCAATGTCCTGACGATCTGCCTGGGGAAGAGCACTTATGCACGCTGTGGGATCATCGTCAACGTGACGCCGTTTGAGCCGGAGTGGGAAGGTTACGTCACGATCGAAATCAGCAACACAACGCCGCTGCCCGCCAAGATTTACGCCAACGAGGGGATCGCCCAGGTGATCTTCTTCGAAGGCGACGCGCCAGAAGTCTCCTATGCTGACCGCAAAGGCAAATACCAGGGACAACATGGGATCACGTTGCCGCGCCTGTGAGGGGAGAGCTTGCAGGATGGCGTCAGGAAGTGATGGTTAGCGGGTGATGAGCACTGTTGACGTCCGCCTCCGGCATGATGACCAACCCTACGTATTTGGCTGGTAGAGGCGAGCCTGGAGGGTGCCAGGCGAGCAACGCAAGGTGAAAATATCGCCGTTGATCTCGTAGGGCGTTTCCAGCGTCGTGTAGTTCGACCAGGAAAGCGCATCCGAAAGCAGCCAGCGTTGACCCTCCAGATCGAGAATGTACGGGTGTCCCCATACAACCGTAGCGCGCATAAAGTTAAAGATGCGCCGCGCCGCCCAATCCGCCGAAATGATGAAATCCTCAGCATGCGGCCAGGGCTGATAGCTGCCGCCGGGTGGTTGTTTGCGATAGGGCATCTCGCCGCCGATGACATGATGCAGCACATCGACCAGAACGCGACCACCGGCATGCGCCATCAAACGGGTGGCGTCGTGCTCCGAAATACCGTCGGACAAGGGCACCAGGCGCTGAGCGGCGATGGCGCCGGTATCGAATTGTGCATCCATCCAGTGCACCGTGACGCCGGTGCGTTGTTCCCCGGCGCGCAACTGCCAGAAAAGCGGCGCCGGCCCGCGATACTCAGGGAGTAGAGACGGATGGACATTCAGGAAGCCGAGGCGAGGCACGGCCAGCAGCGCCTCAGTAATCAGGCGCGGGAAGCAAGCAACAACACCCAACGTGGGCGCCAATGACTTGAGGATGCGCATCGTCTCGACAGCTTTGATCCGCTTGATGCCATAGAGCGGGATGCCGTGCTCCCACGTCAGCTTAAGCACGCTTTCACTGGCAAAGGTCGAGGTCAACGGCAAGGAATTTGGATCATTTTCAGCAATGTCGGCATTGGGCGGCAAGAGAGGCTTGATCGTCGTATCTTCGGAGAGACCGGGCAGGTTCTGACCAGCAAGCCAGACCGCTGTAATCTTGATGCGCGCAGCAATCAAGGATTCCAGCACGATCCGCGTGTATTCGCAATCCGATCCCATAAAGACGACGCTAAAGGCCATTGGGAAGTCTTTTCGTTTACATAGCAACTACGCAGGATGCCGTGTTCTTCCAAAGCGATGCCCGCATTATACATCACGTCGTCAAGGCATCGTATGCATCAGGAATGGCGG
>DMDA01000085.1:46495-47439 GCA_003451595.1 Chloroflexota bacterium | reverse complement strand
TGCGCACATTTGGTACGCTTTGCCAACATGGGATGGGCTGAATGCTGGCAAAGCATCGGCGGGACAGCGCAAGGGCAAGTCACGGCTGCTTGGCGAGCGTCCGCTGAATGAAGCGGTCGCGATCGACAATGACGCGTTGATGTGTGCCCACTCCGATCTGCTCGACGTCATCGCTGGCCGCAACACGAAACGTCAGACGTCGGCCTTCGACGGTCATCAACCGCGCCTCGGCGTGCACCGTCATACCGACCGGTGTGGCGGCCAGATGTTGGATGTCAAGATGGACGCCGACGCTGGTTTGTCCATCCTCCAGGACGCCTTGCAAGGCGTCAATAGCGGCGGCCTCCAACACGCTGGCCAACGCTGGTGTCGCGAAGACTGGCACCTCGCCGCTGCCCAGGGCAAGGGCAGTGTTGGCTGTCGTCACAGCGCAACTGGCTTTTCCAACCAGCCCGGGTTGAACTTTGGGTTTTGGAAAAGATGAGACTTGAGATTGCATCGCTCGTTGCCTGAAAATCCTTGCCTGAAAATCCTTGCCTGAAAGCAGTGTGCTCAATGATGGGTTTCGTCGGGCGGCAAAGCGGCCATATCGCGTGACGCGACAATATCGACGCCGCTGTCCAAAATATTGCTAACAATTATATCACCCATCGCCACCGGCGCCGAGACACGCAGGTGACGTAGTGCATTACAGATCGCCTGCACCTTATCTTTGGGCGCCGGCGCATTGGAGCGCACTGGCAAACGCGCCCAGCGTGCGCCGGTAATCGCCACGGTCGTAGTCACCATCCGGCGCGGCGCGGTATGCTCCTGAATCGCGTACTCGCGCCCACGTCGGCAGGCAAAGCCGCGCACTTCAACGATACTCTGCACTTCTTGCTCGACATCGACTTCCAGCCGACAACCAAGCGGACAGCCAATACACAGATAATGAAAGGTGTGGA
>DMDA01000085.1:41342-46211 GCA_003451595.1 Chloroflexota bacterium | reverse complement strand
CTAACGGCTGACGCGCCCGCAGAAAGACCGTGTGCTCGCGCTCCGTCGTGATGGTGTGCGGAACGCAATAGGCGACGTTCTCACCCGGTTGCAGACGGACATTGTCGGGGGGCGGCAACGCACCTCTCACAAATTGGCCGGCGCTAAAACCCGCCAGCGTTGCCTCCGCGCTGACAAAATCGACGATGTCATGAATGTGGACGACATTGCCACAGGCAAAGACGCCGTCGCGTGTGCACTCCATGGTGCTGGTGACCACCGGCCCGCGCGTGACTGGATCGAGACGCAGTCGCATCTGCTGTGACAGCTCATTTTCCGGGATCAACCCGATCGACACCAGTACGGTGTCGCAGGACACCTCCCACGCCCGGTCGTATTGCGGCCGCAACGCCGCATCCACCGGCGCCACCGTCACCTTGTTCACGCGGTGGGCGCCGTGAATCTCAACGATTGTAGTGGAGAGGTGCAGCGGGATGTCGAAGTCGTGCAGGCACTGAACGATGTTGCGGTTCAGCCCATTGGCGTGCGGCATGATCTCGAAGACGCCAGCGACTTCGACGCCTTCCAACGTCAGCCGTCGCGCCATGATCAGCCCGATGTCGCCTGAACCCAGGATGACGGCGCGACGCCCGGGCAACACGCCATAGAGATTGACCAGCCGCTGCGCCAACCCCGCTGTAAAAACGCCAGCCGGACGCGCACCGGGGATGCGAATGGCGGCGCGTGTGCGCTCGCGTGCACCCATTGCCAACACGATCGCGTGGGCGTCGATCAGGGAGATGCCTGTAGCAGTGGTCATGAGCTTGACCCGTCGCTGTGCGTCGATGTCGAGCACATAGGCGTCGGTCACAATGTCGATGTCATGTTCCAGCGCCTGCGCCAGTGCACGTTGGGCGTATTCGGGGCCGGTCAGCTCGGCGCCAAAGCGATGCAGCCCGAAGCCGCTGTGAATGCATTGCAACAGAATACCACCTGCTTCTGCTTCACGATCTACGACTAGGACATGTGTAGCGCCGCCTGCCTGCGCCGCCACTGCCGCCTCCAGCCCGGCAGGGCCGCCGCCCACGATCACCACATCGTAGCTGGCGCGCAGATGGCGCGGTGCAGCGGTAATCATGGCTCCTCCTCTTGTGCATTGAGCGTACACGCTAACCATGACCCTGGCCCCCGCTTGGTCACGTCGGTCAGCGCCATGCCGCGCGCTTTGGCCAGCAGTTCCATGCAGCGCACGGTGCAGAAGCCACCCTGGCAACGCCCCATGCCAGCCCGCGTGCGAAACTTAATGCCGTCCAGGGTCTTTGCGCCGCGGGCAATAGCGTCGAGCACTTCGCCCTCGGTTACGTACTCGCAGCGGCAGACGATGCGCCGATAGCGTGAATCGCGGAGCGTCAGGGCGATCTGCTCCTGTGTGCCCATGCTGGCAAAATGCACCGGGCGCGGCAGCGTTGCCACGAAATCGTCGCGAGGCGTCAGCGTCAAGCCTTCGTCGCGCAGCAGATCAACCATCAGGCGCGCAATCGCTGGCGCAGCGGTCAACCCTGGCGACTGGATGCCCGCTGCGTTGAGAAAGCCGCGTTGCGCTGTTGGCCCGATAATGAAATCATCGCCGGACGCCGGGGCGCGCAGGCCGGCAAACTGGGCAATAACATCCTTTTCGCTGATGCCGGCCACCAGTTGTCCGACAGCGGCGAAGACTGTCTGCGCGCCGTGTGCGCTGGTGCGCAGGTCTGTACGATCCGGCGTATCCTCTGCTGTCGGCCCAACCATCAACGTGCCATCGTAGGTGGGAATAATGAGGATGCCCTTTGACACCGGCGAGGGGCAAGGGAAGATGACGTGTTTGACCAGCCCTTGCAGCCGTTTGTCTAGGAGATATTCTTCGCCTTTGCGCGGCTGGATGGTGAAGGTGCGCACACCTGCCAGCCCGGCAATTTCATCGGCATATAACCCGGCGGCGTTGATCACGTAACGGCTGGTCAATCGCACGCTGGGCGTCACCACCTCCCACTCATCATCACGCCGATGAAGCCGCTCGACGGGAAAGCCGGTCAGCAGCGCCAGCCCGTTGCGCACGGCGTTTTCGGCCAACGCATAGCAAGCTTCGTAGGGGTTGACCACAGCCGTCGTAGGAGCGTACACAGCGGCTATAATCGCTGGCGAGAGCGCTGGCTCTGCTTGTCGGACACGCTCCGGCGACCATAGTTCCACGCCTGGCACGCCTTTGACGGTGGCATGGTGAAGCAGCTTGTCGAGGGCGGGCAACTGCGCAGCGTGAAGCGCCACCGTTAGTTCGCCAACGCGCCGGAAGCCAAAGTGCAGCTCCTGCGCCAGCGCATCCCAGAGTTGGTTGCCTTCCCATTCGAGGCGACCTTTGAGCGTGTCAGGCGCCGCATGATGGCCGCCGTGGATGATGCCGCTGTTGGCTTTGGTGGCGCCAAAGCCAACTTCGACTTCCTTCTCGCATAGCGCAACACGTAGCTGATAGCGCGTCAACTCACGCGCCAGCGCGCAGCCGACAATACCACCGCCAATGATGAGGACATCGTACTCCATGAGGATGCCACCTTTGCGTGGAAAGCCATCGACTTCCTCTACGGTCGCTGGTAGCTTTATTGTCGCGCTGAAATAGGCCCAACTCAACGGCCAATCAGCCAGTTGCGTCTACTTCTCGTTCGAGGCAAAGCGTACTATGCAGGTGTTGTGGCTGACAATGCGGCGCAGGACGCAGGCAGGGTCTACTTCACCATCAGAGCCTAAAGCGATAACGCTGTGATGATGCAGCGATGATGAAGTAGACCTGTGGCAAACTCGGTGCCCCGGTCGAAGGAAACAACTACCCGGCCAGATACTTCTCAAACCAGGCTAACATGCGCTGCCAGGCGTCGGCGGCAGCCTCAGGGCGATAGCTTTCGCGTGTATCGTTGAAGAAAGCATGGGGCGCGCCGGCATAGATGTGGATTTCATTATCGATGCCTGCCGCCGTCAACGCGTCTCCCATGGCCTGCACCGCAGCAACCGGGATGCCGCCATCGTCGGCCCCATACAGGCCAAGCACCGGCGCCTTGACATTGGCTGCCTCTTCGGGTGCGAGCGGTGAACCGTAGAAAGGCACTGCCACCGCCAGCTTCTCGTTGGTGAGCGCCGTCATCAAGACGAGCCGGCCACCCATGCAAAAGCCAACGATGCCTACCTTCTCTCCCGCGACGAAATCTTGCGTCAATAGATGGTCAATGGCGCTGCCGATCTCTTGGACAGCAGCGGGCATGTCTAGTTCCATCACGAGCTTACGCGCCGCATCCGGCTCGGTCGCCACCTGTCCCTTGTAGAGGTCTGGCGCCAATGCCACGTAGCCTTCATTGGCGATGCGTCGCGTGACGTCTTTGATATGCTCATTCAGCCCCCACCACTCCTGCAGCACGACGACGGCTGGCCAGGAGCCGTCCCCTTCAGGGCGCGCCCAGTAACCGCTGAGCGTTTCGTCGCCGGGACCGATATACTCGACTGCGCCAACGACGAGACCGGCGGCTGTCGTCATGTTGGTATCCGGTGAGCCGACCCCCTCACCACTGGGCGCTGCTTCAGTCACGGGGCGCGGCGTGCCCGTGATGGGCTGGCATGCCGCCAGCAGCAGGCTGGCCGCTGACGCGCTGCCAACGGCGGCGGTGGCGCGTCGCAGAAAGGTGCGCCGGTTGATCTCGCCGACTTGAAACGAACGGACAAGTTGCATGACATAGATGCGATCCATGGGTTGCTCCTTTGGGAACGATGGCGTGCCTGCGCGCATGGTTGAGCATGACATTACCCGGCGCCAAGGGGTCGGATATGTATACTTCAACATTAAAGGATAGTCTGCCACGTCAGGTTGTCATCTACTGTAAGGAAACCCGCAAAGCTGCCTACACCGAGCGCATCAGTAGACCGCCAAAACGCACCCACGCAAAGCCGTAGACCGCCATGACCAGCGTCGTATAGACGGGGAGCAACCACGTCACCATGGGCAGCAATGCCTGCGCCAGCAAGCTGAGCATCCCCAGCGCACCGACGAGGAAGAGTGGCGCCGCAATCGGGTAGGCTTCGTCGCTGCCGTTGGCCTCAATGGCGACGAGCATAGCGCCCAGAGCCACCAGCACGGCGCCGAAGAAGTGCATGGCGCCATTGGGCAGCACGAGCGCCAGCCATGCCGTCGCCGCCGCCAATGCTCCTGCCAGCGCACCGACCCACCCCATTGCCACACCAAAGCGACTGGGCACGATGCTGTTAAAATGCGGCGCTGCGTTGCCGGGCAGGTCATAGCGCGCCGCTACGCCGACCACAGCCAGCCCTAGCAGCGTTAACGCCACACCGCCGGCGCCGCCGGCCACCTGGAAGGCCGGCGCGTTCGTCACCAGCAATTCACCTTGTGCACCAGTAAAGAGGGTGATATTGCCTAGCGGCTGGAGCAACGCCAGGATCGCATAGAGAATCCAGAGAAGACCGCCGCTAATGGCAAGCCAACCTGCCCATTGCGCCAAAGTTTTCGTGATTGTCCTCATGGCATGTAGTATACTGAAAGCTAATCGATCGCCGCTATTTTCAACCCAACGGTTCACTGATGCGCTATCCATTTGCCACCATTCGCCAGAGCCCCTTTGTCTTTGCGCTGCGGATTGCAGTGGCCGAGTTCATTTTTTCCATCGCGCTGATCTTTGTAGCCACCTCTGCCGCCGTCCAACTCTATGAACAGACCGATGCCGCTGACGTCGTTTCGTTTCCGCTGCTACTGGCGCTCGGCATCACGCTGGTGCAGACCGTCATTGTTTTTGCCACGTTCATGAGTTGGTATTACCCGGTCTACCGGTTGGCGCCAGCGGCGATCTTGCTGCACAGCGG
>DMDA01000085.1:1515-41057 GCA_003451595.1 Chloroflexota bacterium | reverse complement strand
CGCAACGGCCAGGTATTGGCGAAGCTCAAGCATGTGCATGACCCGGAAGTGCTGGCCGAGCAGGTGCGCACCATGATGCAGGAGGAGACCGCGCTTCCTGCGCTGCTGAACAGCCCAATCCCTGCGCTCATCGCCGCAGGCGAGGGCGAGTTCATTGAGTTTAAAGCCAGCCTGATGTGGGATTACCGCAAACAGTCCGTCAACAAGGAACTCCACGAACCGGTGATGAAAAATCTGGTCGGTTTCATGAATAGTCGCGGCGGGCTGCTTTTGATCGGCGTCGATGATGAAGGCAGCGTGCTGGGCATCGAGCCAGACCTCAAGACGTTGCGCAAGCCAGGCGTCGATGGCTTCGAGAATGTCTTCAACGTAGCCTTTGGCAACATGGTAGGCATGGAGTATCGGCCCTTCGTCACGCTCACCTTTCCCGTCCTGGAAGACAAAACGATCTGCGCCATCAGTGTGCGCCCATCGACGCACCCTGCCTATTTGCGTTATCAAGGCAAGGAAGAGTTCTACCTGCGCACCGGCAATTCCAGCAACGCGCTGGGCGTAAGCGCAGCGGTGCAATATATTCAAAGCCGATTTGGGTAAGCGCGAGCACGCTGGATGATGAGCGTTTCCGCGCACTGGCTCATCCCCTCTGACCCTGAGGACTGTCGGACAATTCCAGCGAACAATCCTGCCTGCTCAGCGACAGCTACAATCTAGTTGTCTTGGCGACGGCGCCTAGCGTGCGGTCGGGTTCGCTGCCGATGGCGCATACTCGTCGTCTACGACGACGTAGCCGGGCGGCGGCGTCAGTGTAGGCGGCGCGCCAGCTTCAGGCGCGCCCTGCGTGCGCTGAAAGACGAAGAATTCCCACACAATACGGCTGAGGTCGGCGACCGCTTGATTCGCCACCTCCCACCCCACCAGCCCCGGATTGAAGACGAAGGCGCTGATCACATACGGCCCTGTCGGCCCCCACACCAGCGCCACTTCGCCGTGTTGTGCAGGCAACAGGCCATGTCGATGTACGATCCAACGTGCATCCCAATCGGGCAGACCGCGCCAGAGCGCGTCGCGCAGCTCGTTGTGCGTCATGTAAAAGAGAATCGTGGCGCACTCGTCGGGCGTGATCGTGGCGGGGTAGCGAAAGCGCAGGATGCCGCCATCTTGGGTGCATTGGTAGATTGCCGCCAGCAATGTCGCCATATCCGCCGGCGTCGTCTGCATGTTGGCATCGGGGCGGGTGTTGGGGCGTTCGCGCTGATTGGAGGGCGTCGTGATCGGCGTCTGCGCAGCGCCTCCGAACTCGCCCTGGGTGAAGGTGTTTTCCAGGCCCAGGCTGCGCACGAACGCAGTTAGCCGTTGCGCGCCAACAACTGCATTGCCATCGCCCAGCCAGGCGAGCGCAGCATTGGCCGGTTCGTTCGGGTCTTTACCGAGCGCCAAGTCGAGCCACTGTCCCACCTGTTGGGCGTCAGGATCGCCCGCTGCGATGCCATTGGGCAGCTTCTCCATGACGGCGGCTGCCAACGCAATGCGCAACGTCGCCATCGCCGAAAACGCGGCGTCGCCATCCACGTTCGCCGCGTCGCCGTGCTGCAGATCGATGATGCTGACCGTAGTGAAGGCGGGATAGTCGTCGAGCAGGCGCACCAACTGCGGCTCCAGGTCGGCCATCGTCGGCAGCGGCGGCGGAATTTCTCGGATCGCCAGTTCCACCTCGCGGGCGTCGTAGCTGGTCAGCCCGGCAATGATGCGTTCGATGCTGGCGTCGATGTCGATGGCATAGCCGGGCGCGCCGGGCGTCCATTGCAGCCCACGGCGCGGCTGCGGCACAGTGGCGGGAAAGGTGGGTGTCGGCGTAGGCAGCGCGCCGGCTGGCGCAGTAGTCGCAGTCACATCGACCACGCGCGCCGCGATCGGCGCCGTGTCCAGTTCAGCGGCGACACTTTCCAGCCAGGCACGTAGCTTTGCCTCATCGACGGTATAGCGCACAGGCACATTGCGCACCTGCTGCGGCAGCCCGATCGCCTCGCGCACGGCGATGTCGACAAACGCCCAACCTCTTAGATACTGCCCGGCGTCGGCGACCATCTGCTCGAAGTCAACGGTGAAGCCGAAGTCATCGGGGTCTAGCTTGAGCAGGCGATTCTGAAAGCGCACCCCGAGTAACTCATGATAGATGGGGTCGAGGTGAGCGCGTATCTCTGCGGTCGTCTTCATGCCGGTGACATCGACCCCGCCCAATCGCACCCCCGGCGGGATCGGCGCCGCCACCCCCTTGTAGTAACTGTAGAGCGGAAAGAGGGACAGCACCACGATCAGGAGGAGGGTAAAGTTGATGAAGCGGGCGGAAGGCAGACGACGACGGCGCAGACGCTACTCCCATTCAATTGTCGCCGGGGGTTTGCTGCTGATGTCGTAGACGACGCGGTTGACGCCAGCGACTTCGTTGACGATGCGGTTGCTGATGCGCGCCAGCAGATCGTAGGGCAGCCGCGCCCAATCCGCCGTCATGAAGTCGTCGGTCGTGACGGCACGCAGGGCGAGGGCATTGGCGTAGGTGCGGCCATCGCCCATGACGCCGACGGAGCGCACGGGCAACAGCACAGCAAAGACCTGACTGGTCTGGCGATAGAGGCCAGCGTTGCGCAACTCTTCCAGGAAAATGCTGTCGGCGTGGCGCAACGTTTCCAGCCGCTCCCAGGTCACTGCGCCCAGACAGCGGATTGCCAGCCCTGGCCCAGGGAAGGGGTGGCGCCAGACAATCTCTTCAGGCAGCCCCAACGCTTCACCGACGGTGCGCACTTCGTCCTTGAAGAGCATCCGCAACGGCTCGATCAACTGGAAAGTCATATCTTCCGGCAGCCCGCCGACGTTGTGGTGCGTCTTGATCGTGCGGGCGTTTTTGGTCTCGGCATTGCTGGCGGACTCGATTACATCGGGGTAGAGGGTGCCCTGCGCTAGAAACGCCGGCGCCTCAACGCCCCACTCCGCCGCCAGTTGCGCCGCCTCGTTCTCAAAGACGCGCACGAAGCGGGCGCCGATCAGCTTGCGTTTGCGCTCCGGGTCCTCGACGCCCGCCAGGTCGGAGAGAAACTCCTCTTTGGCGTCGACTGCAATCAGCCGCATCCCCTGGTGGCGCTCGAAAGTCTCGATCACCTGTTCGGCTTCACCCTTGCGCAGGAGGCCATGATCGACAAAGACACACGCCAGCCGGTCGCCGATGGCGCGATGCACCAACGTCGCCGCCACTGCACTGTCGACGCCGCCGCTCAGCCCGCAGATTACATGACCAGTCGGCCCGACCTGCTCACGGATGCGGGCGACGCTCTCCTCAATGAAGTTGCCGGCAGTCCAGTCGCCGCTGCAGCCGCAGATGCGCTTGACGAAGTTGGCGAGGATGTCGCGTCCATGCGGCGTGTGCACCACTTCTGGGTGAAACTGGATGCCGTAGAGCCGCCGTTTCTCATCGGCAATAGCTGCAAGCGGAGAATTGCCGCTATGCGCCACCGCCAGGAAGCCATCCGGCAACTGCTCGACACGGTCGCCGTGGCTCATCCAGACTTGCAGCGTGGCGGGCAGGTCGGCGAAGAGTTGGCTTTCCGCGCCGGCTGCCGTGCCGGTGACGTGGATCGTCGCTGCGCCATATTCGCGCTCTGGCGCTGCTGTGACGCGCCCGCCCAGGGTGTGCGCCAACAATTGCAACCCGTAGCAGATACCGAGCACTGGCACGCCGCTGGCCAGCACGATATCGGGCAACGTCGGCGCGCCTGCATCGTAGACGCTGTTGGGACCGCCAGAGAGGATGATCCCCTGTGGCCGGAGACGCGGCAGCGCCTCGGCGGCGCGATCCCACGAGACTAGTTCTGCGTAAACGTTGACCTCGCGCACGCGACGGCAGATCAATTGGCTGTACTGACTGCCGTAATCAATTACAGCAATCGTCTGATGCTGCATAAAGCCTTCCTTTTCCAGAGAAGTTATCGCCAGGGGATGAAACACCCCGCCCATCCCCAATCTCACAATCACCCAATCTCACAATCACCCAATCTCACTTCAAGATGTAATATGTCGCACGTTTCGACCCGATCCGGATCAACAGATTCTTGTCCACCAGGTCGGCCAGGTCGCGACGGATCGTCTCCGGGTGCACCTCTGGCGTCAGCGCCTGTAAATCGCTATTGGTGATGCGTCCGTGTTGGCGCACGAACGCCAGCGCCGCCTCTTGCCGCTCGTTGAGAAAGGCATGATGCCAGCGCTGCTCCTGTGGCTGCGGGCTGACCAGGTCTTCACCCGCCGAGCGCAGCGTCACGCGGAAGCCAGCGGCGGTCTCGGCAAATTCCGGCGCTGGTAGACCGGCCTCCTGCATGGCAGCGATCATGCGGTCGATGCCATAGCCGAGTCGCTCGATGTAACCGAGGTCGGTCAAGACGGCCACAATGGCTTCGTTGCGGCTATAGCGTTCGTCCTTGATGTTTTCGAGGGTGACATGACCAGGGAGACGACCAGGGCTGTAGACCTCGAGCCGATCGCTGAACATGAGCAGGCGGATGCCCTCGCCGCGGATGCTGTAATCGCGATGGGCGATGGCGTTGACAATCGCTTCGCGCACGACGGGCAGGGGATACTCGGTCGTTTCCTCGCGCGTCAGCCCGCGAATCCGCATCCCACGACGCATATTGCCGACAACAAACGCCTCCGCTTGTCGCGCCTGCTCTGTCAGCACCCCGCCGATCTCCTGGCGGACAAATTCGTCGCCCATCGTGGGGCCGGCATAGCGCACGCAGATGATCTCGGCGCTCCGTAGAAAGCGTTGTGGATTGCGTCCGAAAAGCAGCAGCCCGGCCACCGTTGGCAGCGGGTCTGGGGCGCGCAAACCATCGCTGCCACGTCGCGTGACACAGCCGCGTCCCAACAGCGCCTCCACCATGTCTGCATCGGGCGGCAAGCCCACCTGATCGAGATAACGGTTGACCCGCGTTGCGTCGAGATCGTCCAGACTGGCATCGGCGACGGGCTGGCTTTCATAGCCGCTTTCCCCGCGATCAAGCAGCAGCTGGCGTAGTTCGGCGGTCGTCAGCGGACGATTTTGGCTGCCTGTGCGCGTCAGATAGACGCCGCGCACGTTGTAGACATTGGGCAGACCTTCGGGCACCTGGACGACAACCACCTCGCCGGTCGCCAGCGTCACATGTTGTGCGCTCGGCAGGATCAGCGGCGGCTCTGTGGCCAGGCTGGCTTCCACGATCAATTCGCGCAACGCCGTCGGCTCGGCTGCACCTTGCGGCGTTCCTTTGGCGGTGACACCCAGCACAGCCACGCCGCCGCCCGCATTGGCCAGTGCGGCCAGCGTTTCAGCCAGCGTCTGCTTGCCAGTTCTGGCTGCCAGCAACGCTACCCGCGCCGACGCGCCAGCGCGCAGGAGCGCCTCCACTTCATCGGCAGACATCGTCGTGTAACGGCGCAGCAAACTCACGATGCTTCACAATCCTTTGCGCATGCGCATTTCCCAGCAACTGCATCTCCCGCAATCATTATAGTCTTGCTGGAGTGTGTGACATAGTTCGAGCAGGGTGCACTTCAAGTTAGGGCGACTGTCGTGCAAACGCTTGCCCCAACCGCGAAGTAGACCCATTTCGAGCAGCACCGGGGGCTACTTCTGCATCCAGATGATATAATGCCAATATGAGACGCAAGATTGGGATCAGCAGCATGTTGATGGCTCTGGCGGCGATACTGGTCGGCTGTCAGCCAACACCCCAATCCAATGTCATTGGCTATTACCTCTCCACCTGGTTGGGGACGCAGCCACCGAGGGTCAGCACTGCTCCGCCTGGCGCATTGACTGGGCAGGTTGTCGATGCACAGGGCGCCCCCATCCCAGGTGCAACTGTCGTCGTTGCGCAGGTGGACGGTGCACCCCACACGGCACGCACCGACGCTGCGGGTCGCTATCGCATCGAAGGCATCCCGCCGGGGCAATACACACCGGCGGCGGTGGCGCCTGGCTACGCCGAGCGCGCGCTGACTGGGTTGCTGGGGCTGCCCAAACTGATGACCATTCAATCGCACACAGTGACAACTGCGCCGCCGTTGGTGCTGTCGCCCTACGCACCGCCGCGCTTGCCCGACAACCTGGCGACCGCCGTTGCACTGCGGACGACCAGCGCCTTCACCGCCAGCACTGATTTTCCATACGTTGCCACCGCTGATGTAACCGCATATGCCTTTGACTACGCTGGCGCTACGATCGACAGTGTGCGCGTTTATCTACCGCAAGGTCACAACCCGGAGCAGGCGCTGCCGCTGCTTTTCATGGTCTATCCATCGCCTGTCGAGGATTGGGAGCCGGTGAGCACTGCCTTCGCCGTCGAACGTTTTGCGGTGGTTGCAGTATCGCCGATCGCAGCACGAGGTGTGGATGCTGAGGCGCACGCCCAGGATGCGCGGGTGGTGTTGGCGTTGGCGCAGGCGGGCGCCTTTGGCGCAGCGGTCGGCGTGAAGCGGCCGCTGGCGCTGGGCGGCAGCTTTAGCAGCGCAGTGCTGGCGCGGCTGTTGCGCGCAGCAGGCAACGACCTGGCAGGCTGGGTGACAGTGGGCGGGTTGGCGAATGCCTTCACCGCCGCGCAGGACTTTTACGCCGGTCGTATCACAGCGCCGCCGCCCTATGAATTGCTGGCGCCCGCGTTCGGCCCCCCCAACCTCTATCCACTGCCGTTTCTGATGTACTCACCGGTCTACAGCGCTGGCGAGTTGCCGCCAACCATGATCATCCACACGGCGGCGGATGAAATTATGCGCATCGAGCAGGCGCGTGAGTTGGAAGCCGCAGCGCGGGCGGCGGGCGTGCCGGTCGAAACTTATTACTATGAAGATGTGAGCCATTATTTGGGCATCGGAGCGAACATGACGGACGCCGGGCGCGAGATGTTTTATAAGATCGTGGATTTTGCCAGACGCTATGGAGAAACACCATGACAGATGTAACTTTGCCAGAGATGACCACCTATGCTGCCCTGGATGCAGCCGCCGTGTGGCTGCCGACCGACGCAAGCGTGCTACGCTTGACCGATGCCGACCGCGTTGACTTTCTACAGCGCATGACGACGAACAACATCAAGCTGTTGCACCCTGGAGAAAGCTGCGTCACAGTGCTCACCAGCCCGACTGCCAAGATCACGCAGGTATTCACTGTCCTGGCTGACGAAGATTGTCTCTGGTTGTTGCCGGCGCCAGGTGAGACCGCTGCGCTTGAACGCCATTTGCGCGGGCAGATTTTCTTTATGGATAAAGTACGCGTGACCCGGCCAGAGCGTGCGCTGACCCGGCTACGCATTGTTGGGCGGCAGGCGGCGGCGGCTCTGACGCAGAGCGGGTTCGCTCCATTGCCGACCGCCGAGGGGAACTGGCTGCGCTGCCAGGAGTTGATGATCCTCAAGCAAGAGTTGTACGATCTGCCTGGTTACGAAGTGATCGCGCCTGTGGAGGCGGTCGAGACGTTCCTGGCGCGGTTGGCCGCGCCGCGGCTCGACGCGGCCAGCTACACGGCGCGACGTATCGAGTTGGGGCGCCCAGCGCCTGGCGCTGAGCTGATTGATGAGTACAGCCCGCTAGAGGCCGGCATGACCTGGGCGTGCGCTGAGAACAAGGGCTGCTACACTGGCCAGGAAATCATCGCCCGGCAGCTGACCTACGACAAAGTGACGCGCACCTTGGTTGGGCTGCGTAGCGCCGTGCTGCTCACGCCAGGCGATTTGGTGCTGGCCGAGGGGCGCCAGGTGGGCGTCGTGACGAGCGCCGCTTATAGCCCAGCACTCCAAGCCCCGGTTGCGCTCGCCATTCTCAAGCGCCCCCATCATACACCGGGGATGGCAGTGACGGTGGCGGGCGCGTTGGCGGAGGTGGCGGCGCTCCCGCTGGCAGCGTAATAGCTGTACGCGCGCCAGCAGCCATACCCGCGTTGTGCGACGCGCTGGAGCGCAGTGTAGAAAAGTGAGAAGCCATGGAACGAACGATTGTTGCTAATGACGTATTTGTCGATGTAGCCGCCCTGGAAGAAGAAGGCTCGACGACCTGGCGGCTGATAGTAGAGGAGGCGCCGCGTTCTGGCGCCGCCAATATGGCAGTCGATCAAGCGATTGCTGAAGCGTGCGCGGCGGGAGAGAGTCTACCCACGGTGCGCTTTTATCGTTGGCAGCCGCCAGCAGTGAGCTTGGGACGCCTGCAGCCGATCGCCGACATTGACACAATCAAGGTGAGTTCACTGGGCTACGAGATCGTGCGGCGGCCCACAGGTGGACGCGCTATCTTGCACACGGACGAGTTCACTTACTCCGTAACGGCGGCGATGCAGCATCCGCTGGTGCGCGGCGGCGTGATGGATGCGTATCTGCGCATCAGCAATGCGCTGTTAGCCGGGTTGCGTCAATTGGGCGTTCACGCAGAAAAAGCGCCTGGTGACGTGCGCGTTGGCGCCGACGTCTCCGCCGTCTGCTTTGAGGTGCCCAGCGCCTACGAGATCACGGTGGGTCAGCGCAAGCTGATGGGCAGCGCGCAAAGCCGTCGCGCCGGTTACGTGCTGCAGCACGGCAGCCTGCCCTTGGTGGGAGATATCACGCGCCTGATCGACGTGTTGGCGCTGCCGGCGGAACAGGCGGCGTCCCTGCGACGTGAGCTTGCCGCCCGCGCGTGCACGTTGGCGCAGGCGCTTGGCGTGGACGATGCCAGCGACAAGGTGGCTTTTGGTCGCGTCGCCGCCGCCATGCAACACGGTTTCGAGCAGGTGCTGCGTGTGAGCTTCCAGCCGGGCGCCTTGACGCCAGCCGAGTTGCGCCGCGCTGCCGAGCTGATCCGCACACAATTTGGCAACGATGAATGGAATCGACAACGGTGAACGGTCATGGCAGTAGGTCTGTTGACGCTTGAGTTGTATCTCCCCATGAACGACAGCTTGAAGGGCAAGCGCGGCATTCTCAAGCCGTTGATCGCACGCATCCGCCGCGATTACAACGTTTCGGTCTGTGAAGCTGAAGCACAGGATGTCCTCACGCGCGCCGTGCTTGAAGTGGCGTGCGTCAGCCAGAATGGTGCGTTGGCGCATCGCCACCTGCAAGATGTCGCCCACCGCGTCGAGCAGTGGCACGGCGACGCTCAACTGATCGATTACACCATCGAGATGTTAGGGTGAACCGTGAGGCCTGCGTCATCGATGGTGGCTGATCTGCGCACTCTGTTGGGCGCAGATAGTGTGTTGACTGGCGACGCTCTCCGCGCCCGTGCGCGCAGTTGGAGCGACCCAACGCCGCTTGATGCCTTGGCGCTGGTGCGTCCGCGCACGACGGCGGAGGTGGCGGCGATCTTGCGTCTCTGTCATAGCGCCCGGCAGCCGGTCGTTGTTCATGGCGGTGGCACAAACCTGGTGCATGCCACATCTGCTACGGCGCACGATCTTATCCTGTCGTTAGAACGGATGGCCGACATAGTGGCCATCGATGCCCAGAACCAGACGTTGACGGTGCAGGCGGGTGCGCCATTGCAGCGCGTCCAGGAAGTCGCGGCGGCGCACGGACTGTTCTTTCCGCTTGATCTGGCCGCGCGCGGCTCGGCAACGATCGGCGGCTGTGTCGCCATGAATGCGGGCGGCGTGCGCGTCCTGCGCTACGGCATGATGCGGGAGTTGGTGCTGGGGTTGGAGGCGGTGCTTGCCGACGGCGCCGTGCTCACCGCGTTGAACGCCATGCTCAAAAACAACGCTGGCTACGATCTGAAGCAGGTCTTCATCGGCAGTGAGGGCACGCTGGGCGTAGTGACGCAGGCGGTGCTGCGGCTTTTTCCGGCGCCGCGCACCTATGCGACTGCGCTGCTGGCGATGGATGAATTTCCGCAAGTCACTGCACTTTTGCCGCTGCTCCAGCGCGATCTCGGCGGCGCGCTTACATCCTTCGAGGTGATGTGGAACGACTACTATCGGCTGACCACAACGCCGCCAGCGCTCAGCAAACCGCCGCTGGGGCATGAGTACACGTACTACGTGCTTGTTGAGGCGTTGGGTGGCAATGAGCGTCTCGACCAGGCGCGTTTCGACGCCGCACTCGACCACGCTGCGCACGAAGGTCTCTTTGCAGATGCTGTGGTTGCCCGCACCAGCCAGCAGCGCGCCGACCTCTGGCGCATTCGCGAGGATTCCGAACAGATCGAACGCCAGCATCATCTGACTTTTGGCTATGATGTCAGCCTACCGATCGGCGTCATGGCAGCATATGTCGAGGATGTGCGCGCCGGCATCGCATTGCACTTTGGTGCGGATACGCGCTGTTGGGTCTATGGGCATCTGGGCGACGGCAACCTGCACATCAACATCTGGGCGCCACACCTGCAGCCACAAGATGGCGAACGCATTGCCGCCATCGTCTACACACCATTAGGTGATGTGCATGGTTCGATCTCGGCAGAGCATGGCATCGGGCTGGAAAAGAAAGCCTACCTGTCGCTCAGCCGCACGCCAGCGGAGATCGCCACGATGCGACGCCTCAAAGTGGCGCTCGACCCGCGCAACATTCTGAATCCCGGTAAAATCTTTGATTTGGAGGAGGCACATCCGACATGAGTCAGACGCCGCTTGTGATTGTTCCCTATCGTAGCTTTGGCACAGATGACACGCTGATGGTGCGCGGGCGCGTGCTGCACCAAGCCTTGCCCGCCGCCGCCGAGCCGGGTCAATCGTCCTGGCGCAATCTATGGGACGCGTTTCGCCGCATCGAGTCGGATGAGGCACGCGGCGTACCCCTGACAGTGACCTGCGGCGCAGCTTCGGTGGAGGCTGTCACCGACGACGAAGGCTACTTCGAGGCAAAGCTGTTGCAAGCGGGACCGGCCCGCGACGCGGATGGTTGGTGCACCGTAACCGTGACGGCGCCGGACGTTGCCGCCGACGCGCCGCTGGCGCGAGCAACGGGCGAAGTGTTGATCCCACCCGTCACGGCGCGTTTTGGCGTCATCAGCGACATCGACGACACCATCTTGCAAACGCAGGCCACCAATTTGGTGCGTTCGGCGTGGGTGACCTTGCTCCAGAATGCCGCCACGCGTCTGCCTTTTCCCGGCGTCGCCGCACTGTATCGGGCGCTACAAGGCGGCGTCACCGGCGCTGACCACAACCCGATCTTTTACGTGTCAAGCAGCCCGTGGAATCTCTACGACTTTCTAGTCGAGTTCATGCAGGTGCGTGGCATCCCGGCTGGCCCGATCTTTCTGCGCGACTATGGCATCGATATGTTCACGCAGGCGCTCAGCCACGAGCACAAGCTGGAGGCGATGCGTCGCGTGCTGGATGCCTATCCGCACCTGCCCTTTGTGCTGATGGGCGACAGCGGGCAGAAAGACCCCGAACTCTACACGCGCCTGGTCGAACAATATCCCGGACGTGTGCTGGCAATTTACATTCGCGACGTCAGTGGTGCGAAGCGCGATGCAGCAGTGGATGCAATAGCGGCGGCCTTGCAGGCGCAGGGCGTGCGCTTGCTGCGTGTGGCGGATTCACTGATCGCAGCGGAATCGGCGGCGGCAATCGGGTTGATCACGGCGGCTGGGTTGGACGCCGTGCGGGCGGCTATGGCTGACGAGGAGATCGCACATGTCGCTTGAGGTGTTGATCTTGTCGACGCGCGCCGCCGACTACGCCCGGTTGCTGACGGCGGCGCCGCTGCCGCCGTTGGCGCTGCATGTCGCTGCCAGCCATACCGAGGCTGAACCCTGGCTGGCAACCTGCGAAGTCGTCCTGGCGGACCCGCCGCTGGTGCGTCCACTACTTGACCGCATGACGGCGTTGCGGTGGCTGCAATCGACTTACGCCGGTGTAGAGACTTTGACGGCGCCTGGGTTGCGGCGCGATTACCAACTCACCAATGCGCGCGGCGTCTTTGGCGAGATGATGGCTGAATATGTGCTGGGCTATCTGATCATGCACGAACGGCGCGGCTGGCAGCGATTCCTGGCGCAGCGCGAGAGGCGTTGGGAGCCAGCCTGGCCGGGGCGGTTGCGCGGCAAAACGTTAGGATTGATCGGCGTCGGTTCGATCGGTGCGGAGATTGCGCGCGTTGCACACTGTTTTGGGCTACGCGTGCTTGGCTACACGCGGGCGAGTGAGGGTTGCCCCCACGTTGATCGCTACTTTCATGGCGACGCGCTGGCAGAGATGGCTGCCGTCTGCGACTATCTGGCCGCCAGCCTGCCCAACACAGACGCCAGCCGCCACCTGATCGACCGCGCTGTGTTAGCGGCGCTGCCTGCCCATGCCCTGCTGATCAACGTTGGGCGCGGCGGCACGGTGGACGAGGATGCGCTGGTAGAGGCGCTGCAAGCTGGACGCATCGCCGGCGCAGTGCTCGACGTCTTCCAGACGGAGCCGCTGCCGCCTGACCACCCGCTGTGGACGCTCCCCAACGTGATCATCACCAGCCATACCGCAGCGCTGAGCTT
Organism: Chloroflexota bacterium; assembly: GCA_003451595.1. Classification (GTDB taxonomy): domain Bacteria; phylum Chloroflexota; class Anaerolineae; order Caldilineales; family Caldilineaceae; genus Caldilinea. The sequence goes on along the minus strand of DMDA01000085.1, from coordinate 28,586 downwards.
CCCGGAAGACATCGCTCCGCTCTTTGCCGAGAACTTGCAGCGGTATGTGGCCGGACAGGAATTGCGTTACCGTATTGACTTCGAACGCGGGTATTGAAGCAATTGCCAACTTTGACACGGCGTCTCTTTGACCGCTGCGTTGCAGAGACGCCGTGTCGCAGAAGCAAAACCTCCAGAAATGCGTGTATTTCGCTGGCGACTGACGCTGGATTTGCTGCGCGGCCCTGACTACTTTGTCGCAACGGGTAAATAAACAGAATACCCGAAGTCAAAATAGCGAGGGATGATCGGGCCGCCGTTTTTATCCTGGTCGAACACCTGCACATACCAGTAATAACGACCTTGATTCAAGCTCTTGGTTGGTGTATAGCTGCTGCTGACCGTGGCTATCCTGGTGGCGCCGGTGAAGGCCGGGTTATTGGCATAGGTCAACTCGTAGTAAGCGGCGCCATCCACAGGTTGCCAGGCAAAGGCAGGTATGACGCCACTGGCGCCGCCTTCGAATGGCGCGATCAAGTTGGGCGACAGGTATTGCTTTAGGAAGGTGATGGTCGGGCTGAATGGACCATCGTTGCCGTTGGCGTCCGTGAGCGCCACGCGCCAGTACCAGACGCCATCGGACAGATTCTTGCTTTTGATGGGTGTGTAGCTGGTGGTTGTGGTTTTGATGTCGATCAGGGGGCTGCCAAAGGTCAGATCGTCATCAACCTGGAGATGATAGCGTGGCGTTGCCAGGCGCGGCGTCGTGGTTGGCGTCAATACAACGCTCCAGACGAAGGTCGGCTGTCCGGTTACCGTCACATTCTGAGAGGGAGAAAGCGGCGTTGGGCTGACCGAAGTCTTTTGGAAGGTCATGGTCGGAGTCCATTGACCGTAGACGTTATCCGCACGACGCATTGCCAGGCGCCAGTAGTACTGCGTGCCTGGCAGCAAAGCGGCGCTGGAGGTGAGTTCCTGCGGCGTGTACGAGGCGCCGTCGATCTTCTGATTAATAAGCGGGGAACTAAAGTTAGCGTCGTTGTCGATTTGTAGTGTGTAGCCCCCAGCTCCCTCGACGCGCTCCCACAAAAAAGTCGGCGTCATAAACACCTGGCTGCCCGTGGAGAGCATTGGATTGCCGGGCAACCGACTGCTCAGCTTGAAGCGTGACGCCGGTGACCATGGCCCGAAGTCGAAGTGGCCATAGTTGTCGTACTTCTCATGGCGGATGCGGACGCGCCAGTAGTACGATTCGTTATCCTCCATAGCAGCATCGGTGGTAAAGGTCGCAGGCAGAAAACCAAAATAAGGCGAACGCTCATTTTCATAGACATCCCACTCTTTGACGAGCTGCGAGAAATTGGCGTCTTTGGCCACCTGCACCCGATACCCATCCACTGAATCGTAGTGTGGCATCCGCCAGCGCAGGGGCGGCATGTCTTGAAATTGGAAAGGATTGCTCAGCGGTGTGTCGAAGGGGTAGAGGGGCGTCACCATGTCAGAGACAGCAGTCATGTTGTCGACCAATCCAGGCGCACCATAGAGTGCGCCTTGCTGGGGGATGCTGTCAGCAATGCGAGCAGGGAGAGCTGTATTGACGCTGATCACGGCCAGACTCAGGGTGCCAGAGAAGTTGTCACTTGCCGCGTTGAAGGCGGCGTAGGGTATGCGCAGGTGCACTGCCTTCGGGCCTGTCAACTCGACACTGGCCATCCCACCAATTGTCAACAGTGATTGTGCTGGCTGCCACGCGCCGCTGCTCCACGCATAGAAAGACGTCGACAGAATGGCGTCCCCCTGGCGCACCGTGTGGATGGCGTACTCCGGGCGCAGATCGCTCTCGATCGTGATCGGCTGCCCCGTTGGGTCTTGCGCCGCGCCAGAATTGGGCAAGTGGTCAGTATCGACGTACAGGATGTAGTTGATGGGATCGGGCGCGCTGTCTGCCACGCCAAAGGCAATGTACCAGAAATAGCTCCCTGGAAAGAGCGCACGATCAAGCATCACGTGGAGATTCGTCAAGTCGAATTCATCGCCGGTGGGTGTGGCGCTGGCTGCGATATAGGTGAAGGCTGGATCATACTCGAGTGTCGGCGACAGGATATTGAGAGGTGGGATAAACTCGTAGGGATTGCCCGTGATGACATCGCGCGCCAGGTCGAAGCGGCGCGGCGTGCTCCACTCTCCCAATGCGACGCCGGGCGCTGACTCGGCGCGCACGCGCCACCAATATGCACCTGCCGGCATGGAGGTGGTGCGTCCTTGCCACGGCGCATAGTTGACATACTGTGGCTGTGCACTATCCACGATGGCGCCGGCCTCGAAATCTGGTCGGCGGCTGATCTGGACGGCATAGTTGCTCGCACCATTTACCGGAAGCCACCCCAGCACCGGCGGTGTTTCCACCACCTGCATCCCGTCCTGCGGATAGATCGGCGTGATAACATCTTGCGTCGGCAGTTGATCAGGAGCATTGGCGCGATAGCGCGCTTGAGACACGATGCTGACGCCAAACTGATCTCCACCCTGGATAGCGCTCACACGCCAGTAAATCATCTGTCCATCGGTTAAAGCTGTGATCGGGTTGGCAATCGTTGGCGCGGCGGCCAACCCAGCCGTTGTGATGGTGAAGATTGGCGTCGTGAACGCAGGGTCGCTGGCGACTTCCAGCAAATAGTAATCAGGCGCGACGGGAAGAAGCGTCTGCGCTTCCCAGCGATGCGCCGCATCCCAGACAAAGACAACGTTGGAACTGAACGCCGGCTCCTTGGAGATCGGCATATTGGTGCGATCTGGCGCGTAGTAATAGGCCGGATAGATCGGCTGCGGTGAGGTCTGCATTTCCATGAAGTAAGAACGTGTTTCGCTCCACGGCGTGAAGTTGCCGCGCGCATCCACGCCACGCACGCGCCAGGAGTAAAACTTGGAGACATTATCAGCGTTTGCCTGGGTGAAATAGGTCGCATTGTAAATTGTCTTATCAACAACTATTTTGTCGCCATCCAGCACCTGAATCTGGTATCGTTCGGCGCCCGGCACCGGCGCCCAACTGAAGAACGGGTAGGAGAGTTTGGTCTGAACGTTGGCTGGTGTGAGCAATTGGGGCGGTTGGTTCCACGCAGCACGAAAGCTGCGCACTTCACTCCAGGCTGTTGCGTAGCCATCGTAGTTGATCGCTTTGACACGCCAGAAGTATTCTTTGTCGTTGGCCAGCGCCGCAACAGGGGTGAAGTCGGTGTTGCGCGTCCTGTAGCTTGTCACGGATGTAGCAAAGCCCTGATCGGTGCTGATCTGTAGTTCGTATTCCTGCGCACCCTCGACCGCTGTCCAGGAAAAGCGGGGAACAAAACGTAATTCAGGTGTACTCTGACTCACCTGCGCAGGTGGTTCCAGCAACGCGGGTGGGGTGCTCCACGCAAAGCGAAAGACCATCGTTTCACTGATTGTGCCGTTGACGCGGTTGGCTGTCGATGTATGATAGGCAAAGGGGGTGACGCGCCAATAGTAAGCGTCATTTGCCGCCAGTCGCGTCGGCGGCGTGTGATGTGGTTTGACGGTCTCAGCACTGTAGACGACGTTTGAGAATTGATCGTCAGTGGCGATTTCTAGCTTGTAGCCAGCTGCTCCAATGACAGCCGTCCAGGAAAAATCGGCCGGTAAGAACGTAGAGCGCTCAGCGTTCTCTGCAGGCGAGATCGGTATAGGGCGGTTGCTTGTATCGTTGCTCCAATTTTTCTGGAAGTAGAATGCCTCAGAATAGGCGCCCCAGACTGTCGCTGCACCACCGATTTTGACGCCAGCACGTACGCGCCAGTAAAAGAGGCCGTCCGGCCACACCGTGGTTGGCGTAAACGTGGTCGCGTAGGTGTCAGATTCCTGGAGCATGGTGGCAAAACCAGGCGAATCTGCAATCTGGACATGGTAGATGTTGGCATTGAGGGGCGCCTGCCACGCAAGGGTCGGCATGGCGAGAGGAGGCGAATCGGCGACGGTCGTCGTCGCGCCATAGGCTGGCGTTAACAGCAGCGGCGCTTCGGGCGGAGCGACAGGCGTGCTGGTGGGCGCCACCGCCATACCTTCCTGCGCCAGCACCGGGTGCGGCAGCGCCCACACGCCAAACCACACGGCCAGTAGCAGAAGCAAGTAGTTTCTGCTCCACAGACTCGGTCGGAAATGCGTCATGCTGTGCATCCTTTCTAGACTAGGAAGTTCCGGCTTCATCCTAGTCTAGAAAAGGCTGCTATACATCTGACATTCGTCGCTCCGAGCCGGGGCATTGTGTGGAGAAAGCGAGACGAGTCAGATGCTCGATTCTGAACTGTCAAGCAATCTCTTATACAACACCCTTACCCGACCGCCTGTGTGTCGGCCAGGTTCTGCGCCTGTGCAATCCAGCTTGTCACATCTGGCGGCACAGGCGATCTGGCCTGCACGATCTCCAGGAGTTGCTCGGGGGAGGTGTTCGCCAGCGCTGCATAGGTGCGGATGCCGGCGTTATAGAGCCGCTGCTCGTACACTTTGCCGATGCCCTTGATTGGCTCGAAGTCGTCGACTGGCTCGCCATTCCAGATATAGCCGACAGTCTCGGTTTCCTCTGCCAGTTGGCGCGCCGCAGCGCGTATCGCGTCGAAATCAACGGACGCCGCGCGCGCCTTGTCGAGTTTGAGGATGCGACGCAACGCATCGTTGTCAAGGGTCGCCAACTCCCAGTAGGTGCCGATGCCAGCGTTGTAGAGCCGTTGCTCATAGATTGCCCCGATGCCTGGCACCGCGGAAAGGTCCTGCGGCTGCGGCGCCACCTCCGGCACGATGCGCGCCTGCACCGCTCGATTGGCATAAACCAGCTTGGCTGGCGGCAGCGCATCCACTGCACGCCCCGCCATAACCAGACCTGGCGCTTTGGCGTGCCAGCCGGCCTCGACGGCCAGCCGTTGGCGCCACAGTTCGCTGGCTAGCTCCGGCGGCGCGCTGTCGGCCAGACGCATGGCGGCGGCAGGCGTCGCCGTCAGGTCGGCCAGTTGCGCCCGCAGTTGTGCAATCTCGGCATCCTTTTCGGCAAGTTGGGCGCGCAGCGCGTGCTCGCTACCTGATTCGGTGGAGGTGGCAGTCACTTGACCTAAACGTTGTTCCAGGCGCGCCAGACGCGTTTGCGCCAATTCCAGTGCTGCATTTTTCTGTTTGACTAGCATGGCCAGAAACCCCGCTAGCCCGGCGAGTGCACCCCATATCAACAGTTGCAAGCCTCGTCCCATGAGATTCCCTCCTGCTGCTTGAAAAAAGACCGGGTTCCCCGCAGGCAACCCGGTCTTGATGCACTTGACACTCCAGCGCGCTGATGACTACTCCGTGATGTCCCCGGCTTCGGCAGCTGCCACCAAACGTCGCGCTTGTGCAATCCAGCTGGCATAATCCGGTTGCGCCGGGGGTTTAGCCTGGATGATCTCGGCAAGCTGCTCCGGCGTGGCAGCCGCCAGCGCCGCGTAGGTGGTGATGCCGGCATCATAGAGCCGTTGCTCGAAGACTTTGCCGATCCCTTCGAGTGGCTCGAAATCATCGGGCGCCTTGCCCTCCCACAACTGGCCAACTGTGCCGGTCTCCTCCGCCAGGCGGCGGGCATCGGCGCGGATAGCCTCCAGATCGATGTGCAATAGTTGCAGTTCGTTGAGTTGCAGGATTGCCTTCAGATCGTCGTCGGCCAGCGCGGACAATTCCCAGAAGGTGCCAATCCCTGCCTTGTACAGCCGCTGCTCAAAGACACGACCGATGCCTTTGACATCAGCCAGGTCTTGGGGCGCTTGCACCGACTGTGGCAGCGCGCGCACCGCTACGGCAGCGTTAGCAGCCGCCAGTTTAGTCTCCGGCATGGCAGCCAGCGACTGTCCAAGATTGACGACTGCCGGGGCGCGCTGTTGCCAGGCAGCCGCAGCTGCGTAATCTGTGCGCACCTGATCAAGCTCTGCTGTCGTCTGGGTTAGCTGCGCCGTCAGTTCCTGGTGGCGATTCTGTGTGGCTTCAAGCTCTGCGTTGCGCGCGGCCAGTTGTTCCTCCAACTCGGTGCGCGCTTGAATCATCGTCGCCAGCTCGCCCGTCAGTCGCTCAAGCTCGGCGGCCTTTGCCTGAGCGTCGGCTTCCAACGCGCTGTTGGAAGCGGTGAGGGCGGCCAGTTCGGCTTTGAGCTGCTCAAGCTCGGCGGCCTTTGCCTGGGCGTCGGCTTCGAGCGCACGGCTGGACTCGGTGAGCGTCTGCACCTGGCTGCGCAGCGCGTCGATCCCGGCTTGCGCCTCGCGCATCTGTGCATTCTTGTTGCGAGCAGCGGCGGTCAACGCAGCCGCACCGCCAGCAGCGACGCCGAGCCTGGCGACGCGTTGGGCCGCTGCCTCTTCCGATGCGTCGTCGCTGGCATCCAACGCTATCGATAGCTCGCGCAGGCCGCTGTTCAATTCGTCCAGTTGTTGCTGTGTTGTTGCCAACTCTGCGCGTGTGGCGGCAAGCTGGGCTTCGAGTTCGGCCTTGGCCTGCTCCAGCCCGGCCACCTGCGCCCGCAGTGCAGCTTGCGTTTCCTGGTCGGCGGCAACCTGTGCCTGGAGCTCGTTCTGCGCTTGTTGTGCGGTGGCAAGTTGCGCTTCGAGTTCGGCTTTGGCCTGTTCAGTGGCGGCGAGTTGTTGGCGCAGCGCCTCGGCGTCGGCCTGGGCGATACGGATGGCTTCGTTCTTGCGGCGTGCTGCGACAGCCAGTGCGGCAGTGCCGCCAAGCGCAATGCCAGCGCCACTGCGCCGGGAGGCGTCTGCGGCAACATCGACCTCGGCGGCTTCACCCTCGGCGCCATCGATGATCGCCGACAGTTCGGCCAGAGCCGCATTCAGCTCGTTGATCTGTTGCTGGGTGCTGGTCAGTTCGCCGGTCAACATCGTGACCTGGGTTTGCAGCTCGCTCTGCGTCTGTTCTAGCGCTGCCACCTGCGCTTCGAGTGCGTGCTGTGCTTCCAGCGCAGCAGCCAAATTGGCTTCCAGGTCGCCCCTGACCTGCGTCAGTTCTGCGATCTGCGCTTCGAGGCCAGCGATTGTTTCGCCAGCAGAATTCAGATCGGTGTCTTTGGCGGCAAGGAGCGCATCCACATCGGCCAGTTTGGCTTGTAGTTCGGCGACGTTATTCTCGGTTGCGCTGAGCGTTGCTTCCAGGCTGGTCTTGGCGGCTGTAATGACGCCTAGCTCTTCCTCGATGCCGGCAATCCGTGCTTCCTGGTCAGCGAAGGTGTTCTCCTTTTCGCTGAGCGTCGCTTCCAGATTTGTCTTGGCGGCTGTGATGGCGCCGAGTTGTTCTTCGAGCGCAGCAACCTGGTTTTGCGCGTCATCTAGCGCCGCACGTGTGCTGTTGAGCAACGCCACCAGGCTGGCAATGCTGGCCGTTGTACGCGCTGCGCCATCGTCGGCCAAATCAACGGTTGTGGTCCGTGTGGCTTCACCGTCGGCAGCAACTTCAGTGGCGGCTTCGGGGGCAGGCGCTGTCATCCCTTCGACGCTGCTGATCTGCGCCTCGATATTGGCCAGAGCGTTGGCCAGACGTTGGCGCTCCGCCTGGCTACTTTCGGCCTCAGCGGCGAGCACTGCCAGTTGCTCCTGGAGCGCTTCCAATTCGGCGGTGCGATTGGCAATCTCGATCTGGAAGCCGGCGGCGCGGTTCTGGGCGTCGGTGACATGGTTTTCCAGATCGATCTTTTCAGCCTCAACGGCGGCCAACTGTGCCTGGACGCGCCCCAAATCTGCGCTAGCGACGGCCAGCGCCGCGGTCTTGCGACGCAGCAGCGCCGCAAGCGCGGCAGTGCGCGCCGCCAGGCGATCGAGCGGCGCCGCGCTTGTGGCTGCGGTTTCAGCCTCGACGCCTGGAGCGTCCGCTGTCACCACCGTAGTTGGCGCAGTGGTGGCGGCTGCGTCCGTTGCGGCAACTTCCTCCGTCGCAGCTTCTGGCTGTGCGTCGGCAACTGGGGAATCGCCGTTCAGTTCAGCGAGCAGCGCGTCCAGTTCTGACGTCAGCGTAAGCGCCTGCGTTTCGAGTGCAGAGCGGACAGCGTCGGCGTCGGCGGCCTGACGGCTGGCGTCGGCAAGTTGCGCGCTGATCTGCTCAAACTCGGCATTGCGCGCCGCCAACGCCTCACGCAGCGCTGCGAGTTCGGCCTCCCGCTCGGCTAACGCTTTGTTCTTTTCTTCTAGCGTTGATTCTAGATCGCTGTTGGCGGTGCTGAGGGCGCCAAGTTGCGCCTGTAGTTCGTCAGCGAGCAATTGCGCATTGGTAAGCTGATCGGTCTGTTGCGCGTAGGCATTCTGGATGGTGGCGATGGTCGCTGCAAGGCTATCCACGCGACTGTCGATCAGCGCCTGATCATCGATTCCTACCACGTTGGCTGGCGCTTGCTCCATGACAGTCTGGTCAGCGGGCAGGGCTTCTTCAACTGGCATGTGTCTCCCCCTCTTCTTCCTGGGTCGTGGCTTCCGTTAGAGCAGGCACAGCAGCGACTTCGTGAGTTTCGACCTGGGCTTTGGCGGCGACAAGGTTGCGAAGTTGTCCGTCGAAATCGCTGATTTTTGCGAGCAACGTGCTGATCACAGCGGCACGCTCAGATAGTTTGCGCATCAATGCATCCTTTTCCGCCGCCAACGCCTCTACAACGCGTTGGCCCTCAGCGATCCGACCATTCAGCACTTCGATCTGTTCTTGATAAGCGACCAGCTGACTTTGTAGTTCGTCGCGGGCAGCGGCGGCGGCTTCGAACGCGGTCTTGAGTTCGTCGTAGCCCTGCTTCAGCTCATCCAATTCATTCGTGCGGGCGGCAAGCTCAGCGGTCAGGTCTGGATTGACCATTGCGGAGGTGGCATCATCACCCACAGCTTCGGCAGCGACCGTTTGGGCTGCCAGTGATACTTCGGGCAGTGCGCGCGTGGTTTCCTGCATGACCAGGCGGTCGCGTACAGTGTCGTACTCGCGATTGCGTTGCTCCAGGGCGATGGCCATTTGTGCACCAGCGGCCGTCAACATGCTCAGATCACGTCGCATGTAGTCGAGCTGGGTTTGCGCATTCGCCAGCGCCTGGTCGCGGGCCGCTAGCGCGGCCACGATAGCATCCTCGCCACCGGCGACGAGATCGCGATATTCATGCCGGCGGATGAGCAACTCGGCCGAGATGAGCGCTTCTTTTTCCGCCAGGCGTTCGGCCGTGGCGCGTGCCAACGCTAGCTGGCTTTCCAGTTCAGCCATGCGCGCCGCGCTCTCTTCACTCACATTTTGCTCGGCCAGGACTGCGGTCTCGGCAATTTCGCTGGCTTCAGCGGCGACGACGGCGGCGTCCTCAGCCTGTGTGGTTAAGGCTGCAAGCTGGCTGCGTGCGACGGTCAGGGCGTCACGCGTGTGGCCCAACTCGGTTTGCAGCAAGAGGTTGGCATCGCGCGCAGCAGCGAGTTCGGCGGTCAGCCGCTCTAGCGCGGCTCCGGCATCGCTCAAACCTTGCTCGCTGGTGCGTAACATTTTGACCAGGTTGTCCTTGTCGGCGGCCAGCTGGTCAAGGGTGGTAAGATTCTCTTTCAGCTGTCCCTGTGTCTTGCGCAGCTCGCTTTCCGCGTTGCTCAATTTGCGGCGCACAGTATCGGTTTCGGCTGCTGCCTCTGCAGCGGCACGCTGCGGCCCCCCGCGTCCGGCAAACCAGGCGATGATGAAACCGAGCAAAAACGCACCGGCCAGATACAGGATTTGTGTAGTGTCCATGTCTTTCTCCTGTGAGGGCGATTCGGTCGATCAGAGTGTGCGTGCGGGCGGCAGACGCCAAACCAGGCGCTATGGCGTACGCACGACAAACGCCGATTGCCGGTTCAGCCGACGGCCTGTTTGGACTGAAGCTCGTTCACCAATTTGGTCAACTCAGCGATGCGTTGGTTGGCAGCTGTGAGGGCGTCGTCCTTCATCTTGATCATGGTGGAGGTGAGCGCCGCCATTTCACTGGCGACCTCGCCGCGCGCCTTCTGCAGCCTGTCTTCGAGTTCGGCTTTGGACGCAGTGAGCGCTGTCACCATTGTCCTGGCTGACTCTAGCTCGGTCTGAGCATCAATCAGCGCGCGTTCGCGGTCTTCGAGCAATCGTTGAAGATTGACAGCGCGCTGATAGGCTTCGTTGAGTGCGATCTCGCGCGCCTTGGCCGACTCGACAGCGGTGGTGGCTTCGTCAGCAATGGCAGCGACGCGCGCCTGGGAGGCGTCGAGCGCCTCGCGCATCTGACTGTTCTCGTGGACAGCAGCTTCATAGCGTGCGCGCAACTCCTCTAATTCAGCAGCGCTAGCGCTCTGCGCGCGTTCACCCTGATCCTGAAGCATGGCGAGTTGCATCCTGGCATCCGCCAGTTCGATATTGCGCGTCTGCAGGTCAGCCTCCAGAGCATCTTTTTGCTCCAGGGCGCTCTTCAACTGCTCTTGCAACGCGCTCACCTGCTGACGCAAGTCGTCGGCAGCACTGGCTGCGCGAGCAACGTCGCCCTTGAGCGTATCGGCCTGCTTCTTGGCATCCGACAGTTCGCGCTCGGTGCGGCGGCTCTTACTCTGCAGATCGGCAAGTTGCGCTTCGTACTCAGCATTCTTGCGCCGCGGCGACAAGCCTGTGAGCAACCAGCCCAAGATGAATCCGAGCACGACGGCGATCAGCAGCGGCATCCAGTATGTCGTGATCCACTGCACAGACATCCAATCCATGATGTTCCTCCGGAGAGAGTATTGGGTATCAAAACCGAAACGAAATGTACGAACGCTGCTGAGTCAATGTAACCAGCGGCGATCACAACACCAATCGCAAAACCAGGAGAGACGTTGAGTTGACGACAAATGCGTGACACAAGGCTGCGGTGAAATTCAGCCTCGTCTATAGTTTCGGTGACAAACATCATTTTGTCAAACCCGTTCCGCTTCTCTGGGCACGCTTGCCAGAATCTGCGATGCCGGGGGTGCATCGCCAATGGGCAATTATTCCTCCGGCATCCCCAACGTTACGATCATCCGTTGCGGCGGTTCGACGCTACCCTGATCGGGTGCGTAGTAGTCGAAAACCTGGCTGGCCGGCGTCTGCGCCCGGATCGGGTATTTTGCCTGCAGCCGGTAGGCAAATGTGAGCACCTCGCCACTGCGCACATGAGTCAGGTAGAGTAGAATCTGGCGTCCAGTCAACTCGTAGCGGTCGATGGCGCCTTCCGCCGCCAGCGCTTCCAGGTCTGCGGTGACGGGGGCAAAGCCGGGCGGGATACCCAGATCGACCAGCACGGCGCCTGCCATGCCCGGCGTCAGTAGTTCGACCGTCGCCACCGCCTGCACGGTCTCGTTGATCTGTAACTCGGTGCGGTCGTAGGTCACAGCGACGCGCATCGGCTCACTTGCCTCTGGCGCGGCCATGACTGCGCTCCAGGGGACGTAGTAGCTCGTCACGACCTGGTAGTACAGCGTGCGGTCGCCCTCAACCGTGATCTGTAACTGGTTGGCTTCCCCCGTAATGGCTTCGAAGACGACCTGCTGTGCGACATCGGCCTCGCCAGCCGTGATGAAGAAAGTGCGCACCGAAACGCTGCCTGAGGGTTCGGTCAGTTCCACCGTGACGCGCGCGTCGCCCTGCTCGGCGCTGCGTTCCGCTGCCAGCACTAACGCCTTGAGCGCCTGCACGGTGGCCTGCGTCGTGTAGAAGGCGCCGTGCGGGTCGCGGCTGGCGATCAGATAATCCACTGCCTGCACCGCCAGGTCAGGACGATAGTCGGCGCGCAGCAACGCCTGTGCTGCCAACGCCGTCGTTTCGATGGCTGCTGTCGCACCATAGCCGCCGAGATAGGTCACAGCGTCTGTTCCCCACATTGCCAGCCTGCCAGAGACCTCAGCGCGCGCTGCCAACATGTCCAGCACTGGTGTAGCGTCTTCACCAGCTGCAACCAGGGCGTTGGCGACCAGCGCCAGCGTGTAGTCGTCATACACAATCGCTGCGCGGCGGGCGGATGGCCGCATTGCCTGGGCGGCTTCGCCCACGCGCGAGGTCGATGAACTGACCGGTGCATCCGACGCCGGCGCCTGTCGCAGCGCGCGTTCGATGTAGCGCACGGCGCGCTGTACGGCGCGCGGCTCGTAGCCGGCGTCCGCCAGCCCCCAGGCGATGTAGGCGGTGGTCGCAAGCTGACTCTGAATGTCCTCGACGCCGCTCTCGATGGTCATACCTTCGGCGCGCCAACTGCCATCCCTGTTTTGTCGGTTGGCAAGATAGGCAGCCACACGCGCCATCAGGTCAGGATCGACGTAGGCTACATCCGCCATGTCGGCAAACTCCATCAAGCCGTAGGCGGTGAGCATCATCTGCGCCGGCGGGTCGCCAAAGAGGCTGAAGCCGCCCGGTTCGCTGCGCACCTCGAAGCTGAGCAGCCGCTGATAGCCGAGATTGATCAACTGTTCCGCCTGCAATCGGATGCGCGGCGACGCCTGACCGGTCGCCTTGAGATAATCGAGCACCATCACGTTCGGGTAGGTCACGCTGCTGGTTTGCTCGAAGCAGCCATAAGGCGTTTGGAGCAAGCCCTCCAACCCCTCCAGCACCTGGCTGACGACGCCAGGGTAAACGCGCACCAGCATGCGCCCTGTCCCTGGAATCGACGTGGTCGGCGCACCGACAGTGAAGACTTGCGTCGCCGCCAGCTTGCCGCCGAACGCATCGACGATCTGCCTGCCGTCGGGCAACACTTCGATGCGACGCACCACTGCGTCGCTGAGTGTGGCGCCGGTCGCCGTGATCTGGAACTCAAACGCACCGTGGCGCAGCACGCGGATCGGCGCATAGACGACTGCCACCGCATTGGGGCCAACTTCAACCGTCTGCGGCGGGTCGCCGGTGAATTCATACCAGTCGCCAGGCGCAATGTCGAGTGCAATTGTCTGGGGCTGGTCGAGATAGTTGAAGATACTGATCGGTGCATTCACCTCGTCACCCACCGTCAGGAAGCGCGGCAAATCTGGCTCGATGAAGAACTCCTGGAAGACGCGCAGCCCGACCTGTGCGCTGCCCAAATTGCCATCACGATCCGAGGCGAGTACGGTGACGCGCCACGTCGTGATCGAGTCGGCAATGGGCGCCTGCACTTGCGCGCGTCCTTCGGCGTCGGTCTCTAGATCGGGCAACCAGTAAAGCGTTTCGGGAAAGTATTGGCGTAGGCGCGGCGCCGCCTGCCCCTGTGTCGCGGTCATCGTCACGGCGGCTTCGCCGGCGGGGGCTTCGCCAGCGGACGTCGCCGGAGCTCCGGTTGGCGCGGCACACGCCGACCAGAAGAAGGCGCCCAGCGCAAAGATTGTCAGCGCGATTAGCCAGCGACGGCGTTTGCGGCTGCCGTCGTAGAGCGCCAGGCCGACCAATGGCGCCAGCAAATAGAGCCGATTGCCCCAACTCATTGCCACTGTCGCCGCCAGGGTGGGTGCGGCAAGCGCCGACGCGTCAGCCGGTGCGGGCTGGCGCGCCGCCAATTCGCGGGCAAAGAGGCCGGTCAGCGCCAACTCACGCGCATGAGCGGCATAGCGGATGCTGTTGGGCAGTTCGTCATAAGGTGAGTAGACGTCGTCCTCCAATTTCACAAAGTCGTGAATCTCATAGCGCGGTTCCTGCAGCTCGCGTTCAAGCAAGAAGTAGGTGCGCGCAAAGCCGGGTTCCTGCTCCTGCACCGAAAAGACCGATTCATCCACGATCGCCACCCCCACGACGCCGGGCATCGCTGCACCGTTGCGCCGCACCTGGATGTCGAGCGTGGCAATATCGCCAGGGCGGTAGCGGTCGGCGTCCAGCCGAAGGTCGACGGTGGCGGGGGCGGGATTGACAAGCAGTAGCCGGCGGTCGCTCACCATCTCGCCGTCGTCGCCGATCACATAGGCGTTGAGTTCCAGCGTGCCGAGCAGAGCGCCGTCGATCGGTAGCGCCGCCTGCGCCACGCCGCCCACAACGGGCAAGGCCACCAGGCCAAAGGTCTGCCCTCCCTTAATGATGTCCAGATAGGCGGTCGTGGCGTGGCCGTTGACATAGATATCGACGTTGGCGGTCTCGCCGATCGTGTACTCGCTGCGCTCTGGGCGCATGAGTACGGTGGTGCTGGCGCCGCTGACGCCGCCCAGCAGCAGGGGCTGCGTTACTTCACGCCCGTTGGCGTCGCTGGCTTGCACTTCGAGGGGAAGGAAACGTTGGTCAGGCGCGGTGAGCGTGATCACCGCCAGGCCGTACACATCGGTGGTGGTTGTGATGATGGGGAGACCTTCACCAGCAATCGTCAGCATTGCCGGGGCAGCGGCGCCATCGGGTGTGCTCACATCGAGATAGACGCGGTTTGCCAGTCCCGGTCGCAGCAGACCTGACTCGGGCACGGCGTCGATCAGCAGCGGCTTCTCGGCGACGGTAATCGTCTCGTCGATAGCTTCCAGGTGATTGGCGGTGTCCACCACCTCGATCTCCAGGTCGATCTGTGCGCTCTTGTTGTCGAGCCGCCCCACGAAGAAATCGGGCACGGGCACGGCGTAGCGGTAGACGCCGTCAGCATTGGTCTCACCTGTGACCGCGAAGATCGTCTCCCGCGTGACATCGGTGACGCTGCCGCGTATAGTGACCTGGCCGCCGGCGACCGGTTTGCCGAAGAAGTAGCGAGCTTCGACTACACCGGTGGCGGTGTCGCCGGGCAAATAGAAGGGCTGATCTGGTCGGAAGGATACTTCAAAGCGTGGCAGGGTGTAAGGTTTCACCTCGACGGTGCGCGTCGCCGCGTTGGGACCGATAGCGGCAGTGATCTGATAATCGCCGGAGACGACCTGGGCATCGAGGGTGAAATCAGTGCTAGCGACGCCGTATTGGCTGGTTGTCAGTGTACGTTGCAGCAGCTTATTGCCCTGCGGATCAGCAATGGTGAGCGTGACCGTCTGTGCGTCGGCGGCGCGCAGATCGAGTGTATCGAGCGCCAGCATGCGCAGATGGATCACCTGGCCTGGTTGGTAAACGGGTTTGTCGGTGGAGATCAACACGTCGTAAGCGCGACCGATGTAAACATCCTGTGTGATGATAGTCTCCTGGCCGTCGGTGGCGGCGCGGATCACAAGCGTTTGGTCGGGGTTGGCAGTAGCAGGCGTCTTGAATTCGACGTGCGCCACTCCTACAACGTCGGTGCGACCGGCGAACAACGGCTGCGTGCGTACGCCGTCATCCAGGAAGACCTCGACCTGTCGATGGGCAAGCGCCGTTTCACCGGGAGCCGCGTCAGGGTTGCGCACCTGGACGAGCAGACTACCTTTGCTGCCGGGTGTCAGGCGTCCCGTTTCGCCCATCACGACGACGCTGGCGCGTGCCGGTTCAACAACATCAGGCGATGGTGGAGAGTTGAAACAGCCAAACAAGAACATCACGAGTGGCAGTAGAATGCGCAAGCGGCGGGAATGCAAAGGCGACATCACTTCCTCCTTTTGACTCGACACGGTTGATTCGACACGGTTGATTCGACACGGTTGATTCGACACGGTTGACTCGACACGGTTGACTCGACACGGGCGCAGGCTATACGGTGTGTCTTCCGGTGTAGCAGAGTCACTGCGTCAAATCCAGCGCCAAATGCGTACCATTCAGTGACACAGCGGCGTATCACATCGTAGGTCGTCGCCTCCGGCGCGAAGTGCACCCCCTTCCATGCATGAATTTGAATCACTCCCATCCATCCGGTACAATGACCGAGACGCTTGTCTGTCGATCCTTGCCCCACCGCAGTTGCCCGGATCGGTAGCTCAACGGCAGAGCAGGGGGCTCATAACTCCTTGGTTACAGGTTCGAATCCTGTCCGATCCACTCCAGAACAGCAGGCAATCAGCAGTCACGATGGATATTATGGCTTCTGATTGCCTGTTGTTCATTACACTTTCCTTGCGCCTCTTTGCACCTCTCTACGTCAGAGCAAGGGAATTTCTAAACCAACTCTCAAGTCGGCTCCACATGAACGGCTTCTAGCACAAACACTGGGATCTCCCGATGCGCGGCGCGTCCACGATAGGCAGCATAACCGGCGTAGATGGCATCGGCTAGCGGCCAGTAGCGTTCGCGTTCGGCGGGCGTGGCCTCGCGGCTGCGATAGGAAGCGGATCGCCCGCAGTGCGTCACAGTGACAATGGGGTGCGCGCGCAGGTTGTAGCTCCACGCTGGATTTTTCTGCCCGCCAAAGTTAGTGGCAAAGAGGATCAGGCGGTCGCCGTCTACGCCACAGATCAGCGGCGTCGTGCGCGGTTGTCCGCTCCGGGCGCCAATGGTGGTGAGGTAGATCACCGGCAGACCTGTCAGCAGGCTAGTGGCGGTTGTGCGCCCACCCGAGATGCGCGTCACCGCGCGATCCAGGTGACGCAGCGTCCGCGCGAGCAGCCAGGCGACCGGCGTCAGCGCGGCGATGCGTTTAACGATGCGTTGAGCCAGGTTGGGTGATGAGAAGGTAAGTGTCATGCGCGCTATTGTAGCCGGGCGCAATCCGCCGTCCAAGCTACCCTACAGCAGAATCTGCTTCACGTTCAGGGCAAAGTTTCGCCTGGCCTTATCTTTGTCCGCCAGCCGAAGTCAGGTTTATACTCGCAGTGATTGGTTGTTCAGACAGTCGAGTCACTGAAAGTGATCTGCGCATGGTTCGTTCTCTCCATCCTCTGGTTGCCCTGCTGTTAGCCGTACCGGTCAGTTTGATCATATCCGCCTGTCGTCCTATTCAGCCCCCTGCACCCGCCAATGCCCCTGCTCCGCCGTTGGGGACGTCTGTTTTCCCGACGCCGACGCCCCAGCCGCTGACGCTGTTGCTGCCGCCGGTCGTTACGCAGCCGCCAACGCTGGCGCCGATCACCCTCTTCCCGGCGCCGACGCCGATGCCGGAAGTGCAAGAAGGGACGATCCAAGCAGGGACAATCACGGTGGGGCTGGATACAGCATTACCGGAGGCGTGGGCATCGGCGTTGCTGGCGCGTCTCAACCAAAGCGCCGAGGCGCCGACAGCCAATGGCCCGCAACCGTTGCGCGTGCTCGATCAGCCATCGTTGGCCGGGGCGCTGGTGACGTTGCGTCCTTACACACAGGCAACGGCGCCGCTGGCGGAGCGCGTCTTTGCCGTCGCCGTCCCCTTTGCTACGATCCGCGACGACATCACGCTGGCTGAACTCATCGCTGCCTGGCAAAGCGGCGCACCTGCACTGTACGCCACAGCGGAGACCGTGACGCTGCTGCGTCCAATATTGGGTGACTTTGCCGGAACGTTGACGACAGAGGCGGCGCTGCTGACCGCGCTCGAAGGCACGCCGGGCGCGCTGGCAGTGCTTCCCTTTGACCAACTCGATCCGCGCTACAAGGCACTCACCATCGACGGCGTCAATGTGCTCAGCAACCAATTTAACGTGCTGACCTACCCGCTGACAGTGGCGTTGAGCGTGGAGGGCGCTGGCGCCACCGCCGTCCGCGCCCTGGTGCAAGATGTTGTGCAGCCGTACACCAACCGTGACCCGGCTCGACTGACGCAGTTGATCATGACCGGCGTCACCGCCATGTCGCGCGTCACGGCCGTCCGCATGGATCAGAAGGGCTATGACTATCCAGCGCAAGTGATCTCTGACGTCTTCGCTGCGGCCGACATCACGCACATCAGCAATGAGGTGCCCTTCCTGGATGACTGTGTCGCCAATCCGACCGAGAATAATCTGATCCTATGCAGTGACACCGAGTACTGGGCGGCGTTAGCGGCGCTAGGCACGGACATCGTCGGGTTGAGTGGCAATCATGTCAACGACTTCGGGCGCGACGGCGCACGACGCTCCTTGACCTGGTACCACGATCATGGCATCCCGATCTATGGCAGCGGCTTCAATGTCAATGAAGCGTGCGCGCCTCTACTGTGGGAAGATCACGGCAACACCTTCGCTTTCATTGCAGCGTTGGCGTTCTATCCAGAAAACGCCTGGGCCACAACCGATCAACCCGGCGCTTGTTATTACTACGACAATCAAGAGACGATCCTGGCGTTGGTGCAGCAGTTGTCGGGTCTAGTGGATATTGTAGCAGTTGAGTTGCAACACACAGAGACCTACGAACCCTACCCCATTGCATCGCAGATTGCCGACTTCCGCGAACTGCGCACCGCTGGCGCCGACATTGTCACCGGCGTGCAAAGTCACGTACCCCAGGCGCAAGAGCCTTATGGCGCCAACGATCCGGGCGGCCCTGGCTTTATCACTTATGGGCTGGGGAATCTCTTCTTTGACCAGATGTGGAGCTGGGAGACGCGTACTGAACTGGCTGCACGCCACACAATCTATGATGGCCGGCTGCTCAACACCGAACTGTTGTCGATGGTGCTAGAGGATTTCGCCCAACCGCGCTGGGCCACACCTGAGGAACGCGCCGACATCCTCAACCGCATCTTCAACGCAGCGCCAGCGCGTCAATAGCCTGCCCAGCCTGACGGTCACAGGTGACCAACCGACGAACGACGCGACTCGCTCATCCCTCCGCCCTGGCTGACCCTTGCCACCGTTCCACCCTCAGACTGCCATCATGGTGCGCTGACCGGCTGCGAAATCTTCGCCAGATCGGTTTGCCAGCGCACCAGAATGCGATACCCGCCATTCCACGGCGCTTCGCGGGCGAATTGGCTGACGACGCCAGTTGCGCGCCACACCTCGCCTAGCCTCACATAAGGGCGCTTCCACCCCAACGTCGAGCGGATAGTGACGCGTACTGACGCCACCTCGGGGTGATCGGGATCGCCCAGGAAGATGCTGTCGCCCTGCCAACCGGTGACAACGCCATCCAGAGTGACAAGCCGCCCTTCCAGCGCCTCGCCGACCTCCTTCGGCTTCACAGTCAAGGGCTGCAGCGCCGCACCGCCAGCAATGCGCCAGACCTGATCGGGCGTGTCCAGCACCAGCTCGGTCTCACCCCGAAAGGAGTCCAGCCGCCCGCGCAGCAGCACCAGGTCGCCAACCTCCAGCAGCGGATAGTCGCCGCGCCGCAGATAAACGTTGACGCCGATCCCGGCGGTCACGCCATCCCCGGTCACATCGGCCACATAGATACTGCTGTTGAAGAGACCCGGCGGCGCCACGACGACCGCCCGGAATTCCACCCATGCGCCCAGACCAGCCAATTTGGCCTGTGCGATCGAGCCAGGTGGCCCACCCGTCTGGCCGGCGGTGGCGAGGGTGGCAGGGTTAGGCGGCGGCGGATGGTTCGAGGGCGGTGGCGGCGGTGGCGCAGGCCAGGGCGCAAAATCATTGACGCCGGTGTTCGTATTCACGGCGCCGGGTGTGGCGTCAGCGCCCCAGACCCAGGCGCCGCCGTCGGGGATGCGCGCCACGCTGCGCCCATGCGCCAGGCTGGCGTCCCAGGTAATGCGGTCAAACTCCGCGCCATCTGGGGCCAGCAACCGCACCACGCCGCTATCGTTGCGCAGGGTGAGGCGATTCGCCTTGTGCAGCAGCAGGAGCCGCTCGCCGCCCCCCAGGAAACGCCCGGCGCCAAAGGTCATGTGATGGGCAGTTGCCGCGTCATCGCCGTCGAGCAATGTCCAGCCTGCCAGCGGAATTGGCAGCCGCCCCGGATTGTAGAGTTCAACATATTCATCGTCGCTATCGACTGCACCATCGCCGTTGTAGTCGTTGCGGGGCGCAGGCAGCACCTCGTTGAGCAGCAGCACTTCCGGCGCGTCGGACGACGCCTGCCTCACAAAGAGGGGTGCAGTCACGGCAAAGTCACCGTCGAATTGTGTGGCGACAGCGGCAAGGATAGCGCCAGGAACAGCCGGGATGGTCACTGTCCAGCGCCCGTCTGCGGGTGGGATATCAAGCTGGCGCAAGAGGCGACCATCCTGCCAGAGCGCCAGCCCGGCCAATTCACCACTCCGGTCTCCGTAGTGGATGTGCAAAGTAACCTGGTTGGCGGGCGCCAGCCACTGCCCCATCCAGGCGCGCTGCCCATCACCCAGTTCTGCTTGCATCGTGATCCAGAACCCCGGCGCGGTTGCGACCCAACCGCGTCGTGCGTGCAGGGCTTCCTGGATGCCGGTGGCGTCTGCGCTCACGACGGCCAATCCGGTGTAACGTGGGGCAAGCTGAGGCGCGCCCGGCAGGTCAGGATTACTATTGCCAGCAGGAATGGCGGGCGCGGCGTTGGCGCGCCAGGCAGCAAACCACCCGGTCAGATCGGCAGGCGGCGCGCTACCGGTGGCCGCCAGGATTGGCGCCGCAGGAAAAGCGCCTGGCGCCCCAACGTTCTGCCAGGGGACGCCCGCGCTCTGTAAGTATGCCGTCATGCCAGCGTGTGACTGGTCAGCCGGCTGGGAAGCATCGTAGATGATGACCTCATCTTCATCCTCGCGCCAACGCCAGGCGGTCAGCACTGTAACGCCCTCCATAGCGCGCAGCGGTTGCGTCGGCGTTTGATCAGCGAGCGCCACGTAATCAAGACCTTGCGCCGCCGCCTCTGCCACCAGGTAATGGGGCGGGGCAGTGTAACCGGTGGTGAAGTTGGTGACGCCGCCCAGGACGCCCCATGCCGCCACAAATCCGGTGTCAAGCGGGATCGGTTGCCGCCATGCCGGTAAGGGGAGACCACAACGTTCGAAGGGGTCTGGCGGCGCTGCCAGGAAGCGATGGCGCACATCGCGCACTGTGGCGAAATCCGCACCGGGCACACGCTGCAAGGAAAAGCCGGCAGGTGGGTCAAGCTGTCCTGCCAACGTCAACGCAGCGTACTCTGCAGCTTTGTAGCCAACAGCATCGGCCAGGCGCCCGGCCGGATCGATCAACACCACCTCGTCACCACTGTCATTGAGCGCCAATTTGCCACTACCATAGGATGGTGCAGACGCCAGGTCGGGCACGCTGGCGTCGCTGGCCTCCCACTCGGCGTCAGGCATGCCTCCGTAGCGCTGACGGAAAGCAACTGCATTACGGGCGATCACGTAGACGGCGCCACTAGCCAGCGTGACATCGTCCGGCAGGCGGTGCATGCCTTCGCTATCGCCAGGAGTCTCGGCGTCACCCACCATCCACCCGGCTAACGACAATGCATCAGCGCCGAGGTTGACCAGCGCCACGAACTCTCCATCGCTGCCGGCAAAGTGCACCTCATCAATCTGAAGGGCGCTGGCCTGATTGAGCGGTTGCCAGCTGGCGGGAAGCGTGGGCGTGGCGGTGACGGTTGGCGCAGGCGTCGGCGTGGGTGATGCGCCACCGGAAAAAGCTGCGCCGGGTGAACCTTTGTCGGTGTGGGCGGAACTCCAGGGCGTCGTAGCAATTGTCCAGGCGTCGGCGAGCAAGTTAGTGCGTTCGAAACTAGCGCCCGCCTGCACCACCAGTGGCGCGCCATTCCCCCACGTCAATGCATCGACAGGTGCGTCATCGGCGCCGCCAGGAGGATAGAGCGAAAGACCACCGCTATTGTTGCCAAGCTGCAATGTGGTGAATTGATAGTCGGAGCGCACATAACCAGCCAGCGCGGCCGCATCGCCGCGTGTCAGGATGCCAAACGCCCCCGGAGCGAGCCAGAGATCAGCGGCGATGATGTGACGGCGGCCACCACCGTCGACCAAGGTCCAGCCGCGCAGATTGACGGGCTGGACATCGAGATTGGCCAGCTCGATGAACTCGCCAATGTTGTCGGCGACGGCAAGCGGGTCTGCCATGACTTCGCTGAAGCGGATCAGTGGCGCCGGGCCAACGGTAGGCGTGGGCGTCGGCAAGAGGATCGGCGTCGCAGTCGGCGGCGTTTGCGACGTTGCAATTGCAGTGGGAGTAGGCGTCGGCAGCTGGGTGGTGAACGCAACGCCAGGGCTGCCCTTGTCACTATGCTGCGTGCTCCATGGCATGGAGGCCACGATCCACTCTGCACCATCTGGAGCGCTGCGCTCGAAGCTGGCCCCTGCACGCACACGCAGCGCCGTCCCATCACCCCAGGCCAGGGCGTCCACCTGCGTGACGCCATCCGGTAGAAAGAGCGCCAGGCTACCTGTGGTGTTGGCAAGTTGGAGCAATGCGTACTGGTAATCCGAGGGGGCGTAGCCTGCAAGTGCGACGGCGTCACCGCGCGTCAGGACGCGCACAGCGCCTGGGTCAAGCCACAGGTCAGCCGCCACGACGTGCCGGCGCCCGCTGCCATCGCTCAATACCCAGCCGCGCAGATTGACGGCCTGCGCGTCAACGTTTGCCACCTCGATAAACTCGCCCACACTGTCTGGCACAGCCAGCGGATCGACCATCAACTCGCTAAGGCGAATGCGTGGCGGCGGCCCAACCGTTGGCATGATGGTGGCCGTCGCCGTCGGTGATGGTGTCTCGACTGGCGTCTCCGTTCCCGTGAGAGACGGCAGTGGCAAAGACGTAGCCGTCGATACATCGGTCGGCGTCGGCGTTGGCGCACCACCGTAGGCGCGGCCCGGGCTGCCTTTATCAGCGTGTGCTGTGTGCCATGGCTGCGTGGCGATACTCCAGTCGTTGGTCGCCAGGCCAGTGCGTTCGAAGCTGGCGCCTGTGCGCACACGCAGGTCGCCGGCGCCGCTCCAGGCGATCGCGTCGATGGGCAGGATGCTCCCCGGAGCAAAGAGCTTCACGTCGCCGTCAGTGTTGGCGAGTTGAAGTGAGGCAAATTGATAGTCGGATTGGACGTAGGCAGCCAACGCTACTGCGTCGCCTCGGGTCAACACCCGATAGGCGCCTGGTGTGATCCAGAGGTCAGCGTTGATCGTATGGCTGCGAGTCCCACTGCTCAGGCGCCAGCCGCGCAGATTGATAGGCATACTACCTGCATTGGTCACTTCGATGAACTCACCGATGGCGTCTGGCACAGCGCTTGGGTCAGGCATGATCTCGCTCAGGCGGATCATGGTGGCCTCGATTGGAAGAGGCGTCGCTGTTGCCGTCGGGATGGGCAACGGTTCAGGCGTGTTAGTGGTGCTCTCAGTCGGAGTAGGGCTGGGGGTGTCGGTGGACGTCGGTTCAGGCGTATTAGTGGCGCTCTCGGTCGGGGTGGGACTTGGCGTCGGTGTGTCGGTTGATGTCGGTTCAAGCGTATTGGTGGGAGTCTCCGTCGGGGCAGGGCTGGGGGTGTCGGTGGACGTCGGTTCAGGCGTATTAGTGGCGCTCTCGGTCGGGGTGGGACTTGGCGTCGGTGTGTCGGTTGATGTCGGTTCAAGCGTATTGGTGGGAGTCTCCGTCGGAGCAGGGCTAGGGGTGTCGGTGGGCGTTTCGGTTGCAGTAGGACTGGGCGTGGGTGTTTCGGTCGGTGTCGGTGTTTCGGTCGGTATCGGTGTAGGCTGTGCGCAGACATTCTGCGGAGAGGCGCTGTTGCGCGGAATCGGCGCCGTTGCCACGAAATCGGCGGCGTTGTTGTTGCTGTCGATGCAGCCCCCGCCATTACGCAGCGCACTTTTTGTATTGGATAGGCCCGGAGCTGCCTGTTCTTCGAACTCATTGGCATTCCCGTAGCCCAACAAATCTATCATCCGGCCAGCGTTGAGTAGACGCACCTTGCCACTTGACGCGGCAACGGCGATGTTGGCCGTGAGGTCTGGAGCAGGAAGAGGTTCACCGTTGCCTGTCTCCAGGGCAATCAGGAGGTAAGCGTAGGGCTGGAGGCTGCGCCCGTCCAGAGCGATTGGCTGCCAGTTGGTAGAATTCGCGGCTGCGTATTCGACCGACCAACCTGCGAGATCAACGATGTCGCTGGTGGTATTGAACAATTCAATGAAATCTGCGTTATAAGGTGCGCCGTTGTTCCCACCGCCGCCATACACCTGGCTGATACAGACCGTACATGATGCACCATCGGCCAGCAAACTGACCTGACGGGCGTGGACAAAGGTCATGGCAGCGAGAATGAGCCAACAGACCACCACCAGTCCGCACCGGATGAATCTGGCAAGCATGTCTCTGCTTGCCTGGGCGCGAGGCAAGGGATCGCAACGCATCGCCATTCCTTTCGAGGGCGCGGGTCGCACAATCCGAACAGGCATATTTCAAGCAGATTCGACTGAATCCTGGCTGTAGCTGAGCAACCGGGCTGCTCACCTGGGCGGTGATGACGAGATTATAGCTTGATCGCCGATCGGGAGAATCGGACACTTGACCGAGTGAAGTTGGGATGTTCGAAGATAGGCGCGCTATTCTACATGCCACGCGTGCCTGGGCCGACGTTGGCGCCATCCTGCGTCAAGGCAAAGACGAGGCGCAACCCTTGCGTGCCCAGGCGCTGTGGACGAATCTGGCTGCCATGGGCGCGGACGACGGCATCCGCTAATGCCAGACGCAGACGCACGGTTTCATTGGTTTGGCTGCGCACATCCTCCTCACCAAAGAAGAGTTTGAAGATAGTGTCGGCATCTTCTGGACGCAGTCCCTCAAAAGTGTCGGTAATCTCGATCAGGGCGCCGTTGCGGGTTGGGTACGCGTTGATCTTTACACTGCCGCCTTTGGGCAAACGATGCAGGGCGTCGCCCACCAGGTTATTGAGCACGCGGTTGATCTGGCGAACGTCGATGGGAATGGGCGGGATGTTGGGGGCGCAGCGGCTGGTCAGGGTGATGTTTTTCTGCTCGGCAGCGTGTCGCAAGGCATCGACTGTCATCTCGATCAGTTCGTCAATGTGAGCGGGAGTGCGTTCAAGGCGGATGCCGGTGACATCCAGTTGCGCCAGGTCATAGAGATCGTCGATCAGGTCGGAAAGAGCGTTGATGTCGCGCCGGGCGATGCGCAAGTAGCGATTGAGCATCTCCGGATCGGTGACCAACCCTTCAGCGATACTTTCAACCATTGTGCGCGACGACAGCAGCGGCACGCGCAGGTCATAGCCGATCCAGGCGGTCAAGTCACGGCGCAGTCGATCCAGTTGGCGTTCTTTGCGATCAGCTGCTTCAAGTTTGGCTGCCATTGCATTGAAGACTTCTGCCAGTCGCGACAGTTCATCGTTGTCATCGATCTCGACGCGCACGTGATAACGCCCCATCGCCAGTGCTTCAGCCGCCCCGGTCAATGATGCGAGCTTTTCGGTGATGGCGGCGGACTGCATATAACCAATGGAAACAACCACCCCCGAGGCAAACAACATCAAGATCGTAATAATCAGTGCATCATAGGCGTGGATAAACAGTAGACTAGCCGCACCCCACATGATCACCAAAATCAGGCCAGCAGCCAACAGATAGCCGACCAACACCACTGTGCCCACGCGTGGAATGCGGTAGATGTAGCGCAGGCGGTAGGCGACGAAGCCTGTTACACCGACGGCGGCGATCCCAACGCCCAGCAGCGCCGCCATGATCTGGAAATCGAGACTTGTAGGAAGGGCAAACCACCAGAAGAACGCCAATGTCGTGACGTACAACCCCAAAAGAGCCGCTGTAAACCACATAAAAGGCGTTATCGAACGACGAACCGGATAAACGATCATAGCCCATCACTCCAGACGATTTCCTGCTTTTGCCACTTGTCTAGCGATGGCAAACGCGCCACGATGATGTGAAAGGTGCATGCTTCGATCTTGCTTGGGCAGCTTGTTGCAACATGCTACAATGCCTGCCAACTTGCCTGTTGAAAGGTTGGCCATGTCAGCAATCTATGCAGATGCCGACGCGCGCCGGCGCACGGTGTTGGTCGTCGTTCTGAATAACGAAGTTGACCTGACGCGTGCAAGCGTTGCAGGCTGGTATCGAATTCCCCAGCGGCGGGCGCCGCGCCGGATTGGCGCCGACTATCTGGCATTCTATCAGACTGGAGCATTTCGCCAACAGCCCGAAGCGCAGACAATCTCGTTTCTGGCGCCGACGCGTCGCTACCGGCTGATGACCAGGCGCGAACTCTTGCCCGATGAAGCCGATCATCCCCGCGCCGACGACTACTATTATCGCATCGACATTGGGCCGCTGGAACGGCTACCCCACCCGGTGCGCGCCACAACGTTCCGCCGATTGACCTTCATTCACACCACGTTGGCGCAGCTCCTGGCAGCACAAGATGTCAAAGAACTCTTTCGCAACGATGATCCCTTTGAGCAACTGTGGTCGGCGCTTCGTGAGCATAATCTGCGTCCACTGAAGAATCGTCTCGCTGGTGAACGCCCCATTGACATTACACTGCGGGCGCGCGGTGGCTATCTGGGCATCACTTGTCAAGACGCAAATGCAACGCAGGAGTCGCGTCCAGCGCCAATTGCAGAACGCTGGGAGTTTCTACCACTCTCCGAGTTGCAGATCAGGGCTGATCTGCCCGGCTGTCTGCGTCAGATCGGGGCGGCGCTGCTGCGGCTGGGCGGGTCGATGCTGCAGCAGCCACCTGTGGCTGAATAAACCGCGCCTCCTGGCGCGCCCGCTTTGCCAAAAGGTACGTAGGCGAAAGGAGACGATCCATGCGCGCCAAATCACCTGCATTTGTAGTCATGTTCGCAACGATTGTTGCACTTGCATGGCTTGTGACTCAAGATGNNGCGGAGATTCATGGCGATCTCAACCTGGCGCTGCGCGGCTATATCACGACCACGGGACATCTGGGGCTGGTCAACTATGGCGGCGAGACCGACCTGCTTGCACCGCAGATCGATGGCATGTTTGCGCCACCGCGACTGCCGGTCTTCCGCTCNNGCATGGCTTGTGACTCAAGATGCACTGCCCACCCAGGCGCAGGAGCCGCCGCCGGGCGAGACGGTGCCGCCGGCGCCCCTCTTCATGCCGCTCATCGTCTACGCAGATGCGCCCACGCCTGCACCCACGCAAACGCCGCTGGTCTACACGGCAATCCCCGTCGAGCCGCCGCCCTCCGACCGTCCAGCGGAGATTCATGGCGATCTCAANNGGGCTGATCTGCCCGGCTGTCTCCGTCAGATCGGGGCGGCGCTGCTGCGGCTGGGCGGGTCGATGCTGCAGCAGCCACCTGTGGCTGAATAAACCGCGCCTCCTGGCGCGCCCGCTTTGCCAAAAGGTACGTAGGCGAAAGGAGACGATTCATGCACGCCAAATCATCTGCATTTGCAGTCGTGTTCGCAACGATTGTTGCACTCGCATGGCTTGTGACTCAAGATGC
>DMDA01000085.1:0-1287 GCA_003451595.1 Chloroflexota bacterium | reverse complement strand
CGCGACTGCCGGTCTTCCGCTCGGTGCACCAGGTCTATGACTGGGACTGGAACTGCGGCGCCGACGGTTGTCGCGGTGCGCCGATCACCGACTATCCGGTGACGCTGATTGAGATGGAGACCGCGCCCAACGAACCGCTCAGCATCCCGCGCCGCACACCGGACATCTACCAGGGGCAGTTTCGTGCGCTTGTGCTCTACGCCGAAGAGCGCCGCCTCACCATTACCTACACCCGTCGCGACACCGCTGCGGTCGGGTACATGATCCATCTCGAAGATTTCGCCGTCAATCCTGGCTTGCTCGCGCTCTATCAGGCCGCCAATGCCGCCGGACGTAGCGAGCTGCCAGCACTGCGCAACGGCGAAATCATCGGCGTCGCCGACCGCGGTTCGGTGAAAATCGCCACACGCGACACCGGTCAATTCCTCGACCCACGCGCCTGCAAGGACTGGTGGCAAGACTATCTGGCGCAATGCACGGTGCAGTTGCGGAGATTGGGAGATTAGGAGATTGGGAGATTGGGAGATTAGGAGATTGGAGATTGGTTCGAGAGTGAGAAATCTCCAATCTCCAATCTCCAATCTCTAATCTCTTACTCTCCTAATCTCTTACTCTCCTACTCCCTCACTCCCCCGCCACGCCCAACTCTGCGGCGATCCCCTGCATTGCTTTCAACACGCGTTCGACATGCTCGTCGAAGGGGACGCCTAATTCCTCGATAAACTGCATGTTTTCGTGGCGGTCGATGGCAGCGGTGAAGGCTTTGTCCTTCCACTTTTTCTTGATCGATTTCAGTTCAACGTTGCGCAGGTCGCGATCCGGGCGCACATACGCCGCTGCCTGGATCAGTCCCGTCAGCTCGTCGCACGCCAGCAGCGCCTTGTCGAGCAGCGACTCGCGCGGGACGCCCAGAAAGGTTGCATGCGCTTCAACGGCGTGGATCAATTCCGGCGGATAGCCACGCTCGCGGAAGAGACGCAGCTCGGTGCGCGGATGGCCGTTGACCAGATCGTCCATGTTCGGGAAGCGTTCGTAGTCGAGGTCGTGCAGCAGCCCGGTGATGCCCCACAACTCCTCGTCCTCGCCAAAGTGACGGGCATAGGCGCGCAGCGCAGCCTCCACCGCCAGCATGTGCCGGCGCAGACTCTCCGACTGCACCCACTCGCAGAGCAGAGCATAGGCTTCGTCGCGGGTTGGAAGTGACATGAGGTAGCCTTTCTCCGAAAGCATAGCTGGATCGATAACGTTGACAAACAATAGCAACAGATTATACTCCAGATAGTTGAC
>DMDA01000100.1 GCA_003451595.1 Chloroflexota bacterium | reverse complement strand
TGCTGCCTCTCGCTTTTACTTCTCTGCAGTCAGATTCCGGCTGACGCCCTCCATCCTAGCATCGCATTCTGCGTTGCGCAATAGCTATTCTTTTCATCAAAGTTTTCCATACGCTCACTATCCGAAGACTCCGACCGCTGTTCATGGCCGCATGGTTTCGTTATGCGAACACGCAGGGTTGTCTTGCCGCCTCCTCCGTGTGCAGGATGACGCACGCGTCGCACGCGCATACGGTGGAACTCGACCAAACCAACCGATTTCTATACGAAGCATCTATAAAAACTGCAACGGGTGAGGATGCCAGAACAGGTTGAGAACAGCCGTAGGGCGCAATAGGCATTCTGGGCAAGCAAAGAGAGACGCCGACATATGGAGGGCAAAATAAAGATGCCCGCCACCGCATAAGCGATGACGGGCCCGTACAAAGGAGGAACCAAAGGAGACTGGTTCGAATTGTGAAGTAAGCTCCCCTCAAACTTCACAACTCTGCCAGGCAACCGACAAGCGCTAAACCCGGCAAACAGGTCGGGCGCCTGGCAGAATACGAACATCAATCCTTGCTTCACAATATGAGTGGGGCAGGTTGTGGCGCTGTTGCCAGAAAATTCCGTGCAGATTAACACCGGATGTGCGCAACTCATGCCAGTTTGTGGTGTTCTGAAGTAACGGCGCAGCACAGAGCAACACAGAACACGGATAAGAGCCATGCGGCGCAAAGTGAATGACTGAAATGACAGACAATGTTTGACAGGGGGATGAACGCTGCACTAGAATACTCTTTATTGTTTTGACGGTTGTAAAATCACTTAGATACGAAACCAGAATTTGAAATGAGTTCGCACCGATCACCGTCAGTGCGGATGACCAGTCACTATTGAATCATTGACAGAGGAGCTAGCCATTATGGCGGAAAACAGCACTTTCGAGCGCGTACGCGCAATCATCGTCGATCAGCTTGGCGTGGATGCCGATGAAGTGACGATGGAAGCCAACTTCCGTGACGACCTGGAAGCGGACAGCCTGGATCTTGTCGAGCTGATCATGGCGTTTGAGGAAGAGTTTGGCGGCGAGATCAACGACGAAGACGCCCAGAAAATTCTTTCGGTGGGCGACGCCGTCCGCTATCTCGATGCAGCTGCTGGTGGATGAAGCTACACTACGCGCAAAAAAAGCGGGCATTGTGCCCGCTTTTTTTGATCCTGACTTTCCAATCAGGCTGGCTTCAGCACGCGAATTACCGAGACAACCCGACCGTTAATGCGCACCTTGTCTGCCGGGCGGACGATGGGCTGGTAATTTGGGTTGGCTGGGACAAGGTGCACCATGTTCCCTTCGCGACGCAGATACTTGAGCGTGGTGTCCTCGTCATCCTCGATCCAGGCAGCAACCATTTCGCCATTGTTGGCAGTCTCTTGCGCGTGCAAAATCACGATGTCGCCGTCTAGAACGCTGGCATCGATCATGGAATTACCCTGGACACGCAAAGCAAAGAGGCGATCTGCTGGCAAATTGAGCATCCCCTCAGTCAGTTCGATCCATCCCTCCGGGTCATAGGGTTCGCTGGGAATGACAGGGATCGGTTTGCCAGCGGCAATTTTCCCCAGAATCGGAATGCGGAACCGTCTGTCTGCGCTGTTTCCGTTGAGTTCAGGCAACCACCCCAGTTCGGTCAGGCGCTCCAGATTGAGACTCAGCCCGCGACTTACCTCGCGCTCACGAACAATCAGCTCATTTTCCTCTAGCTTGCTCAAGTTGTAATTGACCACCGAGGTGCTGCTGATGCCCACATTGTCGCCAATTTCGCGAATTGTCGGCGGGTAGTGATGTGTGTTGGTAAATTCGTAAATGAACCGCAGGATTCGCTGCTGACGCTCTGAAAGCGTGGAAAAATTCATAGTGACACCCCTGCCTGGACTGTGTCTGCCGGGAGTGTTGCACGCATGGGGTATCCCAAGTGCAAGTATCCCAAACAGAACGTTTGTTTCCCAATGTTTCCCAAATAGTACACGAACATTTGTGCGATGTCAAGCATCAAACGCACGTTTGTTCTGTCTTGTTTGAGAAAGTCAGGGAGTTTCAGTTCCACAGGTGGTCAATCCGGCGCGTTGAAGATACGCACAGTAGCGTTCCCAATAGACAGAGCGGTCAGCGGCACTGGCGGCAAGGTCAGGGAAGCGGGCGTCGGCTTTTTGTTGACCGCGCTGCATGGCCTCTTCCATATCGATGCCACAGAGGTAGGCAATCTTGAAGAGCATCACTTGCAGGTCGCTCAGCTCCAGCGCCAGTTCGGCGCGCAGCTGTTCCAGGTCGTCCGAAGAGGGGGTGCGATAGCCCTCGAACATCTGCACGAGCTTGCTAACTTCTCCCAGTTCCTCAATGGCGTGCAACATGGTGTGGCTCAATGTCACTTGCTCCCACGTGCGCGCCTTATCCCACGCTGCCAGCCAGTTCTGATATTCCCGTATATGCACCGCGCTCACCCCATACATTCAAGATGCCGTTTACACATTCCTGTTTGCTGACCACTAGTTAGATGTTCATCTTCCCTGAGGCTTTGGAGCTTCCAGGAAGATTGTGAATATGTAAACCGCTACCGCTAGATTATGCGTCTGATGGATTGGCAGTCGCCGCCAGCCGCCGCAAAAATGATGCGGAACGCACATGACGCTCCAGAGTGAAGATCAAGTAGCGATTCAGCACGCTCTCGACACGGCGCAAGATCGGCTTCCGCACCACTACAGGCGCCACCGCCGACCAGGGCTGACTTTGAAGGAAGCGCAGGAGTTTGAGGGTGTCAACGTCTAGCGGCTCCACGTCAGTCCGTTGTGGGGCACACTGCGGGCAGAGCACGCCGCCCTCATGCAACGCTAGGAAATTGACCGTCGGCGCCAGAGACTTTCCACAGGCCAGACAGTGAAACAGCTGTGGTTGGAAGCCGGTCAAGCTCAGCAGGTGAAGGTCAAACCAAGGCAGCAAATTAGGGGGCGGATCGCCCTGCGCAGTCGCTTCGTCCAACACGCGCAGCGCAAAGAGCGCCAGGTCCCAGATCGTGCGCAGCTCATCGCCAGTTTCGGCAAAGGCATCGATCAGTTCACACATATAACTGGCGGCAGCAATCGCCTCCAGATTCTCGCGCACGTGACGAAAGCTCTCAACCGTCTGCGCCTCGGTGATGATGTCCCACGTGCGCCCCTGCGCCACCAGCAACGCCGCGTGTGTAAACAGCTCAAGATGACCGGCTTTGCGGCTGGCGGTCTTGCGCACGCCCTTGGCGATCAACTCCAGCTTGCCATCGCCCGGCGTGAGTACGGTCAACACACGGTCGGCATCGTTGACATCGCGACGACGCAGGATCAAGGCGCGGGTTGAGCGGACGCGTTCACGGTTGGACATGCTGCATAGTGTACCACACTCGCTCTTGTCGATTGCCAGCGGAGTGCGATAGTATGGAAGGGGCGAGAGGCGAAGGGCGAGACACAGTGCGCGCACCACGCAGCACGCACCACACTCTAGCAAACACGGCGAAGTTGGAACGTAACGATCTCATGCAGATTTTGGGGACTTTGGTTTATGTCAAGCGACCTGGGCAGACGCTGATGCTGCATCGCATCAAGCGCGCCGGCGACATGCATCAGGGCAAGTGGAACGGGCTGGGCGGTAAGTTCGAGCCGGGCGAATCGCCAGAAATGTGCGCGATCCGCGAGGTCTACGAGGAGAGCGGGCTAACAATCCGCAACCCAGAACTGCGCGGCATCCTGACCTTTCCCGATTTTCGCAGCGGCGAGGATTGGTACGCGTTCGTCTTTGTGGCGCGCACCTTCAGCGGAACGTTGATCGACTCAACGGAAGGCGTGCTACAATGGATCGACGACGACCGGCTGCTCGACCTACCGCTATGGGAGGGCGACCGCATCTTTCTGCCGTGGCTCAATCAGACGCGCTTCTTTTCGGGTCGCTTTGTTTATGAGGACGGCAGACTTCGCAGCCACGCAGTCGCGTTCTATCCGATAGTCAACGATGCGACAGCCGCAGCGACGGGAACAACTGCACTCACATCGCCAACTATCGACCACGCGGAGAGTGTATCATCACAGTCATCGCCAATCTACACGCCGGTCGACGACAGCTACTGCTGGGTCTGCGGCGGCCCCGTCGTCAAACATCATTGCAAGATCACCTGCACCGTCTGCGGCTTCCGCCGCGATTGCAGTGATCCGTGATAACGTGGTGCGTGTTTCGTGTTTCGTGGTGCATGATGATGAGTGTGCCCTTGCACGCACCACGCACCACGCACCACGCAACACGCACCACGCAACAGAAAGCGTTCCGAGCTATGCAAATTTTCGATGTTGAATCAGCACAACAGACGATCCTGCGCCGCGCGGCGTGGGATGAGGTGAGTGTTCCGACCGCAGTGTTGGATCGCACCGAGAAGCTCTTTGGTGAGCGCATCGGGCCGGAGGAAGCGGTGCGCCGCATCCTGGCCGATGTGCGCACGCGCGGCGCCGCCGCCGTGCTCGACTGGTCACAGCGCCTCGACGGGAGCGCACCGCCGGCGCTGGTCGTCCCCACCGAGACAATCCGCGCCGCATACGAGGCGGTCGATCCGGCTGTCGTGGCGGCGATGCGACTGGCAGCAGCGCGCGTCGAGGCGTTCCATCGCCGTCAGCCTGCGCTCAGCTGGATCCACAACGACGATGAAGGGACGTTGGGGCAGCTCGTGCGCCCCATCGAACGCGTGGGCATCTACATTCCGGGCGGGTCGGCGCCGCTGCCCAGCTCGCTGATCATGACTGCCGTGCCGGCGCGCGTGGCGGGCGTGCCCTTTGTCGCCGTAATCTCGCCGCCGCAGCGCGACACCGGGCTGCCCCATCCCACCATCCTGGTCGCCGCCGACATCGTGGGCGTGGATGCAGTGTACGTGGCGGGCGGCGCGCAGGCGATCGGCGCGCTGGCGTTTGGCGCGGACCCCATCGCGCGCGTCGACAAAATTTTCGGGCCTGGCAGCCTCTTCACCACGCTTGCCAAACGCCAGGTCTTCGGCATCGTCGGCATCGATGGGCTGCCCGGCCCCACGGAGACGCTGGTCATCGCCGACGAGAGCGCCGACCCACAGCTTGCCGCCGCCGATCTGTTGGCGCAGGCGGAACACGATGTACTAGCAAGCGCCATTTTGCTGACGCCCTCGCGCACGCTGGCGGAGCAGGTGCAAGCCGCCGTCCACGCACAGATGGAGGAGTTGGAACGCAGCGAGATCATTGCGGCGTCGCTCACGCGCAGCAGCGGCATCGTCGTCACCGCGTCGCTGGCGCAGGCATTCGAGCTTGCCAACGCCTACGCGCCCGAGCATCTCTGTCTGCTCGTGCGTGACCCGTGGCAGCATCTCGGCCAGGTGCGCAACGCCGGCGGCGTTTTCCTAGGCGAACGCAGTTTCGAGGTGCTGGGCGACTATGTGGCCGGCCCCAGTCACGTCATGCCAACGGGCGGCACCGCGCGCTACGCCAGCCCGATCAACGTCAACGATTTCATGAAAATTGTCAGCGTGATTGGTTTGAACGAGCAGGCATTGCAGGCAATCGGCTCTGCAGCGAGTGTGCTGGCGCGCGCCGAGGGGTTAACCGCCCATGCCGCCGCGGTCGAACGTCGAATTTCTTAGGTCCCCAAACGGTTCACACTCATCGACACAAAGGAGACAGGAATGAAGAAACAGTCATTTTTCCTGCGAATTGCCCTGCTATTCGCAATCGTTCTTGCGTTTGGGGCGGCGCCAGCGATCGCCCAAGACAACGGGGGCTTCACGCTGACCATCCTGCACACGAACGACACGCACGCCCGCATCGAGCAGTTTGCGGGCAGCGGCAGCACATGCAGTGAAGAGCAGGCGGCCAGCGGTGCGTGCGTCGGCGGTGTGGCGCGGCGTGCAACCAAGATCGCCGAACTGATGGGAACAGCGATGAACCCGCTCCTTGTCGATGCCGGTGACCAGTTCCAGGGATCGCTCTACTATACCCAGTATCGTGGGGAGGAAGCCGCCGAGTTCATGCCGATGCTCGGCTATCAGGCGATGACGATCGGCAACCACGAATTCGACGACGGCCCTGCCAACCTGGCGCGCTTCATCGACAGCGTCGGGCTGCCCGTGCTCAGCGCCAATATCGACGCCAGCGCCGACCCCGACCTGGCAGGCAAGATTCTGCCTTACACCGTGCTCGACGTGAATGGCGAACAGGTCGGCGTGATCGGTTTAACGACCGACACCACACCCTTCAGCTCCAGCCCAGGCGACACGGTGGCGTTTGGCGAATACGTCGCCTCGCTTGAACCTGTGATCGCCGAGCTGGAAGCGCTGGGCGTCAACAAGATCGTGCTGCTCAGCCACATCGGTTATGCCGACGACCAGATGCTGGCGGCCGCCATCGACGGCATCGACGTGATCGTGGGCGGGCATAGCCACACGTTGCTCGCCAACACCATCGAAGGCGCATCAGGCCCCTACCCAACCGTGGTTGACTCACCCAGCGGTGCGCCGGTGCTGATCGTGCAGGCGGAGGCTTACGGCAAGTATCTCGGCAATCTCGAAGTCACCTTCGACGCCGACGGTGTGGCGAGCGCCTGGCAGGGGGAGCCGATCTTGCTCGACGCCAGCGTGGCGGAGGACCCAGATGTCCTGGCGCGCGTGCAGGCGTTGGGGCAGCCGCTGGCGGAGCTGCGCAACACGGTCGTCGGTCAATCTGCGATCGAGCTGGACGGCAGCCGCACGTCGTGTCGCTTCGGTGAGTGCACCATGGGCAACCTGATCGCCGACGCCATGTTGTGGGCGACGCAGAATGACGGTGCGCAGGTCGCCATTGAGAACGGCGGTGGCATTCGCGCCAGCCTGCCCGCTGGCGACGTCACTATGGGCGGCGTGCTCGAGGTGCTGCCCTTTGGCAACTTGGCGGCGACGCTCGGCTTGAAAGGCTCTGACTTGCTGCTGGCGCTCGAAAATGGCGTCAGCCGCGCCGAAAACCCCGATAACGAGGGCACCGGTCGCTTCCCGCAAGTCGCAGGCATCCGCTTCAGTTGGGACGGCAGCAAACCGGCGGGCGAGCGCATCGTTTCCGCCGAGGTGCGCAACGCCGACGGCAGCTACAGCCCCATCGATCCGGACGCGGTCTATCAGGTTGTGACCAACGACTTCATGCGCCGCGGTGGCGATGAATACACGATCTTCGCTGAGGCCGCGATCAATCCGTATGACTTCGGCTCGCCACTCGACCAGATTCTGGCGGACTACATCGCTGCGTTCTCGCCAGTGAACCCGGTCATCGAGGGACGCATCACGCGCGTCGACTCAGCGGAACCGACCCCGACGCCCGCGCCCACCGAAGAGCCTACGCCGTCAGAGCCGCCTGCCGCGTTGCCAACCACCGGCGCCGGCTTTGAAAGCTGGCCGCTGCTAGCTGCACTGCTCGTACTCACCGCGCTCGCTGCGACCCAGATTGTGCGACAACGCTCCATGAGAAATCATTGATCCGCTGATTTCGCAGATTGCGCAGAGAATGCCGAATATTTTTCTGCGTAATCTGCGCAATCTGCGGTAAAGTTAATGCCGTGAAGAATCATTGATCCGCTGATTTCGCAGATTTCGCAGAGAATGCCGGATAATTCTCTGCGAAATCTGCAGATGATATTTTGGCAATTGAGACGAAACGAAAGTCCGATCGTAGCGTATGAACAATCCTGTCTCGGTGTCTCCGTTCGATGTGCGCGCGTTGGTGCGCAGCGAGCTTGCTGCGCTCGAAGCCTATACGCCGATTGTACCGTTCGAGGTGTTGAGCGCGCGGCTGGGTTTGCCCGCGACGCAGATCGTCAAGCTCGACGCCAACGAGAATCCCTATGGCCCGGCGCCAGCGGTGATCGAGGCGCTGGCGGAGTACAATTTTTATCACATCTATCCTGATCCACAGCAAACCGAATTGCGTCACGCGCTGGCGGCGTATGTCGGCGTGGCGGCGGAGCACATCCTGCCCAGCCACGGCGCCGACGAGATGCTCGATTACTTATGCCGAATTTTTTTGCAGCCGGGCGACGCCATCATCGACTGCCCGCCGACCTTCGGCATGTACAACTTCGATGCGCAGCTGACCGGCGCCAGGGTGATCGAGGTGTGGCGGCGGGCGGATTATGGCGTTGACGTCGAGGCGGTTGAGCGTGCGGTGCTGGAACAACCAGCTGGCCGCGTCAAACTGCTCTTTCTCACCTCGCCCAACAACCCGTCGGGGACGTGGCTGCCGGACGCCGATCTGGCGCGGCTGCTGCGCCTGCCGGTGATGGTGGTGCTCGACGAGGCGTATGTCGAGTTTGCCGACCATCCGAGCCGGGCGGCGTGGGCGCTGCAACATGACAACCTGGTCGTTCTGCGCACCTTCAGCAAGGCGGCGGGCATTGCCGGGTTGCGGTTGGGCTACGGCGTCTGTCCGGCATGGTTGATGGCGGAGTTATGGAAGTTCAAGCAGCCCTACAACGTCAACGTGGCGGCGACGGTGGCCGGCCTGGCGAGTCTGCGCGACCTCGACTATCTGCGCGCTACGGTGGAGAAACTCAAGACGGAGCGGCGGCGGCTGTCGGCGTTGTTGGCGAGCGTGCCATTTCTGGAGCCGCAGCCGTCGGAGGCGAACTTCGTGCTTTGCCGCGTGAACGGGCGCAACGCCAGGGAGATCAAGCAGACACTCGAACGGCAGGGCATCCTGGTGCGCTATTACAACAAGCCAGGGCTGGACAACTGCATCCGCATCTCGGTGGGACGACCGGAGCAGACCGATCGGCTAGTCGAGGCGTTGCATGCGCTCACTGTGCATCGGACGTAAAGGACAATTTGCAGTATAATGGCTGCCGTAGCCCATTTATTCACGAGATACGAATTGAGGAAAGCATGGCATTGCCTGTTCAATTGCAAGAAAACGAGATGGTTATTCGCATCATCAAACGTCACCCGTTGTCCCTGATCGGGCGCATTGTTGGCGTGGCGCTGCTGCTGATTTTGGGCGTCGCGCTCTGGATGTGGTTACGCTCGATTGGCGGCGGCATGGAAGTAGTCGTAGATATCTTGATGGCGGTCGGTGCGTTGGCTGCAGTCATCTATGCTGGCATCTACTGGTATCGGTATGAAAACGATCTGTGGATCATCACCAGTGAGCGGCTGATTGACTCCACCAAGACGACGCCCTTCAATCAGGACATCAAAACGGCGACGTTGACCAACATCCAGGACATCAACATCCGCAAGCGCGGCATCTTCCAGACGATCTTCGAGTATGGCGACGTCATCTGCCAGACTGCATCGGCGTCGGGTCACACCTTTGAGTTCCTGGGCGTGGCGAAACCAGCAGAAGTGCTCGACCTAATCGACGACCAGCGAGCACTGGCGCAACGCAAAATGCCAGCAGCCAAACCGTGAACGGAGGCGACCACACGATGCGCAACGGCTCCATTCAACGCAAGACCGGCGAAACCGAAGTCGAGGTCACTTTGGTCATCGATGGCGCGGGCAAAGCGGACATCGCCACCGGCATCGGCTTTCTGGATCACATGCTGACGCTCTTTGCCAGCCATGGCCTCTTCGACCTGACCGTGCACGCGCGCGGCGATCTGCACGTAGACGAACATCACACGGCGGAAGATGTCTTTATCTGCCTGGGCAAAGCGCTCGACCAGGCGCTAGGCGACCGGCGCGGACTGGTGCGGACAGCGCACAGCTACACGCCGATGGATGAGGCGCTGGCGCTGGTTGCCGTCGATCTAGGTGGGCGACCTTACTGCGTCTTCGAGAGCGAGTTCGCCACGCCGCGCGTCGGTGGGCTGGGCACTGACCTCATCTTCCATCTGTTCGAGTCGCTGGCGATCCACGGCAGAATGAATCTCCATGCGCAAGTGCTCTACGGACGCAACGATCATCACAAAATTGAGGCGCTCTTCAAGGCATTGGCGCGTGCACTCGACGCCGCCACGCTGATCGACCCGCGACGGCAGGGCGTGCCCAGCACCAAAGGCACATTGACGATTTAGGGGAATCACATGGATCTGAGCAAGCTGATCACCGAACAACGCAACCCCACCACGTTGACGATCGACGAGATGGATTCACTCGACATCGTAACGACGATCAATCGGGAAGACGCCCGTGTCGCCGCCGCCGTCGAACTGGCGCTGTACGAAATTGCCGCGCTGGTCGATGCGGCAACTGCTGCGCTATCCAACGGCGGGCGATTGATCTACGTCGGCGCGGGCACAAGCGGGCGGCTGGGCGTGCTCGATGCATCGGAGTGCCCACCTACCTTTGGCGCCGACCCACGGCAGATCGTCGGTGTGATTGCAGGCGGCGAGCGGGCGCTGCGGCACTCGGTCGAAGGCGCCGAGGACGACACCGAACAGGCGGTCGAGGATATGAAGGCGCTGGGACTATGCGCAGATGATGTGGTCGTTGGCATTGCCGCTTCCGGGCGCACACCCTACACGCTTGCGGCAATGCACTATGCGCGCAGCATCGGCGCCAAGGTGGGTTGCATCGTCAACAACCCGCACACGCCGATGGAAAAGGTGGCGCACTATCCGATCGTCGTGCTGTGTGGGCCTGAAGTAGTCACCGGCTCAACGCGCATGAAAGCTGGCACAGCGCAGAAGATGGTGCTCAACATGATCTCGACCGCCACGATGATCCGGCTGGGCAAAGTCTACGAGAACCTGATGATCGACGTGACGCCCACCAACGAAAAGCTGCGGGCGCGTGCGATCAACATCGTGCAGGCGATCACGCAGGCTGACGCCGAAGCAGCGGCGCAGGCGCTGGATGCCTACGGCTCAGTCAAGGCGGCGGCGTTTGCTTTGCTCACCGGCGCCAGCGGCGAGGAGGTGCACGATGCCCTGGCTGCCAGCAATGGACACTTGAAACGCGCCGTCCAAGCGTATCTGCAAACATCGTAACGGAAATTGTGAAGCGAAAGGACTTCATCATGGCAGACGAACAAGAACGACCCAACCCAACCGAACAATTGAATGAGCTGTTGATCAATGCGCGCAATGAACTGATCGTGCAGGCGGCAAACCTGGTCATGGCTGGACAGAAGGCGGTGCACCTCGGTCTTGGCGCGGCGGCATTGACCAAAGACGAGGTCAGCGAGCTGCTGACGCGCATGGTCGAACGCGGTGAGATCGCCGAGAGTGACATCCAGAAAAACGTCGATGCCCTGGTTGAACGCGTGCGTGCGCGCGGCGAATCGACCGACGCCGAGCTGCAGGAATTCGCCCAGAAAGCCACCGTCGTGCTCAAGGAAAACCTGCGCACAATCCTGGAGCAAGTCAAGCTGCCCGGCGGCCAGAGCCTCGAGGGCATCGTGCGACAAACCCTGGGCGGCTTTGGCAGCGCCCCCACCGACCCACCCAGCGCGTGAACACAAAAAAAGATTGATCCGCAGATTTCGCTGATTTCACAGAATCATTCTCCATCTCATTCTGCGCAATCTGCGCAATCCGCGGATCAATCCAAGACTTCCATCCGCAGATTGCGCTGATTTCGCAGAAGCATTCTCCATCTCATTCTGCGCAATCTGTGAAATCTGCGGATCAATCCAAGACTTCCATCCGCAGATTGCGCTGATTTCGCAGAAGCATTCTCCATCTCATTCTGCGTAATCTGTGCAATCTGCGGATCAATCCAAGATTTCCATCCGCAGATTGCGCTGATTTCACAGAATCATTCTCCATCTCATTCTGCGTAATCTGTGCAATCTGCGGATCAATCCAAGATTTCCATCCGCAAATTTCGCTGATTTCACAAAGACACTTTGGCAGAATTCGAGGTGAGTGATGAATCTTGACCATTCAAGGATCGGGAATGTGCTTGATCCGCGCAGCGACCCGCAGACATATGCGATCATCGGCGCGGCGATGGAGGTGCATCGGTTGCTTGGCTGTGGATTCCTGGAGTCGGTCTATCACGAGGCGTTAGCGCTTGAGTTTCCGCTGCACAAAGTCCCGTTTCAGCGCGAGGTTGAACTGCCGGTGTTCTACAAAGGCGTGCAGTTGAGCTGCAGCTACCGCGCTGACTTCATTTGCTTCGGCGAAATCATTGTCGAACTGAAGGCGCTGAAACAACTGACGAGCCTCGAAGAAGCACAGATTCTCAACTACCTCAAAGCTACACAGTTTCGGCGCGGATTGCTGCTCAACTTCGGCGCTGCGAGTCTGGAACGCAAGCGGTTTGTCAGAAACTGGTCGCAGCCATAAAATTACTCCACCGATCGTATCGACGCGATTTTTGAGCCCCCCATTGCTTACTCTATGGTGCAACGCAAAGGAGCTATGATGCCTCACGGTTATCACGGAAAAATCCTGGTCGTGAATTTGAGTACGGGCGCCATGCATATCGACGAACACGACGAAGCGTGGTATCGCACCTACATGGGCGGGACAAACTTTGGCATGTATTACATCCTCAAGCACATGCCGCCTGGCGCCGACGCACTTGGGCCTGACAATGTGCTGACGCTGATGCTGAGCGTGCTCACCGGCGCACCCTTTTCGGGGCAAAGCCGCATGACCGCCAACGCCAAATCACCGCTCACTGGCGCCATCGGCGACGCACAGGCGGGCGGCTTCTTCCCGGCGGAAATGAAGAACGCGGGCTTCGACGGCGTCGTCTTCCTGGGCAAGGCGGAGAAGCCGGTCTATCTCTGGCTGCACAACGGGCAGGCGGAACTGCGCGACGCCTCGCATCTATGGGGGCTGGGTTCGTGGGAGACCGAGACGCGCATCCGTGAGGAACTGGGCGACAACAAAGTCGAGGTGGCATGCTGCGGGCAGGCGGGCGAGCATCTGGTGCGCACCGCCGCCATCATCAATATGCGAAATCGAGCCGCCGGACGCACAGGATTGGGTGCGGTGATGGGGTCGAAGAACCTCAAGGCAGTGGCTGTGCGCGGGTCGTTGCGCCCCACTTACGCCGACCCTCAAGGCGTCAAAGCAGTGGCGGCATTGGGTGCGGCGGAATTCAAGACGAACCGGGGCATGCAGGAGTTGGGCGAGTTGGGCACAGCCGGCGTAGTGCTCAGCCAGGAGTTTTCTGGCGGCTTGCCTACACGAAATTACCAGAGTGGACACTTCGATCACGCCGAGGAAATCTCCGGCGAGCGGCTGGCGGAGACGATCCTGGTCGATCGCGACACCTGCTACGCGTGCGTAGTGCGCTGCAAGCGCGAGGTGGAGACCGACGACGAATATCAGATCAAGCGCGAGCTGGGCGGCCCTGAATACGAGACGATTGCGACCTTTGGCTCCTACTGTGAAATCCGCGACCTGGCCGCTGTCTCCAAAGCCAACGCGCTCTGCAACGACTACGGTCTCGACACGATCGGCGCCGGCGCGACGATTGCGTGGGCGATCGAGTGCTACGAGGACGGCATCCTGACCGACGCCGACACCGACGGGTTGGCGCTGCGCTGGGGCGACGCCAAAGCCATGCTCGCGGCGCTGGAGGCGATGGCGTTTCGTCGCGGGCGGCTGGGCAATCTGCTGGCAGAAGGATCGGCGCGCGCGGCGGCGCAGATCGGGCCGGACGCTCAGGCGCGGCTGATCACGGTCAAGGGCAGCGAAGCGCCGGCGCACATGCCGCAGGTCAAGCGCAGTATAGGGCTGATCTACGCGGTCAACCCCTTCGGCGCCGACCATCAATCGAGCGAGCACGACACCTCCTACGAAGAAAATTCCGGCGAGCGCAGCCTGGGCTGGCTGGCTGAGCTGGGTCTCACTCGCCCCGTCCCGGCCACCGACCTGGGCGAAGAGAAGGTCGAGTTCACGCTGATCACCCAGTATTGGACAAGCCTGATGGATGTACTCAACCTCTGCCAGTTCGACTGGGGCGCGACGTGGCAGTTGTACGGACCCTCAACCGTGGCGCAGGTGGTCAACGCCGTCACCGGCTGGGACACGACGCTATCAGAACTGATGGAGGTGGGCGCACGCCGCGTCAACTTGATGAAAGTCTTCAACGCGCGTGAGGGCTTCACACGCGACGATGACAGACTCCCCCCGCGCCTGCACCAACCGCTCACCGGCGGCGTCAGCGACGGTCTGCGCGTCAGCAAGGAGGAAATCGAGCACGCCAAAGACCTCTACTACAAGCTGGCGGGGTGGGACGTGGCGACGGGGAATCCGACGGTGGAACGGCTGGAAGAACTTGGCGTTGGGTGGGCGGTGGCATGAGAAATCAAGACTCTTTCGCCCCAAAATTCACTCCGCTGGCTCGCAGCGCGCACCCTCAGCGGCGAAGCCGCTGTCCGCTGCAAACATTGAAAAACTTCGCCAAGCGCAAAGCAGTGCTAGGCGTAATGTCGCGGCGTCCATTGACAATTTCATTAATGCGCTGGTAGGGCACAAGAGCCATGCTTCAGGCGCCTGCTGTTTGCGCACCGATCGTTTGCACATGAAACTGCGAGCCAAGTGCCCGCACCACTTTGAGGATCGTGCCAAATTCAGGGTTGCCGGTTGTTGAGAGCGCCTTGTACAGGCTTTCTCGCTCTAACCCTGCGTCGCGTGCGATCTGTGACATGCCTTTGGCGCGGGCAATGTCACCCAGCGCGGCGACCACTAAGGCGGCGTCACCATCTTCCAAAGCCGCGTTGAGATAGGCAGCCATATCCGCTTCGGTTTCGAGATGCTCGGCCACGTCCCAAGCACGAGTGGGTATCTTCTTCTGCACCATGTTTCTCACCTACACTGCGCGGGCGAGTTCCTGCGCGGTTTGAATATCCTGCTCTTGCGTCCGCTTATCACCACCCACCAATAAGATCACCAGCGCCGCGCCACGTTGCACGAAGTAGACCCGATAACCAGGCCCATAGTCAATCCGCAACTCTGAGACTCCGCCGCCTACTGGTCGTACATCGCCAGGATTGCCCAACGAAAGCCGCCGGCTCCGCACGTCAATGCGGGCACGGGCCTGACGGTCGCGTAGGTTGGCGAACCAAGCGGCGTAGACCTCGGCCATGACGGATTTCCATCACGGCTCTGTTGTATCTCAAGGGATACAAGTGTGCAAACGGAAAAACAACGCAGTAACGGACTGAGCGAAAATCACATTGGGTTACCGCACAAGTGCTTTCTTGGCCCTAATTGGTTGAAGCAACGAGTTGTGGGGTTGCTCGCTGGCTGATCACGTTCTTGGTTCAGCGTGCCCAACCGGTGTGCATCAGGCGCATGGCCGAACGCGGAGCGTGAAGGCCAAGTCGCCTGCAAGCGGTGGTTAGCCCGCGCTCACCCTTGACGGAACCTGAGCCACGAAAACGACGGTTTTCCTTTGATTGCTCCGCTGCGCCGTTTTGGTCTCCAATCCTGTACTCCCGCCCTGATTTCCCTCCGTGCGGTATCCTGTCACCGAGAACTGCGCCTGGCAGCCAGCTCGCTGATGGCCGGATGCCTTGAGTCTACTGGACTAGATCGGGGTTGTAGACCTGGGCGAAATACTGAACGATTAGCTGACTACGGCTATGCACATTGAGCTTGGCGTAAATATGCCTCAGGTGCGACTCAATCGTGTCCTCGGTGACAACTAGACTCTTGGCGATTTGCCGGTTACTTAGACCGCGCACCACTGCTCCAACAACCTGTTGTTCCTGGCGGGTGAGGTCCCAACTGGAGGGGATTGCTGGTGGCAGAGGCTGAACGTAGGGCGCTAGCACCACGGCTACGCTCCCGTCGTCGCCAAGGGGCGAGGCCTCGATTCGGACCTGGCCGCTGCGTGTTGACGCCCAGACCTGGGCTTGCCCACTTAACGGTTCACCGGCGCGCAGTCCGGCGATCGCCGACCAGATCACGCTCGGCAGGTGGTCTACCTGCGATTCGCCTGCATCCTGAAGCAGGTTGATCCAGTTTTCAGCCGCTGGTGTACACGACCGGAGACTGCCATTCGGTGCCAGCACCAATACACCACAAGCATCCGGGGTCACTGTGGTTGCATTGGACAGCGCGCTGTCACGATCAAGCACAGCGCGAATGAGCCTCCCAATTGTTGGGGCGAGCAGGCGGAGGAACGCGACATCGGCGGGGCGAAATGGCCGA
The DNA here is from genome assembly GCA_003451595.1 of Chloroflexota bacterium. Lineage (GTDB taxonomy): Bacteria > Chloroflexota > Anaerolineae > Caldilineales > Caldilineaceae > Caldilinea. Next base: position 8,879 of record DMDA01000100.1, on the reverse strand, counting down.
TGTGCGTCAAACCGCGCAAGATCAAGCGCAGCGATCCACAGGCCGTCTGCCTGAAAAAAGGCCCGCAAGACTCCGCCATCTGCCCCCGTGAACGTATGGTACGCCCGGTAGTATTCAGATGCCGAGAACTGGTTAGCCAGATGACTGGGGAGACCCCACGATGTTTCAGGCCGGTCGTGGAGAACGACAGCGGTGAGGCCGGCCCGCATCAAATTGGGATGGGTGACAAGGGGTTCGTTTAGGTAAAGGTTTCGCACATACCAATGGATGTGTGGCTGCATTCCTGCGCTTACACCCAGCAAACGATTGAACAAGAGTGTCGTCGGGTCTACAGCATATAACTGGGCGCCATCGAACGCGACAGCAAGCTCAATAGCGGCTAAGAGGCGTTCGCCAAGTTGGTTGGGTGACAACCCACTGGGCGCAAGCTGGACAATCTGTTGGCGCGTTAGTTCTTGTGTGCGTGAGAGCCGTGGCAACTGTTCACCGCCTAGCGAAAGATCATATCTGTTCCCTGAAGATCACGGAATTCCGTGATGCAGAAGGGAAGCTAGCATTACATGATTATAGCACATACGCGATAAAGGAGACAACTCATCAAAAATCCGGCAATTTTCGAGTAACCATTTGATTGATTGGAGGACATCATGCGAAAATTCATGAAATGGATTGGTTTTGGATTGCTTGGGTTGGTAGCTCTGGCACTGCTAGCTGGAGTGGCACTCTATGCAACCACATCCCAGCGGCTAAATAGAATGTACTCGCTCTCTGTCGAGACGATCTCTATTCCAACCGATCGAGAGTCCATCAGCCAGGGGCAGCGCCTGTTTATTGCTCGGTGCGCAGGTTGCCACGGGGCGAACGCGGCGGGGACAGTGATCTTTCAGGACGCTGCATTGGGAGTCATATCTGCAGCCAACCTGACGGCGGGACGGGGAATTGGTGGAGATCCGCTTACAGATGCTGACTACATCTCCGCCATCCGCCACGGGGTGGACCATACCGGTCACCCGATCCTGACAATGCCATCTGAATCTTACTTCTACATTAACGACCAGGAACTCGGCGAAATGATTGCCTATCTGAAGAGCACTGCCCCGGTCGATAATCCGCTACCAGCCACCCAGATCACACCGTTAGGGATTGCGCTGATCGGCGCAGGTGTATTTGGCGATTTAATGGCCGCAGAACATATTGACCATCAGGCTGCCCGGCCGGTGGATGCGCAGCCAGGCGTGACCGTTGCCTATGGCGACTATCTGGTGCGCACCGGCCAATGCCGCACCTGTCACGGTCCCGACCTGACCGGTGGGAAAGATCCCGATCCCAATGCCCCGCCCGCTCCCAGCCTAACCCAGGCGGGTGAACTATCCACCTGGAACGAGGCGGATTTTATTCGGGCATTGCGCACCGGCAGAACGCCTGGCGGTAGACAGATGAGCCCATTCATGCCCTGGATGTATATCAACCAAATGACTGACGACGAGATGAAGGCGATGTGGCTGTACCTCCATTCACTACCACCCCAAGGTCAGAAATGATGCCAGAAGGAGAGATAAAATGAGAACGTTTCTATCAACGACTGGCAGTGGGATATGCCGAGCCACGTGCGGGTCAGATGGTCGTTGGACTGTTGAGCAAGCCCTTGCAGGCCAGGTAGTGACTTGCCTAGCTGCGGACCCTTTGAGGCATGGAGAGGTTTACGCGGGAACGCACACCTCCGGTGTGCTCCGCTCGGTAGACGGTGGGCAATCGTGGACGCCAAGCGGGCTGGCCGGGCAGGTTGTAAAATCGATCGCTGTCAGCCCCCTGGTTCCTGGGATGTTGTTTGCCGGGACCAAGCCAGCCTGCCTGTTCCGCACCCTTGATTACGGTCTGCATTGGGAAGAGCTCCTATCGTTTCGCAAAATATTCTCGCGTCGTTTTTGGTTTTCACCAGCCGAAGCGCCGTTCACTGCTTACATCCAGGGCATAGCGCTTTCGCCAGTGGATCAGGATGTGATCGTTATCGGGGTTGAGTTCGGGGCAGTTGTGCGCAGCGTGGATGGCGGGAAGACATGGCAGGATCACCGGAAGGGTGCTCTGAGGGACTGCCATTCGATTACTTTTCACTCCTCGCAGGGCAATTGGGTCTATGAAGCCGGTGGGACGGGCGCGGGCACAGCCATCAGTCGGGATGGGGGAAATACATGGGTCCAAAATCGGGCAGGTCTAGACCGGCATTATGGATGGGCTTGTGCAGCAGACCCTTTCCATCCAGAGGTAAGCTATCTGTCCATTTCATCGTCCCCATCGAAAGCCCATAGTGAGAATGACGCTCAAGCTTTTATCTTCCGATCCAATGCGGATGGGAAATGGGAAAAACTGGAAGGTGGCTTACCCCGCCCGCTTAAGCATATGCCGTATGCGTTGCTGACCGATCCCAGTGAACCGGGGCATGTATACGCGGGGTTGAGCAATGGCGATGTGTGGTGTTCCAAAAACCTGGGAGAAGCATGGGAGCGATTGCCCTTCAACCTGAACAGCATCCACCGAAGCATGGTTATGCTCCCTTGACAATAGCGACCTATAGGAGCAAATGCTGAACAAATATTTATACATAATGGAGCGGCAGAACCAGAACATGTCCATCCATTTCAAGCGATTCGCTGTGAGGTCATTTCCGGATCGTTGTGCTTCCGTATCGCGGCCATTGAGCGATCAATCGGCCCTGGCGAGGTGGTAGATATTCCCCGAAATGTTCCGCACACCTTCTGGAATGCCGGCGACAGCGAGGCGCATGCAATTTAGGAGTTTCGCCTGGCGCTCAAGATCGAAGATTTCTTCGCGACCTACTTCTCGCTCGTCAAGGCAGGAAAACTCAACGAGAAGGGGCTGCCCAATCTGTTCCTAATGGCGGTGTTAATGCGTGAGTACGATCAGGAGATCCGGGTGCAACAGCCCCCACGTCTCGTCCAAAAGCTGCTCATGTGGTTGCTATCTCCACTCGGACAACTCATCGGCTATCGCGGAGTCTATGTCTGAAGTGGTTTATCTTCTTCATCAGAAGCGAGAAATCCATGATCCAAATGACAAATGCTGAACTAATCCGATATGCAGGCTGGTCAGCTTTCACGAGCGCCATTGTCACGATTGTGGGTCTGGTGACGTTGACCCTGTTCTTCACTCTGGGCGAACCATGGGGCACAATCAACGATATCTCAAGTGTCGTTCTAGCACTTTCCACACTTCCTGTTCTAATCGTGCTCCACCGTTTACACTGCCATGATGTACCCGCTGTTAGTCTCGTTACATTTTTCATCGGCATTCTGGCCATGCTCGTCGTGGTCGTGTTCCAAACCCTGCTCATTGTCAGAGTCATAGCATTTGCACAGACCGCAGTTGTCGTTCCGGTCGCCTATGGCTTATTCGGCGCGGCGTTAATGGTCTATAGTTACCTTGCCCTCGCTCATGAGGTGCTCTCTCGCAGATTAGCTGTTCTGGGCATCATTGCGGGAGCAGGCTACGTAATGGTAATAATCGGTTTCATCTTGGGCGGACAAGAACACCCGCTCACCGCAATTGGCGGCTTGACTACCGTGGTTTGCTATCCAATCTGGGCTATTTGGTTTGGCCGAATGCTCCTGGCAGGCAGATTGATAACATAGGGCGATTCTGCAACTTCAGCGCAAGGCTTCGCATTACACCTCTTTATCAAACAGAGAGCGCGGGCCCAACGCTCCAGTAGTAACTCCTACGACACAGGAGCGCGTGGCTTGCAGCGCGACATCGTGCAAGCAAAGTTAACAAGCCAGAGGCACGTGTTTCACCGCAGCGAACGACGACAGCCAGTAGCCCGGCACCGCATTGAATCAAGTGGCAAAGGGTGAACCTGGCAATAGGCGAGAGTATCGGCTGAAGCGACAAGATTGAGTAGGCGCGTGTAGCCTTGTGCCCTTCGAGAAAGCGCAAATAAGGATGCGTGTCTTAAAGCAGGGCGCTGGCTAACAGGCGCTTGCGGCCGACCGTTTTGCTCCCTGCGTTCGCTTCGCGGCGGCTGAGGCGCGGGTCGTTAGGCGGACGCTTCGCTGTGCTGACGCTCCGCTGCGCATCCGCCTAATGGGGCGGCCTCGATTGCCGCAACGACGCGACGGTAGGAATTGACAAGAACCATCAAGCAAGAAAGGAGAACCAAGTATGGCTGTAGCGATTAGTGCGGATGTTCCTGGTCAGACCAAGGAAGGATATGAGGAAACAATCCGGCTTCTTGGGGATGCCCTTAAAGGAGCTCCCGGCTTCATCATGCACTTCGGCCATCCGATTGAAGGCGGTTGGCATGTCGTAGAAGTCTGGGAGTCGTCGAAAGACGCGGCAGAGTGGTTCGCGAAGCATGTTCGCCCCAACCTGCCTCCTGACGTTAAGCCAGAGCGCCACACCCATGAGCTCCACACACTCATCCGCAAGTGATTCGGCCGAGCGAATTGGCGTGCCACTACGCCGAGTGCCGCACCGCCCAGGTGGTTTCTCGTGATGTAGGCTTCCGCCCTGCCGTGACCGTCCCAGGTGATGTCGAACTCGCCTGGGTAGGGTTTGTCTTCTCCGGGCTGCTGGTGAGTATAGAGAAACGGCCCGTATTGATGAGCGGCATAGACGATGCGCTCTGCATCCACCGGCTGAAGGTACGGCAGCCAGGGGACGCTGCCCCAACGAACAACGGCAGGAAGGAACAACCAGTGCCGAAGGAACGGCTGAAGGTACGGCAGCCAGGGGACGCTGCCCCAGCCCATCGGGTTGACCAGAATGGGGGTTTCGGCGTCCACCTGCCGGATGGCGGCCACGATGCGGGGATAGAACTGATTCCAGTCGTAGAGCGTGCCGGCGTAGCGCGGGTAGAACTCCGTCGGGTCGTAAATCTCCAGCATGACTTCATCGGCGTTCGGCTCCACCATCAGGTCATAGCCGACAACCACCGGGTGGCCGCGATAGCGTTCGGCGGTGACGCGCCACATTTCCACCCAGGCATCCTGCGCGGCCTGTTCCGTCCAGACGGTTTCGATGAGCAGGGACGGGTCGAACCAGTCGCCGGCCCCATCGCGGTAGAAGGTGAAGTCGCTGCGCCCCGGCCCGGTGCGGAAGGAGATGACGGCATACAGCCCGGCGCGCCCGGCCATCTCCAGCAAGGAATCGAGATTGGCCTGCGCCCCTTCGTCCAGGACGTAGGGCGGGCGTTCGGTGAACAGGCCGGGGATGGAGAGATTGACGTAATTCGCCCCTGCCGCCGCCAGCCGGTCGAAATCGGATTGGGCGTAGGGCGGGCCGATGTAGCCATTGCCGAGCAGGTCGCCGTCCAGGTCAGGGACGCGGATGCGCTGCCAGATGTTTGCCCCGCGCAGTTGCGCGCCGTTCGTCCAGAGATACCATTTGTCCAAAGTAAAAGTAGAGGTTGGCGAAGGGGGAACACTAGTCAATGAAAAGGGCGAAGTGACGGTTGCTGTATGCACAGTCGGAGACGATAGACTTCCCGGCATCGTATATGATGGCGTCTGCATAGGCAAGCAAGCAGAGAGGGCAAATATTACAAGCACAAAAGATACAAACTTCATCATCTGTGATCTCGGTCTGTAACTCATGCCGCCCAACGATAGGCTTCACCCGCTGCGCCGGAGCGCTGCGCTTCGCTTGCGCTCCGGCGCGGTCGGGTGGAAGCCGTTGTTGGGCGGCACGGTTTACTGCCGCAATATGAGCGGCAGATACAAGGTGTAGCGGATCGTCCCGCCGCCCCCAAAGCCGCCGGCCAGGCCCCAAAAGCCGCCGGCCAGGGTATAGTTTTCGCCCGACACCGAGCCCGCGTCTGGTTGACCAATCGTCCCACCCACGCTGTACACGCCGCCACTGCTGAAGGTGTGCCCGCCGCCGTCTATCGTGTTCCATTCCAGGTTGTACCCGCTGCCAGATTGGGCCAGGACAACCGCCGGGAGAAGCAGCAGGGCAAGGCACAAAGCCAGGCGGACCGAAGTTTTGGGAACGCTTATTGAGGGGGACATAGCTTTCCTCCTTCGCCCTTACGGAACTTGCAAACAGGAGATATAGGCCTTGATCCACCAGTTGCCACTTACCGTCACCCTGGCGTAAGTGCACATCCATGCGTCTGGACCAGCAGGCATTGATCTTGTCAACACAAAGTTGCTACCGAAGGCGTATTCAGTTTCACATCCGCCGCCAACCCGAATCCAACCCGTCGAACATTGGGCAGCGCAATCCCCATTCATATCGCCAGAAGACCTTTGGCAGAACGATTCCACTGTAGTCACTGTCGGCTGTGCGCAAACCACCGAGCCGTCGGCATTGATGGATTTGAGGTATTGACCTGCCGGGCAGGCACCGCTCACGCGGCGCTGAAGGTAGTTGGTATCCGCCGTTAGGGTGACATCGCCGCTCGCGCCGCCGCCGGTTAGCCCTGTTCCGGCGTAGACGGCGGTGATGTCGCCGCTCCCGCCAGAAGCGCACGTCCAGGCGCTGCCGTTCCACTGGGCTACCTGACCATTGGTACAGGTTTGCGGCAGTTGGTAGGATGTGGCAAGGCTGAACTGGTTGCCGCTCAAGGTCATCCCCGTCCCGGCCGTGTAGGTGGTGTTGTCATCTGGCTCACAGGTCACCGTGCCGTCGGCGTTGATGACGCGGATGGCGTTGCCGCTGTTGCACGACCCGGTCACCCGCGCCTGAATGAGCGCAGTGTTGACGCTGAACTGATTGCCACTCAAGGACAGCCCCGTCCCGGCCGTGTAGGTGGTGTTGTCATCTGGCTCACAGGTCACCGTGCCGTCGGCATTGATGGCTTTGAGATATTGACCTGCCGGGCAGGCGCCGCTCACGCGGCGCTGAAGGTAGTTGGTATCCGCCGCCAGGGTGACATCGCCACTCGTGCCGCCGCCGGTCAAGCCCGTCCCTGCAGTGACGGCGGTAATGTCACCGTTCCCGCCCGCAGCATCGCACGTCCAGGCACTGCCGTTCCACTGGGCTACCTGACCATTGGTACAGGTCTGCGGCAGTTGATACGAAGGGAGTAGACTGAATTGATTCCCGCCCAAGGTCATCCCCGTCCCGGCCGTGTAGGTGGTGTTGTCATCTGGCTCACACGTTACCGAGCCGTCGGCATTGATGGCTTTGAGATATTGACCGTCCGGGCAGGCGCCGCTCACGCGGCGCTGGAGATAATTGGTATCCGCCGCCAGGGTGACATCGCCACTCGTGCCGCCGTCGGTTAGCCCGGTTCCGGCGTAGACGGCGGTGATGTCGCCGCTCCCGCCAGAAGCGCACGTCCAGGCGCTGCCGTTCCACTGGGCTACCTGACCATTAGTACAGGTTTGCGGCAGTTGGTAGGATGTGGCAAGGCTGAACTGGTTGCCGCTCAAGGTCATCCCCGTCCCGGCCGTGTAGGTGGCGTCGTCGTCCACGCCGTCGGCAAAGCCCTCCGGCACACCGCTCAGCCCACTCCAGGGAGCGCGCCGGGCGTAAGCGGCGTAGGGCGCAGCGGTGAGCGGCTGGCGCGGTGTGAGGGTGGTGTACGCGCCGCTACTCGTGCCAGGGCGCACGCCAATCTCCAGGTAGAGCGCCGTGCCGTCAAAGACGTCCCCAAAGTCCAGCGTCACGGTGAACAAGCCATCGCTCACGTTTACGTCGTCGCGCGTCACCGTGCCGCCGACCTGCGCGCCAGCAGTCGGGTCGTCGTAGAGCGCAAAGGTGAAATCATACGCGCCGTTGGCGGGCGCGCCGCCGTCGGTCAGGCGGCCCTGATAGGTGAAGCCCGTCCCCATGGCGGCCTGCGGAGACCGCCCCTGGGCTGCTACAACGGATACGCCGAGTAGCATCACTACGATAAAAGCAACGGAAACGGTTCTGTTCTTCAAGGTTGTTGCTCCTGATGTAGGTTATTTGTCTGATACAGTCGCCCAACGAGACGCCGCTCAGCCGCGCCGCCGAAGGCGGCGTCGGCTGGAGCGGCGGGTTGGGCGGCCTTGCCCGACTACGGTTTGGAGTCTTTGAACACCAACAACAGATATAACCGCACTGGCGGGATGCCAAAGTGCTGTTCGGCGTATAACCCCGCCCGATCGGTTACCCGCAGTACGACCTGGTTGTTGCCAAAATCCAAATCGGGCCGTGACGGCGTGCCGGAGAGCGTCGCCGTGCCGTCACCGTGGTCCACGAGCGTCAGCCAGGCCGGGAGTGTGGGCGCGGTGATGGTGAGCGCGTCGCCGTAGGGCAGGTCGGGGTCGGTCGTGGCGACGGCGTAGGTGTAGAGCATACCCGCGGTGGCCGTCGTGACCGGCGCGCTGGTGAAGAAGGGTGCGTGGTTGACGTTGGCGACGGTGATGGTGAAGGCCTGCGTGCCGGTCAGCCCGCCGGAGTCGGTCACCTGCAGCACGACGGCGTGTTCGCCCACCTCGGCGTTGGTCGGCATGCCGGAGAGCGTCGCCGTGCCGTCGCCGTGGTCCACGAGCGTCAGCCAGGACGGGAGTGTGAGCGCGGTGATGGTGAGGATGTCGCCGTAGGCCAGGTCGGGGTCGATCGTGGCGACGGCGTAGGTGTAGAGCATACCCTGGATAGCCGTCGTGACCGGCGCGCTGGTGAAGAAGGGTGCGTGGTTGACGTTGGCGACGGTGATGGTGAAGGCCTGCGTGCCGGTCAGCCCGCCGGAGTCGGTCACCTGCAGCACCACGGCGTGTTCGCCCACCTCGGCGTTGGTCGGCGTGCCGGAGAGCGTCGCCGTGCCGTCGCCGTGGTCCACGAGCGTCAGCCAGGACGGGAGGGTGAGCGCGGTGATGGTGAGGATGTCGCCGTAGGCCAGGTCGGGGTCGGTCGTGGCGATGGCGTAGGTGTAGAGCATTCCCTGGTAGACG
>DMDA01000052.1:5149-22876 GCA_003451595.1 Chloroflexota bacterium | reverse complement strand
GCCACGCGCACAGTCTGCTGCGTCAACTCCTGGTCAGCGATCAACTGCCAGGCGCGCGCCACGTCGCTGCGCTGCAAGTTCCACTGGCGTGAAGTGTAGTACGTATCGGCGAAGGTGTAGGGCGTCTCCGGCGTCGTGGGCGGCGGTGTGGGCAGGTCAGCGGTGCGCACGATCCAGTTTGGTTCGATCGACAACACCGCCGGGTCGTCAGCCAACAGGGACTGTGCTGCGGCCAGGTCAGTCAGCCGCCAGACCTGCAACACGTTGCTTGACCCACACGCTGTGACCTGGTCGATCATCTCACCGAACTGCACCAGCTGCGCCTCCGCTGCAGTGACTTCGCTCTTCGTTGGATCGAGCACGACGATATACTCGTCTGGCCAGGCAGCCACGGCCGGATCGCCAGCGAAATCGGCGGGGGCGTCCGGTTCGGTCTGCGCCAGCAGCGGCGTTGGGCGCGCCAATAGCGCGACGGCTGCCAGGAACAGCAGCGCACTGAGCATTATGCGTCGAATCAGAAATCGCCGTGACATCTTTCCACCACCCTTCAGCGAACGGCTACCATTGGTCATATTGATTGAACACTGCCCGACGCCGTCATCTCTGCATCAAGCTGCTGGAAAAACGCCACCATCGTCGCATGGCGTTCCCTGGCGAGGGCGCGCGCCGTCGCTGTGTGTAGGGTGGCAGCCAGATGGCGCAACTTGAAAACATATTCATGCACCGGCGTATAGTCTGTCTCCGCTTTGGCGCTGTCATCCATAATGGCGGTCACCGGCTTGACCCACAGCCGGCTGCCATGGGCGCCGGCATAGGCAAAAGCCCGCGCCACGCCGATCGCGCCAATGGCATCGAGCTTGTCGGCGTCGTAGAGGCACTGTGCTTCCAGCGTCTGTGGTTGGATGCGCTGGTCGCGGAAGCGATGCGCCTCAATGCAGTGCGCGACCTGGGCGATCAGAGCAGCGGCAGCGCCGCGTGCGGCCAATAGCTGCTGCGCTGCCGCCGCTGCCTGCAGGTGATGCGTCGTGCGGTGATCAGGAGCGGCCGCCACTGTCGGTGGCAGGTCGTGCAAGAGTGCGGCCAGTCGCACCACTGCCACATCCGCGCCCTCTGCCGCGGCGATTTGCATCGCCAGGTGGGTCACACGCAGCACGTGGTCAAAGTCATGTGCGGCGTCCCCTTCAGCGTAGAGAGAACGGGCGTCGGCGACAGTCAGCCAGGCGGTCATGCGGTCAGGCGCCAGTACAATAAGTGGTCACTGGGGCTTCACGGAGAGAGGCGGCGGGGTAGGCTGCGAGGTGCGGTCACGGCCACTACGCACCCACAGGATGCCGCCAGGAATGCTCACGATGTAGCCGATGAACTGTTGCAAAAGGCCGACCGCCGTACCCAACGCGTACCCGGCGCCCATGAACAAAAATAGTCCAGCAAAGGAAACCTGGCGCACACCCAGCCCCCCTGGTGAGAGCGGCACCACGATCAGCGCAAAGACGATGATCGGATTGATCACAAGCACCTCCAGCAGCGAGATGCTGCCCGGCTGGATCGCCTGTGCGATCAGCCAGATGTTGATGCTGGTGAGGAGCACGATCGCTGTGCTGCCGGCGGCGGTCAACAGCAATGCACCCGGATGGTCGCGGTAGACATCGAAGGCAGCGGCCAGCTTTTCCCAGAGAGGGAGCGTGCGCGCACGGAAGGGCAACACTGCCAGCAAGCGCTCCATCAACCGTTTCAGACGACGGCTCAACAAGATGGCGACAACCACCAGCAACGCCAACGCCGCCGCTGCGCTGCCAATGGCGGCAAAACGCATAAAGAGAGCGCCTTCGGGCGAGAAGGGCTGGCCGTCTGGCTTGCCCCAGATCAGCACGGCGTTGGAGAAGATTGCGGAGAAAAGCATGAAGATCATCAGACCGATGAAACGGTCGATCAACACGCTGGCGGCGGCGTCAGCCTTGCGGCGCGTATCGACAGCCACGGCGTAACCGCGCATCACATCGCCGCCGACCTGGGCGGGCAAGAAGTTGTTGAAGAACTCGGCCATCCACTGGTAGGCAAGCAGGCGCGAGCGGGGGAGAGCAATGCCAGCCGCATGTAAGAGCACGCCCCACTTCAACCCGCTCACCGCAACGGCCAGCGTGTAACAGCCAGCGCCGAGCAACAACAGCCACTTGTTGGCATGGACGATCTGCCACCACAGCGCCGCCGGGTCAGGCAGTTTCATCACCAACCAGGTCAGCAGCCCGATGGCGATGAAGAGCTTGAGGAGATCGAGCAGGCGAGATTTGGTCATTGGGTGGTGCGTGTTTCGTGGTTGCGTGTTTCGTGGTGCGTGGTGCGTGGTGCGTGTCAGGAAACACGTCACACGTCACGCGCACAACGTCACATTTTACCTTACCGCTCCAACTGCGTGCGCGTCTGGATCGTGAAGGCTTCCTTGGCAGCGCCGTTCTCACGGTTGAGGCGTACATCCTGCACATTCTGTTTTTGCGTCCATGCCATGTTCCAGACGACATGACGGTCGCGCTTGATGGCGAAATCATACCAGCCCAGGAAACGGCTCAAACCTTCAATGAAGGCCAACAAGAAGAGCACCCATATCAGCCGCACGATGCCCCACAACTCCTTGAAGGCGATGCGCGCTACGCGGCGGTTTTCGATGCTGCTTACCTTGTAGCCGTACTTGTGCTTTAGATAGAGATGACCGGCATGGTTGCGTCGCCGTTGGCGGATAAAATCGCTGACCGTTGTCGGCCCGGTGTTATAGACGATGGCATCGGGCGCGTAGCGCACCTGCATCCCCTGGCGTACGACGATCGCCTCGACGAAGGCCTCGTCCATCGCCACGTCGGCTGGAATCTGCGCGAAGACTTTGCGGAACGCGATCATCTCGCCCAGGCGTGGAATTTCCAGGCAAAGCTCGTGCTCCATGCGCAGGCGTAGATGGCTGAGCAACCCGACGATATGATCGGGCGTGTCCACTGCCATCTTCTGTGCACCGACCATGCCCACGTTGGGGTCGCGGAACATGCGCACCATGTGCTCGACGGCGTATTCATGCGGCAGTGTGTCGCCGCTTTCCAGCACACAGATGTCGCACTGCGCCGCCTTGAGGAAAAGGTTGATGGCGCTGGTCTTGCCCTCGCGCCGCTCCTGCTCGATGAGTTTGATCCGCTCGTCCTGCGCCATGAACTCCTTGACAATCTCTACTGTGCGGTCGGTGCACGCACTGGCGACGACGACGATCTCGACGATTTCGACCTGATGCAGATGCTGATCGATGAGCGCAGCCAGCAATGCCCCGATGTTGGCTTCCTCGTTGTAGGCTGTCACACCCACGCTACAGCGGATCTTGTCAATTGAATGTGTCATAACGAAAAAGATTCCTCGCTCTGCAATCTCTTCATCTCCGCATCTCAAGCATGATCGAAACTGGAGATTGGAGATGTCACGAATTCACCAGTTTCACCATCGTCACGCCGTCGCCACCCTCGTTGCCTTCGCCGGCGCGCATCATCCCCACCAGTGGATGGTGTTTGAGTGCATCACGCACGGCGGATTTCATGGCGCCGGTGCCGTGTCCGTGAATAATGCGGACAAAGGGCAGACGCGCGCGGTAGGCGTCATTGAGATAGCGCTCCAACCGCTCCAGCCCTTCTTCGACGCGTTCGCCGCGCAAGTCTAGTTCGATGCCGGGACTTGGCCCGGTCGCGCTACTGCGTATTTTAACTGCCGGCGCTGCAACTTCCTTGACGGCTTTCTGGCGAAGTTCCAACCGTTTCATAGGCAGTTTCAGGCGGAAGTTGCCCAGTTGCACGTCAGCTTCATCGGTGGCGTCATAGACAGCCAGCACTTCCCCGCTGGCTTGCAGGCTGGCAACCCAGACAATATCGCCGATTTCAACCGGCCCGCTGAGCCGATCCTCGGCTTTCCCTGGCACAATGACGCGCTGGTTGACCTCCTCGGTCGCCTGTTTCCGGCGCGCTAATTCTTTCTCCGCCCGCGCCAGGAAATCGTCATGACCAGCGGCGCGATCGCTGGTAAAGCCACTGCGCGCCTGCCGCCGCAGTTGTTCGATTTCCTTGCGCGCCTCTTCCAGCTCGGCCTGCATCAACGTGCGCGTTTCGGCGATCACGGCGCGGCGCGCCTGCTCGATCTGCGCCAGTTGATAGCGCAGATCGGCTTCCAGCAATTGTCCCTGGCGTTCGCGCGCCCTGGCGCGCTCAGCGGCGTCGAAGGCTTCTTGCCGGGCACGGCGGATGTCGTCAAGCAGCTTGTCGGCCTGCAACGTATCCGGGCGCACAATCTGTTCGGCTTGATCCACGATCACCGGGTTCAGCCCCAGCCGCCGTGCAATCGTCAGCGCATTGGAGCGGCCAGGCAGGCCAATGCTCAGCTCATAAGTCGGGCTGAGCGTCTCAACGTCGAACTCGACCGAGGCGTTACGCACGCCCGGCGTGTTGTGAGCGTAGAGCTTGAGGTCGCTATAGTGCGTCGTGGCAAAGGTGGTGATGCCACGGTCGCGCAGATTTTCCAGCAGCGCCATCGCCAGCGCAGAGCCTTCTTCCGGGTCAGTGCCCGCACCCAGTTCATCCAGCAACACCAGGCAAGTCGGGTCAGCCTCCTCCAGGATGGCGATGATGTTGGTCAGATGGCTGGAAAAAGTGCTCAGACTCTGCTCAATACTTTGCTCATCGCCAATGTCAGCGTAGACGCCTTCGAAAATGGAGAGCCTGCTGCCAACGTCCGCCGGGATCATCATGCCCGACTGCGCCATCAGCACCAACAAGCCGACGGTCTTGAGTGTAACGGTCTTGCCGCCGGTGTTCGGACCGGTGATGACGATTAGATAGGTGTCATCATCGAGATAGACATCAATTGGCACGACCGTTTTCTGGTCGAGCAATGGATGACGGGCGCGGCGCAGTTCGATGACGGAGCCGGGATGCGCAGGGAACACTTCATCCTGGCCGCTGCGTCTAGGTGAGACGTGGCGCGGCCGAAAAGTGGTCATCTCCGGCAGCGTGGCGTTGAGCGCGTAGGCGTATTTGGCTTTGGCGAAGGTGAAATCAAGCTCCGCCAAAATCTGAGTGTTGTGGCGGAGGTAAATCGCCTCTTCCGCCACGGCGATGCTAAGCTCCAACAGGATACGGCGGACTTCTTTTTCCTCCTGCAATTCCAGCTCGCGCACAGCGTTGTTCTGTTGCACCACCTTGAGCGGCTCAATGAAGAGCGTTGCGCCGCTCGCTGACTGGTCATGCACGATGCCGTCGATGTTGCCTTTGTATTCGGCGCGCACCGGAATGACATAGCGCCCCTGACGCTGCGTCACCAACGCTTCCTGCAAGTAGGGCTTGACATCGCTACTATGGACCAGGCGATCCAACGTGCTGAGCAGCCGTTCTTGCGCTACGCGCAACTCGCTGCGAATGCGCGCCAGTTCGGGGCTGGCGTTGTCCAGCACGTCCCCGCGCTCGCTGATACAGCGGCTGATCTGCTCGACAACGTGGTCACAGGGTTGGATGTTGGCCGCCATCTCCGCCAGATGCGGGAAGGCATGCTCCAGCCGCGTCAGCAGGTTGCGCAACTGGCGCGCCCGCTGCAATGTGAACTTAATTTCCAGCAGGTCAGCCGGGAAGAGCACCGAGCGACGTTCGGCGCGGTCGAGCAGCGGGCGCAGGTCGCTGACGCCACCGAAGTTGATGTCATCTTTCTGTTGGAGCAGCTGGTAAGCCTCATGGGTCTGGATCAGCCATGTCTGCACCGTGACCAGATCGTCGCTGGGCAACAGCGCCGCCGCCAACTCTGCACCGCCGCTAAAGGCGCAATACTGCGCCAATCGCTCCAGAATCTTCGGATACTCCAGAACACGCAAGGTGCGTGGATTCATAAAAGCCGTTTGCCCCATCCCTCAAGACACAGCTCGTTCAAGACGTCCGCTGCAGACGTAACGGCTATCATATCATAGTCCACCGATCTGGCAACAAAGCTGCAACAAATGCCTGCACCGAATCACGGCAGGAATTACGCAATTGTGTGCGCCGTCGCTATAATCCAGCCATGCCGCTCTATCCGCCGGACGCACCACCCGCCATCAGTCTGGTCAACGTTACCAAACGCTACGGTCGCGATGTTGCCGTGGCCGAGCTAAACCTGGCGGCGCCTGTCGGCGAAGTGCTTGGCTTCCTCGGTCCAAACGGCGCAGGCAAGACAACGACGATTCGTCTGCTGCTCGGTTTTCTGCGCCCCACGCAGGGGACAGTGCATCTGCTCGGTCACGCGATGGCCGACCCAAGGGCAGCATTGGCCGCGCGGCGGCGACTGGGCTTCGTGCCCGATGTCGCCGGGTTGGATGCCGCCGCCACCGGGTTATGGTTGCTCGACGAACTGGCGCGGCTCCAACAACAACCGCCTATCGACCGGGCGCACCTTCTCGACACACTCGCCGTACGTGATCAAGACCTGCGCCGCCCGCTAGGGCGCCTCTCGCGCGGCACGCGCCAGAAGATCAACATCGTGCAGGGGCTACAACATCGTCCCGATCTGCTTATCCTCGACGAGCCGACCGAGGGGCTAGATCCACTGGCAAAGCGGGCGCTCTTTGACTTGTTGCGCGCCGCGCACGCACGCGGGGCCACCATCTTCTTCTCTTCGCACGTGCTGAGTGAGGTGGAAGCGCTATGCGACCGCGTGGCGCTGATCCGGGATGGACGACTGGCGACAGTGGCGCGCATCGACGACCTGCGCGCACACATGCAACGACGGGTGACGGTGCGGCTGACCGACGGTGACACAGGCATCGAGCAGCGGCTGGCGACATTGCCGGGCATCACCCACGTGACCGGCGGTGATGGGCAGTGGCGCTTCCTCGCTGGAGACTTGCCCGCCACCCTGCATCTGCTGGCAACGCTGCCGGTGGCGGATGTCGCCATCGAACCACCTTCCCTAGAGGATGTCTTCCTACGTTACTATGGAGCGGAGCGTTCACCCGGTGCATGAGCTGCGCAGCGACCTGAGCAACGTCGCTCTGATCTGGCTAAGCACGCTGCGCCGCAAGCGCTGGTCGCTGTTATGGTTTGCGCTGGCTGTAGCGGCCTTTCATTGGCTGGTGGCGGTCAGCTTTCCCGCCATCGGCGGCATGGAGGCGGTGACCAGTGTAGTGCGCACCTTCCCGGATGGTTTGCGCACGCTGCTCAAACTGGCGCCCAACTTGCAGGCCGGTTTTGGCGTGCAGGACTATCTCGCCTTCACCTGGATACATCCGCTGTTCATTGGGCTAGGGGCAGCCTTTGTCGTTGCCCGCGCCACGGATGCGCTCACCGGGGAGATCGAGCGCGGCGCCATCTATCTGGTGCTAAGCCGGCCCCTGCGTCGCTGGAGCTTCGTGTTGGGCAAGGCGCTGGAGATGACTGCCGGCGCCGGTGTGATCGCCCTGGCGGGCTGGATCGGGTTGGCGGTCGGCGTACAGGCGTTGCCCTATGCGCTGCCACTCGGCAATTACCTGCGGGTGGCGCTGATGGCTTGGCTGCTCTTTGGCGCCCTGGGCGGCGGCGCGCTGCTGATCGCCAGTGGCTTCAGCCGCACCTCACCTGCCGGCGGGCTTGCCATCGCCTGGACGCTCATCTCCTTTGTGCTTGACGTGATCCCTGCCATCGCCAATTCGCCGGTGGGCTGGCTCAACCCCTGGCACTACTACTTTCCCCAGGAAATCGTCGCCAGCGGACGCCTCGATCCTGTGGGCGTCGGTGTGATGCTGGGCTGGCTGGTGGGCGGCGTGGCAGGTGCGATCTGGGTTTTCGGTCGGCGCGATCTGGCATAGTACAATACGCGGTGGCAATCAACTGCAGTTCACCCAGAGTTCACCCAGGGGAATGGTCATGGAGCTAATTATCGGCGTACTAATTGGGATTGTGCTGGCAGGGCTGGTCTCCGGTGTGATCATCTGGATCGTCGGGCGTTTGGGGCTGGGGCTGGTGGTTAGCGGCTTCCCACCGGCGCTGTTGGCCGCCTTCGTCATCGCCATCCTCAGTGGCGCGATCACCTGGCTGCTCACCACACTGGGGCTGACCATCGACGGCGGCATCATGGGTGGGATCATTCACTTGCTGATTGCAGCGTTGGTGCTCTTTCTCAGCAGTCGCATTGTGCCAGGCATGATGGTGCAAGGACCGGTGGGCGCGCTCATTGCTGCGCTGGCAATCGGCGCGGCTGGTTGGTTGATCAATGCGCTCCTAAGCCTGTTTTCCGCCGGTCAGCTCACTTTCTGACCATGATGCCCGCAACCCCGGCGGCACGACTGAAAGCCCGTTTGCAGAATTCGTTTGATGACTAGCACGCCACAAACGCCTGGCGCGGCGTGCATCTGTGGTACACTGCCCCCATGCGTCGATTATCCCTACAGTTGCTGGCGCTTCTGGTGGCATTGGGCGCCGTGCGTCTTGTCACGGGCGCCGAGAGCTTTGCACCGTACCTGTTGCGCGATGGGCTGCTCATCGCTGCGCTCGCCGCCCTCCTCTTTGCCTGGCAGAGCGGCGGCTGGCAACCGGTGGCTGCCTGGCGTCGCGTCACGCGTCTGTCCACCGTTGGGCAGACCCTCTGGCTCACCGGGCTGGTCTGTCTTGTGGCGGGCGGCATTGGCGTGGGCTTCGACAGCGGCGGACTGCCCCATCTGGCCGCCAGCCTGGTCTGGGGGCTGGGCTTCGTGTTAAGCCTTGTCGGTGGGTGGTGGCCTGGCGCCGCCAGCGACTACGCGCCGCCTGCCTATCGCTGGGAGACCGACGCCGCCGGTCGCTTCATGCGCACCCCGATCGGCGCCGCCGCACCCTTGCCAGCGGTCTCACGCCGCACAGCCTGGGGCTGGACGCTGGCGGTGATTGCATTGGGCGCAGTGCTGCGCTTCTGGAACCTGGCATCCCTGCCCACTGGCTGCGTTGGCGGCGAGTGCATCGACGGGCTACGACTGGTCGATGCGCAGTTGCTCACCGTTTCACAGCCCGGTGCATTCAATCTCTTCGAACGGCTGGCGCGGCTGATCTTTGGCTTCACCGGTGACGGCCTCCTTAGCCTGCGCCTGACCGGGGCGACGATCGGCAGCCTGACCGTGCTGATTTTTGCAGGGGTGGCCAGACGGGTGACGCCGCCGATTTTTGCGCCGCCGGCATTGTTGCTGCTGGCGCTCAACCCGTGGCATATCTGGGCCTCCCGCGTTGCCGACGGCTGGATCGTCCCGGCCTTGCTGGCGACGCTGGCGCTGTGGTTGACGCTGGCCGCATTGGCACATGCCGACCTGCGCTGGTGGACGCTGGCCGGGTTGGCGCTGGGGCTGCTCTGGGTGGAGGCGCCGCCGCTGCGTGCAGCCGTGTTGCTGTGGACGGCTTTGATTCTAGCGCTGGGGCTGTGGGCAGGTAGTGCGTGGAAGCCCCGACTCACAGCGATTGGCGGCGCGTTGGCAGCATTACTCGGCATCGTTGCGCCAGCGGTCGTCCACGGAATGCTGCACGCCACCCCGCTCCTGAGCGCCGTGAACGCAACAGGGGGGCAGGCAGCCACGCTGATCGCTGCCCTTCTGCGGCCTGACCTGACACTCGACGGCGGCCTCGCAGGCAGCGAACTGCTGTCGACGTGGCTTGCAGCGCTGATAGTGTTGGGCGTGGGCGCACTCGGGCGCGCCATCCCCCGGCCAGCCGCCATCGTGATCGGCGCAGGCGTGTTGCTGCTCGGTGCGGCCGCGTTGACCGTTGACTTGACGATGACGTCGCCCCGCTCGCTCCTCCTCCCGTTGTTGCCGTTGCTGCTGACCATGGCGACGCTGGCGGTGGATCGGTTGTTGACTGCACTGGTGGCCGCCTGGGGGCGCATCGTGCGCCCGACGCGGCTGGCGCTGGGAGGGACGCTCGTGATCTTCGCGCTGCTGGGCATCGGCGCCGCCCGCTTTGCCGCAGACCTGAACGCCTTGCAGGGCGCCGGCGACGGTTCACTCCCCAATGCCATCGCACGCTTTGTGGCCGAACAACTGGCCAGCGACGATACAGGACAGACCTACATTGCGCCGGCCAACGTGCTGAACCATCCCAGCATGCGACTGCTGGCCGGCGCTGCGATCAACGATGGCCGCGTCCAGACGCTCGACTTTGGCACGACGATGCCCTACAGCGCCACGCCGCCAGGCGACGTGATCTACCTTGTGCCGATCGGTCAGGGGCAGGTGCTGGAGCAACTGCATCAGATGTACCCTGACGCGCCACTGGCCAGCAACACGCCCGACAACGCCTGGGCGCTGGAAGGGCGCCGCGCCCTCTTTTCGATCTTGACCGTGCCACGTGCGATGATTCTCGCCAGCCAGGGTGTGCACTTGCTGGCCTATCCAGGTGACCACGCGGAGGCCGTAGCCGCTCCTGCGCTGGATACGATCACACCATCGCTGACGCTTGGCTGGGGCAGCTACCCGCCGCTGCCGCCGCCCTTTTACGCCGAACTGACAGCGTCATTGTCGATTCCTGAAGCTGGGATGTACACCTTCAGCGCCGACGCCAGCGCCAGCCCCGTGACGTTGAAACTCGACGAGATGTTGGTGCTCGACACTGACCTGGGGCTGTCCCAGCAGGCTATCCCGCTGGCGCAGGGCATCCACCGCCTGACGCTCACTTATCGCAGCGGCGGACAACCTGCCGATGCCGCCATTTTGTGGCAGCCGCCCGGGGCAGCGACGCCCACACCGCTGCCCACCGCAGTGCTCCACACGCCCGTACTTGACGACGTTGGGTTGATCGGCGATTACCGCGCGGGGCGCGACCCCAACGGTATGACGGCGACGCAGCGCAGAGATCGCGTGATCGGCTTCGACTTTGGGCTGGCGCAACCGTTCAACGTGCACTGGCAAGGCAATCTCGGCATCGCCCGCGCGGGCGAGTATCTGCTGGCGACGCTGGCGGATGGGCCGAACGAGCTGTCGGTGGACGGTCAACGCGTGCTTGATGGCCACATCGACGCCGCTGACGCCGCCAAAGCTGACGCCACCCAAGCTGGCGCTGCCTACAATGAAGGTCTGATCTATCTGACGCCAGGCTGGCACACCATCGATATCCGCTACACCCCGCAAAGCGATGCGCCTGAATTTCGTCTACTCTGGCAGCCGCCAGGCGCCAGTCCCAGTGAATTGACCAGCCAATATCTCTTGCCGATGACGGGGCAGGTCTCTCTGGCCGACCGAACGCCGCCGCCTGCGCCGCCGCTGCTGGATCCAGCCCTGGGCAATGATGGCTTCGCCCTGACCCGCGCCGCCAGCGCCTGGCAGCCTGATGTGCGCATCCCGCCGTCCGGGCTGGAGCCGCTGCCGCTCGAAACGCTGTGGACTGCAGGCGCGGGCTGCGGCGCGGGAGCGAATCAACTCAACGCACCGCACGGGGTGGCCTTCGCCCCGTCCAGTGGTCAGCTATACGTCGCCGACACCGGCAATCGTCGCGTTCAGGTGCTCGATCTCGACGGCGGCTTTGCCACCGCGCTGACTGCCGCCGAATTAACCGAACCGGTGGATGTCGCCTTTGCACCTGACGGCGCACTGCTTGTGCTCGACGCCGTAGCCGGGCCGATCTACCGCGTCGGCGCCGATGGCATCCCGACGGTGCTGCCGGTGCAGACCTCTTTCTACCGGCCACGCGGCTTTGATGTGAGCAGCGATGGCGCCATCGCCGTCGCCGACACGGGCGGCGGGCGCGTCGTCACACTCACGGCAGACGGCGTCGTACAGCAGCAATTCGGCGGCCTCGACACGTTGCTGGCGCGTGGACAGCCGGTCGATGCACTCTTCGGCGCATCCGGGCTGTGGGCAGTCAGCGCCGAGGATGGACGGCTGCACAATCTCACGATCGACGGCGGGTTGACGGCGGTGCAGCCTACCAACACCATCGACGGGCCAAAGCTGGCGGCGCTGCCAACCGGCGGGCTGCTTGTAAGCGACCCGCTGCGCCGCACCTTCACGAGCTTTACTGCGAACGGCCAGCCGCGCCAGCAGTTTGGCTATCTGGAACAACTCGTGACGCCGACGGGCATTGCGACTTTGACAATCGGCGAGTCGCTGTACATTGCCGCCAGCGATACGCGCGCGTGCACGGTGTCGGTGTGGCGGATGGCAAGCGACCAGTTGCGGTGAGAGGCGAGCAAGAGACAAAGTTGATGTAGAATCACCACGCCAGGACAGGAGGAAGGCAAGTCAACTCTGGCAACGGTGCGACGGAGGGACGATGGAAGGCCACATTGATACGACGAGTGCACGTGCGGCCATCAGCCGGTCATGGCTGCGGCGATTGTGGTTGCGGCTGCGACGAACGCGCCTGCGTGGGGCGGAACCGCAGATCATCTACTCGCCAGCGGCAGAAGAGATGCGCTTGTGGCAGGTGCGCGCCCGCCTCTTCATGCTGTTGCTTGTCGCGCTGACGCTGTCCGCCTGCGCCCTGCCGACGCCTGGCCCCGCATCACCGCCCATCACGCCCTCCCGTACGCCCATCATCGCTCCATCCCCTCTTCCCACCAGCGAGCCAACGCCGATTCCTGGCGAAACCCTGGCCAGCCTCGACACGGCCGCGCAGCTGCGCATGGTCGAACTGCCGGGGCGCGACCCGGTGCGGCTGACTGCACAACTGAACCCGCAAATCGACGAAGCGCCATTGCTGGCTGAACCCAAGACATACACCGTCGGCGACCATGCCACCTTCTGGGTGCACAACTCCGACGCCAAACGCAACATCGAGATCGAAGCCGAGTTGATCCACCAAACCGACGTCGCCAACGTGTGGGTGGAGGTGGGCCAAACTTTTGATCGCGGACGTATTGTGCGAGCGATAGACCGTTTCAGTCGCGTGGCGTATCCGGCATTGGTGAGCACCTTTGGCAGCGAGTCAAATCCTGGCATCGACGGCGACCCGCGTCTGCACGTCTTACACACGGTGCAGATGGGGGCGGGCGTCGCCGGTTACTTCTACAGCGCCGACAAATATACGAAGGCGGTCAATCCCTATTCCAACGAGAAGGAAATCTTCTTCATCAACCTGAACTGGCTCAACAGCCTGCGCAACGCCACCACCTACGAAACCGTCCTGGCGCACGAATTTCAGCACATGATCCACTGGAACCAGGATCGCGGCGAGGACCTGTGGCTCAACGAGGGGTTGAGCGAGTATGCACAGGAAGTAGCGCACTACACCGCCGACATAGGCTTTGCCTCGGCGTTTCTTGCAGACCCCGACCTGACGCTCACCACGTGGAGCGCCAACCCAGACGCCAACGCGCCGCATTACGGTGCATCCTACCTTTTCATCGCCTATCTGGCGCAGCGTTTTGGCGATCGCTTCCTGAGCCGATTGGTGGCGGAGCCGCGCAACGGCATCAATGGCGTCAATGCTGTGCTGGCAACCGTAAGCGACAACCTCACTTTCGACGATCTATTCGCCGACTGGGTGGTCGCCAACTGGGTCGATGATCCGGATGCGCTCGATAGGGACGGGCGCTACGGCTACCGCGCGCTCGACCTGCCGGACGCACATGCGGCGGCGACGCACACAACGCTGCCAGGCGACGAAACGCTGGCGACGGTCGCCAATTACGGTGCAGACTATCTGGTGCTGAAAGGTGAGGGCGATTTCGTGTTTCAGTTCGCTGGTGACACTGCCGCACGCCTGGCGCCGATCACAGCACCCGATGGTGGGCGCATGGCGTGGAGCAATCGCGGTGACGACGCCAATCCTCGGCTGACGCGCCGATTTGACCTGAGCACGCTGTCCACCGGCGCGCCCGTCACGCTGACAGTGACGAGCTGGTGGAACATCGAAGAGACCTACGACTACGGTTACGTGCTGGCCAGCGCTGATGGTGAGGAGTGGACGATCCTGCCCGGCCAGCGCACGCGCATGGACAATCCAACCGGCAATGCGCTTGGCCCCGGTTACACTGGCGTCAGCGGCAACGACGATGCGCCCACATGGGTGCAGGAAGTCTATGACTTGAGCGCCTTTGCCGGCGGCCCGCTCTGGCTGCAATTCAGCTATGTCACGGACGACGCCGTGAACACTGAAGGCTGGTTCATCGATAGCGTGGCGATCCCGGCGCTGGGGTACACCGAGGATTTTGCAGGCGACGCCGCCGGCTGGCAAAGTGAGGGCTGGCTGATCACCGACAACTATCTTCCGCAGCGTTGGCTGCTGCAAGTGCTGGAATTCGACGGCGACCGACTTACTGACGTGCGCCGCGTGCCAGTTGCGGCGGATGGCCGCGCCCAGGTTGAGCTTCCTGATCTGGGCGGTCGGCGCAGCGCCGTGATCGCCGTCAGCGGCCTAACGCCGGTCACGACGGAGGCAGCAGGATATCGATATCGGGTGGAAGTTCGTTGAGGTTATGGACACCCTACGCGGCGTCGTCGAGCGCATCACCTATCACAACGAGGAGAACGGGTACACCGTCGCCAAACTGACGCCGGAATCCACCGGGCGCACGCACTTTGGCGCCATGCGCGAGGTGACAATCGTCGGCAACATGCTGGGGCTGAACGTGGGCGAGTCCGTCGAACTGACCGGGCGCTGGGCGGTGCACGGTGAGTTCGGCCGTCAATTCCAGGTCGAGACCTTTCATCCGGTGTTGCCAGCCACCATCGCCGGGCTGGAGAAATACCTGGGCAGCGGGTTGATCAAGGGCGTCGGACCGGTGACCGCGCACCGCATCGTCAAACACTTTGGCCTCGACACGCTCACCGTGATCGAGGAGAACCCGGCGCGACTGGCCGAAACGCCGGGCGTCGGCCCGAAGCGCGTGGACATGATCCGCCAAGCATGGGCGGAGCAACGCGCCATCAAGGAAGTGATGCTCTTTTTGCAGAGCAACGGCGTCAGCACCAGCCTGGCGACCAAAATCTACAAATTCTATGGCGATGACGCCATCCATCAGGTGCGTCGCGATCCCTACCGGCTGGCGCGCGATATCTTCGGCATTGGCTTTCTCACCGCTGACAAGATTGCACGCGCCATGGGGCTGCCGGAAGATGCGCCCGAACGCGTGGCAGCCGGCGTCGCCTATGCGCTCAACACGGCGAGTGAGGAAGGCCACGTCTTTCTGCCCACCTCGGAACTGGTCAAACTGACCGCTGAACTACTCAAGGCGCCGCCCACAGCGATTGCTATTGGGCTGGCGCGCATGTGGAACGAAGGGCACGTCAAAGTTGCGCCGACGCCGGGCGGAGAAGCCATTGAACCTCAACCAACTTTTGTCGCCGAACCGCGATTGGTGGCGGAGCAAGGGCAATTGTACGCCGTGCACACCGTCGACGAAGCGCAGCGTCTGTTAGCCGAAGAGAACGCCATCTACCTCACACCGCTCTACTACAGTGAGGTGGGCGTGGCGCGGCGGTTGCAACGCCTGCTGTGCGCCCGCGAAGATCGGCTGGCGCCCTTTGCCGGCTACGACAGCCGCTCCTGGGAGGAAGCGCTGAGCGCCGCCGAACAACAGGCTGGCTTTCCCCTGGCATTGCAACAGCGCCAGGCAGTGCAGGCAACGTTGACCCACCACGTGACAGTGTTGACCGGCGGCCCTGGCACCGGCAAGACGACCACCATCCGCACGATTCTGGAGCTGTGCCGACGTGAACAGCGGCGCGTGCTGCTGGCTGCGCCCACCGGGCGCGCCGCCAAGCGGCTGGCCGAGACGACCAGCGCGGAGGCTAAAACGATTCATCGTCTCCTCGAATTCAAGCCTGGCGAGGGCATGGCTTTTCAGCGCAACGAAGAGAATCCACTTGACGGCGACCTGCTCATCGTCGATGAGGCGTCGATGCTCGACCTGCCGTTGACCAACCACCTGCTCAAAGCCACGCCGCCAGGGATGCACCTGCTCCTTGTCGGCGATGTGGATCAGTTGCCGAGTGTGGGCGCAGGAAATGTGCTGAAGGATATCATTGCGGCGTTAAGCGAGTCTGAGAATGAGGAATTAGGAGAGTGGCGAGTGGAGATTGACAGGTCGCCGACGCCCTCGGTCTCCAATCACCCAGTCGTCCAATCGCCCAATCTCCAATCTCCCAATCTCCAATCGCCAATCTCCCCATCTCCCAATCGCCACTCGCCACTCTCTTCTGCATCCGTCATCCGCCTGCACACGATCTTTCGTCAGGCGCCCGGATCGTTCATCATTGCCAACGCGCACCGCATCAACGCCGGGCAGTTGCCGGTAATCGACAACAACGCCGCCACAGACTTCTTCCTCTTTCGCACCGAGGAGCCGGAACGCGCCGCCGCGTTGTGCGTGGAATTGGTGGCGGAGCGAATTCCTCGGCGGTTTGGCATTCCGCCTGAAGAGATTCAGGTGTTGTCGCCAATGCATCGCGGCGTCGTCGGCGTGGCGGCGCTCAACACAGCGTTGCAGCAAGCGCTCAATCCTGCCGCCCCCAACCGCATCGAACGCACCATTGGCAGCCGCCTCTACCGCGTTGGCGACAAAGTCATGCAGATTCGCAACAACTATGACAAGGATGTCTATAACGGCGACATGGGGTGGATCACGGCGCTCGACCCAATGATGCACACCGTGACCGTCACGTTCGACGGGCGGCCGGTGAGCTATGAATTTCTGGAAATGGACGAACTCATCCACGCCTATGCAGTCAGCGTCCACAAGAGTCAGGGCAGCGAATTTCCCGCTGTTGTGCTGCCGATCCTCACGACACACTACATGATGCTGCAGCGCAACCTGCTCTACACGGCGGTGACGCGCGCCCGGCGTCTGGTCGTGCTCGTTGGGCAACCGCGCGCCATCGCGATGGCTGTCAACAACAATGCTGTGGCGGCGCGTTACACCGGCCTGACAGAGCGGCTATTGGCGTAACACAGGTCACCGCGGCGGCGATGCAAACGCTTGCCAACACTTGTCGGGAGGCGCGCAACCGTGTAGACTACTTGGAAAACCATCCTCTTGCTTTAAAACTTCCTGGAGGCAACCATGCAAGTCCTGGGCATCGACATCGGCGGCAGCGGGATCAAAGGCGGCCTGGTGGACACCGAAACCGGCGCGCTGATCGGCGAACGGCATCGCATCGCCACGCCCCAACCCTCCGCACCGGCTGCCGTTGCCGAAGTCGTCGCCGCGATCGCCCGTCACTTCGACTACAACGGGCCGGTCGGCGTGACGTTCCCGGCTATTGTCCAGCACGGCGTCACCCTCTCCGCCGCCAATGTCGATAAAGCGTGGATCGGCGCGCCAGCGCAGGAGATTTTCCGCGCGGCAACCGGCTTGCCCGTCTACGTGCTCAACGACGCCGATGCCGCCGGCGTCGCCGAGATGACCTTTGGCGTCGGGCGCGAACATCAGCAAGGCGTCGTGATTTTGCTGACCTTTGGCACCGGCATCGGCAGCGCCATCTTCCACGATGGCAAGTTGCTGCCCAACACCGAATTCGGTCACGTGCCCATGCCGATGAAAGGAGTTCATTCCGAGCATTACTGCTCAGATAAGGTGCGCAAAGAAGAAGACCTGAAGTGGGGGGAATGGGGCAAGCGCGTCGATCACTTTCTGGCGCTGATGGAACTGCTCTTCTCGCCCGACGTCTTCATCATCGGCGGCGGCGTCAGCAAGAAGTTCGACAAATTTGCACCGTACCTACGCCGCAAGGCCAAGATCGCACCGGCGCAGTTGCTCAATGAGGCAGGCATCATCGGCGCGGCCATGACCGCGCATCAAGCGTTGTCGAGGCAATCA
>DMDA01000052.1:4469-4934 GCA_003451595.1 Chloroflexota bacterium | reverse complement strand
CATGACCGCATAATCAGCATGACCGCGCCCTTTACCCAACAGGTCACATTTCTCTATACATCGGATCTGGTCGCGACGGCGCGCTTTTACGAGGCCATCATCGGGTTGCCGCTCGCGCTGGATCAGGGGAATTGCCGCATCTACCGCGTGAGCGCCGACGGCTTTCTCGGTTTCTGTGCGCGGCGCGGCGCGCAACCGTCCGGCGTGATTGTCACCTTCGTGACGCCCGATGTCGACGGCTGGTATGACCGGCTGTGCGCGCAGGGCGTCGTCTTCGAGAAGGCGCCTGTCTTTAACCCCGACTACAACATCTACCATTGCTTTCTGCGCGACCCCAACGGCTATCTGCTGGAGATTCAGCGGTTTTGTGACCCGGCCTGGCCACAGCCGTCGCTGCCGACATAGCACGCCAGGGGTGCGTCGGGGTTCAGGCGAACGTCAGGCCTGCTGCAACTGACTTCCTGA
>DMDA01000052.1:2327-4230 GCA_003451595.1 Chloroflexota bacterium | reverse complement strand
CTTGAACGCAACCACTTCCCCAGCGGCTACCGTTTCGGCGCGGCGCGGCGCAACATCAAGAGTGAGACCAGCATCACCAGGCAAAAGACGATCGTCAGGGCAAACGCGCGTTCAAGACCGACTATGTCGGCCATGACGCCGATCAGCCATGGCCCCAACGCACCGCCCAGCCCACCAAAGGTGAACAACACGCCCAGGATCGCCCCTAGATTGGCCAGCGGGAGCGTCGAGACCGCAGCTGTCGCCGTCGGAAACATAATCGAGAAGAAGAAGCCGGTCAGGGGAATCAAGATCGTTAGCCAGGGTGGCCCCAACAGACCAAGACTCAACGATGCAATGGCAGCCAGGGTGGCGATCAGCATGATGGTCAGGTAGCCGATGCGTTCCACCACGAAACTGCCCGCCAACCGTCCGAGCATGATGGCGGCGAAAAAGAGCGACAGATAGAGCGAGCCAGCGTCGTTGCTGAAGCCCTTGACACGCTGCAGATATTCGCTAATCCAGGCAGCAACGCCGATCTCTGCCGCCACATAGACGGTGATTAGCAGGTAATACCAGGTCATGCGCCGTGTGAAGCCGGTGGCAAAGAGCACGCGCAGGCTCAAGCCATCCCCGCTCGTTGGTGTGCGTGGATAACGCGCAATGGCGAACAAGAGCGCCAGGCCAACTGCCAGGGTGATCGACAGCTGGTAGATTTGTCGCCAGGAGAAACTGTAGCTCAGGAGCAGCGCAGCCAGGAGCGGCACCACGAATGAACCGACGCCATGAAAAACTGCCAGCAGATTCAGATAGCGCCCCCGGTCACGCGGATGCAGATCGACAATCAACGCATTGCCGCCCACCTCAATCGACCCCAACCCTAATCCCACCACGAAGAGCGCCGCCGTGAGCAGCCAGAGTGAGCTGCCTACGCTGAAGGCTGCCAGTCCCAGCGTGAGGCTAAGACCAGCCAGCAGCAGCACGATCTTGATGCCCGCCATGTCAGCCAATATGCCGGTGAGCAGCGTCGCCACCATGAAGCCCAGATAGGCGCCGAAGAGAACAACGCCCCCCTCACCGTAGCTGAAACCCAGATCGGGTAATAGCGCCGATAGCGTGGCGCCTTTCAAGTTATCGATAAAGCCAAAGATGAAAAAGGCGTAGAAGCCGCCAGCGGTGAGCAACCAGAGATGCGTTGCGGAAAGCGTGCGTGGCCGGGAAGAAGTAGTCGATGTGGTCGGTTGCGTTGGCAAGGTGGTCTCGTTGCACCATGTTCTTGTGTGGATGCGCCGGTTGCGATGGGCGCGCCATCGTGTGATTGCTACAGTATACCTGCCGCTATCTGAAAGTGCGATTTTGACCAGCAGCACCGTTTTGACGCTGCACAGCCATGCGCCGCCATGTGGGGTCAAACTGACAGACCGACGATCCGGACATCGTTACAGTGAAACAAAGTTGATGTCAAACAGATTCGGTGAAGGAGCTTTTTCATGCAGTTTCGCGAGATCGGCAATCCAACCTACATAGCACTCGAAACCTTTCGCAAGAACGGGGAGGGCGTCATTACGCCAGTCTGGGTAGCAGCAGAAGGCAACAAACTGTACGTGTGGACGGTGGGCGACAGCGGCAAAGTCAAGCGCATCCGTAACAACGGTCGTGTGCGCATTGCCGTCAGCGATGCACGCGGCAATCCCCAAAGTGAGTGGGTGGAGGCGCGGGCGCGGGTGCTCGATGCACCGGCCGACGATCAGGCGCAACGACAACGCCTGGCCGCCAAATATGGCTGGCAGTTCCACATGTTCAATCTCATGAATCGCTTTTCACGGAACAAGGCGGGGCACGTCGCCCTGGAGATCACGGCGGCGTGAAAGGGCGAGGGACAGGTCACAGCGTTGTCTGTCCCTCGCATATCATTCAGCCTGCG
>DMDA01000052.1:0-2078 GCA_003451595.1 Chloroflexota bacterium | reverse complement strand
GTTGGCGCTCTTGCTCAGCCCGTATTTGCTCCTCGCGCTTTGCCTCCGCGCCTGTCGCCAGCAAGACACCGTGGCGATCCACCCAGCGTAGCCAGATGTGGTCGAAGCCCTCATAGACGCCTGCCCACAAGGTCAACCCTAACTCTACCTCTGCCAGCCAGCGATCAGTTGTTTCGACAAACCGCGTCGCCTGCCTGGTAAAGATTCGCAGCGGTTCACTACTGATCGTCTGGAAAGGATCGTAAACGATGTAGTACGCCACGCCCAGCCGTGCGTAATCGAGCAGCTTATCACCCAGCTCGTTGCCTTTGCGATTGGAGACAATCTCGATGACCACTTCAGGCGGCTTGCCATAAAGCCAGAGGAAGTAACAGCGATGCTCCTTTAGCAAGGGATCGGCAGGAATCTGGACGTCCAGGCTGATCAAGAAATCGGGCACGAGTGGCGGTGTGAAATTGGTGGCATAGATCGCCACGTTGCCCATCGCCAGGAAGGTGCGACCTTCGCCCGGCCCTGCCCAGGAAGTGTAGAGCGTCTCGCGCAGCAGCGCCATCTGTCGTTCAGAAAAGATGTTGTCCACAGGGGTGTCATCCTCAGTGATCAGATGAGAGACATCGGGAGCCGGGATGACAAACTCGTCGTCGTCAACCGGCGCCAGCGTCTTTATTTCCGCCATAGTGGTTCCTCATTTTTTACTTCTGCGCTTCCAGCAGACACGTCGGCTTGCGTCGCGCCGGGCGCCCCATTTGCCGTCCGTTATCATACACAGGCGGCAGGTTACGGTCAATAGTGCTTGGCGAATCGCGCCGATCGGCGGTATGATCACAGTGGCTTACTCATCAAATACAAACGACGCCTGATCATCCATATTGCGGAGGCTACACATGAGACTGGCAAATGTACTTTTCTCCCTCATCGGTTTGCTGGCGGTGCTGCTCGCTGGCTGCACAACGCCGCAGGCTGTCGCGCCTCAGGCCGACCAACCCGCTGCGCCGAAACGCGTGGTCTATTTGATCAACGGCGCGCTGGGCGACAATGCTTTCTACGACTCCGGCAAGGCCGGCATCGACGCGCTGGCGGCGGACTATGGCGTCGAGACGCGCACCATCGAAGCCAACTTCGACGCCGGTAAGTACGAACCATCGTTGCAGGCAGCCGTCAATTACGCCGACGTGATCTTCGTCATCTCGTATGGCTTTGAGGATCAGCTGAAGGCGATTGCCGACAAGCACCCCGACAAGATTTTCGTCAATATCGACACTGTCGTGCAGAACGACGCCAACACCATCACCTCAGTAGATTTCATTGAGGAGGAGAGCGCCTATCTAGCCGGCGTTGTGGCAGGCATGTTGACCACCGCTACAAGTGTGCCCAACATCAACCCCGACAAGATCATCGGCGTCGTCGGCGGCGATGTCGATCCGGTCGTAAATGCCTTCATCTACGCCTATCAGAAGGGTGCGCAGTCGGTCGATCCGGAGATCGTCGTCGAGCCGAAGTCGCTGGGCGGCGCCTGGGACGACGCCGCCAAAGGCAAGCAGGCGGCGCTCCAACTCTACGACCAGAAGGCGGATGTCGTCTTCCAGGTGGCGGCGGCGGCGGGCATCGGCGTGTTGCAGGCGGCAGCCGAGCGCGGCCTCTACGCCATCGGCGTAGACACCAACCAGAACGACCTGGAACCGGGCTTCGTCGTCGCCAGTGACATCAAAGACGTGGGCAAAGCGATCCAGGAAGTCTACAAGAGCATTGTCGATGGCAGCTATCAGCCGGGCGCCGTGTTGCAATACGGACTGGCCAGCGGCGGCGTCGACCTGGTCACAGAGGCGCAGGTCAAGGTGCTGCCGGAAGCTATCGAGGCGAAAGTCGCAGAACTACGCCAGCAGATCATCGACGGGACGCTCAAGATCGATCTCTACGACGGCAGCGATGTCTGGCAGTAGGTCATCGCCTCCGGCGTGACATCGTGGTTCACCGGAAGCCTGCGCAGGTCATCGCCTCCGGCGTGACATCGTGGTTCACCGGAAGCCTGCGCAGGTCATCGCCTCCGGCGTGACATCGTGGTTCACCGGAAGCCTGCG
>DMDA01000101.1:133940-138613 GCA_003451595.1 Chloroflexota bacterium | reverse complement strand
AGATGTGTATAAGAGACAGACTGGAACCTGGCGGTGGCGGGCAAAGTCGCCGCGCTGCGCGAGACGGCGAAGAATTTTGCCTCCGCCCAAACCATCGCGATCGAGCCGCTCCATTTGTACGCAAGCACTGAGGGCGTGGCGGGCGAACTGCGCATCGTCGTAGACGGTGCGATTGAACTGTTTGTCGTCGATGTGCTCACCTTTGCTGCCGATGGGCGCATCCAGGCGATCCGCGCCTACCTGGGCCGCGGGGACGCGCCGGCGGCGACATGACTACACCGCTGCTGGCTACCAAGCTCTACATCCCACCGCCGCGCCCCAACGCCGTCAACCGCCCGCGGCTGCTGGCGCGTCTGCACGCCGGGCTGCACGGTCGGCTGACGCTGGTCTCTGCGCCGGCCGGCTTTGGCAAGACGACGCTGGTCTGCGCCTGGGTTGCACAGTGCGGCCGCCCGGTCGCCTGGCTCTCGCTCGACGCTGGCGACAATGATCCGACGCGCTTCCTTGCCTATCTCACGGCGGCGCTGCAGCGGGTGGCGCCGGAACTGGGTGTAGGTGTGCTGGCTGCGCTGCGTTCGCCACAACCGCCGCCGCTGGAAGCGCTGCTGACCGCGCTGGTCAACGAACTGGCGGCGCTCCCGACGCCGGCGCTGCTGGTGCTGGACGACTATCACGTCATCGAGGCCGCGCCGGTCGGGGACGCGCTGGCATTTCTCATCGAGCATCTGCCGCCATCACTGCACCTGGCGATCGCCACGCGCGAAGACCCGCCGCTGCCCCTGGCGCGGCTGCGGGCGCGCGGCCAGTTGACCGAGGTGCGCGCTGCCGACCTGCGCTTTACCGTCGACGAAGCCGCCGCCTTTCTCAACCAGGCGATGGGGCTGGACTTGAGCGCCGACGCCATCGCCGCGCTGGAGACGCGCACCGAAGGCTGGATCGCCGGGTTGCAGCTCGCTGCGATTTCTATGCAGGGACATGGCGACGACCGCGCCGCGTTCATCGACTCTTTCACCGGCAGCCATCGTTTTGTGATGGACTACCTGGTCGAGGAGGTGTTGGCGCAGCAGCCGGTTGCCGTGCAGACCTTCCTGTTGCGCACGTCGATTTTAGAGCGGATGTGTGCGCCGCTGTGCGAGGCGGTTGTGGGCGAGCATGCGACCAACGGCCAGGAGATGCTGGCGTTGCTCGAACGCGCCAACCTCTTTCTCGTGCCGCTGGACAGTGAGCGGCGCTGGTATCGCTATCATCACCTCTTCGGCGATCTGTTGCGGCAACGCCTGGCGGCAAGCCTGACCGCCGACCACACCGTGAGCGCCGCCATGCTGCACCGCCGCGCCAGCCAGTGGTATGAAGCAAGCGGTTTTCTGCTGGACGCGTTTCAACATGCCGTCGCTGCGCACGATATCGACCGCGCCGCCTTCCTGGTCGAGGGCAACGGCATGCCGCTCCACTTTCGCGGCGCGGTCAAGCCGGTGCTCGACTGGCTGACGGCGCTGCCCACGCACGAACTCGACGCCCACCCCAATCTGTGGATCGCCTATGCCTCGGCGCAGCTTTTCACCGGGCAGTTGGGGGAAATCGAACCCAAGCTGCGTGCGGCGGAAGCCCTTCTGCCCATCGACCCCGCCGACGCCGAGACGCGCGACCTGATCGGGCGCATCGCCTCGATCCGCGCCACGGTCGCCGTGAGCCAGCATCAGGCGGAGACGATCGTCACGCAAGCGCAGCGCGCGCTGGCTTACCTGCGCCCGGAGAATCTGCCGGTGCGCACGGCCACGACCTGGGCGCTCGGTTACGCCTATGAACTACAGGGCAATCGCCCCGCCGCCCGCCGCGCCTACACCGCCGCAGTCGCCGCCGCCGAAGCCATCGGTCACTTCATCATGCACCTGATGTCCATGCTCGGCATTGCGCACATGCAGGAGGTGGACAATCAACTGCATCAGGCGGCGGCATCCTATCGCGTCGCCCTGAAACTGGCCGGCGACCCGCCGCTGCCCGCCGCAGCGGGAGCGTATCTTGGCCTGGCGCAGCTTCATTACCAGTGGCATGAGCTGTCCATTGCTGAGGAACACGCCCGCCAGAGCCTGTTGCTGGCGCGACAACTGGAAAACACCGACCGCTTCATCGCCAGCGAGGTGATGCTGGCGCGGTTGATGTTGGCGCGCGGTGAGGTCGCGGCGGCGTGGGTGCAGCTGGTCGCAACCGAACAGGCTGCACAACGCCCACACCTGCTGCGCATGGCGCCTGAAATTGCCGCAGCGCAAGTGGATGTGCTGTTGCGCCAGGGCAGGCTGGATGCCGCCGGGGAACTGGCGCAACGGTACGCGCTGCCATTCTATCTGGCGCGCGTTGACCTGGCGAAGGGCGAGGCGACGGCGGCGCTGGCGCAATTGGACGCACTGCGCGCCGACGCTGAGGCGAAGGGCTGGCAGGATGAAGTGCTTCGGGCGACAGTGCTCCAGGCGTTGGCGCACCAGGCGCTGGGCGAAACAGAGCCTGCCCTGCAACGACTGGCGGAGGCGCTGGCGCTGGCTGAACCGGGCGGCTTCATCCGTCTCTTTGTTGACGAAGGCGCGTCGATGGCGCAGTTGCTGACGCGGGCGGCTGCGCGCGGCATCATGCCGGTGTATGTGGACAAGCTGCTGGCGGCGTTTGCTGCGCAATCTGTTGTCGGTCATGCTGCTGGCGGCGCCGTCTTGCCCCTCGCTCCTCACCCCTCGCCTCTTCTCGAACCGCTCAGCCAACGTGAGTTGGAGGTCCTGCAGCTCATCGCCGACGGGCTGTCGAACCACGAGATCGGCGCCCGGCTTCATCTGGCGCTGGACACGGTGAAGGGGCACAACCGGCGCATCTTTGAGAAGCTCCAGGTGCAGCGGCGCACGGAGGCGGTGGCAAAAGCCAGGGCGCTGGGGCTGCTTACCCAGGGCGCCGAGGGTTGAAATCCCGGCTGATACACAAATTCACAACCCTAGCGCCCGCCGCAGATTGCGTATATCGAGCGCCGAATCCTTCAGCCTTGACTTATCATCCTGGTAGTATTCGATCGACTTCAATAGTTCCAACACCTTTGCCCGGCCGTCAGGATGCTGTACGGCGGCGAGGGGCGACTGGTTGTCCAGCGCCGGGTTGGGGGTGTTGAGCCACTTCTGGGCTTCACGTTCGATGATTTCGAGTTCGACCTGTCTGAGATTCGGATCGGTCTCGCTGAGTGTACGCGACGGGGCTGGGCGTTGCGCTTCGGCTTCAAGGTCAAACGCAGTAAACGTGTCTTGTTTGTGAGTAATCAGGCCGTCCAACATCTCTTCGAGCAACTGACGACCGAGCGCGAGGCGTTCTCGGCTCAAGCAATCGAGGCGAAGCGTATTGCGTCCGATATTGAGATCGCCCAGATTCCGGAAAGAGGGGCTTCCCGGTCCCGCCGACCATTCGGTGCGACACAGGATTGCGTTGCGATCTGTTTCCACCTCGCGTTTCTCTGGCGCGCGCGAGCGCCCGCGCAGCAGCCAATTGTAGTGCTCGGCGTTGCGCATCGTCTCGCTGACGCCGGCATAGGCAAACTCCTCCGCCTGATCGAGTCGCGCGATGACCAACCTGTGATCACTGACACTATAGGTGGCCGACGCCCGGATAAGTTCATGGCCCTCGGCGCTGCGGAGGAGCGGATTGGCCTCGTCCGCCTGCACTTGTTCCCCGAACTTGAACAGTTCCAGGCTGTGTGCGCGATAGAAGTCATTGTACGTGGCTTCAGGATGCTCAGCCTGATACTGCCGCCAGCGTTCGGTGAAGAAACGCTCTAACCTGGGCTTGTCTTCGGGGGAGAGGAGCATGCTTCCGCCCGCGAAATTCCACTGTTCGCCTGTCCGCAAGATGCGGGAAAGCACGATCTGCCATCTGCGTGCAGCGCGTGATACGCTGATGCCGCGGACGTGGATCACCTCGCCGCTCAGCAAGTCCTTGACGACCACGCCGACGCCAGGAGTGACTTCCTGAACCTCAAACAGGTGCAGCCGGTTGGTCTCGATCCAACTGTGCAGCATCGACTGTTGGACGGGCGGCAAGGTCGGGCCGACCTTCGCTGCAAACTGTTCGATCAGCCGTACTCCACTGGCTGGCATATAGTCAAAGAAATACCACTCCTGAAACGTCGCAATTTGCGCCTCCTCATCCGGCGAATTGCGCTCGGGCATACCTTCCTTGCCAAAGAAGAGCGCAAGGGCTCGATCCATTTCTGGCGCCTTTGCGCGGCGGAAGACAAACGTCTGAATGCTGTCGCGCAACGCCGCTTCGTCGTCTTGCGGTGCACCCATCAGGGCTGGCGCCAGGTCGGATGGCAAAAGATCCGCCGGCTGAACAGAGGCGCTGCGCAGTGCGCGTCGTTTTTCGGCGCGGGCCTTTTGCTTCTTGAGCGCATGACGTTGCTGTTTCTTGGTTGGCTTTGCCATCGTATGAATGACTCCCTTCTGGTGTTGTGCATTGCTACCATGCGCAGGATAACACGGACGATCAAGAATCAATGAACGCCAGTTCCGGGTATGCACGAATGGGAGGATACGCTGACTGCAGACAAGAACCACAGCCTTTTGGCAGCGGCGCGTTCGCCGAATACGCCGTGATGCCGGCGAAGGCGCTGGCGCCCAAACCGCCAAGCCTCACCTTTGCCGAGGCCGCCA
>DMDA01000101.1:66317-133753 GCA_003451595.1 Chloroflexota bacterium | reverse complement strand
GCGCAACGTGGCGCAGGCGCAGGCGCTGGGCGCCGACCAGGTGATTGACTACACTCAGACGGACTTCACACAGAGCGGCCAGCAGTATGACCTGATCTTCGACATCCTGGGCCGGAGTTCCTTTGATCGCTGCAAAGGCTCGCTGAAACCCAACGGTGTCTATCTTGCGGCCAGCTTCAAGATGCAGGCGGTGGGGCAGATGATCTGGACAAAGATGTTCGGCGCCAAGAAGGTCATCTGTGCATTCTCGGACGAGAAGTCCTGCTTCAGCATGTTCTCGGCCACCGGTAGCTTGTGCTTGCTGTCCGTGGCGCATATACGCCGACGCCCTTTGCACTTGCCTCGCAGTCCTCCCTGGCGCATCAACCGCGCCACCCGCTTCCGGCCACAGCGTATCCCCTGCGCTTGCAGTTCAGCATGGATGCGGGGACTGCCGTAGCGCTGGCGGCTCTCTACATGCACACACTGAATCAGCTTGCTCAACTCTTCGTCCTCCTGTCGGCGACGACTGGGTTGGCGTTTCCGCCAGGCGTAATACCCACTCACCGAAACCTCCAGCACTCGCCAGAGCAGGGTCACTGCATACCCTTTCTGCTCCTCTTCTATGAAGGCGTACTTCGCTTCGGCTCCTGCGTGAAGATACCTATCGCTTTTTTTTTAATCTCCCGCTCTTGGCGCAAGATCTCATTCTCACGCCGCAACCGCCGCATCTCTTCCTCTGTCGCTTTCAGGCGACCGTGGCCGGGAAATGCCGCATTGCCTCCATTGGTAGTGTAAAGGATTTATCTCACCTTCTACCAAATCGGGGCAATATCAAGGCTGGGGTGCGCTATTTGCGGGTGGTCGCCGCTGAATACAACCTCGACCCGGCGCGTATTGCGGCGTGGGGCGCGTCGGCCGGCGGCGCCCTGGCTGCGCTGCTTGGCACAACCTGCGGCGTCGCCGAACTGGAAGGCCCGGAGTTGGGCAACGCTGACCAGTCAAGCTGTGTGCAGGCGGTCGTGGACTGGTTCGGCCCCATCGACTGCCTGGCGATGGACGCCCAATTCGCCGACACTGGCTGCCCGCAGTCCCACGACGCCGCCGATTCGCCCGAATCGATGCTGGTCGGTGCGCCGATCCAGACCGTGCCGGACGTGGTGGCGACGACCAACGCCATGAACTACATCGACGACGCCGATCCCGCCTTCTTCATCCAGCATGGCTCGGCAGACTGCAACGTGCCGCCGGTGCAGGGGCAGAACCTGGCCGACGCGCTGGGCGCTGACCGCGCAACCTACACGCTGATCGACGGCGCAGGGCACGGCGGCGAGCAGTTCGCCACGCCAGAGAATCTGCAGTTGGTGGTTGAGTTCCTGAATCACATGCAAATCCATTGCGCTTTCTCTGCGCTTCTGCATCTCTGCGCCCTTGCGTTGAGGAATGCTGGCTTCTCGCACCGTCTCTTGCAGATTGCGAAGGACCCGGTATGCATCTCACGTTATCAGCGCCGTCGCCAGTACCGCCTGGATGTCGCTGACGTACACGACCTCCAGCCGATCGCGCATGTAATCGGGCAGATTGGCGACGTCAGGTGCATTCTCCGCCGGAACAACCACACACTTGACGCCGGCGTCGATCGCGGCCAGCAGCTTGGCCTGGATGCCGCCCACCGCCAGTACTTTGCCCATGATCGTGATCTCACCGGTCATTGCCACGTCGGGACGCACGGGTTTGTTTTTGAGCGCCGACACGATGCCGGTGACGATGGTGACGCCAGCGGACGGGCCCTCTTTGGGCACGCCCATCATCGTTGCCAGCACAGCGACGTCGAAGTTCTCGCGCCAGTCTTCGGCGATGCCTAGCTCTTTGGCGTGGCTGCGAATGTACTGCGCCGCCGCCTCGATCGACTCGCGCATGACGCGCTGGATCGACCCTAGCGGCACGATGCGACCGTGCCCTTTGGCGACCTGCATCTCGAAGCGCAGCAACACGCCCTGCTCGCCTGCCACGGCCAGACCGTTCACCTCGCCGACCAGTGGCGTCGCCGGCAATGTCACGCGCTGCTTACGCTCGGCGTCGCGCAGGACGGGTGTGATTGTCTGTCCGGTGGAGAGGAGACGGGCGCTGAGTTTGACCGGGTAATACTCGCCTGGCGCCATCAGGTGAAGCTGGTTGCGCACGCGCTGGCGTCCCTCCAGCGCCAGGCTGAGCACCTCCAGCAGTTGCGCATCGCTCACCTCGCCGTGCGGATAGAGCAGCTTGAGCAGCCCGGAGAGCGTCTTGTGTACGGCGCGCACATCGCGCGCCGTGATGCCCTGGGTGGAGCCGGCGGCATCGAACAGCTCGAAGCGCCCCTTGACTTTGCTCAGCACATCCACGCGCCGCAGTTCGTGCATGATCTCCGCCAGATAGTCGGTGATGAAGCCGTAGTCCTGGCTGGCGGCAGCAGGCCCGATCTTGGGCGCTTCCCACCCCGGCAGGTAGTAGTGGAGGCGGTCGATCAGCGCCTCGACCTGCAGGAAACTGGGCAGCGGCTCGAAGAGGTGATAGTACTTCTCGTGGGGCAGGCTGCCCTGCACATCCAGGTTGCCGACCAGCACGATCGAGCCAAAAGCCAGGATTTCTTTCTTGCCGCGACTGAACTTGGCATCCTGCATGTAGCCCTGCATGATGCTGACCATCGCCCGCGGGTCGGTGAAGTCGGTGTTGGCGATCTCGTCGAAGACGACGGCGTCGCGCGTGCCCACCAGACCGACCTGACCGCTGTTGAGGTTGATGAACAGTCCGGCCGGCGTGGCTTTGCCACCCGACAGCACATGGCTGTAGTAGGAGGCGTTGCGAAAGATATAGGTCTTGCCGGTCTCACGCGGTCCCAGCTCGATCAGGTTGTGGTTGGCTTCGACCAGCGGCACGGCGCGGCTGATGTAGATCAGCTTCTGGCGCCGCGTCATGGTCGCCGGGTTAAGCCCAAAGGAGTTGACCAGGATGTCCAGCCATTCCTCATCGCCGAAGGCGCGGCGCTTGCTCAGGAACTCGCCCAGGTCGATCATGGTAATCTGAAAGGGCGTGAAGTCGGTGACGACAAAGGGACGAATCTTCTTGTTATGCACCTCGGTCTCGTCGTAGGTGAGCTGGATCGTGCCCCACATCCCGCCCGCCAACAACATCGGATACTGGCGCACCAACGTTTCCGGCACGTTGACAAAGTTCTCGTTGATGGCGCCGATCGTGCCCCAATACTTGTCTTCGGTTTCGACCAGGCGCACCTCCAAGCTGGCGATCAGCGTGTGCTGGCGGTTCTCGCGGATATAGTGGCGAATGCGCTCCGCCTCGGCGCCATGCACGAAATTCTCGCGCAGCCGGCGTTTGACCTGGGCGAAATCCTCGTCGAAGGTCTCCTCACGGCAATAGTTGTCGATCAGATACTCGAGCACATAGCGCGGGAACTCATCCATACCCGTGTTGAAGGTGAGGCGCTTGTTGACGACCTTGCCGCGGAAGATTTCCTTGAAGTGGAGATTCATCAGATGAACTCGAAGATGGATTATGGTTTGGACGCAGCCAAGATGACGTTCACGAGAGCAGCGATGTCGTGAGGTGCATCTGGACAATGATACAGATACTCGCTCAGAAGGCTATCCCAGGCTTTTCTGCCATGATAGCGTACTGGAAAGTTGTTCCTCAGCAGGTTGAATACATACTTCCCGGAGACGACTTCGGCCAACTGTTCGGTTGACATCCGCTGTAGAGCCGTGAGTCGCTGCTGATAGAGATCTGCCAAATCGTCCGTCGCGCCAATCGAAGTCTGCACGCGTTGCCAGTGCGTATATACGTCGCCGACATGACGCAAAGAGTCATGATGTTCCCGATATCTCTGCTCCGCCAGCGGCAGTTGTACAAAGAGATTGGGCATCTGCACGCGGATTGTACGCAAAACCCAGTTGAACGCGGATAATTGCAAACATTCCATGTAGTACGACTTCAGCGTTGCCTCGATCTCGGTTCTTGACATCCAACCGGCGACAGGATCGCGCTGCAGTTTGGGGCGTACAACTGCCTCCCAGCAGTCTGGATTGAGCAAATAATTCTCGAGCGTGTATTTGGACGTACGCAGGATTCCGTCGGACGGAAGTGGATCGACCACGACGACCGGCTCAAAGTCACGGTCGACGATGCCAAACACGTTGTCGTTCCCATACCGCTGGCGCAGCTCAGTCACAGCAGTAACAACCGCGCCCCAACCATCTTGGGCAAAGAATGTGACTTGGCGAGCCAGGTGGCCAAACCAATGGTTGTAGAACCAGACATCATCCTGTTCCGTCTCACCTTCGACGATGACGCAGACTCCGCCAGCAGAACGCCACCTGATTTCGATGTCCGTCAACGAAGGGTAGCGACTCACGCATCGACTCCTGCAGCTACTGCCGCGACCGGTAGATCGAAGCGATCCTCTGGATAGTCCAGATTCACAAACGCGTCGCTGCGCACGCTGTTGATGATCTCCCATGAATGCGTGGCGACAATCACCTGTGCATCCCACTCACGCGCGATTCGCGTCAGATTCCACATCACCAGGCGCTGCAGCGTGGGATGCAGGCTGTTCTCCACTTCGTCGATGGCGATCACGGCGCCTTCGCGCCGGCGCCGTGCCAGCTCGCCAAAGAGGAGCAGACACTGCTGTTCACCGGAGGGCAACTGATCCAGCCGCAACAGCACAGATTTTTCGCTGCCGCGGCTCCAGGCTGCCGGCACCGTCGCCCTGCCTTCGCGCACCGTGATCGGGCGATGCTCGCCGAGCAGAGACTCCAACGTCTTGACAAATGACGCCAGGCGCTCCCCCTTCTGGTTTCCCTGCTCCAGATCGAGATAGTTCTGCCAGACCCACAGTTGTTCTAGGCTGCCCTGCCAGCGTTCGTTGGGCGCCAGCCGGAAGCGCCATGGACGTTCTTCCGGCGGGGGTTCAATTGGCCCGCCGTGCGATGTGCGCAACTGGCGATCATGCGGAAAATAGAGGTAGCCGCCGTAGAGCGGATGCTGCCCTTGATGCATCTGCGAAACGGCGCGGCGCAGCCGCTCTGCCAGCGGCGTCTTGCGCACAAAGGGGCGTCCCTGCACATTGCGCTGCACGAGCCGGCAGAACAAATTGGGCCAGACCTGCTCCGGCTGCGCCGGCGCCAGATCTCGACGCCCGACGGCAATATGCATGATCTCTGGCAGGTCAACCAGCGCACGCTGGTCACTGCCGTTGCCGATGTCGAGCGGGTCGAGTTCGACGGACATGCACACGAGACCTGTTTCGCTGATCTCGTCGAGCAGCGCTGCGGGTTGATCTGGCTCCAAGACGAATGCCAACAGCGCTTCGATCACGTTGAAGATGGTCGTCTTGCCGCTGCCATTGGAACCGGCCAGGATCGTGAGCGGGCGCGGCCTGGCGCCGATCGGATCGACAAACGACACCCGTCGCTGACCGCGAAAGGCTCGAAAGTCGGAAAACTCTATTTCTCGAATCCGCATGAACACGCTCCTGTCAGGCTACAACACTTGAAGACACCGTTTGCCAGATGACATGCAGCGCAGGTCAGGCAGGCGCTGTCGCGAATGTCGGGCTGTGAGGACATCATAGATGCAGATACGCATCCCCATGCAGCGCGACTTCGACGACTAGGACAATCAGGGTGTCGTCGAAGATCGCATAGGTGATCCGCCAGTCGCCGACGCGCAGGCGGTGGTAATTCTCGACGCCCGCCAGCTTTTTACTGCCCGCTGGCCTCGGATGATCGGCCAGGCTGTTGATCGCGCGCCGAATGCGCTGCAGGAGATCGCGCGGCAGGCGTTCGAGCACCTTCTGCTCGCGCTTGATGATCTGCACGACATAGCGCGGCGGCTCAGGGTTCGGCATCAAGCAGATCCCGGGCAACCAGCTCGGCTTCGACCTCCGTCCAGGGGCGCGCCATGGACGGGGCGGCGCGCCAGGCGGCCACGGTTTCTTCGGCGCGACGCGCGGCGCGCAGTTCGTCCAGCTCCTCTTGCAGCGCCAGATAATCCTCATACGCGATCAGCGCCGCAGCCGGCTGGCCGTGGCGCGTGATGACGATGTCGCTGCGACCGGTTGTCGCCGCATCGAGCAGCTTGCGCCAGTTCTCGCGTGCTGCCCGGCTGTCCCACGTTGTGATGGTCATGGCATCCTCCTGGCAATTTGCGTACACATTGTACGCAGTATACTGGAACGGAGCGCAAGCAAGCAAACCGTTTGCAGCGATCAGACCGGGTGTTATGAGGCTGCTTAGCTCCGCCGTACGCAGATCTGATAATCCTCCTCTACCTCGGCCTGCGCCTCGGCGTGGAGGTTGGCGAAGTCGAAGCCGCCGCGTTCGTAGATCGCCCGCCCGTAGCGATAGAGGCCGGCGCGACGACACTGGCGGATCCAGTCGGCGGCGTCGGCGAGCGACGCGGGCAGGTCGCGCGGCGCGGGCGGGACGCCCTGCTCCAGCGCGTGGACGAAGCGCTTGATGCGGCGCAGGCTGCCGCCGGCGCGCAATGCCTGCTTCTGCGCCCGCTCCTCGGCGGTGAGCGGGGGCCGCCAGGCGCCGTCGGCGGTCTTGAAGAAGAATTCGGGCAGCCACTCCTGCAGCAGACGCCGCGGCTTTTCCTTGACGGGCAGGTAGTGCTCGAAGAGGTCGGAGTAGTGGACGCCCGCGTCGGCGCCGGCGGGCGCAGTGTAGTCGATCGCGCTGCGCATATAGGCTTCCAGCCGCGCGGCGGCGGCTTCCTC
Source organism: Chloroflexota bacterium (assembly GCA_003451595.1). Taxonomy (GTDB): domain Bacteria; phylum Chloroflexota; class Anaerolineae; order Caldilineales; family Caldilineaceae; genus Caldilinea. The sequence goes on along the minus strand of DMDA01000101.1, from coordinate 126,999 downwards.
GCGCGTGCGTTCGGCGTCGTCCAGGTCGTCGGCGGTGGCGCGCAGATACCAGCGCACCTGCGCGTGCTGGCCAAAGAGATCAGGCGGGCGCGGGGTGAAGAGTTCCTGCATCAGCGCCTCGCGCACCGGTTCGGCCACCGATTCGAGCAGCGCCTGGAAGTTGTGGCGCTCGAACTCGCCGCGGCGCACCATGCGCGAGACGAGGATGTCGTAGAGGCGGTCGGCGGGGCTGCCGGGGTGCGCTTCCAGCGCCTCGACCAGGATGGCGCGCGCCTTGTCGGCGAAGGCGGCGGCATCCTCGTCGCCGGTGAGCACGACCGCGCCAGTCTCGCCGGGGCGCGGCTTGCGGAAGTTGATCACCAGGTCGCGCTTGGTGACTTTGTCGGCCATCAACTGATTGTAGGATTTCTGACCGGTATCGATGAACAGGGTATCTCCGATAGTTTCAGGAATAAACCCTATGTCAGCCATTATATCTTGGACTAATGCCCATGTTCCCTCGCTGGTATCGTGATAGCACAGTGATAGCCACCGATTAGGCTTCAATACTCGGAAACACTCGCGCAGAGCGTTACTCATCGAGTTTGCCCATTCGGTGTCAGACAGACCGCGTGTCTTATTTACGATGATTTCGGCATCGTGCCAGCGAGGCTGCAAGTCGAGCCATGCTTCCCAAATAAAGTTCAACTCACCATACTGCACTTTGTCAGCGTAGGGCGGGTCGGTGAATATGTAGTCGATGCTATCAGAATCGATCTCGCCGAGTGCAGTCGCAGATTGAGTGGAGATGAGAACATTCGGTTCTGTAATAATCGAACCAATAGCATCAAGTCCCCGTTTCACATCTCGGTACTTGTAGTCAAAACCAATGAACACAGGTGACTCACGGCTGATCTGCGGCATATAGTAGGTGCCCATCTGAAGCGCACCGCCCCACTGCTCACTTTGTTTGAGCATTCTTGACACATTCAAGATTGTCCCGCTGAATGCCAATCGAAGCTGATCTTGCACGTTTCCATTACTATAGTTGAGTCGACGGATGAAATGTGCCAACAACGCCAGCGCCCACAAATTCCGCTTCGTGAACAACTCCGCCACCGTGCGGAAGTTGCGCCCCGGTCGCCATTCGTCGCCCCACGGTTCGGTGTCTGATGCGACGTTCATCATGCGGTGCGGCGGCGTCCAGTAGGGGATCGGTTTTGCCTCGATCTCCGCCAGCTTGCCCAGGTCGTATTCCTCGAAAAAGCGCCGCTTCTTGGCGTCGGGGTCATTGTGGCGGCGCTCGCCGCGCTTGGGCTTGCAGCCTTCCTGGCATTCGTAGCTCACCAGCACGGGCACGGCGCCCAGCTTGGCGCTGCTGCGCGTGCTGATCTCCTCGACCACGCCGGCGGCGTAGCAGTGCGGGCAGGCGCTGATCGTCTTGGGCTTGCCGGCCAGCGTCGTGCTTTGCACCTCCACACAGTCGAAGAGCGGAACCTCCGCCAGGCAGCGCTCACAGCGAAAGACCTGCGAATAGACGGTGTAGCTCGTCAGCGCGCGGCCGTCGCAGCGGTCGCAGCGCGTCTCATAGAGCCACTCCATCTCCGGCTTGACCTTCGCCTCCAGCTCGGCAAAGGCGCGCTCCAGCTCAGCCACGTCCACCGGCGTGCAGTAGTTCTTGGTAATGAAGGTGGCCGCCGGCGAGAGGTCGATGGCGATGGCGGCGCGGCCCTCCATCAGCGCTGCCAGCGCCGTGCCGCCGCTGCCGCAGAAGGGGTCGAGCACCAGGTCGCCCGGCTGGGTGTAGTGGCGGATGTACTGGCGGATGGCGTCGTGGGGCTTCTTCGACCAGTAGGTGTGCATGTTGTAGATCGCCGTCGCCTTGGTCGTGGTGATCGGCTTGTCGAAGGGCGGCACGTTGTACGTGTCGGTAGCCGGGTCATAGGGCTTGGCGTGCTCGGCGACGAATTTGCCCAGGTTCGGGTTGGGGCCGGAGGAGTAGTAGCCCTCCGGCATGGTGGGCACGGGTTTGTGGTAGAGGGTGGGTTGGTGGGTGGTGGGTTTGCGTTTGGGCATTGGGATGCATGCTCCTAATTCAAACGGTCGAAATGACTCCACAATCCGGCTTGGAAAATATGATTAAAAGTGCAAGGCTTCAATCCTGGCTTGCTCCTGAAGTATCTATCGGTGTCGAATATCGCATGTTGCCATCGATTGCGGAATTCCTTAGTGTATAGGTTCCGGTGAGTCGCAGCGATTCGAAGTAGCTTGCGTCGATCCCAGGACCAAGAACTCGTTTCTCTCCTAGCACTACCCAACAGATGGTCAAGCCTGCTTGTGCAAGATATTCTTGAAACAAATCCTCTCGTATTAGCAAGGCATCCGGACCTGGCAAATGGGCAGTTGGGTCGAATACCAAAACCTGGCCATCAGAATTGACATAGTCAGCGGCTTGCCCGCTCCACTTCAAACCAAGGCCTTCAAGCAGATCAACTGAAGGAATTCGGAGCTTATAGGTGTCATCGATCGAACAGTCGAATCCACCACTTTCACACAGATATTCGCTGGCAGCCACTCGTATTTTCACAGGGCATTCTTTGGCTGGAGTTGTCCACCCCTCGTCGCCGAAATATGGGTGCTGGAAATATCGGTATGCAGGCGACCATCCGATCTCGCCCAGATAGACACCAGATAGCTGAGCAGGCTCAGGCATCCACCGTCCCCAGAAATCTACTGTTTGTGACCATTCAATAAAGGCATCGACATCCGTCAATAGGATAAGATAGCCTGTGCATATATACCAGAGATCGCGCCGCTCTATCTCAGTATCTTCTTTGTCTGCTGGCGTCGGTCGCTTCCAGTGAAAGTACCCGCAGAGGTTCAGCCATTGTGAGCCGTCGTTGGGCCAAACAACTCTGAGTAAATCCTTGATGGCAGGCAGATCGCTATGATCAGATGTCCAGGCAACAGGTTCTGGTTGAGCGGTCCACCAGTCATATCGAGCTTCCGCCCACCACGCCGTTTGATGAGAATCCCAGGATGTTCCTCCAGGTATGCACCGCAACGTACACGATGGATCGATATCGCGGAACCTATCCTGCCAGGGACCCTCGTAGGTATCAGCGATTTGGTCATCTCGGAATTGGAAGTGGTCAGCCACCAGCGCCATGATCTCATGATAGGCAATCCACTGGTATTTCTTGCCCATCCGCTCAGGTTTTGATGCTTCCCGGCCGCTATGCCTAATATAAAAGCGATCGAACTCCCCGAATCGGTCTGTAGTCCAGCCGAGATCGAATACTCGCATGACTACATAGCGTTGAATCACGGAAAGGTCGAATCGCTGCGGCTCTCTATCTTCGCTAGAGTTTGTAACCGTTAGCAACTCGTTCAGTTGGCGAATGTGAGCCGTAGTGTGCGTTGACTCTAATGCGTCGAAAGCGACGGTTTGCGCCTGGCTGGCTCCAGAAGATATTGGTTCGTCGATGCGCAATGATGTCCAGTTGATTCGCCCGGAATTTGTGCCGATCACATACCAGGCAAAGTCATCGCTCATAACCGACCGACGAATTCGATTCTTTGACCAGGCTGTGTCGCTGCTATTCCATGCGACGTCTTCATCTTTAGGAAACAGTTGCTCGATTTCATCTTCAGTGGGTATTGCAGGCCAATGGCTTCTGTAAGGTGGGCGGATGAGCGTTTCATCCACCTGAATGTCAGCCTTCAGATAAAGTGCACGCTCAATCACACCACGTGCATAATCTCTCAACAGGATATGGGCAGGAGGCTCACCAGCCGCAAATACCAGATCGTAGACCAGTTTAGCTAACCGTCCGATGACAGCGACATTCTGGCTGCGCATGCAAATACCATATGCAACTGCAAAGATTCGTTCACGGATATAAAGGTCGTCGACGTCAGCGAAGCGTGCAACGAGTTTTTCTGCTACATTGAAGTATCCTGTCAGGAGGCTTACGAGAGCCTTGGTCGCTCGGTCTCGCAAGAAGCGGTTTGGAGTGGAGAGCATCCATGCCAATGAAACGGCGCATAGTTCGACCGAGTCACCATCAAGATTTTGATTGGGAGCTATCTGCCAGGCCCATTCAACCAGTCTGTCCACAGCGCCTTGTGTGCTCCACGCACGATGAAGGTAAGTGCTCCACCATGAGTCTCGCTGAGGCATCGAATCTCGGCGCAGTTGTTGATCAAGGTAGTCTGCGTTCAGCGGATGTTCAGGTAGGGTGGCAACGGTAAGAAGGGCATCCAGGGTTTCGCCTAATTGATACCGGTTCTGGATGAAGCGCTGCATCTGCCCACGAGTTTCCGCGGAAAATGCGTCTAGCCTACGCCAGATAATACTTTGCCGGAAAGCATCACCAATGGAATGACGCCTGGCAATATCCGGAGCAAGCGCGGTCAATTCCCGTCCAACTCGTTCTGGGACCTGAATGCAGAGGGCTTCAAGAAGACCAGATGGAGTGTATACTTTGGGATCGCATAAATATGCCAATCCCCCACCAGAATCAAACGCAGCTTCAGGCTCAGCAGGATCAAGAAATCTATCCAGCAACAACTTAGCGATCAGGTGATCGGCAAACCGCTCGTATGCCAAGAAAACGACTTCTTCGTCGTCTGATTTACTTGACAGGGAGCCTTCCTCGACCAAGACGCCTTCAGAGACTAGTGCCTGATACAAAGAACTCTCGCTGTCACGGCCTGGAAGGAGTTCGTTTACCAGGGCCTCGGCTTTTTGCCACGAAAGCCAACGTTTGTTGGTTTCAACAAACTGTTGGACAAAACTGTTCAGCGCTCTGTGTACGAGCCGATGTCGTGAATCGAAACGAAGATCGTTTGCCAGACGTTGATTGATCCCATCAAGATACATCTCGAATATGGCAGTAATACCGTGAAATCCTCGCGGGAGTGTTCGTTCGCCTTTGGTATTGAGCGCCTTGCACAGGGTTTTGAGGAACAAAGGGTTGCGAAATTCGGGCGCCAAAAGCGGGGTGGTTGGAAACGCCAGTCCGTAGTGAGCGAAAAAAGTATGTGTTGCGTCGTATTCGCGTTCGTTGAACCCTTTATGTTCGATGTAAATTGCTTGCTGGCGAGTCGTCTCTGGAATCAAGCGCGCTTCAAACGAGGATCGCACTGCAAGAACAGTGCCAATCCAGGATGACCTGCGAAGGTGCGCTAAAAACGCAGCGAGGTTCACCGGCCAGACTGATCTCCCCGCCCCTTCGTTTAGGGCGTCAATCATTACCAGCGCCCGACAATTCGCTACCTGAGCGGCTGCCTCAATCGCTCCCACAAATTCATCTGCGGAAAACCTTCGCAGATCACACTGTTCCAGCACCTGCGTCCAGGGATCGCTCAGATTCACAAAGCGTTGACCCATCAACAGAATGGTGGGCCGGCCCTCTTGAATACGATTCCTGGCAATGTCGCACAAGAGATGCGTTTTGCCCGTGCCAGCCTGGCCTGTCAGAATCATCAGATCTTTGCCGGCAACTTCGACGGCATGGTTGAGTACACTTCTCGTCTCGCCTAGCGCCTGTCTAAGGTCCCAAATTTGGCGGCGCAAATGCTCGAACGGGTTAATTCGATAGGGGTGTGGAAACTGCGAGGTTTTTTGTGAGGATGATTGAGCATTGTGCTCGCTCTCCTTGTCGATCACCAACTGCTCCAGCGCACACAGTGGCGACTCAACTGCATCAATGCTGTCAAGTATCTTGCTAAACGGAAGATCTCCCGATGCATCAACCTCAAGTAATCCAAACTGGTGCAAAACTGTCCTGATTGAGGACTCCAGTACACTCAATGCCGGGTCGAGAGGTGAGTCATCTCGCTGTCTAGCTTGATACCGCAAATGATCAAGTGCCTGGCGAATAATGCGCGCCTTTGCTTTCAGCGAGTCAACGAATCGTTCTGTACGGCCAAACGTCTCAAATTCTTGAGCAATCGCCAGATCAACGTGAATCTCCGGGGTATATCGCGGTCCAGCCGCACTGATTGACTCATTGAGGCGACGCTCAAACCACTCTTGGTCGAATCCAATCGTATCGAACCAGAAGCGCAGGCGACCGATATTTCTAGGCTGCGAAAGCCGCTCGATCAATTCAGAACTTCCCCAGTAAACGAACTCTAGACTACGCCCTTGTTCGCATCCCCACCCTATCCATTTCTGAACATGTTCACTCCATCGATCTTGTGCGGAGCGTCTCCCTTCGCTGCGAGCATCGGGCAGATCGATTGGGATACAGATGTAATAGCGAACCAGGCGCGGATGCTTATGAAGCGCAGTCTTCACAGACTTATCGAGTTGATCCCACTGCGCATCGCCTACGCTGTCGAAGTACTTGGCTTGCCATCCCCATTCGCTACCGTCAGGAAACACTACATAACACTCGACGCCAGCATCAGGAGTGCCCTTTCGCACGAATTTTGCATCGACAGGGCATTCGGCGCGCGCAAGCTGGGCGCATAGTTCTTCAAACCCATGCGCCTGGGACCCATTGACACTCCTGATCGCATGCCAGTTAATGGTCATTCTCATCCTCGCCTTTTTTTCGCAATAGTGCAGAGGCTGGTGCCGGTTCACGCGGTATGCAGAAACACGACTTCAGCTGAAGTCCACGAAGTCGTGCCAAATCGCATTGAATGCTTGCCGTATTCATCTGTGCTTGTTCCACATGCCACACGGCGACGCCGTTTCTGCCTAAGCCGCCAAGGGCATCGCCGAACTCATCCCTGCAGTCCCTTCGGCACCTTGCCCACCAGCAGATCGAGCTTGGAATCGACGCGGCGGCGCAGCCGCGTGGGGTCGAGTTTGACGCGAACATCCAGCGTGCGACTTGCGCGCTGCCGCTGTTCGCCTTCCTCCCAGGTCACGATGGCGGTCACGGGGATGCGCACCTCGCCAGAGGCGCGTGCGGCGTCGTCGATCTCGCCCAGCGGCGGCATCCAGGTCATGCTGTAGGTGACGGGCCGGCCTGCGAACAACTCACGCCGCGGTGCAATATCTGGCGTGCTGAAGGCAATCGTGATGACCTGCTCCTCCGCGCCGATGCGCATGGGCGCCAGCGCCAGCTCCAGCGTGACTGGCTCGCCTTCGCGCAGGGCGCCGCTCTGCACGAAGCGCTCGATGCGCAGCAGCGGCTGTTGGGCGTCCGGCGGCCCCAGCACGACCATCGGGACAAAGCATTCGGCCATGCTCAGCCCGCCGTGGGTGTAGCGGTCGGGGCGGAACGCGGCGTTGGGGCGCTGCAGCGCCAGCCCCGGGCGCGGAAAGAGGATCGAATGCACGGGCGCGCCGGCGGCGCCGGTCAGCGGGATCGCCAGCGTGCGCGCGTCGAACTCCACCACGGACGGCTGCTGTGCATCGGGGACGCGTTTGCGCGTGCGCGCGACGCGATACTTGACATCCTGTGGCCCCGCCACCACGCTTGCATCCAGCGCCAGCGCTTTGTGGGGGACGGGCGCAAAGCCGTGGTCGCTGGTCACGAAGATCAGGGCATCGTCGGGCAGGTCGCGCAGCACGCCGCGTACGTCTTGACGGATGATTTCGCGCACGGTGGTGTCGTAGATCAGCGCCAGTTCCTGGTCGTTGTTGTGGAGATTCTTGTCGGTGAAGTTGAAGATGATGTACTCCAGCCGCTCGGAACGATAACGCACCGTCATCCCCGACGCCACTGTGTCGTCGTCCTTGACCACCTCGAAGGTGGGCGACAGATTCCAGGTTGTTTTAAGCCAGCGTTTCAGCAGTTCCAGCTCACTGTTGGCGGCGAAGTGTACTGGCAGGGTTCCGGCAGCAATTGCCTTGCGACTCAGGTGCGTCTCTGTCGGCAAAATGGCGCTGCCGGGACGACGGGCGATCACTCGATAGCGCTCTTCGAGCACGGGTAGCAAAAACTCGTCGAAGGCGTCGGTGCGCATGCCGTCGAAGATCAGGATGACGGCTCGGCGCGCGCCCTGTGCATCCCAGTGCGCCTTGAGCATGCGGTCGAGAAACTGATGGGTGAAGATGACCGGGGCGTCGCTGCGTTGAATCCAATCGGCGTAATGGCGTCGGTAAAGGTTCTGAAAGCGATGGTTGACTGCGTCCATCATCTGGCTGGCGGCTTGGAGTGCGCTGCTCAGTTCGCGGCGTGCAGTCTCCCAGCGCACCGCCAGCTCGGGCCAGAACCGCCGCTGCGTCACCGGCAACAAGGCGCCCACGCGCAGCGTGCGCTCCAGATCGGAGGCGTAGTAGTCGAAGCGGTTGACCCGGTGTGTGTTCCAGAGTTCGTCAAAGAACGCCAGTTCCAGCGCGTCGTCCGTTATGGCTTTGAGTTTCCTGGTGCTCTGCACCAGCCGCGTCACCACCTCGAACGTGGTCACTGCCTTGCCATAGACGTTGGTCAGGGTCAGCCACTGTTCGTCAGGACGGCGCAACGCCAGCATGTCGGTGCGGCGGTCTTGCGCCTGGAGCAGTTGGTGAACGCCGCGATGAAACTTGAGGTTGTGCGTTGTGAGCAGATCCACCAACAGCGAAAAGAGCGCCATGCTGCGGATCAGTGGTGAGAGACGTTCGCGCTCTAACACGGCGCGGGCGTGTTCAGGATCGTCGAGCTGAAGTTGGTCGCGCAGCAAGAGCACGAACGCGCTTGCGCTTTCCAGCAGATAGCTCTCCACCGCACGCACATCGGCGACGACGCGATCGGGGTTGGCGTCGAGCTGGTCGTGCAGCGCTTCATCCAGGAAGGCGGGATCGATGTCGCGGTAGAGGTGCAACTGCGGATCGAGATTGCTCAACAGCAGGCGATGGTCAAGTCCATGTTGTTTTAGCAGTGCCGCCAGGATGAAGGCGCGCAGGATCGTGGGGGCATCGCCATCCAGAAGGTCACAGAACGGTTTTTGCACCTTCGCCAGCGCACTGCGCCAGGCTGCCATGGCTGCCTCCGGCAGGGTGCGCTTGAGTTCGTCTAGCGTATGGTGATGTTCCAGTGCGATGCGCCGGATGTCGCCGACGGCGATCTTGCCGAACGGGTTGATGGCGAGCGCAGCCCCAATGATGATCTTGTGCAGGTCGGCGTCCGAAAAACCGCTAGCGCGCACGGCGCGCAGCTGGGCGTGCGCCGCGAGCACGTTGGGCAGATTGGTGAGTAGCAGGCGCGCGTATTCGCGCATATTGACAGCTTGCGGCCAAGTCGGGTCGCCCGTCTTCTCAATCAGAAAGTCGCGTAAGGTTATCGTCAACTGGCGCCGCCGGCCAGCCGCAACATCCAGATCGGGGTAGAAGAGCGGCGTTGTGGCGTGGGTGCGGCTGCGGTCGACCAACAGGGTGCGCACATCTGGGTCGTCGCGCATCGCCTCGTACATCTCGCGCAGCGCCAGGTTACCGGTGCAGAAGAGCACCGTGAAGCCATGCCGTTCCGCCCAGCCATCGACCGCTACGGCGCCGCTTTGAATCATGCGCTGCGGGTCGCACACGATCACCAACGGTGCGGTGCGATGTGGCTCAATCTTCTCCAGAATCCATGCTTCCAGCATTGTGGCGGTCATCGCTACTCCAGTTCGAGCACAGTGTGCGTTGCGCGATCTTCGGTCATGGCGCTGGTCAAGAAGGTGCGAAATTCGGCGACAACGTCCTCGATGTCGGTGCGTTCGAGCGTGCGCAGGGTCGGCTTGAAGTCTGCCAGTCGCAGACGTTTCACGACAACCTGGCGCAGTGCCTGCGCCAGCGCGGCGGCCATCGCTGCACGGTCGGCGCTGTTCGCTGCGCCGATAGTGGTGCGCAGCGCGTCGGCAACTGCGGCGGCGTCCGGCGCCGCGAGCAGGCTGCGAACGAACGGCGCGTCGGTGTGCTGCTGCAAGCGGTCGCGCAGGGCGCTGCTGGCAAGCACGGCCGCTTTCTCATGCAGGCTCTGCCGAAGCAGGTCGTCGAGTTCCTCTGCAACTGCGTCGAGACGCGCCATCCATTCGTCGGCATTGCTTAGAGTGATCTCGCAGCCAGAGGGTTGCGGCCACTCGTTCAAGGCGCGCTCCGCTTCGCCGCGCGTGATCCGCGTCGGTCTCAGCGTTGCTGCGTCGTCAAGCTGTCGGTTGATAAAGGCGCGCACAGTCTGCAAGCCATCCGCGCCGAGCTGCGTGACGCCAGCCAGCGTCTCCAGGACCACGAAGTCTGGCAGGCGCTCGGCTGCGTGCAGCAGTTGGCGCACCTCCTCGGCGCGCGCGGTCACGCGGTCGAAGCGCTGCAAGTAGCGCACTGCATAGCTGCTGATGGCCTCGCGCATCGGGTCGAGCAGTTCGCTGGTCAGCCGCGCCTCGCTGGCGATGAGGGTCGGCAGCGAGACGAGCGCCGCGCGCGCAGCGGCGAACGCATTGCGCAGCGCGTCGAACTCGCTGGCAGTGGGCAATTCTGCGCGCACATACCGGGCAATGGCGCGGAGCTGACTGCCATGTCTGGCGAATTGCTCTAACTGCCGCAGTTCGTCGCGGCGCAACTTCAGATCGTCGACTTCATCGGGGGCGACGCGGTCGCCCGCATACACTTCGTAGTCGAAGGCGCGGTCGAGCGCAATACGCAGCCCCGTGATCGCATCCGCCACATCGACATGGGCATCGAGATAGCGTTGCCATTGGGCAAGGCGCACGTTGAACTCGGCGGCGTTGTAGCCAAGCTCGGCAAAGATCGGCGCCAGCTCGGCGGTCAGGCTGCGCAGCGATGCCCGTTCCGTATCGCGCTGGCGCAACAGGCGTTGGATCACAGCCTGGATGTCGGCTTCATCGCTGATGGTCGTGACGGATGGGTCGTCGAGGAGGACGGCAGCGTAGGGCGCCAGCAATTCCCACCCTTCCGGCGCGGCCACCAGCTGCACGCGCTCAAACGCATCGAGCACGGCGGTCTTGAAGTCAATGGAAGCGATGTTGCCATAGTCGATCGTCTCCAGCGGCGCCGCCCTGGGCGAGAGGCCAACGCGCACCTTGCCTTCACGCACCAGACAAAGCAGGTAAAGCTGCACCATGCGTTTGCTGAGACCATAGTTCACATCGCCGGGGCCGCCGATGCCCATGAAATTTTTGTAGAGCGTGACGACAGGCATTTCGGCGCCCGACGCCCCCAGCTTATCTTCGAGGAAGGTGGCGATCGCTCGCGTGTAGCGACAGTCGGTCAGGTCGAGTTTGCGATCATGTGGGCGGCGCATGATGCGCAGATCAAAGCCATAGTTCTGCGCCGCGGAAATGTCGCGGTTCGGTTTTGCGCCGCGTTCGATCTCGCCGACTTTGACGATACCGTTGATGACATTGATGGCGTTGGCATCGTTGAAGGGGGCCGGCGCCGTGAATTCCAGCTCGCTGCTGATATAGACGCTGTCGAGCACCTGACCGACGACAGGCGTCAAGAAAGCGGTCAGTTCTCCGGTGACAGTAATGTCGAGTCGCTGGTGGTTCACCGCCGCCATGACGCCGCGACTGTAAGCGCCGGGTACGATCCGATAGATCGACCCCATCTGGTCGCGCAGCCGATGCTGCACCCATTCGAGGACCGCGCGCGCTTCCTCCGAGTCGCGACCGGCAAACTCGGCGACCAGCTTACGGTAGGCGCCAAAATCGATCAGAAGATCGCGTTCGCTGGCACTTAAGGGGTCGGGCGCCCAGAAAATGGCGCGTGGCTCCTGGCGGGCTGCGATCAACTGTGCGATCTCATCAGTCACCGGCGTGGAGCTAATAAAGACGGCAAAATCAAGCCCGGTTTCGGTGCTGTTGATCGAGGGCAGCATGTGGTTCTGGCGTGCGATGCTCAACAGGTCGCGCATGAAGACGCGCCCACTGATCTCGCGTCCGTGCCATTTTATCGTGACATCGGTCTGTGCAGCGGGCGCGATGGCGCGAAAGACGGAGCGGATGCCCTGTCCCAGGTTCAACTTCATCAATTGCGCCGAGACTTCCCAGCCATCGAGCGCCAGCAGCGCTTCCCAGGCAACGCGCTGTTCCTGCTGGCTCTGTTCGACTTCGGCGCGCGCCCGCTGGAAATGCTCGCTCGGCTGGGTGTAGCCACTGGTGGCGCGGAAGCGATAGTTGGCGCCGACGCGTTCCACCTGGGCAATTTCCAGGGCGATCTGGTCGCACAACACCGTGTAGTGGTCAAGATTGTCCTGCAGGTCCGCCGTCTGTCCCTTGTCGTGGTCGCGCCATTCCATAACGCTGTTCATCAGCTCTTCGGCGCTGAGTCCGTTAGGCGCGCGGTCGGCAATGTGATAGAGAAAGAGCGTCTTGATGATCTTGTCCGCCCGGTGACGATAGAGCATGAGCGGCCCCCTGACCTGTGCGTCGAGCTGGGCGCGCGCGGTTTCATAGGCGTGCCAGACATCGGGCCACTTGACCTTGATGCTGGCAACGCCGCGCGTCGTACCCGATGGGTCTTCCTCATATTTCACGATGTCCTCGAAGAGCGCCCAGAGCGTGATCACTTCTCGGGACTGGCGCTTGCGTTGCGTTTTTAACGTTTCGAGCATGAAGTAAAGCGCCGACCGCACTGTCGTCAGGTTGTAGGAGATGGCGCGCATGATGTCGAGGCTGGGCGGGAAGAACGGAAAGAAACGGGCAAATTCCGCTTTTCCGATTGCCTGGGGCCAACTGAAACTGCGCTTGTAGTCTTCGTAATAGGGGTCGATGGCGCCCGGCTCGGTGATGGTGCGCACGCGGTGCAGCGCAATCGTGGCGTAATCCGCCGGGTCGCTGAGCAGCGGCACCGGGTCGAGGCGTTCACGCGCCAGGATGTTCTTGACGCCGGCCATCTTGGTCTCGAGTTTCTCCTGCGCCGCGCACACCACCCAGACCGGCAGGTGCTTGACCTTAGCCAGACGATTGGCGAGCACCACCAGGGTCTTCTCATCTTCGACGCGCTGTGCGTCGCTGCGTCCCTTCATGAAGAGCGAAATCTCATCCAGGATCAGCAACAGCCCGGCATAGCCCTCGTCGAGCAGGCGGTTGACCATGTGCTCCAGAATCGGCTCCGCCTCCATGGGAATCTGGGGACGGATGCGCAGATATTGCTCATAGAAACGCCAGAGACGTTCGCCGACATCGCGCTGGATGTTCGGGTCAGGGGATTTCATTGCCGCCATGAAGTCGGCAAGCTCCTGCTGTTCTTCGTCGTCGAACCAGGCAGGGTCTTTCAGAAATCGGGCCAGGTCGCGTTGGTAACGGTTCAGGTCATCTGTCGCCAGGAAACGTTCCACCAGCAACTGCGACGGGTAGAGCGGCAGCACGCGCCCGGTCTCGACAAAGAACTGCTCCGCCACTGCGTCGAGGATGTACTCTGTCAACGAGCGCGTATGCTCCGCCATGCCAATGGCGCCGCCGCCTTCGCCGACCAGGGTTTTGACCGCCACCAGGATGCCCTTCCCGTTCTGCTGCTTACGCGCAAGTCCTTCTTCGTAGAAGCTGTAAAGGCTTTCGCGGCGGCCCTGACCTGCGTCCTGTTCTTTGCGCCGGACGATGTTCCACGCAGCCTCGTCGCCCAGCGCCAACGCACCGACGAACGAAAGCAGGTGCGACTTGCCCGAGCCAAACTCAGCCTGCACCCAGTAGCCTTGCCCGATGGCGCGTTCCTTCTGCGCCGGGTCGTAGGGAGCGGCCATCTGGCGAAAGATGTCGTTGAGAAAGCCACGCACCGGCTGTATCAGGAATTCGTCCACCGTGCGCGGATTGGCGCGACGCGCCTTGCGCGCCTGCAGCAGCCCCGGCTCACCACCATCATCCGCCCAGATATGTTTTTCGATGACGTAGACACTGATGATGGAATCGGGGACAGCGGTGATCTGATCGAGCGATTTGCGCTGATAGAGTCCTGCGGTGAAACGTTCAGCCATTCGTCAACTCCCAAATGTGGTTTTCGGCAACCAGGTTTTCAGGCAGCGTGCGGTGAAAGCGTGCGTCGGCCTCGTGAAAGAGGTGGACGCGGTCGGAGACCCAGGCGCCAGGCAAGAGCAGCACCAGGTGATTTTGATTGGTGGCCGCCGTGCGAAACGCACTCAGATCAAGCCCATAGGCGAAAAGGATTTCGACCTGCTTGAGGATCACGAGCGAATTGGTGCGAAAGAGACTGTCCAGGAGCTGGCGCAGCGCTGCGTCGAGCTGGGCGCGCACCGATTTGGGCAGGCGCGCTTCGTCGCTCATCAGCCGGCGCAGCGTTGCGTCGTCGATCGTGTCGAGCAGACGACGGTTCAGGTTGATCGGCGCCGGCAAGGGCGTTCCGTCACGCGTCACGGCCGCAGTCAGATCGACCTGCTCAAATGTGCGCAGTTGCGCGTATGAACCCAAGACCACATAGAGATGCCGGCCAATCGTAAACGTCAATTGTTCGCGCAGTGTGCTGATGATCTCGGGGCCGGTCAATTTCATGGGTGCTGTTCATCCTGTTGGGGTGAATCCGCAACGTATAGGTTGCTCGCCGTCGGCTCCTCGCGCAGCATGGCGATCATCTGCGAGTCAAGTGCGAAGTAGGCGGACAAGGTTCCAGCGCGGCTGTAGCGCACAGTGAACTGACGCAGCGTATCGATTTCACTGACTTTGGCAAGCAATCCGAGTCGTTCCAGATGATACAGCTGGCGTCGCAGCCACGCCCTGTCCCACAGTAATCCTTTGTGCAGCAGCCCCTGCTCCATATCCTCGAATCGATAAACGCCCGGTGTCGGGAACTCAGCACAAAAGGCATAGACAAAGCCATCCAGGTCGCCGGGATGGGTATGCACCAACAAGACATTGTCACGAACCTCGCCGACGCCCAGTGCGCTATATGCCGTCAGAATCGAGCGCAGACTGTTTTTTAACGAAGATGGGCTGAGCGCCGGCAGGTGCTGGAGGAGGAATGCACGCATTGTCTCCCGCGTCACGCTGCCATCCGCCAGGGCGGGCCAGACCAGTTCTTCAGCAACCATGCGGAGCAGCGGCTCGCTGCGCAGCAATTCGTAGAAGATGGCGCTGTCGCGCGCCGATGTGCTTTGAGTGCAGCGCAAGAACTCGACCAGCGGGACTGCCAAGACGCCGTCAGGAAAGAACCGCTTGATGAGATAATTGGCGCGGCGCACGCGCGTTGTGGCGGCATTGTAGGGCAGATTGGCGCAAAGGTGGGAGTGAAACTCAGCCAGCGTCTGAAAGCGATGCGCTTGCGGCAGCAAGGTCTGTGCATGGATCACTTCATCATTTACAAACGCTCGCAGTACACCTTTCTCGTCTTCCCCATCAATCTTTTCTTGATCCACCACCTCAAGATGCGCAGCGGCAACATTATATTCCCCGCGATCATCATCCTCCGTTGTGTTGGCAGAGGAGAGGTCTATCTCAAGGTCATCCATCAGCGGGAATTGTATGGGGTGCGGTTGTGATGGCGCACCGGCGAGCGTCCCCACCAGTCGCAACAGCAGGGTCGCCTGTTCGCCCATCCCGTCAATTGTCAGCAGGTCGGCGGTATCTGCTGCCAGAACCGTTGTCAGATTGCCGTAGTGCGCCAGTAAGCGCCGTGCCAGGGGTGCAACATCCCGCCGGGGAATCGCGTAGGTGAGTAGCAGTTCCAGCAGTTCGGCGTTGCTCAGCGCTGTCTCGTTTGCCGCAAAGCGCTGGCGGAGCCGTTCCCTGTGCCCCGCTGCCGGGTCGGTGAGTGGCATGAACTGATAGGTTTCCTTCCTTGATAGAACTGGATAGAACTGAACTTGCGTCTTGGTTGCACCAGGTAGTTGCATGACCAGTATAGCACAGCATCACGGCATTCCTATCACATTGCGCCGTAGCCTCGACACAGCCGATCCGCCAGCGCCGCGATTTCCTCGCCCATCGTCAGCCGGGCGCGCCAGTCCGCCGGAATCCCCGCTTCGCCGTAGAACGCGCCGGCTACTTGTCCGCAGACGGCAGCGGTCGTGTCGGCGTCGTCGCCCAGGTTGGCGGCAAGCAGCACGGCGTCGGCGAAGGTGTCGGTGCGGTCGAAACACCAGAGCGCGGCTTCCAGGCTGTCGACGACGTAGCCGGAGCCGCGAATCTGCGCCTGGTGTTTGCTGCGGTAGTCGCCGCGTGCAATTGCCTCGATCGTGGGCTCGCCGGTGAAGGTGGCGCGGTCACCGAGCAGCACGGTGTGCTTGTCGTCGCCACGCAGGGCACGCACGAGGATGCGCGCAAAGAGGCGGCTGGCGTCTAGACATTCTGGCGCGGCGTGCGTGGTGCGCGCGCTCTCTGCGGCGTAGTGCGTCGCCGCGTCGATGTCCTCAGCATAGAAGATCGGCACCGGCGCCAGGCGCATGATGCAGCCGTTGCCCGCCTTGTGCGGATCGGTCGAACCGGCAAATGGGTCGCCGGTCTGCTGAAAGCGGTGTAGCGCGCCCGCCACGGTGACGCCGATGTCGAAGCAGACGTCGGTGCTGCTCAGGTAGCCTTCCTTCCACCAGCGCACGCCGCGCGTCATCTGGTCGTGGGCGTCGAAGCCGTTGCGCTCCTCCAGGCTGTAGCCGAGGCAGAGCGCCATCGACGTGTCGTCCGTCCATTGGCCCGGCTGCAAGCCAAACGGCCCCCCGCCCACCATGTCGGTGAGCGGTGCAAATGTGCCGCGCGGTTTGAATTCGACGGTCGTGCCGACGCCGTCACCAGCCGCCAGGCCAAGCAAAGCGCTGCGGGCACTCGTAAGGACGCTGGATTCCAGCCAACTGCGTAACTCCTATCATGATTCTCGTGGGACGTCTTCGCTCATTTTGCTTCGCACTGGCGCATTCTGAAATGCCGGAATTTATATTCGCCGAGCGCATATGCGAGGGTCTGCTCCCAGGACATGGCCTGGCCCGTCTGCCAGGCGGCGTCAAATTCTGCCGGGGAAAAATGCAGGTGAGCGCATTCGAGCTGCTGGACATGAAATGTTTGCTCACAGGGTGGCGCAGCCATATGCATCATGCGTCGGAAACGATCTACAGCGCTCCACAAACAAACGGCGAGCGTCGCATGATGCTCAGCAAACGTCACATCAGCAAATTGTTCGAGTTCCTCAACGGCGCCTGGTCGGTGATTCATCTCGCGCCGTAGCTGCAGAGACTGGATAACCGCAGATTCTGCTTCCGCCCAGTCATGCTTATAAGAGGCCAGACGCGCCCGATTTGACCATATCGAAGCCAACAGGAGTTTGTCGGCCAGCCCACGAATTTGTTGAGCGGCTTCTTCTTGGTGCGCAGCAGCGTTCGGTATATCCCCTTGGATCAGCAGCAGCTTTGACAGGTTCAGCAACGACTTCACAATTCCACGTCTATCGTTGACGCTGCGATAGGTTGCCAGGCTAAGTTGAAAGTAGGATTCGGCGATGCTTGGTTTATTGACATGATGTGCCAACACGCCCAGAGCATTCCATAGTTGCGCCACATAGCGCCGGTCGCCAAGCTGTAAAAAGATGGTTAGCGCCTCATTCAGCCACGCGTCGGCTTCGTTATACATGCCGAGCACGGTCGCCGTCTCGCCCAAACCGCGTAACGCATAGGCGACCCCGCGCTGGTTGCCCAATGCTCTGGAAAGCGTCAACCGCTTGTTGAAGCAATTCAGCGCTCTCTGATAGTTGCCAAGAAATTCTTCGACCCACCCCATCACACCGTAGCTATCGGCTATCCCCTGGCGATCGTCAAGACGTTGAGCCAGGCGTTGTTGCTCTTTGGCAAAATGTTGCGCAGCCGTCAAGTCAAGTTGCAGCCGCGCCAGCACGCTGGCGCCATACAGCAGCCGCACGCGTACAGAATCGGTGAGATGACCGCTGGCAAGCGCCTGCTCCAGCCAGTGACGCCCCTCGGCATAGTGGCCGCGCACCAGCCAGAAGCGCCAGACGCGCGCTGCCAGACGGGCTGCCATTATCGCTGGCTCTTCGGTGTGTTCGCTTCCCCATTTCAGCGCAAGACGCAGATTGTCGTGTTCGGTCTCCAGTCGATCCAGCCATTGTTGCTGATCTGCGCCCGACAATCCGGCTTCCGCCGCCTCCGCCAGCCGTGTGTAGTAGGCAAGGTGGCGTTGTTGAAGTTGCGTCTGCTCTTCGGCCGCAACGAGCTTTTCGTACAACACTTCGCGCAGCGGCTCCAACAGACGGTAATGTGCGCCGCTTTTGAGAGAATCATCCACCGTAACCAGCGATTTATTTACCAGTTGTCGGAGCAACGTCAGCACCTCTTGCGCAGCAACCGTCTGTCCGTTATCCTGGTCGTCGGCCACAACCATCTCAGCGGCTTCGAGGCTCCACCCTCCGCGAAAGACTGCCAGACGTCGGAGCAATCTACGTTCTTTCGCAGAAAGCAGACGGTAACTCCAATCGATGGCGGCGTGCAGCGTTTGGTGTCGCTGAAGTGTGCGACGACTGTCGGTTGTGAGCAGCGAAAGATCATGCTCCAGCCGTGCTGCAATCTCCTCAGGCGCAAGTGTGGCGACCCACGCCGCCGCTAACTCGATGCAAAGTGGAATTCCGTCCAGTCGATGGCAGATACGCGCCACCGCAGAGGCGTTTTGGTCGGTCAGCACAAATGTGTTGGAGGCTGCGCGAGCGCGCTCTACAAAAAGCCGAACGCCGTCGCACCTGACAATCGTTGCGGCTGAAAGCTGTACGTCCATCTGCATGGATGGCAACGCCAGCGGTTGAACTCGATAGACAAACTCCCCAGGAATCGCCAGTATCTCACGGCTGGTGGTCAAAATCTGCAGTTGAGGACAAGCCAACAACAAAGTCACCACTGCATCGACGACAGCTTCGATCAGATGCTCACAATTGTCTAGAATCAATAGCCGTCGGGAGGAGCGTAGGAAGTCCACCAATGCAGTCAGCGCAACCTCGCTGGCAACGATGCTCACGCCAATAATAGTTGTCGCCAGCATGGTCGGCAACAGATGTGGTTCAACGAGCGCAGCCAGCTCGACCAGATGCACCCCGTCGGTGTAGAAAGGCTTCATCTCTTCGCCGATGCGCAACGCCAGCCGCGTTTTGCCGCATCCACCGGCGCCGGTCAGAGTCACCAGCCGCACATTCTGGTCTTGCAACAGCTTGCGCACCTCGGAGATCTCCTCGACGCGACCGATGAATGAGGTTAGCTGCAGAGGAAACGGATAGACGTTCGTCGATGCCGGTTGTGAGATGGGCGGCAAGGGGACGGAAGATGGCGCTGCAGCGGGATTAGCGATCGGCGCTGCGTCATTTGGTTGTTGGTCGCAAAGCGCCAGCAAGCGCGCTACAATCTCCGGCTCGCCCTCCAGACCAAGCGCGGGAACAAAGCGCGCCAGCAGTGTGGAGCGATCGGTGAAGCGCGTGTTGTTTTCGATACGGCTCAGGTGCGATTCGCTGTACCCGACGGCAATCGACAACTCATGCAGCGAAAGCCGGGCGCGACGACGCAGGAACTTCAGCAGCTCCCCACAGGTGGAAAAGGTGATGAAAGGATCGTGGGAAACAGCCACGCATCGCTCCTTAATCACCAGTGAACGCCCCGCAAGCGATACACCATTATAAATCACTTTCTTGCCAAAATTGCAACGAGCATTTTCTGACTTTCTGGCAAGAAATGGCAAGAAACGCAAGACGCTTTGTGGTAATTTTCCATTATCAGCAGGAGCACAACCGGACTTGTGTGGGTGCTATCCGCGCCTACGGTTGATGCCGAACGATGTTGCCAATCACGAAGTTGTCGGCCTCCTTGTTCTTAATGCCTGCTGATCACAAATGAGAACAGGTGCAGATTTCTGGTATCTCAAATAGAGAACAGGAACCAATCATGAACGACAGCGATGAAGTGCGGCGATTGAACCGCGCAACCTTTGAAGCCGAGCAACGGCGAGAACAGGAGCCGCTTGAGGCGATTCTGGCCGATGAATTCAGGATCAAGCGCGCGTCAGGAACGGTTCAGAGCAAAAAAGAGATGATCTACGACGTGCTCTTCGGCCCTAATCCTTTTCTTGAACGCCGCGTGGCGGAGGACGATGGACCCGACAATCCGAAAATATTTGCAAACTGCGCTGTGATTACCTCACTGTTGACCACGCAAGAACAGGGCAACGATGGCGCATTGCTCCAAAAAACGTTTCGCAATGTGAAGATTTTTATGAAGCAAGAGGATCGGTGGCGCTGCGTGAGTTGGCAGGTCTTTCGCGAATCGTAAACGCACCTCTTGCCAGCTGATGTGATCGGGAGCACAACATGAGAATTCAAGGTCACTATCGCGTTTCGCTCAACGGTTTTCGCTGCAACAACTCTACCTGGGATGATGCGCTCAATCGGGATGGCTTTGGCGATGAACTCTTTTTTCAAATTGAATACCGCTATCTGGACGGTGCAGGAAATCTGCTTGGCGAGCCGGCCCGCCGCGTCACCAGAACGCTCGGCGCGCCGGGTGATGGTCGCTACGTCTTCGGCAGCGCCCGTGACATCTTTGGCAATCTCCAATTTGGCATTGCCAGCGGCGACGAGTTCCCTGGCCCCAGGCCGTATGAGCGAAGAGAGCCATTTCCCAATCCAGAAGATGTCCCGCCCCTGCTGATCTGGGAGGGCGACTTGGTGAGTGATTGGGAAGGCGACCACACCACCTACTGGATCGGACGGCGGGTCACCCATGAAAACATCCTGTTTATCACGCCCACCATCTGGGAGCGCGACCCCGGCGAGGATGCGATGAGCGGCTGGCTGCGCTGGCAGGTGGCGGCTGACGAAAAATTCGGCGCCAAAGCCAAAGAGATTGTCAGCGGCGTCTGGCCGGTGGCGGCTCCTGTATTTGACGCCGTCTCGTTGGGAATTCAGACTGGAGCCACCCTGACCGAGCCTTTGGGACAGGCCGGCACGCGCCCTATTGGCACGACGCGTGATGCGACCACAGGCGAGCTGCTTTTCACCCCACAGGTGTTGGATCTGACGCAAGCACGCGCCGAAGAGATGTTGGCGCGCAATGAAGGGTATGGCCTCGGCGTCCGCCAATTCTCATATCGAGACGCTGACATCTTGCACGGGGATTACGTCTTCTGGCTACAGGTGGAGCGGATCGGCATCCTGCGTGAGTTGCCGCCCCGTATAGAACCAACGTCACTTCAGCCACCTGGTTCCGGTGGGAGTCTGGGTGGAACGACCATCCTATTGCCAGAGGAAGGAGTCCCGCTAGCGCCCCGCCCGCGCCGTTAGTCAGGCGAGGGAAATAAAAGTCAAATATTACCGGGCCATAGCGTGGACGCCGTGCAAACGCTCACCCTGGCAGCACAGGCGCTGGGTTTGATCGAGAAACGATGGGGCACACGGAAGCACAGCATTGAAAGCAAAAATCGCAAAGGAGAAGAAAATGGAGTCGGCGCTCTTGCCACCAATCATTACCGGGCTGTTTGGCGTTCTGTCTGGGATTGCAGGGACTTATCTGGCGGCGATCTTGAAGTTTCGCAAGGATTTGGAAGCAGACTACGACAGAGATTTGCGGAGTCGCCGTCTGGATGTCTATAAGAAGCTGTGGAATCATCTGCAGCTCGCTGCCCGCTATGATCGCCCTAAGCCGCTCACATTATCGACCCTTGAAGAACTTACCACCGCGATGCGCGTATGGTATTTCGAGGAAGGCGGCATCTACTTGTCAGAGCCCACTCGCGCCAGATATTTCGAACTCAAAGAAGCCATAAAACAGTTGCTAGAAACCGGACGGGGCGCCGACCAGGAGCTTGACGATCGTGATAGCCAGCAGCTTCTCAAGCTGGCGAGTCTCCTACGCTCCAGCATGACAAGTGATGTTGGCACACGAAAGTCATCGCCGCTGGCGGATAGTTGAAGGTAGGACGGCGTCGGAATTGCTCAAGATGCACTATATAGTATTCACTCGGCAGGAAGTCAAAGGAGGCGGAGATGAGTGAACTCACACCTGAAATGGCGGCTCTAAAGGCGCGACTCAAAGCGGCTTGGAACACTGGGGACTACGGACGCTTTGCCGATTATCTGCAAGCGAGTGCACTGGAATTTCTGGGGCGCATCCCCATCCAACCTGGGGTGCGTTTGTTGGACGTGGCCTGTGGGGCAGGGCAACTTGCGATTCCCGCCGCGCGCGCTGGCGCCGACGTCACCGGCATTGACATCGCTCCCAATTGGATTGCTCAGGCGCGCGCCCGCGCCGAGGCGGAGCGGTTAACTGTGCGTTTTGATGAAGGCGACGCCGAAGAATTGCCCTACGCCGATGGCTCATTCGATATTGTGGTCAGCCTGATCGGCGCGATGTTTGCCCCGCGCCCTGAACGTGTGGCGGCTGAACTGGTGCGCGTCTGTCGTCCAGGTGGTCGCATTGTTATGGGCAACTGGACGCCGCAGGGTCTTACCGGTCAAGTGTTCAAGATTATCTCGCGCTATGCGCCACCCTCGCCGTTGATGCCACCGCCGGTGCTTTGGGGCGACGAGGCGACTGTTCGGGAGCGTTTTCAAGCCGGGATTGCTGAGTTGCGCCTGAGCAAACGCCTCTACCATTATGCATATCCGTTCCCGCCGGCGGAGGTCTTCGAGTTCTACTGTGAGACTTACGGCCCTCTGAATCGTGCTTTTGCCGCTTTAGATAGCGACAAACAACAGGGGCTGCGCAACGAACTGGTCGCTCTTTGGTCGGCGCACAATCTCGCCGACGACGGCTCCACCCAGTTTTCGTCCGATTATCTCGAAGTGGTGGCGATCCGCGCATGATGAGAGGTGCATTCGCTCTCTCATGACATAACTTGCCACAAGGTTGCCGGCGTTCGCCGGTTCCATCGTTTTCAGGTTGATCGACACCGGGTATGCAACCTATCGTGGACGGATTCCTGATGCAGTGCTTTATCGGTTGCCGCTGGACGAAGCCTACGCTGAGTCGGAGCGCAACTGGCGATGCTCGCTGCAGGAGATTGCCGACAGCGATGATCCCCAGGTGCAGATTTTCGTCGCCGAAGACGGAACCGGCGCAGTAATCGGTCTGGCGATGGGTGGTCCACCCAAACACGAGACGCTGTTGCCGAACAGCGGCGAGATATCTAGCCATTTACTAGCAAGGAGCAACTGATGTCAACACAAACGATCAATGACCTGGTCAGTCGTGAGCTATTGGCCTGGAACGAGGGCCGGCTGGAGGTGATCGACGAGATCTACGCGCCTACCTTCATCAATCGGTACACCGGTGAGACGCCCGCCGTCTTGAAACAGAAGATTGCCGATGTGCGCGTCGCCTTCCCCGATGTGCATATCACCATCGACGCTCAGGTGGCGGAGGGTGATATGGTTGTCTCGCGCTGGACGGCGCATGGTACGCAGCAGGGAGCGTTCATGGGCGCGCCGGCCACGCACAAACATATGGAGCAGACCGGCATCACCATGCTGCGGGTGGAAAACGGCAAGATCGTCGAAGGCTGGTCGCGCGCCGATGAACTGGGGCTGCTGCAACAGCTCGGCCTGCTTCCGGCGATGACTGGATGACTGTCATAGAAGGGGCGTTCCGGCAGTTGTTATGACCGTTATTCCCATCGTTCGACCAATTGGAATGGCTGAACTATTGCTCACGGCAACAGGAAGACGCCCCCCAGGAGAATCAAAAGCACGAAGACCACGCGGCTGAACGCCGCCGGCGAAATCATCTGTTGCGCTGCAATCCCCGCCAACATCCCCAGCGTCAGCGCCGGCAGCGTGAAGATCGCCAGCCACAGCACTTGCTCCGTCCATAAGCCGGCCAGGGCGTGACCAGCAGCAATCATGATGCCGTTGACCAGAAAGAAACCCTGGAGCGTCGCCCGGAAGACATCGGGTGGCCAGCGACGCATGGCGCCATAGATGATCACCGGCGGGCCGCTCGTGTTGTAGGCGCTGCCCAGGATGCCAGCTATAAAACCAAAGGGAAAAGCCCAGCCTTCGCTGTGCAGCGGCGGCAGCCCCGGACGGAGCAGGTTGTAGGCGCCGTAGCCGATCAGCACCCCGCCTAAAACCACATGCATCACCCACTCATCGACATGGATGAAGACCCACAACCCCACCGGCGCGCCCACTGCAGAGGCTGCAATCAATCGCCAGCTTGCCGCCAGGTTCACGCTGCGCCAGCTCGTAGTGAGCAGCACGATCGTGACCAACAGGCTGACAATGCCGACCAGCGGTGTGGCGATCTGTAAACCGATCACCAGCGCCAACAGCGGCATGGCCAGCAGGGCGTCGCCAAAGCCCACTGCCGCCCGGATGAACGCGCCTGCACCTATCACCAGCAGCACATAGATGATCTCAGCGAGCGGCGCCGTCATTGGGTTTCCATGGAATGGCGTCGCCGATCTTCGCCCAGCCTTGGCGCAATTGCAAAGATTTCATCCGCCATGTGCCCACAATGCCGTAGGGTAGAAAGATCACGATCAGTACATAGATGAGGCCGTTGACGAAGCTGGCGCTTTCGCCCATGTAGCGGCGCAAGCCAAAGTCGAGCAGGCGGTAGACCAGTGCACCGACTAGCGCACCCTGCAGCGTGCCCACGCCGCCGATCAAGATGATCAGCAGCGCCGTCACGGTGAAGCCGAGCGAGGCGATGTGCGGCGAGATGATCGGCTGATAGATAGCGTAGAGCGCGCCCGCCAGCGCCGCAGCGAAGGATGAGAGCAGCAGCGCCGCCAGCTTGAAGCGGAAGGTGTTGTAGCCCAGCATCAGCGCGCGCCCTTCGTTCTCGCGGATTGCCACGCAGACGCGCCCCGTGGGTGAATCGACGAAACGCTTGAAGAGATAGTACATCGTCACCAACAACGCCAATGCCACGTAGTAGAGACGCAGGCGCTCGGTCGCCGGGTTGAGGAAGTCAGGCTTGATCATCCCCTGCAATCCTACATCCGCGCCGGTGAATTCACCTAACTCGCGCGACATGATCATAAGGTGGAAGACTGAGGCCATGCCCAGGGTCACCAGCGCAAAGGTGATTCCCTTGACGCGTGGCAATACGACGCTAAAGAGCAGCGCCTGCAACACTGAGGCAAACGTCACCCAGATCAACGTCTGCCATAGCGGCAGCCCGAAACTCTTGATCAGTGCGCCGGTGAGGTAGGCGCCGACTGCGAAAAACATGGCATGACCAAAGGAAAGCAGTCCTGTGATGCCAAAGATCAAGTCGTAGCTCAGCGCATAAAGGGCGAAAATAAACACCTCGATTGCCAATCCCTGCACGAACTTTGAGACGCCTGCGCTGTTCGCCAATACCGCTGTCGGTGGTTGTCCCTCCAGTAGCCCTACGACGAAGGGCAGCAGGAGCGCCGCCGCCAGCGTGATCAACAGCCCGCGCCAGCGGCGCCACAGGGAAGGTGAGAGGTTCGCCGTCATCGTCTACTCCTTCTTCCCTAGTAGGCCGTTGGGCATAATCAGCAACACGATCACCATCAGCAGCACCGTCGAAGCCGGCACGATCGGCGGCGTCGGCTTGAAGAGAATCTCGGTAAAGGGGATGGGAATGCCGATCTGACCGTACTTGATGATGAACTGCTGGAGCAACCCCACCAACAACGAGCCGAGCGCTGCGCCTGGATAGCTGGTCAGCCCACCGATAGCGAGGGCGATCAGCGCGTTGAGTAGGAAACTCTCCCCCATCGTATTGGAGAGGCCAATCGACGGCGCGGCCAGTACGCCACCCAGCGCTGCCAGTCCGACGCCCAACGCAAAGACCTGTGTGAAGACGCGGCGCACGTTGATGCCCAGCGCTTCCACCATCTGTCGATCCTGCACGCCGGCGCGAATGATCATCCCCAGCCGCGAGCGCTTGAGCAGAATCCAGATCGAGATGAGCACGACCAGTCCTACCAGCGGGATGAAAATCTCGTTGTAGACGCGCACGCGTCCCTCAAACAATATAACCGTTGAACAATGATGGGTGAGCCAGTCGCCGAAGGTTGTCGCCGGACAGCCTGCGCCCGTGCCCGCGAACAATTCAGGCTTGGGCATGGTGAATTCAGGGCGACCCCAGATGGCGCGCACCAGCTCCGTGCCGATCACGCTCAGACCTAGCGTTAGCATCAACTGGTAGATCGGGCGCACATAGAGCGGGCGAATCAATGTCACCTCCATCAGCCCACCCAGTGCTACGCCGGTTGCCACGCTCACGGCCACGGCGATGGCGAAGAGCCAGTTCGAGTTCAGCGCAAAGAGCCAGGCGGTGAGCGCATCGTTGAAGATCAGCGCGCCAAGACCGACGAGCAGCACCATCGCCACGCGTGTGAAGCTGCGCCACGTCAACGGACGCCCTGCCTGCCCTCCACTGCGCAGCCACGCCAGACCAAAGGCGATGAACGCGCTGCTGATGAGCAAGCCAAGCACCGCCACGCCGGGCGCGATTTCCGTAAAGGTGGCGGCGGGGGGCGGCGTCACCTGTCCCTGACTGGCCGCCAACGAATACGCGACCGGGCTTTGTGCGTAGTCGTCTACATTCCACATTGCGATCGGATAGCGCGGCAGGATGTAGGCCAGCAGCAGTGCGGCGACGCCAAAGCCGATCCATGCCGCCACCCCGCGCCCCGTCATTGAGATACGCACGGCAAGGTGGCGCCACGCGTCAGCCAGCGTGAATCCGCTAACCAGCAACGCCAGCGGCGTCACCAGGTCGATGAAGGTGTCTGGGCGCACATAGACTGTCCAGCCAGCGTAGGCGCCGATCATGAAGAGGGTGCCGTGCGCCAGGTTGAGCACATCCAGCAGCCCAAAGATGAGCGAAAAGCCTGACGCCACCAGGAAGGTGAGCGCACCAACAGAAAAGCCGCGCAGCAGCGTAATGACGAAGTCAGAGGTCTCCATGTTGCGCCCTGCGGCCGCCAGAAAACCGGCCAACACCGCCAATGTGAGGAGCAGCAGCAGATTCTTGCGCAAGAATGTGTTCATAGCTTTTCTCAGGCAGCGCCCAGGTAGCGGTGGATGGTGGCTTTATCGTTGACCAGATCGCGCATTGCGCCAGCTTGCACCGAGCGTCCCTCCTCGATGATGACATAGGTTTCAGCGAGTTGACTCGCCACCAGGAAATTTTGTTCGACGAGCACGATGGTGGCCTCGGTGGCCAGCTGGCGAATTGCCGCCATCATGTGTTCGATGACCACTGGCGCCAACCCTTCGCTCGGTTCGTCGATCAGCAACAAGCGATTGTCCGGCACGAGGGCGCGGGCGATGGCAAGCATCTGCTGCTGGCCGCCAGAGAGGGCGCCGCCCGACAACCCGATCAGCCGCTGCAGGTCGGGGAAGAGGCTAAAGATGAACGCCTGCTTGCGCGCATAGTCGCCCTTGCGCCGTTCGGCGATGCGCAGATTCTCCTCAACCGTGAGGTCGCGAAAAATGGCGCGGTGTTCGGGAACAAAGCCGATGCCCAGAGCGGCAACATCGAATGCAGCCAACCCGCGCAGCTCCTGCCCAGCAAAGCGCACACTTCCCTGGCGCGGCGGCGTCAGCCCCAGAATCGACTTGAGCGTGGTCGTCTTGCCCGCGCCGTTGCGTCCCAAGAGCGCGGTGATGCTCCCTTTGGGCACGTGCACGTCCACTCCTTGCAGGATGTGATACTGCCCGATGAAGGTGTGAATGTCCTGCACGTCGAGCAAATAATCCATTCCCTTGCCCCTCGCCGTTCAAAAACTCAACGTGTACAGCCCGCCGAGATACGCCGTCTGCACAGCTGGGTTGGCGGCGATAGCGGCGGGAGCGCCCTCAGCCAGCACCTTGCCCATATGCATTACCGTGATCGTGTCGGACACATTCATCACTACGTTCATGTTGTGTTCTACGAGCATGATTGTCTTGTCGCCCGTTTTTTGGATCTGTTGGATCAGCGCGATCAACTCTGGCACCTGTTCGGAAGCCATGCCAGCGGTAGGTTCGTCGAGCATCAGCACTTCCGGGTCTGGCGCCAGGATCACACCCAGCTCCAGCTTGCGTTGGTCGCCGTGAGGGAGCGTGCGCGCCGCAGTGTGAGCACGCGCTGTCAGTCCCACCTGTTCGATCACTTCCCATGTGCGCGCTTCGTAGCGCGTGAAGTGCGTCGCCGACCGCCAGAATTTGAAGTTGTCGCGCCCTAATGCCTGCGCCGCCAGGCGGATGTTCTCGAAAACGGTCAGACTGGGGAAGATATTGGTGATCTGGAAAGAGCGCCCAATGCCGAAGTGAATCGTGCGGTGCACCGGCTCGCGCGTGATGTCGCGACCGTTGAAGAGGACGCGACCGCTGGTCGGTTTAAGGTTGCCGCTCATCAGGTTGAAGAGCGTCGTCTTGCCGGCGCCATTCGGCCCGATGATGGCGTGCAGCGAGCCGCGGCGCACCTGGATGCTCACGCCATCGACTGCCGCCAGCGCGCCGAACTGCTT
The DNA here is from genome assembly GCA_003451595.1 of Chloroflexota bacterium. GTDB lineage: Bacteria > Chloroflexota > Anaerolineae > Caldilineales > Caldilineaceae > Caldilinea. Next base: position 98,724 of record DMDA01000101.1, on the reverse strand, counting down.
GCGCAGGTTGACCGCTTCGAAGATCACATCACTGGACATGGCTATCTGCTCGTACTCACCAACGATTTTGCTACACGGACTTGATAGAACTTGGATGATGCGGATTGGGCGAATAGACGCTGATTTTTCATCTGCGTCTATTCGTCGATTCGCGTCATCCGCGTTCTGTTGTCCTACTGCCCGCTCAGGCTGCCATAGGGCAGGGCGCCGCAGCGATCCTTCAACGCTTCCGGCAGCAGACAGGGCGGCTGAGGACGTGTGGTCGTCACTGGCTCCAGGAATTTGCTGTCGGGATCGGTCACACTGACCAGCTTGGCAATGTACATATCCTGGATCGCCACATGGTCTTCGGGGCGAATCTCGATTGTGCCTTTGGGTCCCTCAAAACTCATGCCTTCGAAGGCGGAGATCAACGCCGCTGCGCTGGCATCGCCGCCGGTGGCTGCCAGCCCGTTGACTAACATCAGCGCCGCGTTGAAGCCATCTGCATCGAAGAGATCGGGCGCCAGACCGTAGCGGGCGCGGGTCTCCGCCACCATCCAATCGTTGATCGGATTCTGCGGCAGCGCCCAGTTGTAGAGGATGCCACTCGTCGTGCCGATGGCGTTGGCGAAGAAGGCGGGCAGCGCCACGTTATCGACGAAAGTTGCACCCAACGCCATCTCTTCGGCGACGCCAGTGTCAACTGCCGCCTGCATCATCGGGATGAAGCCGCCACCTGCCCAGGTCACAATGTATGCCTCGGCGCCGGAGTCGAGAATCTGCTCCATGTAAGGGGTGAAGTCGGTGGTGTCCGCTGGCGCCAGGATGTCGTCGGCCACAAATTCACCGCCGTTGAGGGTGCAGGCATCACGGAATGCCGCAGCGCTGCCCCAGCCGAAGTTGTAATCCGGCGCAATCTGTACGAGCGTCTTGTACTGCGTTGGCAGATACTCACAGAGGTTCATGGCGTCCTGGTAGTTGGTGCGGCTGACGCGGAAGGTGTACTCGTTGAAGTTGGCGCCGGTGATGTCATTGGCAGCAGCAGGCGCGACGATCAGCGGAATCTGGCTTTCAGCGGCGATGCCCTGTAGCGTAGCGGTGGCGCCGGAGGAAACGGTGCCCACGATCACATCAACTTGATCCACGTCGATCAACTCGCGTGCCACTGCAGCGGTGGTGTCGGGCGTGCTCTTATCGTCGCGCACCAACACTTCGACGGTGCAGTCGCCAAAGGTGAAGGTGTTGTTCTGGGTCTGGGTGAAGTCGAACTTTTCGCCGGCGGAGCCAGGCGCGCCAGCAGCGTATTCCATGCCTAGCATGAAGCTCCGCAGGATGTGAGCGCCATAGATTGCCAGCGCGCCCGATGCATCGGTGATTAACCCGACTTTGAGCGGTTCGGCGCAGGTCAGGGCGATTGGTTCACCAGCGGCGACTTCAGCGGCAGATTCAGCAGGGGCGGATTCAGCAGCGGTGGCTTCCGTCGCCGCCGGTTCGACAGGCGCCGCCGGCGTGGTGGGTGCGCACGCTGCCAGCAGCAGCGACAACATGATGGTCAGGAGGGTGAGTATTCGCATAGTCTTCATAGTCCTTGTGTCTCCTTGTGAACGAAATAAAGTGGGTCGAAAGCTATCGATATGGGTTGGGTGGAACTCGGCTCGGCAGCGTGAACGAATCAGCGCCATCTTGCGTGGCGGCGCGATGCTTCGATTGGCGTCAAATTCATCCATGGCAATCGTTGATCCTTCGTCTACTCACGCATGAACTCGCTCACTACAGCCGCTGCTGCCGCTGGCGTTTCCAGCGGGAAGAAGTGTCCGGCGTCAGGCAGGATGTGAACGCGGCTGTGGGGTATCTGTTGCGCCAACAGGGCAGCGTTCGCCGGCGGCACAACGGCGTCATAGGCGCCAAAAAGGATCAGCGTCGGGATCGTGATGGCGGGTAACCGCTGTTCAAAGGCTGCCTCCTGCGCCAACAAGCCTAGCCCAATGGCAAGCTGGGCTTGATACCCAATCGAGTCGAGCGGATTGGCCGCTCGCCAGGCGAGCCAATCCGCAATGATCTCTGGGTGCGCGTCGGCAAAGCCGGGCGCCGTGCTGACGACGATGCCGTTTCGCAGTCGCGTCAATGGCTCCCCCGTTGTGTCGGTGAGCACTGCCATCGCGGCAGGTGTAATCGGCGCGTGGCGTGGCCCGCCAAAGTGGGTGGCCGCCAGGATCAGCTTGCTGACGCGCGAGGGAAACTCCAACGCCAGCGCCTGTGCGACAAAGCCGCCCATTGAGTGCCCCAGAATCCCTGCCTGGTCGAGTCCGAGCGCGTCCAGCAAGCCCACGATGTCGGCGGCAAGCATGGCTGCCGTGTACGGGCCTGGCGGTTTGCTGCTGCGCCCGACCCCGCGATTGTCGGGGAGAATCACCTGGCAATGCTGCGCCAGCAGTGGCGCCATCTTGTGCCACTGCCAGCCGGGGTAGCCCAACCCGGCCAGCAGCACCAACGGCGTCCCTGCCCCCTGAATCTCGTAGTAGAGTTCGATGTCGTTCGTGTGTACGATCGGCATAAATCATCTCTCGATGGACAGCATAGCTGTGGTTCGCAACTGCAGGCTCCAGTAGACTATGTGTACATCTGGCGCAGTTTCACCTTCTCCACCTTGCCGTAGGGCGAATAAGGTAGTGCGTCGGCGAAGATGATCGTCTTGGGGAGCTTGTAGCGCGCCAGGCGTTCGTGTGCGAAAGCAAGCAACGCATCGGCGTCGCCGGGTTGCCCTTCGGCGCGCACGACGATCAGCACACCAACCTCACCCCATGTTGGGTCAGGGCGACCGATCAGCGCCGCGTCCTTCACCGCCGGGTGTTGGCGGAAGACGCTTTCGACCTCAGCGGCGTAGATGTTTTCGCCGCCGCTCTTGATCATGTCCTTGTAGCGGCCATCGATGTAATAGAAACCTTCGGCGTCGCGATGCGCCATGTCGCCCGTGTAGAACCAGCCATCGCGGAGCGCGGCCGCGGTGGCTTCAGGTTGGCGCCAGTAACCGCTGGTGACATGCGGCCCGCTGATCAGCAACTCGCCGGTTTGTCCTTCCCCCACCTCGACGCCCGTCTCGGCGTCAATGATGCGCATCTGGCTGTGAAAAATTGGTTTGCCCACCGACCCTGGTTTGCGCGCTGCCTCCTCATCGGTGGAAGTGAAGCAGTTGACGCCGACTTCGGTCAGGCCGTAGCCCTGGCGAAAGACGACGCCCTTGCGCTGACGCCATGCCTGCACGAGCGATGGCGGGCACGCGGCGCCGCCGTTAATGAAAAAGTGCACGTGGCTGAAGTCAGCGGCGTCAAACTCGGCGCTCTCAAGCCACATCTGAAAAAGCGTGGGCACGCCGAGGATCACTGTGCAACGCTCGTCCGTGATCGTGCGCAGCGTTGCCGCCGGTGCGAAGTCGCGCGCCAGCACGATGCGCCCACCCACGTAGAGGATCGGCGTCAGGAAGGCGAAAAGCCCGCCAGCATGGAACAGGGGCGTGAAGATTGGCGACACGTCATGCTCGGTTAGTCCCCAACTGATCACAGTGTTGATGGCGTTGAAGAGCACCTGGCGATGTGGGATGATCGCACCTTTGGGGTGACCGGTTGTGCCTGAGGTGTACAGAATGCAGTAGGGCGTCTCGAAATCCATTGGTGGGCGGTGGGGTTCGCTGGCATCCGCCATGGCGACTTCCACCTCATAGGCCAGAGCCGTTGGCGTCGCTGCACCGCGCACCATCACCAGGCGCAGCTCGGGCGCCTGGCGCTGTAATTCCGTCGCCACTGCCGCAAACTCTGCTTCGCAAAAGAGCACTGCTGGCGTCAGGTCAGCGACCATGTAGGCCAACTCATGTGCCGTCAATCGCCAGTTGAAAGGAGCAAAGATGGCGCCGATCTTGGGCAACCCATAGAGCAGATCGAGATAGACCACGCTGTTTTTCGCCAAGATCGCCACGCGGTCGCCCGGCTGCACCTTCAGTTGCTCGCGCAGAAAGTTGGCGAGCCGATTGGCGCGGGCGTTGAGCTGGGCATAGGTGTAGCGGCAGCCAGTTTCGACTTCGACCAGGGCAACCCGATCGGGCGTCAATTCGGCGCGTTTGCTTAGCAGATCGGCGGCGTGCATGGGATGGAAAGGTTGTGTGATTGGGTAATCAGGCGTCTGGTGTGTGTTGCGCGCCGGACCGCCGGGTCACATGACGCATGGCACAAGCCAGCTTGTTGGCTGTCTTTGGTGCAGCATTATGGCACACGGGGGTTGCACGGCAGTTACACAGTGCCAGCGGCGCAGGGCTGGCGTCGCGCCGCTATTCCTTCACCGCGCCCAGCATGATCCCGCGCACGAAGTAGCGTTGCAACAACGGATAAATGAGCAGGATCGGGATCATCGCCACGAAAAGTTTGGCAGCATTGAGGGTGTTGTTGGAAATCTGCGCCATCAGCGCCGCCTGTCCGCCATGGAGGGCGGGCCGGTCGGCGATCACCAACTGTTGGATATAGGTCTGCAGCGGATAGTTGTCGGGGTTGTTCATCAGGATTAACCCGTCGAAGAAGGAGTTCCAGTGTCCGACGATGCTGAAGAGCGTGATCGTCGCCAGCGCAGGCAGGGAGGTCGGCAGGTAGATGCTCCACAGCAGTTGCCAGGGAGTGGCGCCATCGATGCGCGCTGCTTCATCTAGCTCTTTGGGGATGCTGCGGAAAAAATTCATCAGCAGGATCACGCTCCAGATCGGCACGGCGCCCGGCAGCACCAGCGCCCAGATCGAGTCGAGCAGGCCGTAGCCACTGACGGTCAGGTACCAGGGCACGATGCCTACATTGAGAATCATGCCAAAGACAAAGAGCCACATGAAGAGATCGCGCGCCGGAAATGCCCTGGTGCTGCGCGAGAGCGGGAAGGCTGTCATGACGGTCAGCACGAAGTTGAGCGCACCGCCGAGCAGCACGCGTAACACTGACACGCCAAAGGCTCGCCAGAACTTGTCGTCACGCAGGATGAAACCGTAGGCGTCCAGGTTGAAACCCACGGGCCACAGCCCGACCATGCCGCCGCTCACCGCCGCCTTGTCGCTCAACGAGATCGCCAGCGTGTTGACCAGCGGCAGCAACGCGGTTACGCCGACCAAGATCAATAGCGTCGTGATCAGATAGTCAACGATGCGGTCGGTTGTGCTGCGAAACACCATGCTGCGCTCCTAGAAGATGCGATAGTTAGCGAATTTGCCCGCCGCCCAGTAGGAGACGCCGATCAGGATCAGCGCCACCACGGTCTTGAATAGCCCCACTGCCGTGCCCAAACTGTACTGCCCCTGGATCAGACCGATGCGATAGACGTAGGTGTCGATGATGTCGCCGGTCGAGTAGACGATGGGGCTATAGAGGTTGAAGATCTGGTCGAAGCCGGCGTTGAGCACATTGCCGATGCTGAGACATGCCACCAGTACGATCACCGGCGCAATGCCCGGAATCGAGATGTAGCGCATCTTTTGCACACGATTGGCGCCATCCAACTCCGCAACTTCGTAGAGCGTCGGATCGATGGAAGTTAGCGCGGCTAGATAGACGATGGCCTCGAAGCCAAACTCCTTCCACACGTCGCTGAAGATAATCACCCAGGGAAAGATGTTGGGCTGGCCGAGAAAATAGATGGGGCCGATGCCGAAGATTGCCAGGAAGTCGTTGACCAGGCCATCACGCGCCAGAATCGTGCGCAGGATGCCTGCCAGGATCACCCACGAGAGAAAGTGCGGCAGGTAGACCATCGTCTGGATTGAGCGCCGGATGCGCAGAAAGCGCACTTCGTTGAGCAGCAGCGCAAAAGCAACCGCTGCCACCAGCACGACGATCATCTTCATGGTGGCGATGAAGATGGTGTTGAAAAAGACCTGCCGCGCATCGCGCAGGCTGAACATATAGAGGATGTTGTCCAACCCCACCCATGGCGAGCCTTGCACACCTAGCGCCGGGTTGAATTTTTGGAACGCGATCACAGAGTAGGCCAGCGGCACAAAGGTGAAAGCAACCATCAGCGCCAGCCCGGGTAGGATCATGACGTAATAGGCGCGCCGCTCGCTGTCCTTGAACATGGCAGGCCTCTTAATTGCTAGCACGCAGGGTACAAGCGCGTGGCGGCTGTACGCAGATTGTTAAGTGATCTGCGTGCAGCCGCCGCCGCAACTGCGCTGTCCTATCCCTGGTTCATTTTCGCCAACAGCGCCGCGCCGCCGGTGTTGTTCCATTCTTCCACGAAGGCATCGAAATCATCTACCGGCCTGGCGCCCGTGATGATCTGCAGGAAGGCTTCCTCTTCCAGCTTCTTCAGCGCCGGCCACGTCGGGTCAACGGCGATCACACGCGACGCCACCGGATCGGTGCGCACCTCGTTGTAGCCGCCTGCAAGCAGCAGCGCCGCGTCCAGACGCGCCATGCGCACAGCCCAATTGGACGGGTCGCTGCGCGGTGCAGCGATGTCTTTCTGAATCTGGTCGAACTCGATCTTCATCGCCTCGCTGAAGGTGGCCGGGTCGAGCTTGCCGTCCAGCGCCTGCTGGTATTCTCGCGCCATGCGCTCCACGACATAGGGCTGCTCAATCAGGAAGGGGATCGGGAAGAGCAGCGTCCAGATTTCGTTGAAGTTCGGGTAGTACTGCGGTGCGTCGTTCAAACCGTAGCTGAGGTCGTTTTGCACGTTGAGAATCTTCAGGGCGATTTCAGGATGCGGATAGCCCTTCTTGACGACGACGAAGCTGTAGGTGTAGTCACCCATGGCAAAGGTGTGCTCACCATGCTTGTCTTTGATCAGGAAGGGCTGCCAATCGGCGTTGGGATCGTTGCTCACCGAGTCTGCCAGCGGCCACCACGGAACCCACCACGGTCCCATCATGATGCCGCCCTTGCCGCCCACGATGATCTCATTGGCCTTGCCACCGTCCTTTGTGGCAAATTCTGGGTCGATTACGCCTTCCTTGTAGAGAGCCGCCAGGCGCGCCAGCGCGTCTTTGGTCTCTGGCTGCACCGAACCATAGACGATCTGTCCCTCATCGTTGCGGAAGAAGATTTCCGGGAACGCACCGTAGGCGTTGAAGATGGCGTCGAAGCCATGCAGATTGCTCGGCACCTGCACAGGGTTCATGGTGCCGGTCAGTCCGATGGTGTCCGCCGCACCGTTGCCGTCTGGGTCTTGTTCCATGAAGGCGCGCGCAATGGCTTCCACGTCATCGACTGTCTCCGGCCCCGCCAGTCCCAGCTTGTCCAGCCAATCCTGGCGCACCCACGCCATGATCGGTGCGTCGGCCTGTGGTTGCACATTCGGGATGCCCATCACCTTGCCGCCGATGGTGGCTGCGGCCAACGCTACGCCGCCGGTCTGCTGCCAGTTTTCCAGAATGTCGGCGTTGGCATACTTCTCGACGATACCCGTCAGGTCTTCGATGGCGTCTGCCTCGGTCAACTGTTGAAGCTGGATCGGGTCGACAATCATCACGTCGGGAATGTCGCCACTGGCGATCGATAGGTTCAGTTTGTCGGTGAAGCTGTCGCTGGATACCACCCAGGCAAAGGAAATATCGACGTTTAGCGTGTCTTCGATATACTGCAGGGCGCGATTGTTCTCGATGGATTCACCTTCGGGCATGAGTGAGGCGTTCTCTTGCCCACCCTTGACGAGCACCAGGCTGGCGCGCTCCGGCAGCGGACTGTAGGCGTCGGTCTGGCGCCAGGGCTGCGCCGCGAGTACATCCGCCGGCACCGGCGTGGCGGCCGGTTGATCAGCGGGCGCAGTTACGGGCTGCGTAGCCTGCGGCGGGCCCGCACAGGCGGAGAGCAACAGCGCAACAAACAGCGTCAACCTCAGCAGAACATTTTTCATCATGAAAATCCTCCTGAACATAATCCAACTTCAACTGATTGTGGAGAATATTCTGCGCCATCGAACACGGTTGCATATGTACGACTGCTCATGTGTTGTTCATATATGTGAAACGTGTTCGCAACTGGGAACTTAATCGGAGTATAGCACAGCCAGAGAAGAGGTGTCAATCGAAATTTCAACTTGCTGATGACGGCGCTTTGTGGTTAAGTTACTGCCCCAATCAACCTATCCACCGCTTCAGCATGAATAGGGTGCGCTTCTATGTCGAGTGAGTGGCATCTCAAACATGACGAACTGTATTGCCGTGTGCTTTGGTGCAACGGTCAGCTTTCCTGGCAGTTGCGCCACCCCCATGCGCCGGCCGCACAGACGCATCTGGCGCCGGTCGGCGACATCTCGGTGCAGGGGCAGTCCATTGAGTGGACAACGCTGGTCGGTGCGACAGAGACACAGGATACACAAGGCGCGCCGCGTCTGACGGTCACGCTTGAGGACAGCAGCGGGCGCCTGCGGCTTGTGCGTGGCTTCGAGCTCTTCGCAGGTCATGCCTTCGTCCGCAGTTGGGGCACGGTGGCGACCACCGACGCCGACGCGCCGCTCATTGACGGTGCTGCCATCCTGCACTTGGCAGTCGCACGCCCCACCACTCTCCTCCACGTCGAGCAATTCAGTTGGCCCTATCCCAAAGATTTTTTCTGTCAGCGGCAGATTCCGTTGACGCCGAACATCATTCCCCACGAAGTGCGCATGGGTTCCTTCCCCGCGCATTACACCGCCCCGACCAGTTGCGCCTGGGTTGCGCTGCGCGATGGCGCCCCAGATGTTGACCCGGAGACGCCGGGCAGCGGCGCTGGCTTGGTCGTCGGCATCGAGTTCAACGGCAAGAGCCGACTGCGCGCCTGGGCAACCGATGACGCCGCCTGCCTCGAAAGCCGCATCGACGACCTGGCGCATCGCCTGCAGCCGGGCGAAGCGTTCGAGCTGCCCGCTTTCTTTGTCGGCGCCTATCACGGCGATTGGGACGAAGCAGGCTATGCCACGCAGCGCTTTGCCGAGGCGCACGTTCATCCGCCCATGCCCGACGACCGCTACCCGTGGGTGCAGTACAACTCGTGGAAGTACGGCCAGGAGATCAATGAGGCGCAGCAACTGGCGGTGCTGGAGCGCTGCGCTGAGCTGGGCATCGAGGTCGTAGTGCTTGACCTGGGCTGGGCGCGCACGATCGGTGACTGGCGTCCCAACCCGGAGAAATTCCCGCGCGGGCTACGCCCGATCGCCGAGCGCGCGCATGAACTGGGCATGAAGTTTGGGGTGCATGTCGCCATTGCACAGATGGCGCCGGACGCACCCGCTGCTATCGCGCATCCTGATTGGCTGGCGTTTGGCGGCGACGATTATTACGGCGCCGGCGCGATCTGTTTGGGGCACAAGCCGTGTCAGGAGTGGCTGATCGAGGCGCTGGTGCGGCTGATCGAGGAGGAGCGGCTCGACTATATCATCCAGGACGGCGAGGATGTCGTCAAGCGCTGTCTGCGCGATGACCACACCCACGCGCCGGGCGACAGCAACTACGCCAACTCCACGGCCGGTCTGGATCGAGTGATCATGGCCGTGCGCCGCGCTCATCCGCAGCTGGTCTGGGAAAACTGCGAGGATGGCGGCTGCATGATGACCTATCGCATGGCGCGGCTCTGCCACACCTCGATCACGGTCGACAACATCGCCACCTACGCCACGCGGCAGGGCATCTACGGTGCGTCCTATCCTTTTTCGCCGCGCTACAGCGTGCGTTACTTCGAGGATGAACCGACCCCATACACGCTGCGCAGCGCCATCTTTGGCGGTCCCCTCATCCTGATGCAACGCATCGGCGAATATGATGCCCAGCAGATGGCGGATGCCAAAGCCGCGATTGCACAGTACAAGCATCTGCGGACGATCATCCGTGGCGGCAAGGTCATCCACCTGCTCCCGCCGCGCCACAACGTCGAGCATCATGGCCGCGGTTGGGACGCGATCCAGGCGGTGACGCCCGATCAAACGCGCAGCGTAGTGATGGTCTACCGGGCGCTAGGGGGGCCGGATGAACGCACGATCCGCCCGCGCGGGCTGCGTGCAGGCGCAACCTATACCGTGAGCTACGCCGACGCTGGCATCACAGTGACGCGCACTGCGGAGGACATTCAGGAACGCGGCGTGCGCGTGGCGCTGAACGAACTGAGTTCGGAAGTCATCGAACTGGAAGCCGTGAACGGCTAATGAAATCAACAGACACCGCCTAGAAGAGTGACCTTCACGTTGAGGGCGTGTGCGTCGCAAAAGAGAGGAACCTTTCATGACCCAGACACTTGCAGCAAGCGGCGCTGCCTTTGCGGTCGCCGACCCATTCGCTGCGCAGTGGCGGATCGGCAACGACCAAGTCTGTAAAACCTTAGCGTGGCGCGACGGCGACGGTCTACATCTGGCGGCGTTGGAAAATTGCAGCACGGGGCAGGTGTGGCAACCAGATTTGCACGCCGACGCGCGCGTCGGCGGTGAGTTTGTGCTGTGCTGGAACGACAGTAGGTTATCGGCGCGCCAGGCGACAGCGTTATCAGGCGTGCGCGCAGCAACGGACGCCCATTCTGTCACGCTCCAGCTTGACCTGCGCCTGGCGGACGCACTTGACGTGACCCTGGCGATCCGCGCGCGCAGTGACACCGCCGTGCTTGAACAGTGGCTGGAAGTGACGCCGTTGCGCGCAGGTGTGCTCAGCCGTGTCGCGCCGCTCATCGTCAGCATCGATGGCGCGACGGCGCCGGTGCTGCACTGGGTGCGCGGGCTGCAAAATCATGGCGCTGGCATGCCGGAACGTGGCCTCTATCCCGCCTTTCAGGTGCGCCACGAACCGCTTGGCGAAGTGAGACTTGAATCCGGGCTGCGCTCGACCTGGCATGAGATCGCGTGGTTTGCGCTCGATGAAGATCAGGGCGGCGACGGACTGTTCGTGGGTCTGCGCTATTCGGGACGCTGGTCAGCCGAAGCGCGTGCAACCGATGGCAACGTGAATCTGAATCTGTTCAGCGATGGCTATGCCACACCGCTGGATGCCGGGCAGCGCTGGGTCAGCCCGATCAGCTTCCTCGGCGTCTATCATGGCGATCTCGACGACGCGGCGCATGTGCAGCACGCCTACATGCGCACGGCGGTGATGCTGCCCCGCCCCGCCGACTTTCCGTGGGTGCAGTACAACACCTGGTTTGCACACTTGGTGGACATCGACGAGGCGATCCTGCGACAGGAGGCGAAACTTGCCGCGCAACTGGGCGCCGAGGTCTTCGTGATCGATGCGGGCTGGTGGGCGCCGAGCCGTCGCACCAGCGACAACTTCACCACCGGTCTCGGCGTCTGGCAGCCGAGCGCTGAGAAATTTCCCAGCGGCATTCCGGCGTTTGGCGACTACGTGCGTTCGCTGGGGATGCGCTTCGGCATCTGGGTCGAGCCGGAGCGCGTCGACCTGCGCCAGCCGGCAACGTGGCATCACCGCTGGCTGGCGCGCCACCACGACGCCATCATCTCACCGCCGTGGCCGCCCGACACCGTGAGCGGCTGGCTCTGTTTTGGTCATCCCGATGTGCGGGCGTGGGCGCTCGACTGGATCAGCCATCTGGTCAGCGCAGTGCAGGCGGACTGGCTCAAGTGGGATTCCAACTGGTGGGGCGTCTGCACCTGCGCCGACCATGGTCACAGCGTCACTGACGGCGAGTGGCATCAGGTGATGGGTGTCCACGCCGTAATTGCCGAGTTGCGCCAGCGCTTTCCCCACCTGATCGTCGAAAACTGTGCGGGCGGCGGCGTGCGCAGCGACTTTGCCATGCTCGCCAATACGCACATCACCTGGCTGCACGACGCATCGACCCCCAGCCGCCGCGTGCGCTTTCACCTTGCTGGGGCAACCTATCTCTTCCCGCCCGAGCTGTGCAACACCTGGGTCGTGGACGCCGACGACGAGCCGCTGACCGATCCAACCATCCCGCGCGCCGACCTCGCTGCCCTTGCGCGCAGCCGCATGTTCGGCGCGTATGGCGTCTCCGCGCGGCTGCCGGATTGGACAGACGCAGCATTCGAGGTAGTGCAGACGACCATCGCCCAGTACAAAATGCTGCGCCCTCTGCTCCAGCGCGGACGCTTCTATCATCTGCTCCCGCAACCCGAACTGCACTGCCCGGATTTGGCGCTGCATGGGCAATGGGAGGCGTATGCCGTCATCGACGCCGCCGCCGGCGAAGGCGCGATCTGGATTTTTCGCCCGGCGGATGGCGATGCCGCACGGCGGCTGCACCTGCGCGGGTTGCAACCAGCGCAAATCTACACGCTAACCGACGTGGACACGCAGCAAACTTTGCAAGAGCCAGGCGTGCGCCTGATGAAGGATGGGTTTGTCGCCGATGTGAGCGGGCGCACGTCGGCGTTGTTTTTGCTTACCGTGCAGAAAGAGGCGCAGGCATGAGCAATCCTGTACGCATCGACGCAAACTGGCGCTATCACGGCTTCCAGGCGCTGGTCATCGAGAACAGTCACTTGCGCCTGGTCGTCCTGCCTGAATTGGGCGGCAAGCTGTGGTCGCTGGTCTACAAGCCGATCGACCGCGAAATCTTCTGGCACAATCCACGCATGGCGCCGCGCCCGGCTTTCTACGGCGCGGCGTACGATGATTGGTTCTGCGGCGGCTGGGACGAACTTTTCCCCAACGACGCGCCGACGAGCTTTGCCGGCGATCTCTACCCGGATCATGGCGAGTGGTGGGCGATGCCTTTCGCCTGGGAGATCGCCACGCTGCGCGCCGACGAAGTGACAGTGCATCTCTGGCGCGCCGGCATCGTCACCAACACCCGCGTCGAGCGCTGGATCACTGTGCGCGGCGACGAAGCGCGCGTCGAGCTGCGCTATCGACTTCACAACGCAGGGCCGCAGCCGCTCGATTTTCTGTGGAAGCTGCACCCCGCCCTGGCGATCTCCCCGCACGCCCGCATTGAGCTGCCGGCCTGCGCCGTGCTGCCGGAGCCAGCTTTCAATGACCGGCTGGACAAACAGCCTTTTTCCTGGCCCCACGCCCGCAGCGCACAGGGCGATCCCGTGGATATGCGCGTCGTGCCCGCCCCGGACGCAGCAACCTGCGATTTCTACTACGCCACCGACCTCGCCGCAGGCTGGTGCGCGCTGACCGATACGCAGGCTGGCTATCGCTGCGAACTACACTTCGACCCGGCAGTGTTCCGCAGCGTGTGGGTCTTCGGCGCCTACGGCGGCTGGCGCGGCCACTATGTGACGATCCTGGAGCCGTGCACCGGCTATCCCTACCGGCTGGAAGACGCGGTCGCCCAGGGCGCCGCCAGCCGGCTGGCGGCGGGGGAGGAGATCGAGACGACGGTGAGACTAGAGATTGGAGATTAGGAGATTGGAGGCTGGGGAGTTGCCTTCCATATCCGTCGTGAACGGCACACTGCGACCGATGCGCACCTGCGTGTGCGAGCATCCCTTGCAGATGGCATCACCGTACTCAATACTATCCAAGAAAGAATCACGAGAGGCGAGAAAACGTGAGTGACTTGAGCGGCAAAGTGGCATTGGTGACAGGCGCGGCGCGCGGCATCGGGCGCGCGGTGGCGGAGGTCTTTGTGCGCGCAGGCGCGGCGGTGATGATTGCCGACCTGCCAGACAGCGACGGCGCCACTACCGCCGCGTCATTGAGCCGCGCCGGCGGGCAAGCGGCGTTCACTGCGGCGGACGTGACCCGCGACGCTGCGGCGATGACGGCGGCAACCGTCGAGCGCTTTGGCCGGCTGGACATTCTGGTCAACAATGCCGGCATTTTCTACAATGCTGACGCGCTGTCCACCCCTTTCGACGCGTGGCTGCGTGCGGTTGAGGTCATCTACCACGGCACGTTTCTGTGTAGCCAAGCCGCCGGGCGAGTGATGGCGGCGCAGAAGCAGGGCGGGCGCATCATCAACATCTCGTCCGTCAATGCCTTTCTCGGGATGGCGAATTCCAGCCACTATAACTCCGCCAAAGGCGCGGTCGATCAGTTGACCCGCTGTCTGGCGGTCGAGTGGGCGCCGCATGGCATCCTGGTCAACAGCGTGGCGCCCGGCTTTGTCGAAACGCCGATGGCGATTGTCGATGGCGTCAACGAGCACGAGACGCCCGATTTCCAGGAGTTCTATGTGCGCCGCCGCCGCATCCCGCTGGCGCGCCCGGCGCAACCGGAGGAGATCGCAGAAGTTGTCGGCTTTTTGGCGTCGCCGCGCTGCACCTACATCACCGGGCAGAGCATTGTCGTGGATGGCGGGCTGTCGATCACGTTTTAGGGCGCACCACGCAACAAGTCCATGCGTCACGCCGGCCGCAGCATGATTTTGGGGATGGTGATCTCGCCGTTGATCAGACCGGCGAAGGCGGCGGCGCCGTCGTGCAACGGGCGATGTTCCACCCAATCGGGCGATGGGCGCACCACGCCCTGTTCCAACAGCTTGATGGCGTATGCAAAGTCATCCGGTGTGTAGGCAAAGCTGCCTTGAATCGCCACTTCCTGCCGCACCAGATAGTTAGCTGCCAGCGGCGAGGTTTCGTTGTGTAAGCCGATGTAGACGATGCGCCCGCCAGGGCGCACCAGGCTCAGCGCCAGTGCGCGCGTGATGTCTGCGCCGACGGCGTCGATCACGGCGATGGCGCCATGTGGCAATGCTGCGCGCAGGTGCGCCTGCGCATCGGCTGCACCGCCATCGATGGCGACGGTTGCGCCCCACGCCACACCCAGCCGCAGCCGTTCCGCCACCCGGTCCGTGATCACGATGGCGCCGGACGACTGCGCCCGCGCCACGGCTAGACAGCAGAGACCAATTGCACCGGCGCCAAGGATCAGCAACGGCTCCGCGCCCAGCCATTGCGCGTGGCGCACCGCACGCACGGCGCACGCCAGCGGCTCAACCAGCGCGCCCGCTGCGTCGCTCAAATGCTCTGACAACAGCCAGCACTGGGCAGTGGGCACAGCGACATAGCGCGCAAACGCACCTGCCCGGTGCGCACCGATCACCTGGCGGCGCAGACAGAGGTTGGGCAGACCTGCCGCGCACGACACACATGCGCCGCACGCCACCAGCGGGTTGACCACCACGCGCTGCCCCACAGCCGGCGCTGCACCGTTCGCCAATTCGCCGCCACCCACCTTCACAATGCGCGCGCTGAACTCGTGTCCCATGATCAGCGGCGGCACGCGCAGGCTGTTGTGACCGAGATAACCGCTCAATTCCGAACCGCAGACGCCGACCGCCGCCACTTCGAGCAGCACTTCATTCTCGCCAGGAACGGGCAACGACCTTGTCTGCATCTCCATCGTTTCCGGCGCCGTCCAAACCAACGCCTGCATGATGTCAGGTAAGTGTGTATGGACGCTCATCGCCTCTACGCTCCTCTATGCTTTTTTGCACAACACCGCCGCCCTCGCAACTCGCCCCTCACGCCACCCGATAACGGTTTACGACTTCCTCGTCCAAATCGACGCCCAGCCCTGGCTCCTGCGGCGCCGTGACGTAGCCATCCACCACAGGGAAGCGCTGGCGCGTCAAGGTCTGGCGCAGCGCCGATTGTTCGACGCAGTATTCGAGCAGCGCCGCGTTGGGCAGCGCCGCCAGGAAGTGCAACGACGCTGCAATGCTGATGCCAGTTTTGTAGGAGTGGTTGACGCACAGCCGCCGTCGCTGCGCGGTGAGGCGACCGATTTCGATGGCGCGACTGATGCCGCCGACGCGTGCTACATCGGGCTGTAGCACATCGAGACCAGCGTCGAGCAGTGCCTGGAAGCCCTGGATCGTCGTCTCTTGTTCACCGGCAGCAATGCGCAGCGGCGACGCCTGCACCAGGCGCGCGTAGCCCTCCAGGTCGTCGGGGTGCAGCGGCTCCTCCAGCCAGAACGGGCGATACTCTGCAAACTGATGGGCGCGGCGAATGGCGGTGCTGGCATCGTAACAGAGACCGGCATCGATCATCAGATCGACCGTCTCGCCCAGCCCGGCGCGCGCCGCCTTGACCAGCGCCAGGTCAAGCTGCTCGCTCTGCCCCATCGGACCCCAGCCAAACTTGACGGCGCTGAAGCCCTGGTCAACCAACCGCCGCGCCTGTTCGTAGGTGGCTTCGGGCGTGTCGCCAAAAAGGTTGGAGGCGTAGGCGCGCAGCTTCGTGTGAAACGCGCCGCCCAACAACTGGTAGACCGGCGCCCCCAGCGCCTTGCCCATGATGTCCCACAATGCCATGTCGATGCCGCTGATTGCCTGCTGCGCTGCGCCGCCGCGGCCAAAGAAGATCGTGCCTTGATACATGCGTTCCCAGAGCACGGCGATGTCGAGCGGGTTTTGCCCGACGACGCACTGCCGCAGCCCGCGTGCAATGGCATGCGAGAGCGGCGCCTCGATGATCGCCTTTGCCACCATCGGCGACGAATCGACCTCGCCAATACCGGTGATGCCGGCGTCGGTGTGCACGCGCACGACCAGTGTGTCCTGGGTGCCGTCGCAGCGTTCATCCACGACCGGCAATTGCAGCCAGATGGCTTCGACAGCGGTGATCTTCATAGGATGCTCACGGATGATAGCCGAGAACGCGTGAGAGCCGTTCGGCGCTTTGTTGCACCAGCATTCGCAGCTCATTCTGGCGCTCGGCGGTGAATCGTACAGTAGGGACAGAGACGCTAATTGCGGCAGCGATCACGCCGTCGCTGTTAAACACGGGAGCAGCAATGCAACACAACCCCGGCGTGGATTCTTCGTAGTCGGTGGCGTAGCCCCGACGTTGCGTTTCGGCTAACTCGTGGCGAAACGCAACCGGATCGGTAATGGTGCGGTCGGTAATTGGTGTGAGCGGCTTGTCGACCGGGTAAAGGCGGTCTAGCTCCTCCACCGGGAGAGCGGACAGCAACATCTTCCCGACGCCGGTGCCATAGGCAGGAAAGCGCTTGCCCACAGCCGAGACCATACGCACTGTGTTCGTGCCTTCCTCTTTGGCAATATAGAGCACCTCATTGCCATCCAGAATGGCTAGATGGACTGTTTCGTCGCAGGCGTGCGCCGTCTCTCGCACCACTTCTTGTCCTTCCGTCAACAGGTCTGCGCCGGCCAAATAGCTGCTGCCCAACTCGAAGAGCCGCGCGCCCAGTCGATAGGTGCGGTCGCGCCGCCCTGGACGCAGATACCCCCGCCTGAGTAAGGTGCTTAACAGTCCATGTGCACTGCTCTTCGGCATGGCGAGCGCAGTGGCAATCTCTGACAAACTCAGGCCATCGGGGTGGCGCGCCAGTAGCTCGAAGATGTCGAGTACGCGCACCGCCGATTTCACGCCTTCGGATTGTCCGGTTTGACTCATGGATGTTTATGGATGTGAACAGCTTTCAATATGACGGACGAAAAGAGTATAACAGCGCGGCGGCGCGCTTGTCAACACACTGAGGGAGGGGGGACTACTTCACATTGGGGGCAAGATTTCGCTGCGTAGGTCATCGCCTCCGGCGTGACATGGCAACCCGTCACGCCGGAGGCGATGACCTACGATAGGCGCCCCAAACTTGAAGTACACCCAGGGAGGGGGCTACTTCACGTTCGGGGTGACGTTACAACCTAGAAATCAATAGTTGTGGGTGTGCGCCACGATCACGCGCCCGCGTTGCTGGCCGAGCAAAATGGCGTCAATCTCGGCGTTCAGGTTGGGGAGCGCCACTTCGCGTGCCAGTTGCTCCAACCTGGCAGGCTTCCAGGCATCGGCCAGCCGCGTCCACAGCGTCCGGCGCGTGGCGATGGAGACATTCACCGAATCGATGCCAAGCAGTTTGACCCCGCGCAGGATGAAGGGATAGACGGTTAGTTCCAGCGCCGGCGAGGCGACATTGCCGCACGCCGCCACCGCACCGTCATAGCGCGTCGCCCTGATCGCCGTCGCCAGGATGCTGCCGCCGACGGTATCGACGACGCCCGCCCAGCGTTCACGCAGTAGCGGCTTGCCCGAAGCATCTTCAACTTCGGCGCGGGTGATGACGGTGTGGGCGCCCAGGGCGTGGAGGTAGTCGCTTTCTTCCGGCTTGCCAGTGGCGGCGACAACCGTCATGCCCAACTGGCTCAACAGCGTTACAGCGATGCTGCCGACGCCGCCTGTGGCGCCTGTCACCAGCACCTCGCCGCTGTTGACGCCGTGTTGCAGCAGCGCATCGACGCACTGTGCGGCGGTGAAACCAGCGGTGCCCAGCGCCATGCTCTCGCGCAGTGTCAGTCCGGGGGGACGCAGCACCGCCCATTGCGCCGGCACGCGAATGTAGCCGCCAAAGCCGCCGGGCGTGTTCATGCCCAGGTCGTAGCCGATCACGATCACTTCGTCGCCGGGCCGGAAATCGGCGACGGTGCTGGCAACCACTACGCCCGCCGCATCGATGCCGGGCGTGTGCGGATAGCGACGGGTGACGCCCCGATTGCCGCTCGCCGAGAGTGCATCCTTGTAGTTGAGCGAGGAGTAGGCGACGCGGATCAACAGGTCTCCGGGCGGCAGATCATCAACGCTGCGCTGCACAATCGTGCGGCGAAATGTCCCGTCAGCTTGCTCTTCCACCCACAGCGCATCAAACATCGTGTTCATATCACTCTCCGCATCTCTCAATCCCCGCATCTCTCAATCCCCGCATCTCTCAATCCCCCGATGTTGCAACGGGATTCAACGCTGCGATCACGGCGTCATGCAATTCGCCATTCGTGGCGACAGCGCTGGCGCCGCCGACCGGGTCCTTGCCTTGCCAGTCTGTGATGCGCCCGCCTGCGCCCTCGATGATCGGGATCAGCGCCATCAAGTCCCATTCGTTCATGATCGGATCCATCATCATGTGGGCGCCGCCTGTCGCCACCAGGTGATAGCCGTGACAGTCGCCCCAGTTGTGATAGCGCTTGACGCGTCGGGAGAGCTGCTCGAAGGCGGCGCCGTTCTGATAGTTGAAAACGTTCCAATGGTCTGTGCACAGCATGACGGCGTCTTCAGGACGACTGCACGCGCTAACATGCACCGAAGCACCGTTGAGCCAGGCGCCATCGTGTACGCCTACCAGATAATCGCCGACGATCGGGTTGTTGATCACCCCCAGCACTGGCCGTCCTGCTTTGACCAGCGCAATCAGTGTGCCAAAAAGATAGGTGCCGGTGATGAAGGCTTTGGTGCCGTCGATCGGGTCGAGCACCCAGCGGTAAAGCGCGTCGGGCTGATAGCTGCCGTATTCCTCCCCCAGCACGCCGTGCTCTGGATAGACCTGTGCAATCAAGGTGCGCATGGCCAGCTCGGCGTTGCGGTCGGCTGCTGTCACCGGGGACTCGTCTGCTTTGAGTTCCACCTGCAGACTATTGCGGAAATAGGGGCGGATCACGGCTGCGCTCACCTCTGCCAGGCGGTGGGCAAAAGCGAGCAATTCTGCTTGCTCAGACGCCTCCAATTTGCCACTGAATTTGTGTTGGTTACGCATGGGGGAGAGTGTGGGTTGCGCCAGTGTCGAAATAACGGGCATATTCTTCCTGTGTCGTTGCAGATAGTAGATCGGTGCAGAATGCCCACCAGAAGCGGGGCAGGAGCCGTCCGCTGGCGGTGGATTTGCTGCGCATCACAGCCAGGCGGAAGTTGGCGTGGGCGGCGGTGCGGTCGTTGCGCAGCGCCCAGCCCAGCCCGGCCAGAAACAGCTGTCCAAAGGCCGCTGTCTGTTCGCGGCGCAGGTCGTCGAGCACAATCGCAAGCCCGCGTCCTTCTTTGTCGCCCAGGTAGTAATGCGCCATGACCAATTCCAGAAAATCGACCGGTCCTTCTTCAGGCAGTGCTGTGTGCAACGTCTGACGCCACTGTGCTGCGGCCTGTGCGTGCTCGCCGCGTCGATAGGCTGCCAGTCCGCCCCAGAAGCTGGCGCGGATGGGGTTGTGTTGGTCACGGCGAATCAGTTTGAGCGCGGCGTCGTAGTGGCCTTTGTCCACAAGCTGGACGTAGAAGAAGCCGGGGTTCTTGCCGAACAAGTCGCTGGTCGTCATCGCAAACTCTGCCCATGCCAGGGCTTCGTCGAGCCTATCTTGCGCCAGCGCTACGTGCGCCTTCAGATACGCCAGCTGGCCGCGTGCCTGGCGCACGGCGGCTTCATCCTGGCCGGCGTCGATGCGATTGACAACGTGTTCTGCCTCAAGCAGGGCGCGCTCGGCGACGTCGAGCCGGGTGTGGCGCAGCGCGTGCATAATGAGATCATGCCACTGCGCCAGGTCGCCGGCGCGTGCAATGTTTTCGAGCCGGGCAAAGGCGGCCTCTATCTCGCCAGCCTGCAGCAGGATGGCAGCGCTATGTTGCTCCCAAATGCGCGCCTGATCTGGCGGCGCCAATTGCGCCGCCAGCGTCGTATTCGCCAGCGCTGCGTCGTACTGGTCGCGATAGCACTGGTAAAAGACCAGATCGGTGATTGCCTGAAAGAGGATGCGATCGAGTCGCCGATTGGCAGCGTGGCGTTGCGCTACGGGCAGTTGCGCCAGGCGATCAATGATCTGCTGCAGCAGCGGGATCGCTTCGTCCTTCTGTGCAGCGATCAGCTTCTGTCCATGCGTCAGTTTTTCTTCCCAACTCCCCTTGATGAGCATGGGCGCCGGGTTGGGTTGAGAGGGCGGCGTGGCCGTCGTGTCAGACATCGATTTCCCGTTTCACGGTCAGGAGCAACGTGTCGGCGCGCAGCTCCGGCACGTTGTAGCAGACGCCGCCCAGGGCGTCCGCCAACTTTTGCGCCAGGCCGCGATCGAACGCGGCGTGCTCCATGTTGATGACAATGGATTTGAGATGCGCCTGCTCAAAAAGTTCGGCAATGCGCGCTGATTCCTCCTGGGCGGGCATTCCGGTCATGCTGACGTTGCCGGCGCCATCGGTGAGCAAAATCATCAGGGGGCGGATTTCGTTGTCGCGGCGGCGTGCGGTGTCGAGCACCTGCCAGGCCAGGAACAGCCCGCTGCTGAGCGGCGTCTTGCCGCCGACGGGCAAGTCTTGCAGCGCACGCTGCGCCAGCTCGACGCTGCTGGTCGGCGGCAGCACCAGGCGCGCCTTGTCGCGCTGGAAGACGATCAGCCCTACCTGGTCGCGGCGTTGATAGGCGTCGACCAGCAGGCTAAAGATGGCGCCTTTGGTGGCTTCCATGCGCTCGCTAGCAGCCATGCTCCAGCTGGCGTCGACGACGAAGAGGATGAGATTGCCGGTGCGACGCACACGCACTTTGCGTTGCAGGTCGCCCTTGCGTAGCTGGAGCGCCAGCTCGTTGTCCGCCTCAGCGTGGCGCTGACTCTGGTAGGGGGCGGCGGCGCGCAACGTAGCGTCGAAGGCGATGTCTTCGGGGCGGTCGCCAGCGGGGCGCGCCTTAATGTAGCGACCACGTTTGCGTTCGGTGCGTGTGTAGGAACGTTTGCCGGCGCGTTCGCGCGTCATTTTGTCAAGCGGCGTGTCGAGCCGTTTGGCTTCGAAGGTGTCGCCGACCTTGACGGGTTTGCGGGCGCCTTTGTTGTCACCGGGCGATGAGCTTTGCTGCGGAGACGCATCGGGTTGGGCTTCGCCGCCCTCGCCAGCCTCCGGGCTTTCGTTCAGCTCCGACTCATCGCCCTCCATGCTTTTTTTTCGTCTGCAGTCCCCTTGCCTTCGCCTTCCTGCTGTTGATCTTCATCGGTGACCGATTGCTCGGCTTCTGCGCGTGCCTGTCGCATATTCGATTGCAACTGATCCGGGTTGAGCACCGAATCCTGGAAAGGTTGCTTCTTCATACGGTGTGGCAGCGCCAGCTCGGCGGCGAGCAGGATGTCCTTGTCGTTGATCTGCAGGCGACCATCATAGGCGGCCTGAGCGCGCGCGGTCTTGAGGATCACGATGTCGGCGCGATGGCCGTCGACCTTGAAACTGGCGGTCAACGCCGCGATCGTGTACATATCCTTTTCAGTGTACTTGACCAGTGGATAGCGCTGCCGGGCCTGTAAGATGCGATCACACATCGCGCGTTCGGTTTCGTCGTAGGCAGCGATGAAAGCCTCCGGGTCTTGCTCGAAGAAGACGCGACGGCGCAACACCTCGACGCGCTGGCTGGCCTCGCTGATGCCAACGACATCGACGGCATGAGCAAAGCGATCCAGCAATTGCGGGCGCAGGTCGCCTTCTTCCGGGTTCATGGAGCCAACAAGCACGAAGCGCGCCGGATGTTGGAAGCTGATGCCCTCACGCTCCACCACGTTGACGCCCATCGCCGCGCTGTCGAGCAGCAGATCGACCACGTGATCGTCGAGCAGGTTAACTTCATCGACGTAAAGCACGCCTCGGTTGGCAGCCGCCAGGATGCCCGGTTCGAAGTGGCGCTCGCCTTTCTGGATAGCCTTCTCGATGTCGAGCGTGCCCACGACGCGATCTTCGGTGGCGCTGACCGGTAGATCGACGAAGGGTGTGGGGACATGCGAGGTCGGGAGTGCGCCCAATTGTTCCAGACGGTCGCGACACTCGTCACAGAAGAGGTCAGGCCGCTGCGGGTCACAGTTGAAGCGGCACCCCTGGACTACTTCGAGTTCGGGCAGCAAGGCTGCTAGGGCGCGAGCAGCGGTCGATTTGGCAGTGCCGCGCTCGCCGCGAATCAACACGCCGCCGATCTGTGGGTTGATCGCGTTAAGAATCAGGGCGCGTTTCATGCGCTCCTGCCCTACGATAGCGGTAAATGGGTATGTTTGTCGCATGGAATATTCCTTCACCGGATGCGTGGGGCGCCGATAGAGCTGTCGGTTGCCCGCATTTCTGACGCTGACAGGGGCGAAGGTTCTTCGCCCCTGTCGCCATTCCTAGTCTGATTCAATTCATATTATACTTGACTACAAAGATGAGCAACAAAAGTGGCGTGTGTTTCCGGTTTACTGGCGGAGGACGAATTGACTATCCACGGCTGCAACTTTTCGGCGGCAGCTGCGTAGTGTGAGCGACAGCGCATGGGGCCGGGTCAATCTGGTCTCAAGAAGAGAAGTGAGATTCGTCGGTATGAATGAGCAGGAGCAGATATGGGTGCAGCAAGCGCGGCGGGGCGACCGTAGTGCATTCAGTCGCCTTGTCGAGGCTTATCAGCGCCCAGTGTTCAATTTGACCTACCGCATGTTGGGGAGTGTGGAAGAAGCCGAGGACGCCGCACAGGAGGCGTTTTTGCGCGCCTATAGCCGGCTCGGTCAATATGATCCAGAGATGAAATTTTCGACCTGGCTGTTTTCGATTGCCAATCACTATTGTATCGACCGGCTGCGCAAACGGCGCACAACGCAGATTTCCATCGATGACAACCCGGTGCTGCAGAATCTGGAGGGCGATGACCCCCGCCCGGAGCGTCACGCGTTGCAGCAAGAGGCGCGCATCGAGGTGCAGAATATGCTAGACCGCCTGGCGCCCGAATATCGCACACCGCTGGTGTTGCGCTATTGGGAAGACCTGAGCTACGAAGAGATCGCCGAAAGCATGAATGTGACGGTCGCAACGGTCAAGAGCCGCCTCTTTCGGGCGCGCCAACAGCTGGCCGCGATCTACAAGGAGCAGGAAAGCGTCACGCCGCCGCCGTTGCCACGCACTGCCCCGCCTGCGCGTCAGGTGGAACACAGCCGTCTCCAACCGATGATGTTGCGGTTGGCAATGGCGGCGCTGTGAGAAATGAGGTGAGAGTATGAGTGAGCCAACGGTTCACACGGCGCCGTCCGCAGCCGAATTCGACTGGCTGATGTCACTGGCGCTCGACGACCAACTAGATGACGACGAACAGATGCGCTTTGAGGCGTGGCTGGCTGACGATCCTGACCTGGCGGAAAGCTGGCGCGCCTGGCAATGGATCGACAGCGAGTTCACCGCTACGCCAGCGGTGACGCCGCCTTCGGGTTTTGTGCAGCGCTTCGAGCTACGTATGGCTGAGGCGGAGAAGGAACGTCAACAGCGCGTGCTGCTCTTGTCTTCGGCGGCGGCTTTGCTGGCAGTAGCGCTGGTCTTTGCGTTGACAACGGGGATTGGCGTCTTTGTCTTTCTGACCCAGGGACAATGGGTGGGCGGTCAGGTGCGCGCCCTGGCAATGGCCTACACCTCCGTCAATCTCTGGTTGGCGACCCTCGGCGAAAGCGTGAACGCGCTGATTGACACACCTCAAGCGCAAGTTGCTGGTGGTCTCTATGTGTTGTTGCTGATCATGTTGGTCGTCGGCTGGGTGCAGTTGCTGCGCCGCAGCGCCCACCAGGAGCAGGCGTTGCCAGCTTCGGTGGAATGAATCTTGTTCAATTGCAAACTCTTCTGACAGGGATGCTTATGCGCTTTACCACATTGTTTACATCAAAGCGAAGCTGGCCGCTGCTTGTGATCGCGGTGACAGTCTTCTCGTTGTTGATGGCTTTTGCACCGGGGTTGCAGGCGGCGTCTGATCAACCATCTCTGGCGCAACAGCAACTTTTCAACAGCGACCTGACCGTACGCAACGGTGAGACTATCGAGGGCGATGTCGCAGTCTACCAGGGTGATGTGACGGTGGCGCGTGGGGGCGCTATTCGCGGCAACCTGGTTGTCTACAGCGGTGATATCGAAATTGACGCAGGTGGGTTGGTGGCGGGCGACATTACCGCTTTCAGTGGCAGTGTTGAGGTTGATGGCACTGTCAACGGTGCGATCACAGCCTGGAGCGGCGATGTCGACCTGGGGCGGTCGGCTGAGGTTGGTGGCGATGTGAGCGTTGTCAGCGGTGAGATCAAACAGGAGCGTGGCGCGGTTGTCGAAGGCAGCCTGTTGCGCGGCCCGGCGATCAATATGCCGGCGTTGCCGCCGATCGGTGCGTTGCCGGTTGCGCCTGTGGCGCCGGTTGCGCCTGCGCCCACCCCCGTCGAAGTGTTCTGGGCGGCGCTGGGGCGCGTCTTCACGGCGCTGCTCATGTTGGGCGTGAGTGTGCTTGTAGCGATTCTCCTGCTGAAGTGGCGCCCGGCGCTCATGGAAGAGATGCGCGGTTTGCTGGTTGAACGCACGGCGCTGGCCTTTGCGGCGGGTCTGATCTTCAATATGTTTGCGCTTGCCTTGATCGGGCTGCTGTGGCTCACGTTCTGCTTCCGGCCACCGGCGTTCTTGCTTGGGTTGCTGTTGGTGGCTGTCAACCTGGTTGGTTTTGCTATCGTGGGCAACGAATTAGGGCGCCGATTTGCCGCACGGTTGGGGACGGTCTGGCCGCAACCCTGGCGCACGGCGATAGGCATTGCTGGGCCAGGAGCAGTCATCGCATTCTTATGGATTCTTGGCGGTTGTTTTGGCTTCTTTGCCTTCCTGGGCGCCTTGATTTTCAGCGCGTTGGGGGCGGGGACGCTCCTGGTCAAGGTGCTGAAGTTGGGAGAGTCGTCTCCATCGGCTGCGGCCCCCGTTGCGGCTGCTACGCCTGTCACTGCGGAGGCTACTGAGGACACAACAGCATCGACGCCTACACCACCTGTTGCAGAGTCACCTATTGCAGAGCGTGCGCCAGAAACTGTGACGCACGAAGCTGTTGCGCTAGAACCAGAAGGGGGCGACGTCGTGGCAGCTTCGCCTGTACTGACAACCCCGACGTCTTCGGGTGAAGATGACTTCACGCGCATCAACGGCATCGGGCCTGTTTTCGATCAGCGGCTCAAGGCAGCGGGCATCCGCACCTTTGCTGAGCTGGCTGCCCATACACCTGCCGAAATTGCCGAGATCGTGAAGTGGCCAGTGGCGCGCGTTGAACGCACCGCTATCGTCGAACAAGCACAGCAATTAGCGCAAAGAGACGTTTGATCATCTGTTGCCGCACATTGCCTTCAGCTCAGCAACGACATCACTACTTGTGGCGTCGTTGCTGAGCTGATTTTTTTATCAGTATGCAGCGTTCACGATTGCCGTCAATTCCGCATCGGTCAACACAATCGGATTGGCCTTCATGCTGGATGCGACGCGGGCTTTTTCCACCAGCGCAGGCGTGTCGGCGCGGTGAAAGCCATAATGCGACAGCGGGGGAATCTCCAGCCCTGCGACTAGCGCACGCAGCCAGATGATGGCGTCGTCGATGGTGGCCTCGGCGCTGCCCGTGAGCAGGTGCGCCAGTTCCGCGTAGCGCATCAACGCCATGCTGCCCGGCTCGCGTTGGCGCAGCGCCTTCACGTTGACGGCGACAACTTCTGGCAGCAGCGCTGCGCAGACGGCGCCGTGCGGCGCACCATACATGCCGCCGAATGGACCGGCGAAGCCGTGTACGGCGCCCAACCCGGCATTTGCCAACGCCAGCCCGCCGCACAGGCTGGCAAAGGCCATGTCGCGGCGCGCGGCAGTGTCTTGACCATGACGCACCGCCCGAGTCAGCGAACGCGCGGCCTGACGCAACCCTTCACGGCAGATGGCGTCCGTCAGCGGATTGGCGCGACTGGAGACAAATGGCTCGATCAGCTGCGTCAAGGCATCCATTCCAGTCGCGGCAGTGACGGCGGCAGGCAGGCTGTAGGTCAACTCCGGATCGACCAGCGCCAGCCGTGGCAGCATGGATGGACTGCGCACGCTCACCTTGACGCGATGCTCTGGTGAAGCGAGCACAGCGTTGCGCGTCACTTCGCTGCCTGTGCCGGCGGTGGTGGGAATCGCGATCACCGGCAAGGAGGGCTTGGTTAGTGGCTGCGCTTTGCCGATCACCTCCAGGTAGTCGAACACGTCACCCGGATTGGTGGCGAGCGCTGCGATGGCCTTGGCGGCATCGATGACGCTGCCGCCGCCCAGTGCGACAATCACTTCGGCGCCTGTGTTGTGCGCCGCCGCAACCCCGGCCACGGCGTCGGCGACGGTTGGTTCATGACTGACGCTAAAGAGGGCTGGCTGCACATCTGCAGCTTGCAGCAATGTCAGCAGGCGCTCCGCCCGCTGTGGGTTGGCGCCAATGACGACCAGCGCTCGCACCCCAAAGCTGCGGGTGGCCGGACCGATTTCGCTCAATGTTCCTTCGCCGAAGAGGATGCGTTGCGCTGTGGCAAACTCAAATTTCATGCTTCCTCCTTGGGGCGGTGTCCTGTGATCGCCTGATCAATGTGCCAGGGCGCCGGCAAAGAACGCATCCCATGGAAATTCAACGGGGGCGTCATGCGTCACGATATCGATCATTTTTTTCATCAGCGGCAGTGCAACCGGATCGAGCTTGCCCTGCGCCATCAACGTCTCGATGGTCGGTCCAATCGCTTGCGCCAGTTGTGCGCCTTCGATCGTCACCTCGGCCATGAAGTCGCGTTTGGCGACCGAGTAGGGGATGCCCTGCCCCAGATACGACCCCATGCGGCTATTGCGACCGCCCATGCTCGTTACGTAGAGATCGCCAGCGCCGGGCAGGGTGAAGACGCTATGCCGCTGCCCGCCCATGAAATCGACCATGTAGGCCGTCTCCCACAATCCCTGCGCAAAGATCGCCGCCGCCAGGTTGTGCATCACGGCCTCGTTGCTGGCTTTACCGGCTTTGGTCAGCAGACCACCCACGCAGCCGACCGCCAGCGCGTACAGATTCTTGAGCGCCACGCACGTTTCGACGCCGACCATGTCGGTCGAGGGCCAGACATGATAGTAGCGCGTGCGCAGCATCGCCGCCAGCCGGTTTGTCAACGCATCGTCATCGCCGGTGACCACGACACAGGTGTCGCGCTCCTCGGCAAGCTCGCCCGCAATGGATGGCCCGCCCACGGCCAGCAGCGGCGTACTCCGCTGTTGTGCAGGCGTCAGGTGGCGGCGCAGACGATGCGGCAGTAACTCCAGTCGGTCGCCGTCGCCAGACAGGCCTTTGGTCAGGAAGAGGAGGGGTGTTCCCGGCGGCAGCGTGTCGCGCAGCATTTCGCCGGCCCAATCGATGCCCAGCGAGTTGACGCCCACCACGACTAGTTCCACTCCCTGCAAGGCCTCGCCCAGGCGGTCGTAGGTGTAGGGAACTACCGCAGCGCGCAATCGCGACCCCAGACGCGGGTGCATGTGCGTCTCGTGGATTTCCTCGATGATGTCACTGTCCAGGTGCGTGCCGACCAGGTGCACGCGGTGACCGTTATCGGCCAGCGGCATTGTAAATGCACTGCCCATCACCCCGGCGCCCAAAACAACGATGTTGGCCATACAATTTTCTTTGCCTCAAAGTTTTGATTTTAATAGATATTTGTAGGTCACGAGTCGGGAGTCAACATTCGTGACTGGCGACTCATGCCTGGCGACTCGTGACTGGTGACTCCTGGCTCCGCCAGCTCGAGCACAGCCTGAGCGGTCACATCATCTGTGGCGAGCACGGTGAGATAGCGCCCACGCAGTGCGCCCAAGATCGACATCGCCTTGGGCAGCCCACGCGCGACCGCGATCACACGCGGCACCCGACGCAGGTCGGTCAGGTCGATGCCGATGACGCGAGCGTTGATCTCATAGTCGGCGAAGCGGCCCTGGGCATCGAAGAAGCGTCCGCATGTTTCACCCACCACGCCCTGACGTCGCAACTCGGCCAGATCGTCTTGCGTCAGATGGCCCGCGCGCAAGAAGCTGGCTGCTTCGGGTTGCACAGTGCCGATGCCAGTAATGGCGAGCGCTACGCTGCGCGCGCGCTGCAAGCCCTCGCGCATCGAAGGCTCGTCCAAAAGGAGGTCGCGCAGCGCTGGCTGTGCCACCAGCACCGGCGCGTGTAAGTCAAAATAGCGACTGCCCAGCTTGCCCGCCAGCAGCCGTGCCAGATCGGGGCCATCGATGGTGGGGTTTGGCGCACCGACGCTGCCAAGAATTTGCACCACGTCGAGCGGATGAGTGCGGTTTTCGGGCAGCGCATTGACCGCCGCGTGCACACCCGTACCCCAGGCGATGCCAATGCAGGCGTCCGGGGGCAGCAGCGCGATCACGCGTTCCAGATAGCTGGCAGCCAACCGTCCAACCCCAGCCAGCAGCTCATCCTCACGCTGATCCTGCCCGCTCAGCAGCACGTAGGCGTCGCTGAGACCAAAGCGGTCGATCAGCGCCTGCTCCAACAGGTAATGACGATTGACCGGGCGATGGATACGAATCTCAACGATGCCGAGGTCGCGCGCCTCCTTGATCATGCGCGAGACGCTAGAGCGCGAGATTTCGAGCCGCTCGGCGATCTGTTGTTGATTCTGGCCGAGCTGATAGTACAGACTGGCCACAGTGACCAGCAGGTCGGTGCGTTCTTCGCGGATGTCTTCCGTATTGTAGTTTAGAAGGTTATTCACGGGTGATTACCACCTTCGACGCCAATCCCTCACGTGCAAGTTGAAACGCTTGTGCGCCATCATTCAAGTTCAAAATATGGCTGACTGTCTTTTCTAAAGTGTAACCGGGACGCCGCAGAATTGCCAGTGCACGCGGGAACAGATCGGGAGTTGCCGAGTAGCTGCTCACAAGGTTGATTTCGCGCCGCCAGACATCCCACCAGTTGATTGGCAGGCGCGTGGCCGGCTTGGCGCCAAAGAGCAGGATCACGCCACCGTCGCGCACGGCCGCCAACGCCAGCGCCAGCGTCGCCTGGGTCAGCACCGTCAGGATTACGAGATCAACGCCGCGCCCATCGGTGGCTGCCTGCATGGCGGACGCCGCCGCATCATCGCTCGCCAGAAAACCCTGCGCGACGCCCCACTGCTGCGCCATCACCAATCGCTCCGCTCGTACATCGCTGGCAAAGGTTGTCACGGCGCGATCTGCGAGCAGTGGCGCAAATAACAGTCCCACCGCGCCCACACCCACGATCAGCGCCGCGTCGCCTTCGGTTACAGTGATCCGATCCAGCGCACGCAGGCAACAGGCCAGTGGCTCCATGAAGACAGCGCGCAGGTCAGGCAAGTCGTCGGGCAAGGGCAGCATGACATGCTGTACGTGCAGCGCTGGCACGCGGATAAATTCGGCAAAGCCGCCGGGGTCTATGTTCGTGTGTTTGAAGAGAGCATCCATCGGTGCACTGCCGCGCCGGGTGAAGTGTGAACTGTAATCCGGCACATGGTGCGCAAAGGCAACGCGCTGCCCGGGGGCAACCCGTGTGACGCCCGCACCGACAGCCGTGACGACGCCGACCACTTCATGGCCGAGCTGCACCGGCCTGGCGACATCGGCGGTATAGACCTTCATGAGGTCGGTGCCACACACACCGCAGTAGCGCATCTGCACCAGCACTTCACCTGCACCGGGTGCAGGCACAGGGGCGTCGATAACTTCGATGACGCCAGTGGCCGGAGACTGTAGCTGCTTCATGGTCGGCATAAGGTCACTCGGCATAAAAGCTGCTCGACATAAAAATTACCCGACGCAAAATTACTCGACGCAAAAGTCACTCGACATAAGATTGATAGGCGCCAGGCATGGCTAGGCTTGAGTCAAGGCGGTCAGACGGTCCACCAGCGGTTGCACGGTAGGGAAGAGCGGCTGGTAGACCTCGCGATAGAGCTGATCATAGCGCGCCTGGGTCTCCGGCTGCGGCGTAAAGCGTTCGGCGGTGGCGGTCATGGCTTCCGCCGCAGTCTGCACATCCGCATACCAGCCGACCGCTGTTGCAGCCAGGATGCCAGCGCCCAGGCAGGTCGCCTCGGTGCTGGTCGAACGCAGCACCGGCACGCCGGTCACGTCCGCCATGATCTGGCACCACAGCTTGCTGCGACTGCCGCCGCCCATCGTGATGTACTCACTGAAGCGTTGCCCAACAGCGGTCATCATGGCGTCGCCGACTAGCCGCTGCTCGTAGGCGATGCCTTCCAGGATGGCGCGATAGAGGTGCTCGCGCCCATGGGCGCCCGTCCAGCCGATGACGATGCCGGATGCCGCCGGGTCCCAATACGGGTTCATGACATTGTTCCAGTAGGGCACCAGCATCAAGCCGCCGGCGCCGGGTGAAAGTTTGGCTGCCGCCGCCTCCAGCAACTCTTCCGGGCTAAGAGGCAGCCAGGTGTTGCGCAGGTCACTGGCGAAGCGCTCCACAAACCAACCGATCGTGAAGACGCCGCCGCGCAGGACATGCTCGGCAAAGTAGTAGCCAGGCACCGGCGCAATCAAGGTGCGAAAGGCGCGGTCACACGGATAGTCGGCGCTGATCACACCACTGACTACGGCTGTGCCCAGGTTCAGGTAGGCGCGTCCCGGTGTGGTGGCATTGGCCCCCAACCCGGCGCAATGACCGTCGCCCGCGCCAGCAATCACCGGCAAGCCCGTCGGCAGTCCTGTAGACCGCGCTGCCTCGGCGGTGACGCGGCCAATCTGCGCGCCCGGCTCGTAGAGATCGCAGAATTGGTCAAGACGTAACCCCAACGCCTCGATCAAGTCGCCAGCCCAGCGGCGGTTGATCAGATCGACCAGCCCCATCGGGTCGGCGTTAGGCAGCCCGGTGCGAAATTGTCCTGTCAAGCGGTGCACCAGGAAGGCGTGAACGTCGCAGAGCTTGTGGGCGCGCAACACCGTGTCTGGCTCCTGCTCGAGCAGCCACACGATCTTGGGCAGCGACTGTGTCATCGACGGCGGCTTGCCGGTCAATCGGTGCAGTGCATCGCGTCCAAAGTGTTCCTCCAGCTCGGCAACCTGCACGCGGCTGCGTTCATCTGACCAGAGGATGGCGTTGCGCAGCGGTCGCCCTTCGCGATCGACAGGCACGAAGGATTCGCGTTGATGGGTGATGCAGATCGCTTCGATCTGCTGGGCATCGACTTGACTGACGCACTCGCGTAAAGCCTTGCAAGCGCCTGCCCACCAATCCTCGGCGTTCTGTTCGTGCCATGACGGTTCGGGCTGGAGCAGGACATAGGTGGCGCGTCCCTCGGCGACGGCGCGCCCGCGTTTGTCCCAAGCAATTGCTTTGCATGCTGTTGTGCTGCTGTCGATGCCAATCACCAGGGGTTCGTTGCCGGGTTGTGTCATCATACCTACCTCATCTCTTGACCGCCTGTGACGTTGATCGCCTGTCCGGTCATGTAGCTTGCCTGCGCCGACGCTAGAAAGAGCAACACGTTACACACGTCGTCGTAGGTGCAAGGGCGATGCATTGGCACAGCGTCGATATACTTCTGGCGCACTTCAGCTTCGGTGATTCGGTAGCGCGCCGCATACTGTTTGTAGAGCGAATCGACCCACAGCGGCGAGTCGAGCAGATGGCCGGGGCAGATGGCGTTGACGCGCACACCATACTCGGCCAACTCTAGCGCCAGGCTTTGCGTCAACCCAATGCCAGCGGCTTTGCTGGCGCAATAGGCGCCGTTGCCAAAGCTGCCACGCTTGCCGGAGATCGAGTTGATCTGAATAATAACGCCGCTGCGTTGCGCCTTCATCACCGGCGCGACATGTTTGGCGCACAGAAAGTAGCCGGTCAGATTGACATCGATGACGCGGCGCCACTGTT
Source organism: Chloroflexota bacterium (assembly GCA_003451595.1). Classification (GTDB taxonomy): domain Bacteria; phylum Chloroflexota; class Anaerolineae; order Caldilineales; family Caldilineaceae; genus Caldilinea. Next base: position 66,437 of record DMDA01000101.1, on the reverse strand, counting down.
CGGCGCTAAGATTCGTCGCCTCGCCTGCGATCACGATGCCTGCATTGGCGACCAGCACATCGATGCGGCCAAAGGTTGCCAGCGTCTGCGCCACCAACGCTGCCACTTCGTGCTCGACAG
>DMDA01000101.1:61948-66116 GCA_003451595.1 Chloroflexota bacterium | reverse complement strand
GCTGGCAGATCGCCTGCCCCAGTCCCTGTCCACCTCCGGTAACAATCGCCACCTGATTTTGCACGGTGCGCTGCACTCCTCAGTCTGCCATAGCGCCTTGCAACTGCTCCGGCTCGGCGCTGAACTGCCAATTGACCGGGAGGCGAAGTACGGAACTTCGCCTCCCGGCAGAGGACGGGTTGCATTCACCTTACCCGCCGCTCGCAACTTGATTATGCAAAGCTGTATTGCTTGCTCCAGGCCACAGCCTTGTCGGCGGCGGCTTTCATATTGTCCAACGTGGTCTTGACATCCTGCTGGCCGGTGGTCATCTTGCCCAGTTCGACAGCGAAGCTATCGACGGAGAGCGCCGCCCATGCGGGATGATGCGGCTCGGTGCCCATGCGGTTTTCGATGGCGTCCAGCGTCGTGGCGAAGTGGCGCGTCGTGCCGGCTGTCACCTTGTTGAACTCCTGCGTGCGCGGGTCGGTGAAGGTGCTCTTGCGCGTTGGTGAGGCGCCGCCGCCCAAGATGCTGGCGCGCACGGTGATGTCGGGGCTGGTGGCCCACTGCAAGAAGATCCACGCGGGGTCAATGTTCTTGCTGTACCGCGAGATTGCCAGGCTGGAGCCGCCCTGATGGGAGATGCCCGGCGTCTCGTCGAAGCCACATTCGGACTTGGTGCGCAGCGCAATCTCTTTCGGGCAGGGTGCGGATTCGGCCAGGCCGACGATCTTGGACTTGGCCGGGTCGTCGAAGCCGGGGAAGAACTCACCCCACGAGATGTAGATGCCCGCCAACCCCTGAGTGAAGCTGTCGCCCTCGCCCGACCAATCCCAGGTGGTGGCGCCCGGCGGCATGTTCTTGCCTAGCTCAAGCATGTAGTTGGCGGCGGCAACGCCACGCTCATCGTTGAGATTGGCAACCTCGTCGGCGCCGAAGATCGACGCGCCATGTGCCCAGTGCCAGCAAGTCCAGTTGCATTCCAGCGCGTAGTGGCCGGATTTCCATTGGCCGGTGGTGCCGTAGATGCCTTCGCCAGATTTGGCTTCATTGATGGCGCGCACGACAGCCAGATACTCATCCATTGTCGTGGGCACGCTTAGCCCCAACTCTTCGAAGATGTCCTTGCGGTACATCATGATGAAGATGGGGATGTCATAGGGGATCGACGCCAGCTTGCCTTTGTAGGTGGAGATATTTTCGACAAGCGGCGGCAGGAAGTCGTCGAAGTTCCAGCCAGGCATTGCCAGTTCGCTCTTTTGGAGCAGCTCCTGCGGATCGACGCCGTCGTTGACAAAGCGCCCGATCCACGCCTGATCCCAGTAGTAGATGTCATTTTGCCCTAGCCCGCCGGCAGTGTCCTGGCTGATCTTGGCGAGCACCTGGTCGAGCGGGAGTTGTTCCCACTCCACGTTGATGCCGGTCAGCGGGATGAACTCCTCTTGCATGATTTGGCTGATGGCGCGGCTCGGCGGGGTGGATTCACTGACGACGCGAATCGTCGTGCCCTTGAACTGGCCGCCGACATCCTGCAGCCACTTGGCAACATCGGAAGTGGCTTCCGATGCTGGCCCTGCCGTGGCCGCCACCTGCGCTGCCGTTGGCGCTGGGGCTGCGGGTGCAGCGCAGCCTGCCAGGTAGCGCATGCTAGTGATGCCGAAGCCAGCCAATGCGGCAGCGCGAATAAACTCACGCCGGGACATGCGACCCAGCCGCACCTTCTCTGCCTGTTTGGCAATCCAGAGGCGTTGTTGCCGATCGATCTCGTTCATGGATTTCCTCCTTGGAACATGGTGACAAGATTGATATGGGAGCTATAACAGTGTAATGCTAATAGTCTCTGACTTGACTCGATAGCTACTTCCTCCTGCCGAACATAGAAAACAATGTTGTCTTGATACGACAATGGATAGATACACCCGGCTCCACGCCGTGAAAGTGACTCAGCCCTTGACTGCGCCCATCGTCAGCCCACGCACCAGATGGCGCTGCACCAGCAACACAAAGATGAAGACTGGCGCCATTGCCGAGGTGCCCAACGCAGCCAGAAAGCCCCACTCCGTGCCGCCTGTCGCGGTGTCGAAGGTGGATGCTGCCACGGGCATGGTGCGAATGTCGGTGCGCGTCAGCGTGAGGGTAAGCAGAAACTCATTCCAGGAAAAGATAAAGCTGAGAATGGCTGTCGCTGCCAGCCCTGGGAGGACATAATGCACAACGACCTTGTAAAAGGCCTGCCAGCGCGTAGCGCCATCCACCAGCGCGGCCTCGTCCAGATCGTAGGGCACCTCATCGAAGAAGCTCTTGAGCAGCAGGATTGCCAGCGGTAGGTTGATGACGGTGTGCACCAGGATGACACCGTGATAAGTATCGATCCAGCCGAGGGTGCGATACATCAAGAAGAAGGGCATTGCTGCTACCACGACCGGCATCATACGCGTGCTGAGAATCCAGAAGGCCAGATCGTGGCGACGACGCATCGGGAAGCGGCTCAACGCATAAGCCGCTGGCGTGCTGATCAGCACCACCAGCAGCGTGCTCGCCGACGCCACCACGATGCTGTCGATGATGTAGGGCACCGAGTAATACATCCCGCCGCCGGTGCTGGTCAGCGCGCCGGTCAGTTCCAGCATCACCTGGTTGTAGGGCACGCCGCCAAGCACGACGCTATACCAGGTGAAGGTCGGCGGGAACACAAAGACTGGCGGCAGGGTAAAGATCAAGCCGAAGGGCTTGAAGGAAGCCAGGAACCAGAAGAAGATTGGGAAAATAAAGATTGCGACGATGAAGATGATGGCGATGGTGCGCAGCCACTTGCGCCCGTCGCGCAGCCATGCGGTGCGATCGATGCTTTGAGATGTCGCCGGTGTGGAGGTTGTCGTTGTCATTGCGGCCTCTCCGTTCACCATTCCACGTGAAAGACGCGGGTATAGATAAATGCCGACAGCCAGATCACGATCAGGATCGCCACGCCCAGCGTTGCCGTATAGCCCCAGTTGATAAAGACATAGGTCTGATAGGCGTAGTAGCTGATCGTTTCGGTGCGTTGGCCAGGGCCGCCGCTGGTCATGACGTAGATGTAGTCGAAGACACGGTAGAGATCGATGATACGGAACAGGATCACGATCGCCAGCACATTGCGCAGCAGCGGCAGCTTGACCCGCCAGAATTTTTGCCAGCCGTTGGCGCCATCGACCTCGGCGGCTTCGAGCGGCTCGATGGGCAGTGACTTTAGACCGGCCAGCAAAATCAGGATACAGAAAGGCGTCCATTGCCAGATGTCGGCGAGCAGCACGCCGAAGAGCGCATTCTGCCCGGTGCCTCCCAAGAGCGGTTCTTGCTTGGTGAGCACGCCAGCGCCATAGAGCAGCCAGGAGATCACGCCGAACTCGCTGTGCTCCAGCAACCGAAACATCAGCCCTACCACCGCTGGCGGCGTGACCATCGGCAGGATCAGCAGCGATTGCCACAGCCCGCGCGCATAAACGCCCGCGTCCAGGATCATGGCGATGCCAAGGCCGAGCGTTAGCTCAATTGAAAGCGCCAGAATGCCGTAGATCACTGTGACGCGTACAGCGTTGAGCGCACGCCCATCGCTGAACAGCGTTGCCCAGTTTTCACCACCCACCCAGACAAAATCACGGATCATCGGGTCGAACTTGTGAAAACTTGTCCAAATGTTGTAGACCAGCGGATAGACAGAATAGAGGAGCAGCAACAGCACAGCCGGCGCCATCCAGATGAATGGCCCTTCCAGTGACCAGATGGGTGCGCGCCGCCGTCTACGCTCCTGGCGTGATTGGGTCGCCTGCATCAAGAGACCTCGATCAGAAGGTTGACAAGATTCAGTTAGATAGTTGATGACAAACTTGGGAACAAACTGTAGAAAATTGTCGCTTGCACGTTTGTCCAGATATTGGACAAACGTGCAGATAGCTTAACACACGATGATCGGGATGTCAAGCCTGAAACGAGGGTTTACCGATCTCTAGGTTAGCTGTTCATCTTCCTGGAAGCTCCAACAACCTGGAAAGCAATAGAATCGTGATTTACCGAGTTTTGAGAAATCACCGACTTCGCATACAGTCAGGCGGTGCATAGGGGTGCATGGGACGGAAGTAGTTGTCGAAAACATGTGCAGCGAGAGCGCCGGAGACTGGCGATAGGGAGACTGGCGATACGGAGACTG
>DMDA01000101.1:60685-61672 GCA_003451595.1 Chloroflexota bacterium | reverse complement strand
GATACGGAGACTGGCGATACGGCTGTTGAGTGGGCTGGCAGTGATGTTCACCGCCTTCTGGCTAAGTCTTGACGCAGGGCATTTATCCTTTCATCAGGCAATTGCGCAAACAGGTGGTTATGCGTTGCAGTTTGGCGGCAGTGGCATCGCTGCGCCGGGGCTGGATCGTGTATTGATTCCACTTGACGCGCCAGCGCGTCCCGTTGACATCGGCGCCACCGACTTCACGATCGAGTTCTGGCTCAAGGCGATGCCGGGTGAAAATACTGGCGTCGCTGCTTGCGGCAGCAACGATGGCTGGATTACAGCCAATACGGTCATCGATCGCGATATTTTTGGTGAAGGCGACTATGGTGACTTTGGCATCGCAGTCAGTGGCTCTGTGATTGCGTTTGGCGTCTCAGTCGGCGCAGAGGGTACAACGTTGTGTGGAAGCCGGGTGGTCGTCGATGGGCAGTGGCATCATGTCGCCGCCATCCGTCGGCTGGATGGTTTCATGCAGCTATTTATTGATGGAGAGCCGGACGGCTCGGTGCAAAGCGTTGCGGGCGACGCCAGTTATCGCGACAATCGCAGCACCATCAATCCGGCAGACCCTTATCTGGTGTTTGGCGCTGAAAAGCACGACGCCGGCCTGTTGCTCGATCCGCCCGATGTGACCGCCTATCCCTCCTTCAGCGGCCTGCTTGATGAAGTGCGTTTATCGACCACCGCGCGGTACATAGCCGCTTTCGCACCACCGACTACTCCGTTTGTGACCGACGGGGCGACGGCGGCTCTCTATCACTTCGATGCCGGGCCAATCGGTGCGTGTACGGGCGTCGTGGTGGACGCATCTGGTGCTGTGGGCGGGCCGAGCGACGGCGTGTGCGCCTATGGCGGAGCGTCAACAGGGCCGGTGTATGTGACCGATACGCCATTTGGCGAAACGCCACCGACGGCGACGAACACGCCGGTTCCATCAACGGCAACGAACACACCCGTTCC
>DMDA01000101.1:57537-60457 GCA_003451595.1 Chloroflexota bacterium | reverse complement strand
CCACCGACGGCGACGAACACACCAGCGCCAGCAACGCCCACCAATCCAGCAACGCCAACGGCCACAACGACGCCGGGCGGCACCATTCCCCCGATCGAAACAGGGACGCCGGTTGGTGAAGGCACACCCACTGAGTATGCGCCAACGCCTACTGCGTCGCCATGTTTGTTCATAGCCTCACCCTCTGCCACCCCGCCCGCTGGCGACACGCTGGAGCAGCCGGAGTGGTGGCTGTATCTCCCCTTTGTACGGCAGGAGCCGCCATGTGTGACCAACATCCCGTGACAAACGCGGCCGCGTCAGCGCACTGGTCGCTAAGCCGGCGCACTGCACTAAAACTGGCGCTTGCTGCTGGGGTGATTGGTGCACCGGTCATTGCGGGCGGGCGCCTGTTGCTGGAGAGCAACGGCCGCCCGGCGCCAGCTGCCACACCCTTCATCGCGCCCCCAGACGAGGACGGAACGCCAGCGGCGATCCTTATTGCCTACACCGACCGCGCCAACCCGGCGATCTGGCTGGAGTTGCTCCGCGTGGAAGGGCTGCCGAATGCGCGTGCGCTCCCACTTGCGGCTGTGACGGCTGAGGAGTTGCGCGCTGCCGCCGTGGTAGTGCTCTTGCCAGGGGCGCTTGACGCCGGCCAGGTTGCGCAGTTGCGCGACTATGCGGAGGCTGGCGGTGGTCTGGTTGTCATCACGCCGGACGCAGACCTGGCGGCGGTGTGTGGGTTGGCTGATGCAGCGGGCGTGACGAATGCAGGCTATCTGTGCGTGGCGGGCGGCGTCCCCGGTGCGGACGGCATCGAATCGGGCGCGTTGCAATTTCATGCGCCGTTGCGCCACTATCAGTTGCGTGAGGCTGACGCCGTGGCGCTGGTGTGCAGCCGCGAAGCACTGCCAACCACCACACCTGCCGTGACCTGGCGTCGGCTGGGGCGTGGTGGCGTCGTCACCTGGTGCTACGATCTGGCGCAGAGCGTCGTGTTTTCGCGCCAGGGTCCGCCAGCTCGCGCAAACGCCGAACAAGACAACCTGGATGGCGTGCGCGCCGTCGATATGTTTCCCGGCTTCATCGATCTGGAGCGCATCCACGTGCCTCAGGCTGACGAACAGCAGCGGCTACTGGTCAACCTGATCAACGAACTTAGCACGGCGCCGTTGCCGCGCCTTTGGTATTTCCCGGCGAATGTTGACAGTGCGCTGGTGTTGACGGGCGATTCTCACAACAACCCGGCGCTGGCGGTGGATGCCGTGCTGCGTCGCGTTGAGGCGTTCGGCGGGACGATGTCCGTCTACTACACGCCGCCGCCCACCGACACCGTGCGGCGAGCGGTGCGCCGCGTGCGCACCTGGTTGGACGCGCAGCCCGTCGTCGGCGATCTTGTCCCGCCCTCTGATGTCGTCACGCCCTATCACGCCGAGCAGTGGCGTGCACGGGGGCACGAGTTTGCGCTGCATCCCTACGTCGAGGAAGGTCTGGAGATCGGCTGGGCGCGCTACTGGCAGCAGTTCACTGGGCTGGGTTATGGCGCCTTCGACACTACGCGCACCCACCGCGTGCTCTGGCATGGCTGGACCGACACCGCGCGCGTGCAGGCTGAATACGCGGTGCACATGAACCTGGACTACTATCATGTTGGCCCGATCTTTCAGCGCGCGGATGGGTCGTGGGTATTTGGCTACTTTACGGGCAGCGGGCTGCCGATGCGCTTTGTCGACGCCGAGGGACGACTGATCGACAATTGGCAGCAGACTACCCACCTGGTCGACGAGCAGGTGATTGAGATGCCATGGGGCGCCAATTTTGCGGGGACTTCACCCGAAGCCGCCATTGAAATTGCCAACGACGTGATCGGGCGCGCGGCACGCGGCGCCTATGCGGCGCTTGGTGTGCAGTGTCATTTTGACCCGTTTGCCGTGCCCGGCCCCTGGACGGCGGGCGCTGCGCGTTATCTGGATGGCGTGCTCTCCAGCGGACGCACCTACGGCCTGCCGATCCTCGCCGCCACCCAGTGGCTGGCCTTCACCCAAGCGCGCGCCGGCGCGCGCATCGTGACGCTGCCCAGTGATACGGCGGCTCTATTCAGATGGAGCGTGCAGGTCGCCGCGCCTGACAAAGCGCTGACGTTGCTGATCCCCGTCCAGTATAACGCACAGCATTTGACCTCATTGCAAGCTAACCGTAAGCAAATTGCGTTCCAAACCCGAAAAGTGGGTGCTACACTCTATGCAGTGGCGCCGCTGGCGTCCCCGGAAACGGTGATCGAGGCGCGCTATGCCACAGTGTAACTTTGCCTGACTTTGGAACGATGCGAGGGAAATCAATGCGAGGAAACCAATCAGTGATCCACGTTCGCCGCCGCCTGTTGCGGGCAATGACGACGAGCGTGGCGGCGCTGGCGGCATTCTTCCTGATGGTGGCGGCCCTGGCGTGGACCTACCAGCCAGCGGCGGCGCAGGGAGGTGGGGCAGGTGCACTCACCTTGAACACTGTCTCCGACTTCAGCGTCTGTGTGTCGCTGCCTGGCGTGGTGGCGCAACCGGGGCTGACCGACACGATCGTGAGTTCGGCGAATGGCGGCGAAATCCGGCTGCGGGCGACGGTGGAAGATTATTTTGACGGCAGTGAGATCGATGCGACGCAGTGGATGACGGGATACTCCAATCCCAGTTATCCAGATGAAGCGCCGATCATTGGCAGCGGTGTATTGACGCTGTATGGCAGCTATCTGCGTTCTCAGATCGCTATGACCGAGACGACATCTCCACGCTTTTTTGAGGCGCGCGTCCAGTTTGTTGGGGGTGGCTTGCCTTCTCCGACGAATGGTGACATTGGTTTCTATCGCGCATATCCACCGCTGATGCTGCCGCCTGGGGATCAAAGCTCGATCCGCTTGTTCGTCAGCCAGCCTTATCATTCAGAC
>DMDA01000101.1:33309-57322 GCA_003451595.1 Chloroflexota bacterium | reverse complement strand
AGGATTGGCGCAGTATCGCAACTACCGCATCAACTGGGGAACAACTGAAACCTGGTATCTGATTGATGGCAGTGCAATCATTACGGCTGGCGTCAACCCATTGCCACACACCGGCGTAACGACGCGCACCACTTATGTGTTCTTGTACAATCAGGACCCGGCATCACAATCGCCTGACCCGCTTTTGATTGACTGGGTGCGCGCTGGCGCGTATCCTGCCAGCGGCGAATACGTCTCCTGTATCCAGGACGCTGGCCAGGTCGTCAACTGGTCGCAGGCTACGGTCACGGCCACCTTGCCGGCGGGCACTGGTGCGCAGCTTGCCACGCGCACCTCGGTGGACGGCGTCACCTGGTCGGCGTGGGCCAATGCCACCGGCTCCGTGATCAGCGGGACAGCTACGCTGGCGCCAACCAGCCCCAGTGGTCGCTATTTGCAATATCGCCTGACGCTTACCAGCAGCGACCCGCTCGAATCGCCTGAGGTCGGCGCGCTGACGTTTTCACATTTTGGCCCTGCATCGCTCGTGGTTGCCCCTGCTGCAGCGACCCTGGATCCGGGGGCAGACCAGCAGTTTTTGGCAACGGTGCGTGATCTCAACAATAACGTGATCGCCGACGCGCCCGTCACCTGGACGGTGGATAGCGGCGGCGTCATCGACAGCAGCGGCCTCTTCACCGCTGGGCTGCCGGCGGGTGTCTTCACAGATACGGTGCGGGCGACCGCCTCCAACAATATCTCGAACACGGCGACCGTCACCGTGCGCAACCTGCCGCCCACTGCCGATGCGGGTGGTCCCTACACTGGCCAGGAAGGGCAGACGGTGAATCTGAGCGCCAGCGGCAACGACCCGAACGGTGGGACGCTCCTCTACGATTGGGACTTGGACAACGACGGGCAGTTTGACGATGCCACCGGCGCCACTGCCACAGCCAGTTGGGGCGATGAGGGCGTTTACACGATTGGTGTGCGCGCCACCGACAGCGGCAACCTGACCGGCACGGCGACGACGACAGTGACCATTGCCAATGTGGCGCCACAGATTACGTCGGTGACGAACACCAGCCCGGTGCGGCGCAGCCAGTTGGTGACGGTGACAGTGACGGCTAATGATGTGCCCGCGGATGTCCTGACCTACTCCTTCGACTGGACGAGCGACGGGACGTTCGACATCATCGACCAGGCTGGGAACAGCGCGGCGACGAGCTATCCGAACACGGGCATCTACACGACGACGGTGCGCGTGCGCGACGCTGACGGTGGGGAAGCGACAGCCACGACGGTGATCACAGTGACGCCACAACTGCTCAGCGCCACGGCGACCAACACCAGCCCGGTGCGGCGCGGCCAGCCGGTCACGGTGACGGTGAGCGCCGCCCAGGAACTGAGCGATGCCCTGACCTACTCCTTTGACTGGACGAGCGACGGGACGTTCGACATCATCGACCAGGCCGGGAACAGCGCGGCGACGAGCTATCCGAACACGGGCATCTACACGACGACGGTGCGCGTGCGCGACGCCGACGGCGGGGAAGCGACGGCCACGACGGTGATCACAGTGACGCCACAGTTGCTCAGCGCCACGGCGGCCAACACTGGCCCGGTGCGGCGCGGCCAGCCGGTCACGGTGACGGTGAGCGCCGCCCAGGAACTGAGCGATGCCCTGACCTACTCCTTTGACTGGACGAGCGACGGGACGTTCGACATCATCGACCAGGCTGGGAACAGCGCGGCGACGAGCTATCCGAACACGGGCGTCTACACGACGACGGTGCGCGTGCGCGACGCTGACGGCGGGGAAGCGACAGCCACGACGGTGATCACAGTGACGCCACAACTGCTCAGCGCCACGGCGACCAACACCAGCCCGGTGCGGCGCGGCCAACCGGTCACGGTGACGGTGAGCGCCGCCCAGGAACTGAGCGATGCGTTGCTCTACGGCTTTGACTTTGACAACAATAACATCTTTGAGGTCGTCCAGCCCGGCGCTAGTGCAGCGACCAGCTTTGCAAGCACGGGCGTCAAGACCGTGAACTTCGGCGTCGCGGACAGCGATGGCGGCCTCGTAACCGGCGCAACGGCTATCACCGTGACGCCGCAGCTCCTGACGCTGGTCGGTGTGAGCAACAGCGGGCCTGTGCTGCGCAACCAGCCGGTGACAGTCAATGTGACGGCCACGCAAGAGCTGAGCGATCCGCTGACTTACTCCTTCGATTGGGAAAACGACGGTGTTTACGATGTCGTCGATCAACCGGCGACCAGCGCGACGACCAGCTATCCAACCATCGGTGAGCGCGTTGTGAAAGTGCGTGTGCGCGATGGCGATGGCGGCGAGGTCACCGGCACGACCACTGTCCAGGTAGGGGCGCAGATCATCCAGATCACAGCTGTGAACAGCAACGCACCCGTGCGGCGCAATCAGCCCGTCACGGTGACGGTCACCGCCGTGCAACAGTTGAACGACGTGCTGCTCTACTCCTTCGACTGGAACAATGACAACGTCTACGAGGTCGTGGATCAGACCGCCAATAGCGCATCGACGAGCTACGCCGCGACAGGAAACAAAACGATCCGTGTGCGGGTGCGCGATCAGCAGAACAGCGTGGCCAGCCAGACGGCAACGCTGCAGATTATGCCGCAAACCCTGACGATCAACGCCGTCACCAACAGCAGCCCGGTGCGTCGTGGCCAGAGCGTACAAGTGACGGTGAACGCAGTCCAGGAGCTGAGCGACGCGCTGCGCTATTCGTTCGACTGGGATAACAACGGCGTCTACGAGATCGAGAACCAGGCCAGTCCTAGCGCCAGCACCAGCTATGCGACGACCGGTAGCAAGACGGTGGGCGTGCGCGTGGTCGATGCCGATGGCGGCGTGGCGACAGGTGTGACGACGATCACCGTCACGCCGCAGACGCTCAGCGCCACGGCGACGAACAGCGGGCCGGTGCGTCGTGGCCAGAGCGTACAGGTGACGGTGAACGCAGTCCAGGAGCTGAGCGACGCATTGCGCTATTCGTTCGACTGGGATAACAACGGCGTCTACGAGATCGAGAATCAGGCCAGTCCTAGCGCCAGCACGAGCTATGCGACGACCGGTAGCAAGACGGTGGGCGTGCGCGTGGTCGATGCCAATGGCGGCGTGGCAACGAGTGTGACGACGATCACCGTCACGCCGCAGACGCTCAGCGCCACGGCTACGAACAGCGGCCCGGTGCGTCGTGGTCAGAGCGTCCAGGTGACAGTGAACGCAGTCCAGGAGCTGAGCGACGCGCTGCGCTATTCGTTCGACTGGGATAACAACGGCGTCTACGAGATCGAGAATCAGGCCAATCCTAGCGCCAGCACGAGCTATGCGACGACCGGTAGCAAGACGGTGGGCGTGCGCGTGGTCGATGCCGATGGCGGCGTGGCGACGGGTGTGACGACGATCACCGTCACGCCGCAGACGCTGACCCTGGTCGCCGTGACCAACAGTGGCCCCGTACAGGTGGACGCTCCGGTGCAGGTGACAGTTGACGTGACCCAGGAACTGGGCGACGCGCTGCGCTATTCGTTCGACTGGGATAACAACGGCGTCTACGAGATCGAGAATCAGCCCGAGAACAGTGCGACGACGAGTTATGCTACCGCCGGGCTGATGGTGGCGGCGGTGCGCGTGGTCGATGCCGACGGCGGCGTCATCACTGGCACGACCCTCATCGAAGTCACCACTGTCGGTGGTGGCAGCGGATTGGAGTTTGTGTATATGCCGATCATCAACAGGTAGGCGCGATGCTGCCACTACGGATCGCGCTGGATGCTGACCTGAAAGCGCGCTGGGGCGCCGAAATTGCGTGGAGCTGGCGCCAACTGTTGACAGCGCTGGGGTATGCGTGGGTCGAGGTTGCTCCAGACGCACCGTGCGACATTGCCTATATGCATCACATGCCTGTAGCGGCGTCAACGTCGACGCCGCTACAGGCGCGCATGGTGATTCTGGCCGATCCAGCGCGTTGGGCGAACCCGACAGGCTGCCAGCTGGCGCAACTTCACCGCAATGCTATGCCCGCCGGCTTGCGCTTTGCCGACGATGTTGCGTCGCTCGCTGCGCCAACCGTGCGCGACGGTGTTATCTGGCTGCAGCGTGATGTGATCTTCGACTACTTCTGGCTGGCGACGGGCCAGGAAGAGGTGCACTGGCCGCAGGACGCTCACGGCTTCTTCACATTGCCCGACGCGTGGCTGGCGCAACGGGCGCTGGAAGCGGCGCCGGCCTCCGCCATCGTCGAGGCATTGGGGGCGCTGTGGCAAGAGTATGGCCTGGGCGCACCATTACCACGTTGGCCGCAGGGCAAACGCGCCGCCGCCGCCATCACCCACGACGTGGATTACCCAGAGGTAATCCGCTGGCTAGAGCCGCTGCGCATCGTGCGGCGTCAGGGGAGTCGAGGTTTTGGTCCGGCGTGGGAAGTGCTGACAGGACGGCGCACGCATTGGGCCTTTCCACAATGGATGGACTTCGAGACGCGTTACGGCGTGCGGTCGGCCTTCTACTTTGTGGCGCGGCAGGGATCGCTCATCGAATATGCGCGCGGCACACCCGATCCCTTCTACGACGTGACCGCGCCGCGCTTCCGCGCCCTCTTTCGCACCTTGATCGAGGGTGGTTGGGAGGTGGGGATGCATGCCAGCTATCTGGCCTATGCCGCGCGTGAACGCTTTGCGGGCGAAAAGCAGCGGCTGGAGCAGGCGGCGGGCGCACCTGTGGTCGGCAACCGCCATCATTACTGGCATCTGAACCCTACCGACCCGACCGCAACGCTACAGTTGCACGCCGACATTGGGCTGCTGTACGATACATCGCTGACGCATGACCGGTATCTTGGCTGGCGACGCGGCGTCACCACGCCCTTCTATCCCCTGGCTACGCGCACACGCAGAGAGATCGGCGTCGTACAATTGCCGGTGGCGTGGATGGATGCACAACTGGCGCAGCGCACTGACTTGACCCAACCGCAGCGCGACGCGATGGTGTGTGAACTGGTGGAGCTTGTCGCTGCACAGCAGGGGCTGTTTGTCGCCAACGTGCATGACTACGTGTTCGATGAGGTGCTTTTCCCCGGCTGGCTGGCCACGCTGCGGGCAGCGCTGGAGCGTATTGTGGCGCGCGGCGACTTCTGGGTGGCGACGCCTGTGGCTATTGCCCGGCACTGGTCGGATCGCTATCGGCGCCTGTTGTCTGACAGCATTGGGCTTACGGAAGGACGCTAACACATGGCGCAATCGACGGCGCAGGGCATGGAAACGGTGACGGGGCGTCCCGTCAGTGGCGTGGTCAGCGTACAGGCAGGCGTGCGGCTCCTGGGCATCGACGCACTGCGCGGGCTTGCCATTGTCGTGATGGCGCTGGATCACGCGGCGGCGTCGGTGTTAGTCAGCCTGCAGGCAGAGAGCTACGGTGGCCTCACGCCGCAACTGGGCAACTGGCCATCGTGGGTGCTGGGGCTGTTCACCAACCTGGCGTCGCCGACCTTCTGGTTTTTGGCTGGCGTCAGCATGACGCTCTATGCTCAGGGGCGGCGCAAAAAAGGCGACAGCAATTGGGACGTCACCCAATTCTTTCTGATCCGGGCTGGTGTGCTGGCGATGCTCGATCTCACCATCGCCTGGCTGGCCTGGCGCGGGGGTACACCTTATACGCACGTTCTGCTCAGCATTGGCGTCAGTATTGCGTTGGTCAGTCTGTTGCGCTTATTGCCGACGGCCGTGCTGACAGTAGTCGGCCTTATCTGGCTGGTCGCGTATCAACTGGCGTTGCCGGGGCTGACAGCGCAGCTCAATCAGGGCGTTGATTACTGGCAGGCGCTGTTGGTCTACTTCAGCTACACAACCTTCCCGGCGACCGAATTTTCGATCCTGGGCTGGGGCAGCCTGATTGCGTTGGGTTGCGCGTTTGGCACAGTCGTACGGAGACCCTGGTTTCAGTCCTCGCGCCATTGGGTGCTGATGGGCGGGGGGCTGTTGGCGCTCTTTGTTCTGCTGCGCGTGTGGGGTGGCTTTGGCGACTTGTGGCGCTATGATGCATCGTTGCCGCCCTATTACTGGCTCGTGATGAACAAGACGCCGCCAAGCCTTACCTTTTTGCTCTTCAACCTGGGGTTGGCGGCCTGGGTCTACGCATTATTTCTTGCCCGGTCGAGCTGGCTGCAGGTGCGCCCCTTTGCCTGGCTGGTGACATTGGGGCAGGTGTCGCTCTTTGCCTTTGTGATCCATCTGGTCATCTACGGCGGATTGGGGCGGCTGGTGGGGCTGTTGCCGGTGCAGGGGCCGGGTGTGGTGCGGGCGGTGATCGTGTGGCTGATCGGGCTGGCGATCTTGATCCCGCTCTGTACATGGTATCGCAGCTACCGCCGGGCGCGACCGAACACGCTATTGCGCTACCTGTAATGCGTCACCACAGGGAGGCGTGCGGAGAGTACTGAGAGATGATGCGTGCATTGCTGTTTGGTCTGATTTTTATTCTGCCGCCATTTGTGAAGCCCTGGGTGCTGCGGCGCGTTTGTGGGGCGCGGGTGGGTCGACATGTGTCGATCGGCTGGTTTGCCAGCATTGCCGCCCGCGAGATCGAGTTGGGCGACTACGCTGCCGTGCGTGCAGCGACGCTGATCCGGCTCGACGGCGCGTTTCGATTGGGGCGGCAGAGCGAGATCTCCAATTTTTGTCTCATCTACGGTGCGTCCGACCTGGAGATCGGCGACCAGTGTTACATCGGGCCGCAATGTCTGCTCAACTGCGATGAACCGGTGCGCATGGGCTATTACTCGGCGCTGGGGCCGCGGTCGACGGTCTTCACGCACGGCTCGTTTTTGCCCTTCACGCAGGGCTACTGGGTCAAGCTAGCGGGGGTGAACATCGGCAGCTATGTCTGGTGTGCAGCGGGCGTCTTTCTGCATCCAGGCGTGGAGATCGGCGACGAGTGTTTTGTCAACTCGCGGTCGGTCGTTACGCAGTCGATCCCGCCCGGCTCCGTGGTGGAGGGTAACCCGGCGCGCATCGTGCAGCCGATGGACGCCGTGCGGCGCAAAATGTCGCCGCGGCGCGTCGATGCCGCGCTACAGCAGGTGTTGCGCGACTTTGCGCGGATTACGCTGGAGCGAGAGATGGGGATTCGTGAGATCGAGCGGGCGCCGAATCGGCTGGCGTTTACGTGGAACGGGCAGCGCTATGTCGTCGCCATTGTACCGTCCACGACTGCGGCGGCGGAAGCGCTTCCCCAAGCTGCTCCGGGCGAGATCATCGTCTATCTTGCTAATCTACCAGAGCATCGACCACCGCCAGATCTGCTGTGGCTCGACGCCACCAATCTACGCGCACGGGCGACCAATGACCCTGTCCACGAAGCGTTGCGGATTTTTATGCAACGGTATTACGGCATGCGCTTCACATTATGAATAGTGGAAGTGTAGTGCCGCCGAGATTTGTCAGACAGATGTAAGGGCATACTTTGCGTGCGCATGGTAAACTACAGCCATGCGAATTGTGTTGCCTGTCCACCATTTCCCACCGCGTTATTCGGCTGGAGCCGAACTGTACACCTATCGACTGGCTCGCTGGCTACTTGAACACGGGCATGAAGTTGAGGTCATCACCATCGAAGCCATTGACTGCGGAAGTTCGACGCAGATTAATGCCAAGCATGATTGGTATGATGGCATTCCTGTCTGGCGGTTGAGTTTTAACCTGATAGCGGCGCCGCAACGCCGACTATGGGAGTTTGACAACGAGTTGCTGGGCAAGTGGTTTGATGACTATTTTGAGCGCCAACGACCTGACCTGGCGCACTTTCAGGCGGGCTATCTGCTTGGCGTAGCGCCGCTCTTTGCCGCTGCCGGGCGCCAGATTCCTACGCTGCTGACCCTCCATGACTACTGGTACCTCTGTCCGCAGCACACGTTGCAGCGTAGCGACGGTGCTCTCTGCGCCACAGTTCCAGACGACCCGGCGGTTTGTGCGCGCTGCCGCTTATGGGGAAATGAGCCTTATGCGCGCGTGGGGTACAGGTTGCCCCCCACCTTGCGCCGGCTGATAGAAAACTTGCCGGTCGGCGCCGACAGCAAGTTAATGAAGTTGCGGCGCGAACGTCTGCGAGCTGCGCTGGCGTCTGTGGCGATGGTCATTGCGCCGTCCCAATTCATGCGTCGTCAGATGCAGCATCTCGTTGCACCAGATCGGCTTGTGTTTTCACGCATTGGCATCGATACGACGCAGCTAAACCAGCTGGTGAAGCGCGGAGGGGATACAGTGCGTTTTGGTTATCTTGGCCAGGTTGCGCAACACAAAGGCGTGCATGTCCTGGTCGATGCCTTTCAGAGATTGAGCGTTGAAACGCAATCGGCGGAACTCCATATTTGGGGAGGCGACGAGGCGAGTCCTGCTTATGGTCAACGCTTACGCAAAGTAGCACAAGACAATCCACAGATCGTTTTTCATGGTCGCTATGACAATCGCCGTCTGCCAGAGATTCTTGAGGGATTTGACTATCTGGTGGCGCCTTCGGTGTGGTATGAGAATTGTCCTTTGACGATTCTCGAGGCCTATGCCGCCAGCATCCCGGTAATCTGCTCGGATCATGGCGGTCTGGCTGAGTTGGTTGAGCCGGGTAAGGACGGCCTGATTTTTCGTCCTGGAGACGCTGCGGATTTGGCACAGGCGATGCAGCGCGTTGTGGATGATGCGGATCTGAATCGTCGTCTTCAGGAGGGAGCAAGACAGCGGAACGTACTCGACATAGACGGAGAGATGCAAAATCTTATGCAGTTGTACGCTGCAGTTGTTCAGCATAGAGAAGGTGTAGCAGCTGAGTATGTCTAGATTCTCCAGAACGGTGGCGCGCAACTCTGCGTTTGGCATGGCCGCCCACGTTGCAATCAAAGTCGTTTCCTTCCTGTTCACTGTTCTGGTTATCCGCCAGTTGGGCGCGGAAGTGTACGGTCAGTATGCGGCGGTGCTGGCGTTCGGCGCTGTCTTTGTCTTTTTTGCGGATCTGGGCCTCAGCGCCTATACCGTGCGCGAGGTGGCGCGGCTGCGCGACCGTCCGGACGGCAAGCAGGAGATTGAGCGGCTTTTCGGCAGCGTGTTGGGGCTGCGCTTTCTGCTCTCACTCGGCGCAGCGGCGGCGATCATCACGACCGCCTGGTTGACGGGCCGCCCGCCCGAAATGATCGTCGGCGTGGCGCTTGGCACGATTGGGCTGATCATGTACAGCGTGCAGGGCGCGGCAGAATCGGTGTTGGCAGGGCATGAGCGGCTCGACATTGCTGCCGGAGCGCAGGTGGTGCATCAGGTCACCTTTGTGCTGCTTGGCGCGCTGGCGTTGATCTTGGCAACTGGCTACTACGGGCTGATCTTCGCTAATCTGGTTGGGATTCTGTTGATGACCGTACTTTGTTGGCAGGGCATTCGCAAGCTGGGCGTGCAACCTTCGCTGCCGACGCCTGGTTGGTGGCCCGCACTGTTGCGCGCCAGCATTCCTTTTGGCGTCATCGGCTTCACGCTTGGACTTTCCTACAAGTTCGACACCATTCTGCTCAACATCCACCAGGGCGACGTGGTGACCGGCTATTACAACTCGGCGTACAACCTGATCTTCTCGGTGTTGGTCATCTCGAATGTCGTGAATACAGCCCTCTATCCGTCGCTCTCGCGGCAGTCGGTCACGCGGCCGGAGACGTTGCCGGCGATCCACGAGCGGATGCTGCGCTATCTGCTTATGATTGCCTTGCCCATCGCCGTTGGCGGTTGGGCGCTGGCGCCGTCAATTGTTGAATTCCTTTATGGCGCCGACTACAGTGCGGCAGCTTTGCCCCTCTCGATTCTGATTTGGGTCGTGCCTCTCATGTTTGTCACCGAGTTTCTTGGTTATGTGATTGTCGTCAGTGGCGCCGAACGCCGCGTGGCGTGGGCCATTACCATCAGCACCACAGTGAATGTGAGCCTGAACGCGCTGCTGATACCGGTCTACGGACTGCTGGCGGCGTCGATTTTGACTGTGTTGACGGAAGGCATCCTGGCAGCTCAGTATCTGTGGGTGTTGCGTGAGAAACTAGGCCACATCAATTGGAACCTGGCCTTGTTGCGCCCACTGGCTGCGGCGTCGGCAATGGGGATGGTGGTCTTCCTATTGCGCGATCTGTATCTTCCGCTCAACGTGCTGATCGGTGCAGTCATCTATAGCAGCTTGCTGCTGCTGTTTGGGGTTATTGGTAAGCCCGAATTTGAGCTAGTGCAGGGAATGCGGCGACAGCAGGCCGGATAGGAAGTGTAAGCAAGTCGCAAGCTAGAATGTCAGTGGTTCGTGTAGAATGAATTTACGCGAGCGTGGAACTGCAATCCTGGCATAGACAACTGGAGATCCCCGTGGAATCAAACAACCGAGTCGCGATCTTGCATTGGTACGACGGTGTCGATGATCTGGCGTTAACCGTGGCGACATGCCTGACCAACCTGGGCTATGTGCCGTCAATACATCATTTCACAACCGACAACTATGACGGCGCGCGTTTCCTATTCACATATGCTCCCTGGGGACGTCTCCAACGTGTTGTCGCCCTGCTTGAGCGGATGCCGCCTGCTCAGCGGCCTTTCTGGATTCACTGGAGCACCGAGGATTGCCCGGACCTGCGCCTGCCCAAGTCGCTGGTCAGGCCGGTTGGCCACATGCTGGCCTGGCTGGACCGCTTGCAAGATCAAGATGGTATGGTCGGCCGTCTGGCGCAGACGGCGCCAGCGCGCTGGGTGCACGATCGCGGGCACAAATTCCGCTACGTGGGCATGTATGAATACGCCATCAAGCAAGGGCTGATGGGGCTGTTGCTGGAGTATTCAAGCGTGTATGCCGATTACTATGAGAACATGGGGTTGCCGGTGCACTATGCGCGGTGGGGGCTGATTGATGAAGCACGCGAGGAAAATCCTGAGGTCGAGCGCAACATCGACGTACTTTGGATCGGGACGCGGCGTACGCGTCGGCGCGGTCAGTTGCTGGATCGGGTGATTGGGCAGCTCAATGACCTGGGCAAACGCACACTGGTGATCGACGGCGTGAATCACCCACCGGTCTACGGCCAGGAACGTGCGCAGCTGCTGACTCGCGCTAAGATCACCCTCAACCTGTTGCCGACGTGGTACGATTCGGCGTTGGCCTATCGGTGGCCCCTGGCGGCGGCCAGCCGATCGCTGCTGGTGACCGAAGAGTCTCTGCCACACGCGCCGGAATACCGGCCTGGGGAGCACTATGTCGCCGCGCCGGTCTCATCCCTGGTCGATACGATCTGTTACTATCTGGATCACCCACAGGAGCGGGAGGGGATCGTTGAGCGGGCGTATCAGGCGGTGATGCATGGCCACTCGATCCAGGACAGCGTTCAAATGATCATGCAATGGGCTGAGGAGAAGGCGCATGCAACGCAAACGCAAACGCTGACAACCTTCGGGCGTGCATCAGGCGTATACAAGATGTGGGCGCCCGGCATCGGGTTGGCGTTGACCACCCTGGACATGTGGATGTGACATAAGGAGCTACGGCAAATCGTGAGGATCGGCATTGACGTTCGCTATTTATCGCATGCCCTGATGGGCGGCGTGCATACCTATCTCAGCCTGCTTGTGCCCGCGCTAATCGAGCGGGCGCGCGGCGCCGAGATTTTTCTGTACGCTGACAGCAAGGCTCGCTTTGAGATCGAGACGGCGTCACTGCCACCCCATGTCAGCGTGCGCATTCTGCCCTATGTCAATGCACTTTCGGCGTTCAAGCTCGACTTCACGCTGCGCAATGCGATGGCCGCCGATGGCATCGACGTGGCTCACTTCCCGGCGAACTTTGGTTTTGCGCCGCCGGGAGCGCGTAGCGTCATCACCCTGCACGACGCTATCAACATCATGCCGCTCTGGGAAATTCTCTGGGGACACGAAAAGACGCCTCGCACAATGGCGCTGATGACCTATCTCCATTTTGTCTCGACGCTGTCCGTGCGCCGCGCTGATGTGTTGATTACCGTGTCAGAATATTCCCGACGCGAGATCATCCGCCGCACCCGCCTGCCCGAAGACCG
Source organism: Chloroflexota bacterium (assembly GCA_003451595.1). GTDB lineage: Bacteria > Chloroflexota > Anaerolineae > Caldilineales > Caldilineaceae > Caldilinea. The sequence goes on along the minus strand of DMDA01000101.1, from coordinate 45,233 downwards.
CGTGATCGCCGTCAAGTATGGCCCGGCGCCTATTTTCCGGCGGTTTGAAGACCGGACGCAGTTGGAGGAGGTGCGCACGCGTCTGGGCGTACAGCGTCCCTTCCTGCTCGCTGACGCCATCAAGAACCCTGACGTGATTGCCCGCGCCTGGCAGCGTCTGCCGGAAACAATGCAGGCAAGCCATCAGATGCTCTTCTTCTCGCGCCTGGTTGACCCACCGGCGCCAGTGCAGGCGATGGTCGCCGCCGGCCATGCGCAGGTGCTGATCCGTCCCAGCCGCAGCGATCTGGTGGCGCTCTTCAATCTGGCGGAAGGCTTCCTTTTCCCGTCACTCTACGAAGGGCTGGGCTTGCCACCCATTGAAGCCATGAAGTGCGGCGCACCCGTGATTGCTTCCGATCGCGGTTCGATCCCGGAAGTTGTGGGCGACGCCGGCATCATTATCGATGCCCAGGATGACGCAGCGTTGGCCGCGCACATCACTCGGTTGCTTCAGGATCGCGCCTTCCATCAGGAGTTGCAGCAACGCGGCCTGGCGCGCGCGGAAGAGTTCAGTTGGCCCAAACCCGCCGATCGCATCCTGGACGCCTATTGGTATGCATTATCCTTGCCGCCAAAAGGAAGAGCCGCGCCCGTCGAGGTGAGTTCATGACCACTGCACAGTGTGTGGCGATGCCCAATCCCCCTGCTGTCTGGTGCATCGTGCTGGCTTACAATGGCATTGAACTGACTCTGGAATGCCTGCGCACGCTACGCGCCCAAGATTATGCGAATATGCACATCCTGGTGGTGGACAACGCTTCGACCGATGGCACGCCGGCTATCTTGCGCACACAGGCGCCCGATGTCGAGGTGTTGGAAGCGGGCGGGAATCTTGGTTACGCCGGTGGCAATAACCTGGGGATGCGTCACGCGTTGGCGCACGACGCCGACCTGCTCTTTCTGGTCAACAACGATACACGGCTTGACCCGCATTGCGTCACTGCGCTGGTCGAGGAGATTCAGCGGGCGCCAACGTGCGGCGTGGCCGGGCCGATGGTCTACACCTGGGACAACTGGCAGACAATCTCCTCGGCGGGCGGCCACGTGGACTGGGCGGCGGCGGATGCCATCAACGTCGGCGCTGGCGAGACTGACCAGGGGCAATATCCGGCGCGCAGCGTCGATTTTGTCAACGGCTGCGGCATCATGGTGACGCGCCAGGCGATTGAGCGGGCGGGTCTCATTGACGAACGTTTTTTCATGTACTGGGAGGAGACGGACTGGTGCCTACGCATCCATGCCGCCGGGTTGGATGTGCGCTTTCAACCGGCGGCGAAGATGCAGCACAAGGCGCCGCTGACCTGGGAGCAACAAAGCCCGATCACGCTCTATTACATGGGGCGCAACCGGCTCTTCTTCTTTGCGCGGCACGGGCATGGGGTTCAGCGCGTTAGGGTGCTAGCCGGCGCAACGTGTGGCTTGATTCACGGTATTGTACAGAATCGCCGCAATGGCAACAGACCCGCTTCCGTTGCGGCGCAACATGCCTTGATTGATGGCCTCTGTTTGCGTTGGGGGCGACGGCCGCTCGTGTTTTCTTAACGGGGAGGATGACAATGCGAGTCTTGTGTCTTGTTGACGGCCCTGTCGTACCGCCTGATCGCTGGATGTGGAATCACCTACCCCAAAGCGCCCAAGCTGATGAGGTGGAGTTCTTGTGGGCGTCGCCCGCGGATCGCTTCCCCAAATGGGGCAAGCTAATCTCATATTATCCTCAGTATCTGATGTTGGGTATACGGGCAATTCAAGCCTGTCGCAGGAAGAGATTCGACGTGATTACGGCGTGGGAATCGAAAACAGGCTTTCTGCTGGGTAGCCTACGTAGTGTTCTAGGGGTTCACACGCCTCCGCTTGTCATTTTTGCATTCTCCTTCAAAGGGATTGCTGCATCTGTCCCTGCGGTGAGTCGACTGGCCATGCGAGGAATTGATCATATCACTGTGCTATCTCCAGAAGAGGTCAACTATTATAGCCAGATCTTGCATTTTTCAACTCACAAAATAACAGTCTGTCAGTTCGGTTGGCATGATCTGTGCAAGGGGATTTCACCTGTCATCAGCGATGATTTCATTTTTTCTTATGGGCGTTCATATCGAGATTACGGTACGTTGTTTGATGCCATCGATGGTTTGCGCATCAAAGTAGTTGTGAACACCCGCCGTTTTGCACTAAAAAACTTGAAAATTCCATCAAATGTTATCATCAACGAAATGATGCCCGAACGTGAATATGCTCAATTGCTAGTATCTGCTCGATTTTTGGTGCTTCCCCTACTTGATACCCGCCATGCTGCCGGAGAGTCAGCCATTGTTCAAGCCATGGCTGCTGGAAAGGCTATCATTGCAACGCGAACTCATAGTACACCCTACTACATCGAGGATGGTGTGACCGGAATATTGACGCCGCCCAATGATGCAGTCGCTATGAGAGATGCTTGCATCTATCTACTGAATAACCCTGATGTATGCGTTGCAATGGGGATCAAGTCACGGCAAAGGTATGAGGCATTGTATACATCTGAGCATGCTGCACAGTGTCAGTACTCTGTGATGCAGCGCGTGATGTATCAAACTCAGATGACGGCGTCGGTGAATTGATGCGCATTCTCTTTCTTTCACGTTGGTTTCCACACCCGGTCGACAACGGCTCGAAAATCCGCATCTTCAACCTGCTCAAGACGTTGCGCACCGAGCATGAAGTTGTCTTGCTCGCTTTCGCCGAGCGGGAGGTTGTTCCATCATCCCTGGCGATGATTCAGATGTTGTGCAGCGATGTGCGCGTCGTGCCCTATCATGGCTTTCAGCCAACCAGCGTCAAGGCGCGGCTGGGCTTCTTTGCGGCTTCACCGCGCTCTGTCATCGACACATTCAGCCCGGTGATGCATACAGCGGTGCAGGACGTTGCCGTTGCGTGGCAACCGGACATCGTCATTGCTTCTCAGATCGACATGGCGCCCTATGCGCTGGCGATCCGGAACAGCTTTCGAGTCTTGGAGGAGTTGGAACTGGCTGTCCCCGCCGACAGCTACAGGCGTGCTCGCGGTGTACAGCGCGTGCGCAAGGGATTGACCTGGTGGAAGCTGGCGCAGTACTTGCGTCGCACCCTGCCCGCTTTCGATCTGGTCACAGTCGTCTCGGCGCGCGAGCGCGACCTGGCAAGGCAAGTCTGTCCTGACGGCCCACCTGTGGAGATCGTACCCAATGGCGCCGACTGGCAGGCGATGCAGCGTGTGCAGACATCTCCAACGCCGGGAACGCTGATCTATAACGGCGCATTGAGTTATTATGCCAACTACGACGCAGTTCAGTATTTCCTGTCTGAGATCTTTCCACGCATCTTGAAGCATGCCCCGGCTACACGTTTGCTTGTCACCGGTAGCACGCAGGGCGTGGCGATCGATCAGCTTCCGCAACATCCGCACGTGGAGTTTACAGGCTATCTCGAAGATGTCTGGCCCGCCGTAGCGGGCAGTTGGGTTGCTGTTGTGCCGCTGCGTCTGGGCGGCGGCACACGCCTGAAGGTGATCGAGGCGCTGGCATTGGGCACGCCGGTGGTGGCGACCTCGAAGGGCGTTGAGGGGCTTGACCTGCATCCCGATGTGGATGTTGCAATTGCAGACGATCCACAGACTTTTGCCGAAAAGACGCTGGCGTTGTTGCATGATGCTGACCTGCGTGCGCGTGTGGCAGCGCAAGGGCGTCGCACTGCAGCGCATTATGACTGGGCGATAAGTGGTCAGATTCTGAACAGGGCGCTGGCTGCGATGATGCGCGGGCAGCCGCAGCAGAGCGCGCGAGCTAGACAAACATGAACATGGGACTGTCATCGATAACGCACGCGTTCCGCCAACGGCTGCATGTGGAACGCTTTACCTTACTTGTGGCGGCTGTCGTAGCGGGCGTCTTGCTGCTGGCGCCTGCGCTCGCCTTTCTTTACGTGCGGGGGCGGCTCGATCCACTGCTGCTTTTGGCGGGAAGCGTAGGTGCAATCCTGGCGATCCGCCTGTTTCAGGTGCAAGAACGCGGCAACAAAGGAATACTGCTGCTGTTGGTGGCGGCGGTCACGCTCAGCTTTGTTTCGTTGCCGACGGGGCGTGAGAGTCGGGTCCCATTGAGCATGGTGGTTGCTCTGCTCCTGGTGGTTCCCTGGCTGCTATCGATGCTATTCGGCAAGCCGCCCACGCGCCTGCGGCCATCTTCGGTCAACCGTCCACTGCTTACTTTTGTGGCGGTCAGCATCATTGCGTATTTCTGGAGTTTGATCTTCCGCGATCCGATTCTATATGTGTGGAGCAGCTTTCCGGTTGTGCAAGTTGCGGCGCTGGTGGTCAACACCTTGTTGCCCTTGACATTGCTTTACGTTGCCAACCAGGTGAGCGAGGTGAAGTGGCTGCGCTATCTGGTCGGGATTCTTATTGCGGTTGGCGTGCTCAGCCTGACTTTCTATTTTCTAGCGCCGCGGATCGGCGACCTGTTCTTCTATCGCGGCACGCGTGGCCTATTCAGTATGTGGGTGGCTGTCTTTGCCTATGGGCTGGCGCTTTTTCACAAAGGGTTGAAGCGATGGCAGCGCGGGCTACTGCTGCTGCTTGTGGCTGTGCTGGTCTACCGCTACTTTGTCGAGGGGCGTTCCTGGGTGTCGGGCTGGTTGCCGATGGGGGTGGCGTGCATGGTGTTGACATGGATGCGCTCGCGTCGGCTCTTTTGGACGATGACAGTGATTGGCTTGCTGTACTTTGCTCTGAATTTTGACTTCTACTATCAAAATATCGTTGTTTCTGAGGAAGAGGGCGGCAGCGGCACAGGTCGCGTTGAATTATGGATGCGCAACCTAACGCATGTCGTCAATCACCCGCTCTTTGGCATGGGGCCAGCCGGTTACGCCCCCTACAACATGACTTATCATCGCGAGGATGCCCGCTCCACACACAACAACTACTTTGACCTGCTGGCGCAGACCGGCGTCATTGGCTTTGCCGTTTTCCTGTGGATGATCACACAGCTCTGGAAAGTAGGGCGTCGAACGGTGCGCCGATGGGCGCTGACGGATAGCTTTGAGACCGCGTATGCGGCTGCCGCCTTCAGTGGTTTGATTGGCATGTTAGTCGGCATGATGTTGGGTGACTGGGCGCTTCCGTTCGCATATAATGAGACGATCGCCGGTTTTGACAATGCCGTGCTCACCTGGGTCTTCCTGGGCGGTGTGGTGGCATTGGATTGGATTGCCAGCTATGCCGACGCCGGTGAAGCCAGGTTGCTTGCTTCAGTTTCTCCCCTCCAGAGTTCAATCCACTGATGGCTATGATTCCTGAAGTATCGATCATTATTGTGAACTGGAATACGCGCGTGCTGTTATCCGAGTGCCTGCGCGCAATTGCGCGTGAGGCCGCTTCCATTGCGTATGACGTCTGGGTCGTAGACAACGGCTCCACCGACGATAGCGTCGCAATGCTGCGGCGAGATTTTCCGCACGTCCATGTCATCGAGAGCCAGGTCAATCTTGGCTTTGCTGGCGCCAACAACCTGGCGATGCAGCGCAGCACGGGGCGCTATCTGCTGCTGCTCAACACCGACGCCATCGTGACGCCAGGCTCGATCCACGCCTTGCTCGTGCTGGCGGAGCAGACGCCGCGCGCTGGCATCGTTGGCGCACATCTGCTCAACCCGGATGGCAGCTTTCAGGCGTCGCACACCAATTTCCCGACGCTGTGGCAGGAGTTCTTGATACTCTCCACCATCGGTCGGAGAATCTACGGCCCCTGGTATCCCAGTCACGGGCCGGAGGCAGCAAAAGGGGCGCAACGCGTCGATTATGTGGAAGGCGCCTGTTTGTTGGTGCGTCGGGATGCGTTAGAGGATGTCGGCGGGCTGGATGAAGGCTACTTCATGTACGCTGAAGAGGTGGATTGGTGCAGGCGCATGACTGCGCAAGGTTGGGAGGTCTGGTATCAGCCGGCGGCGCAGGTCGTGCACATCGGCGGCGCCAGCAGCGCCAACCGCAAGACCAGTCGCGAGGCTGACCTTTACCGCAGTCGCGTGCGCTATTTTCGGATTCACCACGGCAGGCTACAGGCGGAGATGCTCAAAGCGATGATCCTGGCTTTCACGAGTGTAAAACAGCTCGCGCACACGCTGACGCGCCTGGCCACAGGTCATCGGCACGGGCGTCCGGTGGTCACGGTGAGCGAACTGTTGATCGCATTGCGGAACGTATGACGCACGCGGCGAGAGATGCTCTCAACTTGGAGCGCGCCCTGTTTGGCGAAACCTGCGGCTGCGAGCCGCATCTGTGGTGGGCGTAGGTCATCGCCTTCGACGTGACGTGATTGGCTGGCAGAAACTGCGGCTGGGCGCCGCAACTACAGAGGATGATGATTTTGTGAAGAGTGATTTGCAAGAGCAACTCCGCCCTACGCCCGCAAGGGAACGGCTGCACGCACTGGCGATCCTGACGCTTCTACTCGTTTGCTATGTGTATGTATTCCCGCGCTGGGCCGACCCGAACCAAAATTCGCGACTGAACATGGTCTTTGCCGTAGTCGAGGATGGAACGTTCCAGATCGACAAGTACGTCGCTAACACTGTCGATTACGCCAAAGTGGGCGAGCATTACTACAGCGACAAAGCGCCCGGTGTGGCGCTCTTGGGCATCCCGATCTATGCGGCGCTGGCGCCGCTGCTCGATACGCCATTGTTGAGCGGCATCACCGCACGGCTGGAGTCGCACAGCGCCTTCGCCAGTACGCTGCGTGCGGAAGGCTCCGGCGTCTCAGCGCAGAAGGTGCGCTTTGCCATCGTACAGGTCTTGCTGAGTTTTCTGCTTTCGGCGCTGCCCACGGCGGCATTGGCGGCATTGATGTTTCTGTGGCTGCAAGCGGTGACGCCGCTGGTGTGGCCGCGGCTGATCGTGGCGCTGGGCTACGGGCTGGCGACGCCTGTCTTTGCCTACGCCAACGCCTTCTACGGTCATCAGTTGGCGGCGTTTCTGCTCTTCGCTGCGTTCTATTTGCTGGCGCGCGCACCGGTGCGGATCGGCGCGGGGCGGGCGCTGTTGGTCGGGCTGCTGCTTGGCTATGCCTTCGTGACCGAGTACCCGGTGGCGCTGATGGTTGCCCCGATCGGGCTGTATGCACTTTGCGGCTTCTGGCAGCGCCGCCAGTTTGCGCCGCTCATCTGGCTTGCTGCTGGCGGATTGGTCGTCGCTGCCGGTTGGATGTGGTACAACACGACGATCTTTGGCGGCCCGCTGGAGCTGGGCTACAGTCGCTCCGAACTGTGGACCGACCAACATCACACCGGTTTCATGAGCCTGACGCTGCCGACGCTCGACGCCCTGTGGGGCATCACCTTCAGCCCGTTTCGCGGGCTGTTCTTGCTCTCGCCGTGGCTGCTGTTGGCGCTGCCTGGCTTCGGGGTTTGGTGGCGCGCCGGGCGTCTTCGTGCTGAGTGGTGGCTGGCGTTGAGCATCACCGTGGCGATTTTCCTGTTCAACGCGGCGTCGAGCATGTGGTGGGGCGGTTTCGCCGTGGGGCCGCGCTATCTGTTGCCGATGCTGCCCTTCCTGGCGCTGCCAGTGGCCTTTGTGCTGGCGGCGTGGGGCGAACGGCTGTGGCTGCGCGTCACGGTTGCGTTGAGTCTGCTCTGGTCGCTCGTCGCGGTGTGGGGCATGACGCTGGCGGAGCAGGCATTTCCGTCCGATGCGCTGCGCAACCCGTGGGTCGAGCACGTGCTGCCAAACTGGACGACCGGCAATATCGCCCGCAACCTGGGCGTGATCTTGGGACTGGAAGGTGTATGGAGTCTGGCGCCGCTCTTCGCTGTGCTGTCCATCATGGCTGTTGTTTGGTTTTGGTTGGCAACGCATTCTCCTGGTGATAACCCAGTAGCGTCAAGCCCAATACACCAACCTGTCAACCACTGAGTTGGCTGAGTCTATTTGATCCGCAGATTACGCAGATTGCGCAGAGAAAAACGAAAAAGAATTTCTGCGCAATCTGCGTAATCTGCGGATCGGAAATCTCTCGGGGACTATCATGCAGGCTGAGTTCAGCTATTCATCGGTTCAGGCAAAAGAAGAGGCGGTTGCGGTGAAGGTGACGCGGCAGGAGTGGCTGTTTGTGCTCGCGACTGCGCTGGTCGTGCTTGCCGTCACGACGTTGCCCTATCTCTACGCCTACGGGTCGGCGCCGCCCGATAAGCAGTTCATGGGTGTGATCTACAATATCCCCGACCACATGCAGTACTTTTCGTGGTTCCGCGAGTTTGGCGCATCCAACCTCGCGGCCAACAAGCTGACGCCGGAGCCGAACGCTCCGATTTTCTTCAATCTGTTGTGGTGGGGGATGGCGCGCATCGGCGGCGTGCTGGGGATCGGTTATGCCGGCATGTACCAGCTGCTGCGCTGGGTGGCGACGATCCTTTTCCTGCTGCTGGTTTACCGCATGGTGAGCTGGTTCTTCGCTGACCGGCTGCGGCGCATGACGGCGTTCCTGCTCATCCTCTTTGGCGCCGGCTTCGGTTGGGTGCTGATCGTGATGAAGTACACCGTGACCAACGGCGAATTGATCTGGCCCCTCGATGTCTATGTGGCCGAGCCAAACACTTTTTTCAGCATTCTCGGTTCACCGCATTTTGTGGCGGCGGCGCTCTATATGTTTGTCTTCGACCTGGTGCTGCGCGGTCATACGAAAAATCAGTTGCGTTATGCCGTCTATGCTGGTCTCTTTGCGCTCTTCATGGGCTGGCAGCATGCCTACGATCTGCTGATCGTCTACGGTGTAGTCGGTGCGTATGCCCTGTTGGTGTGGTTGCGCGACCGCAGGTTGCCAGTGTACCTGGTGTGGAGTGGGCTGATCATTGGCGTCATCTCGGTGTGGCCGGCGCTCTATTCCGTGTGGCTGACTTCGCTCGATCCCTTGTGGAAGGAAGTGCTCAAACAGTTTGCCAACGCTGGCGTCTACACCCCGCCCCTCTATAGGTTGCCGATTCTGCTGGGATTGCCATTTCTGCTGGCGCTTTTTACAGCGCTGCGGCAGAACCCCTTTCGCCTGCGCGGGGTGAGCAACAACGATCTCTTTGTGCGCGGCTGGTTCTGGATTTCATTCGTGCTGATCTATTTGCCGGTCGATTATCAGATTCACATGCTCAACGGCTGGCAGGTTCCGATTGCGATCCTGGCGACGCAGGGCATTTTTGCCTACATCGTTCCGGCGCTGGCGCGCCGATTCAAGCCGGACAAGGCGCCGACACACCGGCTGGCGCTGACAACGGCAACTGCGATCATCGTCTTTTCGGCGCTGACGAATATCTATTTGCTTGGCTGGCGCTTTCTGGACTTGAGCCGTCATGACTATCCCTTCTACCTTTATCGGGATGAAGTAGCGGCGCTGCGCTGGCTGGAAGCGAACGCAACAGGTGAAGACGTCGTGCTAAGCGCACTGGCGATTGGTCAATATGTGCCTGCCGAGACGGGCGCCCACGCTTTTCTGGCGCACTGGGCGCAGACAGTGGATTATTATGGTAAAGAAGCTGCCGTGGCTCACTTCTTCGATGCCGCCGCCACGGATCGCGAACGGCAGCAACTAATGACTGACTTCGATGTGGATTACGTCGTGGACGGCCCGGCGGAACAAGCGTTGGGCGCTTTCCGTTTGGAGGGAAACCCGTACTTTCGTCGGCTCTTTACCAGCGGTCAGGTCAGTGTTTATGCGCCGGTGCGTCAATAGGTTGTGGGCAAGCTAGTGAAGCGACTTACTGTGATGGTCAGGGTGCGTGGATTTCTACTGTGTGGAATGGGTGTGCTGTGGTTGGCGCTTATTTTGTTTCCCGCTACGCTTTCTGCTCAAGACCAAGGCTGGTCGACGCCAGTGCCACTGGGTGCGTATTGGTTTCCTGATGTAGCGACCGACGCGTCGGGGCGCGTGCACGCAGTCTGGTCGTCAGGCGCCGAGGGTTTTGATACAGTCATGTACGCCGCCAGGAATGGGGCGACCTGGAGCCGCGCCGTTGACATCATGGCCATGCCGCAGATCGCCGGTGGCAGCGAGGCCAGCCGCCCCGCCCTGCTGGTTGACTCGGACAACACCGTCCACCTCACCTATCGCTATACGACGATCTATTACAGCCAGGCGCCGGCGGGTGGCGCTGGTGTGCCTGGCTACTGGCGGGAACCCTTCGCAATTGGTGAGGGGTACTTTTCCCGTATGGCGCGCGATAGCAAAGGTGTGCTTCACCTGGTCTTTACCCAAAATGTACAGACCGAAGCGTGCCGTATCTGCTATCACGTCTTTTACGTTCGCTCCACCGACGACGGCATGATGTGGAGTGATCCGCTCGATATTTCGGTGCAGCCCACTGGCGCTGCAAAGCCACAGTTGATCGTCGACAGTCGCGACAATCTGCATGTCGTGTGGGAAGGAGGGTATGGCGGCTCCTACGGCCAACTCTCCGATCCGACATCGGTCTTCTATTCCGGTTCACAAGATGGCGGCGCTTCCTGGTCACGCCCCTACGAGTTTGATCCGTTGCGCGGTAAGACGACCGCCGCCATGGCGCGCAATATCACGATTGCTGAAGATGTCAACGGTCATTTGGTGACAGCCTGGCTGGCGATCCCCGAAGATGTTGTCTACTATCAGCTCTCGGTGGACGCAGGCGCAACATGGAGCGTGCCGGCGCCTATCCCTAATGTACTGGGCATCTGGGGGCTTTATCAATCGCGCCTGGATGATTATGCGATGGCGGTCGATAGCGCCGGGCGCGTTCATCTGGTGATGGTGGGTCGCCGTTTGTTGGAACAGCCCAACAGCGAATTGCTGCATCTAATATGGAATGGTTCGGGATGGTCTGCGCCGACGACGATTGCCAGCTATGCCGGCGACATGCCTGAGTGGCCGCGTATCGCTGTGGGGTTGGGCAACCAACTGCATGTCGTGTGGTTTGTGCGCGATGCTGAGAATCTCTTCAACTCCGATGCAGGCAACTACCAGGTGTGGTACGCTACCAGCACAACTGATAGCCCACCGATCGCACCGGTTCCGGCGCCGGACATCCCACCGCCAACGCTAAACCCCAACGCTGCGGTAGTGAGCATGGCAGCGGCCCCCACCCCTACATCGCAGATCAAACCGGTTGTCGTGGAGAATGCAACCCGGCCCAAGGTGGCGCCAGCTCTGCTCCCCAACATTCAGAGCGAGAACGATGAGGTTCTCTTGTTGGTGTTGGCAATAGCGCCGGTGGTGGCGGCGATTTTCGGGGTGATCGGTTTGTTCATCCTCTGGCGACGCAGGCGACTCAAGGTTTGAATAACAGGTTGCTTCATCTTCCCGGAAGTTCTGTGCTTCCGGGAAGATGATCGTGGCAGGGAGCGTGCAGGGTGACGGTGGTTTTCAACTACCTGCCGTTGCCATGACCTGGCGAATCTGTTCTGGGTGCTGGACATAGATCACAGGGTCCCCCTGATACCACTCGATCAACCCGGTGACCTGCACGCGTTGTCCAGCGGTGTAGAGCGTTTCAGGTGGCGCCGCAAAGTGCGCCCAATCCACCTTGCGAATCCTCACCAAGAAGGCGCCCTGATGTGGCGTCTTGAAGGTCAAATAGACCGCTTTGCCATTATTGAAGACGCCCTGAAGTTCACCTTCAACCGTCATAACGCGCCCAGCGAAGTCNNGTTGCTTCATCTTCCCGGAAGTTTCGCGCTTCCGGGAAGATGATCGTGGCAGGGAGCGTGCAGAGTGACGGTGGTTTTCAACTACCCGCCGTTGCCATGACCTGGCGAATCTGTTCTGGGTGCTGGACATAGATCACAGGGTCCCCCTGATACCACTCGATCAACCCGGTGACCTGCACGCGTTGTCCGGCGGTGTAGAGCGTTTCAGGTGG
>DMDA01000101.1:31219-33202 GCA_003451595.1 Chloroflexota bacterium | reverse complement strand
GTTGGTTGTCCACTCTCCAATGCTACGACAGCGCCGTCGGTGCTGACAAAGTAGAGCGTTCCCTCACTGATCACCCATGACGCATACTCACTCCAATATCGATCATACACCGTGCCCTGGTTGTAGTAGATGTAGAAGCCACCAGGGATCGTGCGCGGGTCGCCATCTTGCGTCAGGTTGCCCGGGCAGTAATGGCTGGTGCTAAACCCACAGTTGCTGGCTGAAGTGATGATGTGTGGCAGGTCGGCGGTGGTGATCGGCGTGTTGCTCGACGCCCCGCGACTCGCCGACCGATCCAGAATCCGATGCGCCAACCCGAACATCCAGTGACCACCAAACAGGTCGTCGCCCGCCATCGATAGATTGGCCTGTTCGTCGGTCGGGAAGAAGGTGTTCTCCATGAAGCGCACGGAGCCGGCGCTGAAGCCGGACACCGTGTTGTCGTTGAGCATCAATTCACCAAAATGCGAGTCCGATCGACCATCGCAGCCGTTAGTCTGGCAGGGTGAACCGCGCATGATGACATAGGCAACCTCGCCCCCTGCTGCCAGCCGCTTGACGACCGGCATAGGTCCCATCGGCATGTAGTCACCATCGCCAAAACCGCCATGTCCGACATTAGTTGCAAACGCTGCGGCGCCGTTGTCCAGGTCGAGCGCCAGCAACGCCTGCTGATCAGGACGGTTGCTCAGGTTGCTGCGCATCGCGCTATTTGATTCAGGCCAGGGCGACCACGTCCACATCGTATGCCAGTCAAGCCGTAGCTTGATCAGCGCCAGGCCGTTCTGCTCGGCGATCACGGGCCAGCCGCGACTCACTTCGGCAAAGTTGCTGTCTGATCCAGGATCGCCCGGCTCCAACACCGTCGTCTTCGTGCGCCATGCCTGGCTGCCGTTGCTATTGCGGATGGCGTGCACGTAGAGATCGCGTGATGCGACCACGACCAGGTCGCGCGTTGCCGAATAAGCCGGCGGTGTATCGACCGGCGAACCGGCGTCGTAGCGCCATGTCTGCTGCATGGTGCGCTTGTCGATGGCATACACGAAGTTGCCCATCGAGAAGAAGACACGGTCGCCAGCAATGGCAGGCGGCAGAGGCAGGGAGCTGCTGCCGCTGCCCGCAAAGCTGTCCACCGTATTACCGTTGGCCGCATTGAGCTTGTAGAGCGTTCCGTTGGTGGAAACGACAAAGAGCGCCGCCGTGTCGCCATCGTAGGCGGGCGTGGAGTTGATGGCGCCGCCGGGGTTCTTGTTCCACAGCACAGCGCCGTTGGCGTTGTTCAGCGCAAAGACGCCACGCGTGCCTGCTGCGATGTAGACGCGCCCGCCGCCGGTGACGGGCTGACTGTTGCGGGGCAAGCCAAACTTGCCGGTTGAGATGCCGCCTGTGGCATTGGGGCCGTTCCATGCCCACTTCCAGCGCCACGGCGTCGGTACGGAGACAGGGTTGTAGCTGGTGCGTTGGGCGTCGTGCGCATGTTGCGTCCATTCACTGGCGCCTGTGGGCAGCGGCGTGCCTGTGGTGGGCGTGGGCGCGGCGCCGGTGTTCGTCGCCGTCGGCGTCAAGGTGGCGGTCGGTGTGCGCGTGGGCGTCGAGGTGGCGGTCGGTGTGCGTGTTACCGTAGCAGTGGCCGTGTTGGTTGGGGTCGGCGTGGGAACGGGCGCCGAGATCAACGGCAGATAAAGCGAACCGGCAGCGTCCTGGCTGCGCACGCGCGCCGCAGTGGCGCCCAATATGCCTACCGCCAGCAGAGCGCTGACGACAGTCGTGAAAAAGATCAGGTGATATCGATACATGAGCATCTCCCCATCGTTGCCCTGCTGGGCGGGCGAACATTTCGGCGATAATCTGGCGCCAGTGCAACATTACCAAAAGTTGCTGCGCCGCGCCCAACGCAAGATGGCTGACTGACTGATTGCCCGACAACGAAATCCATGCGTGGCGCCACTTAGACAACCTGTTTTCAGTATGACACGGTTCCAC
>DMDA01000101.1:0-31046 GCA_003451595.1 Chloroflexota bacterium | reverse complement strand
TACTTGCCCTGTTAGTCTATCTGTGGCACAATGATACAAGATGTTGTCAAGATGACACTTTCAGCCTGTTTGACCAACACAATGCAGTGTGAGGTTGTCCGTGAGTGAGACGCGAATTGAAACGCAAAGGCAGCGTTTCTGCTATGACCATCCCCGACCCGCCGTCACCGTTGACATAATTCTTTTCGTCTTTCAAGAAGAGCAGCTACGCGTCCTGCTGATTCGGCGCGCCAATGATCCGTTCAAGGGGAAATGGGCGTTGCCCGGCGGCTTCGTCGGCGAAAACGAGGATCTCTACGATGCGGCGCTGCGTGAACTGAAAGAAGAGACTAACGTCTCCAACGTCTACCTGGAACAGCTATACACGGTGGGGAAGCCCGACCGCGATCCGCGCACGCGTGTTATTACAGTTGCTTACTTTGCGCTGCTTAGCGCCGAGGAGGTCGCCCAACAGGAGGTGCATGGCGCCTCTGATGCAGGCGAGGCACGCTGGTGGGATATTTACTCGCTGCCTGAGTTGGCGTTCGACCATCAGCAGATTCTGGATTACGCACTGCAGCGGCTACGCTGGAAGTTGGAGTGGACGGCGCTTGGTTTTCTGTTGCTGCCCAGCGAGTTCACCCTCTCTGAGCTACAGCGAGTCTACGAAACCATTCTCAATGAGCCGCTCGACAAGCGTAATTTTCGCCGTAAGATTTTGGCCGCCGGGGTCATCGAGCCGACCGGCAACATGCGCGCGGGTGACCATCGTCCTGCAAGACTTTACCGATTTACTGCCACCGCCATCGAGATGGAGCAGGTGCGGCGCCGCTTCCCATAAGCTCGCCGCCCGTACAGTACACCGTACAGTATCATGTGTCTCGTGTCGCCGCTTCTTTGTCAGGGGCTACACCGAAACGCTCCCGCAGCTCTCGCTTGAGCACCTTTCCCATGCCTGACAGCGGCAACGCATCCAGAAACTCGATACGTCTGGGCACTTTGTACGGCGCCAGCTGCTGACGTAGCAGGTCGAAAAGCTCTGCCGTGGTGACTTGCTGACCAGGTCGCAGCACTACGCACGCCAAGCCCACCTCGCCCCATTTCGTGTCCGGCACGCCTACTACGGCGCACATCAGCACGGCGGGGTGCTGATAGAGCACCTGCTCGATCTCCACCGGGTAGACATTTTCGCCGCCGGAGATGAACATGTCTTTCTTGCGGTCGCGCACGTAGAAATACCACGCGTCGTCATATTCCACGATGTCGCCCGTGTGGAACCAGCCTTCAGCGTCTAGCGCTGCCGCCGACGCAACCGGGTCGTTCCAGTAACCGGAGCAGCCTGATGGCCCCTTGATGACTAGCTCGCCGGGCTGATGCGGGCCAAGGGGACGGTTTTCTTCGTCCACTACGCGTACATCGACGAAGAAGTTAGGGCGGCCGATGCTGCCTGCCTTGCGGATGGCGTCCTCCGGTGGCAGGGCAAAGAGGCCAGGGCCGTATTCGGTCATGCCAAAGCCCTGCTTGAAGCGGATGCCTTTCTCGCGTGTGTACTGCTCCACCAGCGGCACGGGCAGTGGTGCGCCGCCGCTCGTGCAGAAACGCAAGGAGGAGAGATCGGCTGTCGCCCAGTTGGGCGCCTGCGTCAGCATCTGATACATCGTGGGCACGGCGGCAAAGATCGTCACCCGTTCCCGCTCGATCAGGTCGAGCACCTGCGCCGGGTCAAACTGTCGGGTCACGATGGTGGTGTTGCCGAAGATTACCTGTGACGAGAGATAGGTAAACAGTCCGCCCGTATGAAAGAGGGGAAAAACGTTGAGGTAGATGTCGTCGTGCTGGACGTCGTGAATCACGGTGTTGAGCACGTTCCAGCAGAGTTGGCGATGGCTGATCTGCGCGCCCTTGGGCAGGCCGGTGGTGCCGCCGGTGAAGAGCAGGCAGGCGATGTCCTCCATCTCCAGCGCCTCACAGGTCACCGGCGTCTCCGCTGACGCGGCAAGCAGTTCAGCATAGTGGTGTGAGCCGGGCAGCCCGGCGCCGTCGAGATGTACAAGGTGCGTAATCGCGCGCTCCGTGCCTGCGGTGGCCTGCACCAACGCCATCACAGCGTCCTTGAACCTGTCTGAGAAGATCAGCACGCGCGGCGTCGTGTTGGCGACGATGCCCGCCAGTTCGCGCCAATGTAGCCGCCAGTTGAGCGCGGTGTGAATGGCGCCGAGCTTGCTACACGCGTGGAAGACGTCCAGGTGCTCTACGCCATCCTGCGCCAGGATCGCTACCCGGTCGCGATAGCCGATGCCAGCCTGTGTGCGCAGCCAATTCGCCAGTCGGTTGACGCGGCGGTTCCATGTCTGGAAGGTCAACCGCAACTCCGGCGTCTTCCCAACGTCGATGATCGCCAGCTTCTCCGGTGAGTAAATCTCGCGTCGCCCCAAATAATCACCGATGTACATCTGCGTCGCTCCCAGATATCCATAGCACGCGGATTGAGCGGATCGATGCGGATTCAATCAGCGAAAATCAGCCTGATCCGTTCAGTCCGCGTTCTGTCCATGCTCGCTCTACACCCACTTCCACACGGATGCCGCCATGGTGATGCCGCCGCCACTGGCGCAGAAGAGGATCACGTCGCCGGGCTGCGGGCCTTTGCCCTGAGTGATCGCATCGTCCAGGGCCATGACGACGCAGGGCGAGCCGGTGTAGCCCCACTTGTCCATCACCCAGTGCGTCTTGCTGAGCGGCTGGCGGATCAATGCCATCATTGCTTCGATCGTGCGCAGGTTGAGCTGCGTGAAATAGTAGTGATTGACGTCGTCAAAGCTCAACCCGACCTTGTCCAGCGCACCCTGCATCAGCCGAGGCCAGTAATCGGTGTTGAAGGTCTTGGGGAACTTCTTGACAAACTCCACCTTTGGCCCGCCGAACTGGGCCACGTTTTCCGGCGTGCATGGGCGATTGGCGCCGCCGGTGTAAATGCCCAGCGCGTCGTGGAACGAACCCACGGCAAGCAGGTTGCTTGCCAGGAAGCCGGGTTGTTCGCCCACGCCCAGCAGCGCTACGCCAGCGCCGTCGGCAAAGAGGTTGGCGGTCTTCTTATCGGTGAAATCGAGGAAGCGACTCATGCCGTAGCCGCCAGCAACGAGCACATAGCGGGCGCCAGGCTCTGTCATCAAGTAGCGCGCGCCCTGATCCAGCGCCGTAACCCAGCCCGCGCACGCCGAGTTGACATCATAGCAGCCAGCATTGGTCGCGCCAAGTTTGTGCTGCACCACGACCGATGTACTGGGCGAAAGATAGTCGGGCGTGTCGGTGGAGACGATGATCAGGTCGAGCTGTTCCGCCGCCACGCCAGCGCGCGCCAGCGCTTTCTCCGCCGCCGCCACGATCAGGTCAGAGGTAGTCTGCTCCGGCGCCATCCAACGGCGCTCACGGATGCCAACGTTCTCAACCAACCACTGATCGGTGGACGCGCCCAACAATGCATCGACTTCGGCGTTGGTGACGACGCGTGCCGGTGCATAGCTGCCGGTGGCCAGGATGATGGGACTGCGCATCTTTCCCCCACTTTCTATCATGTTCGATGCAGAGACGCGAAGATGCACAGAGGATTATCGCAGCGAAATTCGTTGCGCATTTCTCTGCGTCTCCGCGTCAAGAGTGTCAGATCACAAGATATGCTCTCACGTCCCCACCACCAGGCCGCCGTCCACGCGCAACGTCTCGCCGGTGATGAACGACGCTTCGTCCGACGCCAGAAAAAGATAGGCGTTGGCGATGTCGCGCGGCTCGCCCATGCGCCCCAGCGGTGTGCGCGCCTTCATGCCGGCAATGATCTTCTCCGGCATGGCGCTGAGAATGTCGGTGGCGGTGAAGCCCGGCGCCACCGCGTTGACGCGGATGCCGTACCTGCCCAGCTCGCGCGCCCACACCTTGGTCATGCCGATCACGCCGGCTTTGGTGGCTACGTAGTTAGTCTGGCCGAAGTTGCCATCCAGCCCGACAACCGACGATGCGTTGAGGATGACGCCGCTGCCCTGTTTCACCATCTGCGGGGCCACTGCCTGCGTGCAGTTGAAGACGCCTTTGAGGTTGACGCTGACGACCAGGTCGAAGTCGGTTTCGGTCATCTGGCCGACCAGTTCGCCCTCCTTGAACTTGACCAACTGGCCGTCGCGCACAATCCCTGCGTTGTTGATGAGTACGTCGATGCGCCCATAGCGGGCGATTACGGCCTCCACCCATGCCCGCACTTCAGGCTGGTGGGCGACGTTGACTTTGTAGTATGCGATGCCTAGCTCCGCCGCGCTCTGCTGACCGGCAATCTCGTTCAGATCGCAGATCACGACCTGGGCGCCTTCTTCGGTGAAGCGCTCTGCTGTGGCGCGTCCGATGCCTGCTGCGCCGCCGGTGATTAAGACGACTTTGTCCTTCATGCGCATAGTGTCTGTCCTTTTGATGCGATCACGGGTGGGGGACGCAGTAGGGATGATAGCAGCGCCTGGTAACAGAGGAGTTGCAGCCTAGGGGATGGTGAGTGTCTGGCCGGGCTGAAGCAGGCTTTGCTCTGTCAATTGGTTGATGCGCAACATCTCCTGCCAATCGACGCCCAGGCGGGTGGCGATGGCAAAGACGGTGTCCCCGCGTTGGACGGTGTAGGTTGCTGCGGCGGTTGCCATTGTCGCAGTTGCATCAGCCTCGACGGTCTGTGCTGCGCTCGCTGCCGGAATCGTGAGCACCTGCCCGATCTGCAGGAAGTCGGTGGCGGTGAGGTTGTTGGCGCGCAGCAGCGCATCCAGCGTGGTGTTGTGGCTCAGCGCAATGCCAAGCGGGGTGTCACCTGCGCGGACGGTGTACGTGTCCGCCGGGGCGCGCTGGCGTTCGCTGGCGAACCCAGTCACTCTGGCTTCGTCAGCCTCTTGCGCAACCTGGGGCGTATCTGCAGCAGCTTTTGCTGCGACCTCCGTTGGCGCCGTGACGACGTCTGCGTCCAGGCTTGCCGGCAGCGCAATCTCTTGACCGATCTGCAACAGGTCGTACTCTTGCAGACCGTTGACGGCGGCAAGCTCTTGCCAGGTGATGTTGTAGCGCAGGGCAATTGTGAAGAGTGTATCGCCCGCAGAGACCGTGTAGCGCTGCTTGCCAGCGACGGCGGCGTTGGTGGTTGTCTCGACTGGCCCGCCAATGCCGCCGATAGAGGGTATGTGCAGCACCTGTCCTATCTGGAGCAGGTCGGACTCACTCAGGTTGTTGGCAATGGCGATGTCTTGCCAGTCCAGCCCGTAGCGAATGGCGATGCCAAGCAGCGTGTCTCCCGGCTGGACGGTGTAATCCAGACCGCTGGCGGGGACGCTCATCACTGTAGGCGCGTCACTGCTCTCACCCGCTGCTGCAACGTAGACAGGTGGGCCACCATCCGGGTTGCCGAAGTCGGTGACAAGAATCCAGTAGCCATTGGGCGCCACGCCAGCGCCTACCCCGATTTCGTCCCAGTGCGCGCCCAGGATGTTGACGCGATGAATCCAGTCATTCATCCACCAGACAATGGCTTGCTCTGGGCTAGAGACCGCCACCCAGTTCTCGCTGACGGCGCTGGAGCCATAGCCAGCGCGCGCCACGCGCAATTGCACGTTGCTGCCGTCGCTGCCATAGTGACCCCAGTTGCCATTGGCAATCACATCTTCGACGTGGCGTTGTGCGGCGAGTGTGAGCGCCTCGTTCACAGCCAGCGGCGCCAGGCCATTGTCGATACGCGCCTGGTTGACGTCGGCCAACACCTGTTGCGCTGCTGTCTGACTATCGAGATTGCCTTCATCCTGTGCGTGAGCGGGTGCAATGAAGAGAAGCGAGACGAACAGGGCGAGTAGAGAAACGGTCTGCAAACGGACTGTGAATCCGCCGGAAAAATCACGATTTTTCATGCTGCGCGCAGCATAGCAGAGTGCGCAGGAAATGCGCAAACGGCGCATGCCCAAAACGCCAGCAATGTGGTGCGCATTGTGCGTCGCACAGGCGGCGGCAAAATGACGCACGCGCTACGCTTTCCCTACGCTGAGATGGTGCGATACGCACACCGGATCGCCTGATTTGACGAAAATCGCTGCACGTGTCATCTTGGCATGTGCGACGTCGTCGCAGCGAAAACGATCCACCTTCCAACCAAAATAGATCAGAAAGGAACGCACCATGTCGAGACCTGTCACTCTGTTCACCGGTCAATGGGCGGATTTGCCGCTAGAAGTGTTGGCGCAAAAGGTGAGCGCCTGGGGCTTCGATGGGCTGGAGCTGGCCTGTTGGGGCGATCATTTCGAGGTCGATAAGGCGCTGGAGAGCGACCGCTATGTACGCGAGAAGCGCGACCTGCTCGAAAAGTACGGGCTGGGCTGCTGGGCGATCAGCACGCACCTGGTCGGTCAGTGCGTCTGCGACCCAATCGATGCCCGCCACAAGGCGATCCTGCCGCCGCGCATCTGGGGCGACGGCGAGCCGGAAGGGGTGCGCCAGCGCGCCGCCGAGGACGTCGCCAACACGGCGCGCGCCGCCAAACTCTTTGGCGTCAATGTCGTCAACGGCTTCACGGGCAGCAGCGTCTGGCACAAGCTCTACTTCTTCCCGCCAACCAGCGACGCTGAGATCGACGCCGGTTACGCCGACTTCGCCGCACGCTGGACGCCAATCCTCGATGTCTTCCAGGCGGAAGGCGTGCGCTTTGGGCTGGAGGTGCATCCGACCGAGATCGCCTACGACATCATCACCTTTGAGCGCGCGCTCAACGCCGTCAACGGCCACCCGGCCTTTGGCATCAACTTTGATCCGAGCCATCTGGTGCACCAGTTCATCGACCCGACCGAGCTGATCTACGCCTTCCCGGATCGTATCTTCCACGCGCACGTCAAGGATGCGCGCGTGCAGCTCACCGGGCGCAACAGCATTCTCTCGTCGCACCTCAGCTTTGGCGACCGCCGCCGCGGCTGGGACTTCGTCTCGCCCGGGCGCGGGGATGTGAAGTGGGATCCGATCGTGCGCGCGCTCAACCGGATCGGCTACCAGGGGCCGCTCTCCATCGAGTGGGAGGACAGCGGCATGGATCGCGACTTCGGCGCGCCCGAAGCCCTGGCGTTGATGCGACGTATGGACTTCACCCCCTCAGCCGTGGCTTTCGACGCTGCGTTTGCGAAGTAGTTGATAGCACGCGGATGACGCGGATTGGGCGGGTCGGCGCGGATTTTCTTGAATCTGTGTTGATCCGCCCAATCCGCGTGCCATTTTGTTGACAACCTATAGGAACCGGCAGGTCAGCGCGTCGCCTCTCGCAACTCGCCCCTCGCCCCTCACCAATCAGGAGCCATCATGACCAAATCATTGACCATCGACGCCGTACTCGACGCAGTGCGTTTTCGTTGCATCGGGCCGACGCGCGGCGGGCGCGTCGTTGCCGTCGCTGGCCACCCGCACAACCAGGCGGAGTTCTACTTTGGCGCAGTCGCCGGCGGCGTCTGGAAGACTGAGGATGCCGGGACGACCTGGCGCTGCATCACCGACGGCCAACTCAAGACCGCATCGGTGGGCGCGCTCTGTGTTTCAGATAGTCATCCAAATGTGATCTACGCTGGCATGGGCGAGACAACGATCCGCATCGACGTTTCCTATGGCGACGGCGTCTATAAATCGACTGACGGCGGGCGCACCTGGAAGCATCTCGGTCTGGCGGATACGCGTCACATCGGGCGTGTGCGCGTGCATCCCACCAACCCCGACCTGGTCTACGTGGCGGCGCTCGGTCACGCCTTCGGACCGAACGAGGAACGCGGCGTTTTCCGCTCGCAGGATGGCGGCGCCACGTGGGAGAAGGTGCTCTACGTCAGCGACAAGGCGGGCGCCGTCGATCTCAGCATCGATGCGCAGAACCCCTCGATCCTCTACGCCAGCATCTGGCAGACCTACCGCAACTTCTGGGAGCTGAACAGCGGCGGGCCTGACAGCGGGCTGTGGCGTTCGCGCGACGGCGGCGACACATGGGAGCGCATCAGCGACAACCCCGGCTTCCCGCAGACGCTGAAGGGCAAAATTGGCGTGGCGGCGTCGCCGGTGAAAGCGGGCCGCGTCTGGGCGATGGTCGAGGCGAAGGACGCCTCTGGTCTCTATCGCTCGGACGACTTCGGCGCCACCTGGCAGAAGCTCAACGACAGCATCGACCTGTGGGCGCGGCCGTGGTACTACATGCATGTCTACGCCGACCCGCAGGATGAGGAGACGGTCTACGTGCTCAACCTGGGCATGCAGAAATCGACTGACGGCGGCAAGACTTTTGTGGAAATCCCCACGCCGCACGGCGACAACCACGATCTCTGGATCGACCCGCGCAACAACAAGCGCATGATCGAGGGCAACGATGGCGGCGCCTGTGTCTCCTTCGACGCTGGCGCATCCTTCAGCACGATTTACAACCAGATGACCGCCCAGTTCTATCACATGGACGTAGATGACGAGTTCCCCTACCGCGTCTACGGCACGCAGCAGGACAATTCCAGCGTCTGCGTGCCCAGCGACACCATCGCCGGGCCGATCACGTGGGCGGATTGTGAAGTCGTCGGCACAGGGGAAAGCGGTTACATCGCCGTCAAGCCGGATGATGTGAACACGGTCTATGTTGGCGCAGTGGGCAGCTCGCCGGGCGGTCAAGGCGCGCTGCAGAAGGTTGACCGCATCTCCGGGCAGATTCAGCTCGTCAACGTCTGGCCCGAAGACCTGCACGGTCGCGGCGTTGGCGAGGCGAAGGTGCGCTTCCCGTGGACCTTCCCGATCCTCTTCTCGCCGCACGACCCGAACGTGCTCTACACCTGCGGCAACATCGCCTATCGCTCGACCAACGGCGGTCACAGTTGGGAGGCGATCAGCCCCGACCTTACGCGTGCGGACATGAGCAAGCTAGGACCTTCCGGCGGCCCCATCACGCTCGACACCAGCGGCGCCGAACATTACGCCACCATCTACGCCTTCCGCGAGTCGCCGCATGAACCGGGCGTCTTCATGGCCGGCAGCGACGATGGTCTGGTGCATATTTCGCGCGACGGTGGCGCCAGCTGGCAAAACATCACGCCGCCCGACCTGCCGGAATGGAGCTACATCCGCACCGTGGAGCCTTCGCCCTTCGACGCCGCCACCTGGTATCTTGCCGCCACGCGCTACAAACTCGACGACCCGGCGCCCTACCTCTACAAGACGACTGACTACGGCGCAAGCTGGAGCGTGATCACTGCGGGCATTCCCGCCGATGACTACACGCGCGTGATTCGCTGTGACCCGAACGTGCGTGGGCTGCTCTATGCCGGGACAGAGTTGGGGCTGTATGTCTCGTTCGATGATGGCGCGTCGTGGCGACGCTGGCACTCCACCTTGCCGGTGGCGCCGGTCTACGACATCAAACTCAAGGGAACTGACCTGATCCTGGCGACACACGGGCGCGGCTTCTGGATCGGTGACAACCTGACGCTGCTCTACCAGGGGGTGGCGCAGACCAATGCAACCGATGTGACGCTCTTTGCACCGGGGCGCACTTGGCGCATCTTGCCCGACCTCTTCGCCGACTGGATGCCGACGGAGGGTAAAATCTACGGCGTAGGGCTTGGCTCCGGCGCGACGATCCTCGCACACAAGGACGCGAACGGGCAGATCAAGCGCACCTTCCTCGACGCGGGCGAAGGCATGCCGCGCGGCGCCGTGATCGACTACTTCTTGCCCGAAACGCCCGCACCAGAGACGCCGGTCACGCTGGCGATCCTCGACGCGGCGGGCAACGTGCTGCGCGAATACAGCCGCAAGCCCAACGACTACGACAAGTGGGATGACAAGCGCAAGGGCATGGAACCAGGTCCCTGGCTGCCGCTTCACGCTGGCATGAACCGCTTCGTGTGGAATCTACGCTTGCCCGGCGCAACCAAAGTGCCCGGCAACAAGACCGCCGGCGCAGTCAATGAAGGCCCCTTTGTGCTGCCCGGTCGCTACCATGTGCGGCTCACAGTGGGTGAGACGGTCGCCACGCAGGGGTTCGAGGTGGTGAACGACCCGCGTGTGCGTGCCACGCTGGCTGATCTGGAAGAACAGCACGCGCTGCTGCTGCGCATCCGCGACAAAATTTCGGACGCACACGCCGCCGTCAACCGCCTGCGCAGCATTCGCGAGCAGGTCGAAGCCTGGCAGAAACGCGCTGGCGATGCGCCGACGATCACGGCTGCAGCGACAGCATTGCTGGAGAAGCTAGCTGCCGTCGAGGATGCGCTGATCTTGCCTGGCGAGCAAAAGGTGACCTACGGCTTGATCGCGCGCTCGCGGCTCAACGAAGCGTTAGCCTCCACGGTCGCCATCGTCGGCAGCGCTGACGCTCGCCCGACCGAGCAGGCATACGCCATCGTGGAGCACTATGCCACGCAGATCGACGCGCAGATTGCGGCGCTGGACGCGGCATTGACCACCGATCTGGCTGCGCTCAATCAGGCGATCCAGGCGGCTGCCCTGGCGCCGATCGCCTAGAAGATCGACATGCGTCGCACTGGTCGGCAAGTGGGTTGGTTGTTCCCTTGCCTGGCCAATGCGACGCCCCCCTGACGCGCCTGTCAACGCTGCTCCAGAAGTGTTCGTAACTTGACCGACAACTCTTTAGTCGAAAACGGTTTTTGAATGTAGACGACATCTTCGCGCAGCAGACCACGATGGGAGATGGCGCTCGCTGAATAGCCGGACATAAAGCTTGCCTGGATGTGGGGAGCGCTGCGTCTGATTTGCTCCACCAAGTCGTATCCGTTCATCTCCGGCATAATCACATCGGTCAGCACCAGATCGATCTCGGCGCTTAGGGCAGAGGCTAGCTGCAACGCCTCGCGCGGGGTTGCGGCCGCCAACACGCGATAGCCAAGCTGCTCCAACATCAGCCTAGCGCTTTCGAGCATTGCCGGTTCATCCTCAACCAGCAGGATGGTTTCGCCCTGCCCATAGCGGATGGCGTTGGCTTCTGCGTTGGGCGCAGCGGTCGACGCAGAAGCATGATAGCGCGGGAGGTAGACCTTGAAGGTGGCGCCCATGTCCGGTTCGCTGTAGACATTGATGAAGCCGTCGTTCTGTTTGACAATGCCATAGACTGTCGCCAGACCCAATCCTGTGCCTTTCCCGACTTCCTTGGTGGTGAAAAATGGCTCGAAGATATGCTTCAGCGTGGTTGGATCGATGCCGGCGCCGGTGTCACTGACCGATAGCATGACAAAGTCGCCTGGCGTTGCCTCGGCGCGGCGCCGACAATACTCAACGTCGATGGTGACATTCTTTGCTTCGATGAAGATGCTGCCTACTCCGGCGATGGCATCGCGGGCATTGACGCACAAGTTGGTCAGGATTTGGTCGATCTGGCCGGGGTCGATCCGCACAGGCCATAGGTCTGGCGTCGGTGACCAGGAGAGCGTAATATCCTCACGGATCAGACGGCGCAGCATCTTGATATTCTCGGCGATGGCATCGTTCAGGTCGATGACTTTGGGATTGACGATCTGCTTGCGTGCAAAACCCAACAACTGTTGCGTCAACCTGGCTGAGCGCTCGGCGGCTTTACGGATTTCCAGAAACCGATTGTACAGCGGGTGGTGCGGCTCGAGTTGCATCAGCGCCAGCTCGGTTTGCAGCAGGATGACTGCCAGCATGTTGTTAAAGTCATGCGCCACGCCGCCAGCCAACTGCCCGACCGTTTCCATCTTTTGCGCCTGACGCAGTTGTTCTTCAAGCTGCTTGCGTTCCGTAACGTCGAAGACCAGGGAGTAGAGTAGATTGCGACCCAGCATGTGAATCGGTCCGCTGAAGACCTCTACATCGCGGATCGACCCATCGGCGCGGCGATGGCGAAACTCGAAGTGGTTACGCTGCTGTGTCTGCGCTCGCACCATTTCTTCCTTGATTTGTGCTGGCGACAATATGTTGATGTCGGCTATATTCATGTTGCGCAGTGTGGCCACATCCCACCCATAATAAGCGCTGGCGGCAGGGTTGGCGTCGAAGATGCACCCGGTAGTTGGATCGATCACCAACATGGTGGCGTGGCTGTTTTGGAACAGGCTGCGGAAGCGTGCTTCGCTGGCGCGCAGTGCTGCTTCCGCGCGACGTTGTTCGGTGATGTCCCGCGCAATGCTGAGGATGAAGAAATCGCCCGCTATCTCGATTACATCGAGGTTGATGGCAAACTCACGCGCTTCACCGCTCCTGGTATAGAGCGTCTGTTCCAGATTGCGGACGGATTTTTGCCTGTTCAGTTCATCGAGAATTTCCTGGCGATGCCCGACGTCGCGCTGAATGCCCAGTGCAAGCGTACTCTTGCCGAGGGCTTCCGCTCTTGTGAAGCCAAAAACTCGCTCGAATTCCTCGTTGACATCCACCAGGACGCCGTCCGCTGCGCGGGAGAGCGCAGCCGCTACGCTAGATTTTGCAAAAATGATCGAGAATTTTTGTTCTGCCTGCTGGAGGGATGTCTGGCTCAGTTGCAATTGTTGCTGTTTGTGCGCCAGCAACGCTTGCGCCTGCCGCCGCGCACGCAGCAGCACCTCGACGCGCGCGTGCAATTCTGCTTTCTGGATGGGCGTGCTGATGACCTCGTCGATGATTTGCCAGATGTTCCCCGTCAGCAGGCTCACATCGCGTTTGGCGGTCACCAATAGCACGGGCAGATACCCTTCGCCCTCCGCCGCCTTGCGCGCCAGCAGCTCGGTGCGAAAGTGCGTCAGGGCGGGGCCATCCAGAATGCACAAGTCGAAGGGATTGTCGATAGTCGCGTCCGGGGGCGTCGCCAGTTGATATTTATCGCGTAGGTGTTCTTCAAGTAGACGACGATCCCGCACCTTTGCCATCAGCAGCAAGATCGTATCCATGCCACGTACTCCTTTTTGCGCGCTGGGCGCCTGCTCTGAGCGCTCCCGCCTGGACTATGTTGCTCATTGCGTCATCAAGGAACGGCTTGCAACAGGTTGTGAATTGCGTCAGCAAGTTCCCGCATGATCAGGGGCTTCTCCATGACCGCCTGAGCGCCGTGCGCGTAACCCAGTCTACGGACGGCAACGCTTTGCCGCGGCGAAATGATCAGCAATGGAATATCGCGCGCGTGCAGCCGTGCACAACACTCCCAAATCGCCAGGTCAAAACCAGTGACATCCACCAGCGCAAAGCGGAACGGCTGCGCTGCGTCCAGGATTTGAGTCAGCGCGTCCAGCGTATCTGCGCGCAGCGTGGTGTAACCCAGGCGCTCGATAAAGGCAGCCAGCAGTTCCTGATTCCTGATGTTGCTGCCCACGATCAGCAATCTGTCCGCTGCTGCCCGCTCTGCCATGTTACTTGTCGATCCAACTCGGCGTGCCCGTGAGAATGCCGCGCAGGTCAGTGAGCGGTGGCCCAATCCTGATGCCGTCGCTGGTGATCGCAAATTCGCGCAGCGTCTTCTCGAAGTCACTGAGGCGCTTTTTGAGCACACCGATGGCTTTGCGCAGCTCGCCATCGATCTCCAGATAGCGCAAAAAGATGATGTTGTCAGCCAGGTAGCTGATCTCCTGTTCGGTGACGCGGAAATCACCGGTCAACTGCGCCGTCTCGACGGTGAGCAGGACAGCAACGCCCATGTTCTGCAGATACTTGGTCAGTGCGTGCAGTTGGCTGACCAGGTCGCGACCCCGCATACTCAGCCGGTAGCCCGAAACGCTGTCGATCATCACGATACGGGCGTGCTTTTGCTCGACCTCTTGCCGAACCCGCTGCGCAAACTCGTCGGGTGTGAATTGCAGCGGTTCGATCTTTTCGATGACGAGCGTCCCTTGCGCAGTCATGGCGCGTGCATCGATCTGGATGGTCTCCCCACGCTGCAAGATGATGTCCACGTCTTCTTCCAATGTGAAAAGCACCGATCGCTCACCGCGTAAGGCGCCCTCCTTCATGAACTGGAGGCCAAGCGTGGTCTTTCCAGCGCCGGTGGGGCCAGAGAGGAAGGTCACAGTCCCACGCTCCAGGCCGCCATGGAGCAGTTTGTCTAGCTCAGGTAGCCCAGACCTGATGCGCTCTGGATTGAACGCCACGCGGTGACGCTGCGGCGCCAGGATAGGGAAGACAGCCATACCGCTGTCGTCCAGCTTCATGGAGTGGCTGCCGCTGATAAAGTCTGACCCGCGCAACTTGGCGATGGTCAGATTGCGGCCGTACTGGTCGAAGGCTAGATCGATGATGCCATCCGCCATGAATTGCAGATCATCATCTGGTGTGATGGCGCTATTTTCGGAGGTGAAGAGCACGGTGGCGTTGCGCTCGGTCAGGAAGCGCAGAAACGAGAGCACCTGTTTCCGAAATTGAAAGACGTCGGTGGCAAGGTAGCGAAATTGCGTGAGCGGGTCAAGAAAGACGCGTGTGGGCGCCAGCCGCTCTACTGCCTCCGTGATCCGGTTCGTGATTGGCTCGCGCTCCACTTCCGCTGGCGTGAAGATGTCGTACGCCTGCACTTCAGCAAAATAGCCCGATTCAGGACTCAAATCCAGAAAGTTGACATGGGTGAGATCAAGCCCAATGTGCGCGGCGTCGGTGCGTAGCCGCGTCTCATCCTCCTCCAGGGAGATGAAGAGAACTTGCTCGCCGCGACGAGCGCCTGCCGCCAGAAAATGAAGACCCAGGGTGGTCTTGCCTGTGCCTGGACCACCGCGCACCAGGTAAGCGCGGCCTGGCAGCAATCCGCCATACAGGATTTCATCCAGGCCAACGACGCCCGTCGAGAGTCGGTCGCGTATAGAAGTTTTCACAGTTTCCTCCTGGCATCGGGAGCATTAGTCAGCGCGTCACGCGGGTGCACGCCCAAAGACCGCTACCACATTTTGCCCGCCAAAGCCAAAGGCATTGACGATGGCATAGCGCGCATCGACCGTTTCTGGTTGGTTGCCGACGATATGCAGGTCGAGCTCTGGATCGGGCGTATAGTTGATTGTGGGCGGCACGATGCCCTCGCGCAGCGCGCAGACCGCTGCCACCACCGACTCGGCGCCCGCCGCGCCCAACGCGTGCCCGACCATGCTCTTGATGCTGGTGATCTTCAGCCGATAGGCTGCCGCGCCAAACGCGCGCTTGAGCGCCAGCGTCTCGCTGGCGTCGTTGAGCGTCGTGCCAGTGCCGTGCGCCATGACAATGTCGATATCTTCCGGCTGTAGCTTTGCCATGTGCAGCGCACCACTGAGGGCACGCGCGGCGCCGTCGCCGTTCGGGTCGGGCGCAGTGATGTGGAAGGCGTCGCCGGTGAGCTTGCCGCCCAACACTTCAGCGTAGAGTTTGGCGCCGCGCGCGCGGGCGTGTTCCTCGGTCTCCAGAAT
Source organism: Chloroflexota bacterium (assembly GCA_003451595.1). Lineage (GTDB taxonomy): Bacteria > Chloroflexota > Anaerolineae > Caldilineales > Caldilineaceae > Caldilinea. The sequence goes on along the minus strand of DMDA01000101.1, from coordinate 15,705 downwards.
CACAGCGGCTGCGCCCTCGCCCGCCACGAAGCCATCGCGATCCACGGAAAAGGGGCGGCAGGCATGTTCTGGGTCGTCCGTGCGGCTGGAAAGCGGGCCCATGCGCCCGAACGCCGCCATCGTCAGCATCGACATCAGCGATTCAGCGCCGCCCGCAATGATCACATCCGCCTCGCCGCGCTGCAAGAAGTGATAACCTTCAATGATGGAGTAGTGGCCGCTGGCGCAGGCGGCTGTGCTCGTCATCACCGGGCCTTTGGCGCCGACCTCAATCGAGATGATGCAGGAGACCGCGTTGGCCATGGCGCTCGGCACGACAAATGGCCCCACCGAACGCCAACCTTTCCGCACCACCTCCAGCGCACCCGCTTCGATCTCGGTGATGCCGCCGCCGCCGGTCGCCATCAAGACACCGACACGGTCGCCGTTGCTGGCGTCGATTGTGAGGCCGGCGTCGGTCAGCGCCTGGCGTGCAACCGCTACGGCAAATTGCGAAGAGCGATGGATACGCCGTGCCGTCTTGCGATCCATATACGCGGTTGGGTCAAAACCCTTGACCTCGCAAGCGATGTTGTAGGGCATATCCTCGGTGTCAAAGCTGGTGATACGCCCAGCGCCCGACTTGCCGGCCAGCAAATTGCGCCAGAAAGTGGCAACGTCATTGCCGATTGGTGTTACTGCGCCCATGCCGGTGATAAAGACTCGTGTCATTTAGATAACTCGCTTTCTTGTTTTGGGAGCGCCAGCACATTGGCTGGTTGTAGAAAAGGGCGCAGCTACTGCGCCCTTTCTGTTTGTACGAAATCGTCCATTACGGTGTATTTGGCCGAATTTGAAGTATCCACCCGTTGCTGGCTCATGGATTGGTTAGCTGATGAGTCCGGTGCGCTGTGGACGCCATTCTTTCTGAATGTCCTTCTGAATTATACTGATAGGGTGTTCAGAGCACCAAACTTGAGATGAAAACAGCATACAGGCAAACTCATGGCTGAAGCAACCACTTTCGTGACCTCGCAACTACACCTGCCGCCGGAGAGCATCGCCAGCCTGCCGCCCGAAGTGCGCGACTTGCTGCTCCTCTACCTCCAACGATGGGGAGAACCCGCCGAGCAGCTCAAAGTCGCGGAAATCCTGCGCGCAAGTCATGGTGGGGCGCCAGCCTTGCTGGACTACCTGGCGCACGCTTACCTGGCGGCGGATGACCCCAGGGCGGCGATGGAGGTGATCGAACGTCGGCAACGGCGCAATACCACGATTGGCTCACACGCGCTAGAGGCGCGCGCCCTGCTGGCGTTAGGGATGCGCGAGGCCGCTCGGCGCATCGCCCTGGAATTGGCGGCTGCCAATCCACGCAACGGCAACGCTATCGCCGCCGCCGCCGAGGTGCTGGCCAGGACGTCCGCTTACGAGACTGCTGCCGCCCCTGTCGTTGCGTATCTAGCGATGAAACCCTTCGATTTGCAGGGGACATTGGCGCTGGCCTTTGTCGCCGCCGAAGGGGGGCGCCTCGAGCTGGCAGATGCGCAACTGCAGCGGCTGGGCGGCGGCATTCCGGCCGGCATCACGGTGGAGCAGCTCATGCTGCTGCAACAGCTGGCGGAGAAGTTGGACAAGCGCGAGACCGCCGCCGCCGCCAGCCTTGAACTACAACGGCGCCAACAACAGGAACTGCAGGCGCTGCAAAGCGCCCTGTCCCCTTTTGTCGACGGCGCTGCGCTACTCATCAGCGATCCAGGCGCGTTCTATCGCCAGTACACTGGGTTGGATTCCATCCAGCTGACCCGCGCGGAACGCCAGCGCATCCAGCTTGAGACGATCCGCCATTTTGGCTTTGAGCGGCTGCGTGAAGGGCAGATGGAGACGATCGCCCTTGCCTTGCTGCGCAACCAGTCTGTGCTGACCGTCATGCCAACCGGCGGTGGTAAGTCGCTCTGCTATCAGCTGCCGGCATTGGTGCTGCCGCGCGCTACACTCGTCATCAGCCCATTGATTGCGCTGATGAAGGATCAGGTGGAGGGTCTGCCCAAAGCCGCTCAGGCGCGAGCGGTCTTCATCAACAGCACTCTCAGCGACGCCGAACTCGCAACACGCATGGAAGGCGTCGCGCGCGGAGACTACAAGCTGATCTACGCCGCGCCTGAACGTCTGCGCCAACGCGCCTTCCTGCATGCGTTGCGGCGGGCAGGGCTGGATTTGTTTGTCGTCGATGAGGCGCATTGTGTCAGCATGTGGGGGCACGATTTTCGCCCGGATTACCTGTTCATTCAGCAGGCGCGCGCTGCGCTTGGCAACCCACCCGCACTGGCGATGACTGCCACTGCCCCCCCACGCGTGCGCGACGAGATCGTCGACTACATCAGCGACGCCGCCGGGCAAGCCGGCGGACAGACGCTCCGCCCCCATGTCATTGCGCTCGATATCTTTCGTCCCAACCTGCATCTCTCCGCCCTCCAATTTCACAATGAGGACGAGAAACTGGTGGCTCTGGTCAATTATGTGAGCGCAACGCCGGGCAGCGGCATCGTCTACGTCAACACTCGCAGCCGCGCCGAAACAATTGCCGGCGCGCTGCGTCGCGCTGGGGTTGCCGCCGAAGCCTATCACGCCGGGCTGGCCGAACGCGCCCCGGTGCAAGATCGCTTCATGACCAATCAGACGCGCGTCGTCGTCGCCACCATCGCCTTTGGCATGGGCATCGACAAGGCCGACATCCGTTTTATCGTCCACTTTCACCCCTCGCGCAGCCTGGACGCCTATTACCAGGAAGTAGGTCGCGCCGGGCGCGATGGCAAGTTGAGCCAGGGTGTGCTCTTTTACAGCAATAACGACTGGGCGAACTTGCGGCGCTGGGCGCGCGCCGACGAGTATGCCATCGACTTCCTGAAGCGCGTTTACGCCGCCATCGCTGCTCAACTTGGCGTGGCCGTCAACGTCCACCTTGCGACCGTCCTCACCGCTGCCGACGCCGCGCCTGACGTGAGCGAGGGTGACGCACCAGCGGAGGCAACCATGCCTGTTGCGAGGGGACGGATCACTGCGCTGGACGCTGGGGACGCCGTCGGGCCGGTGGAATTGCGGCGTCTCCAGCAGGTGCTAAGCAGCGACGAGACGACTGTGCGCGTTGCCATCAGCCTGCTAGAGCGGGCGGGGCTGTTGCGGCGGGGCTTTGACTTGCCGCGTGAGGTGACGATTACCGTTCCGCGCCGACTCAATCGCGCCGCATTGGAAGATCGCACGTTGGCGCGCCTGTTCAAGGGGTTGCAGCTCGGTCCCGACCAATCGGCGAGCTTTGCGCTCGCCGACATTGCCCGCTTTATGCGCTGGCCCCTGGCCGATGCTGAAGCGCATCTGCTGGAGTTGGGGGGCGAAGGTGTGTTTACGCTCAAATTTGGGCGGCGCGCCATGTTGATTGAGTTGCCCGCTGAACCCGATGACCTGGAAGCGCGCCTGGAAGCGCTCCTGGCGCAATCTGTCGCTGTAGCGCAACGCCGCATCGATGATATGATCGGCTACGCCACGACCGACAGTTGCCGGCACGGTTACATCAGCGCCCACTTTGGCAGCCCGCCGCGCACCCACTGCGCTGTCTGCGACAATTGCACTGGCGTGCGTCCTGACATCGTGCAGCCCGAACGTGTCGAGCATCTGCTGCCGGACGACGCCGACATTGAGCCGATGATCATCGATTGCTTGATCAGCTTGCCCAGGCCGGTTGGGCGCAGCGGCCTGGCGCGCATCCTGACAGGTGCGCTGCGTTCGCCCGTCAAGCCTGAGCAGGCGCGCCACTTTGGCGCGCTCAAGGCGCTAGGTGAGGGCGGCGTTATGGCCTATATCGACGACCTGCTCGAGCAGAACCGGCTGCGTCAGTACACGCGGCAGGACTACCTCGTGTTAGCGCCGACCCTGCGCGGGCGCACCGAGGCAGAGGCTTGGCTGGCCGAGCACCCGGAACTGGCGGCGTATGGTGCGGCGGCGCCAACGGCTGAAACTCCGATTGAGACTGCGATGGAGTCCGACCGCTACACCGCCCTGCAAAAGGCGCTTTGGCTCTGGCGACGCCGGCTGGCAGACGAGTTGGCGCAGCCAGTCTACGTTATCATGCACAATGAGTTGATGCTGCGCATAGCTGAGACACGCCCGCAAACGCTGGAGGCGTTGGCTGCACTGCCTGGCATGGGGGCACAGCGTCTCCAGCACTACGGTGAGGCATTGCTCGATATCATCAAGCTCAACCCACCGCAGCCCGGCGACGACGCGCGGCTGGCAGCACAGCGGGCGGAATTGGAGGCGGCGCAGGCAGCTGCCCGGTCGGCGGCGCACCAGGGGGAGGAGCCGATCTCGCCACAGCTCGAAAAGCAAATCTACATGCGGCTGCAGGAGTTGCGCCAGAAGCTGGCCATTGGCAACCGTGTTAAGCCTTTCACCATTGCCGGCGACCCGCTGCTCAGGGAGATCGCCCGCCGCGCACCGACCAGCCTCGATGCATTGCAGGCGATCCCTGGCTTTGCGGCCAGTGGGTTGAGCAAATCATCCGCCCAGATTGTTACGATGATTGCTGCCCTGCGCCAGCAGGCGTAGCAATCATCATCGGCGGGCGCCCGCCATCACCTCAATCGGTTGTGATGTGTGTCATCCTTAGGGTGCGCAGCCCAACTCAAATTCCCGATTCGTCGTTTTGATGTTAAAATGTTCTTGGACTCAGGGACGAGCCAATGGCTGCCCTGAGTTTTTGATTGGTGGGAAAGCGACCGGGGAAAATGAAGAGAAAGGAATTTGATGATGAAGATTGCGAACAATATCACAGAGCTAATTGGGCGCACGCCATTGGTGCGGATCAACCGCATTGCTGGCGACGCGCCCGCCACGATTGCCGCCAAGCTCGAGTTCTTCAATCCGGCGGGGAGCGTCAAGGATCGCATCGGTCTGAGCATGATCGAAGCGGCGGAGCGGGCAGGCGTGCTTACACCGGAGAAGATTATCCTGGAGCCGACCAGTGGCAACACAGGCATCGGGCTGGCGTTTGTGGCGGCGGCCAAAGGCTACAAGTGCACACTGGTCATGCCGGAAACGATGAGCATGGAACGCCGCATGTTGCTGCGCGCCTATGGCGCCGACCTGGTGTTGACGCCAGGCCCAGAAGGGATGAAGGGCGCCATCCGCCGCGCGGAGGAGATGGCCGCCGCTGATAGCCGCTATTTCATCCCACAGCAATTCATGAACCCGGCCAACCCGGCCATCCATCGCGCCACCACCGCCGAGGAAATCTGGGATGACACGGACGGCCAGGTGGACATTCTGGTGTCCGGGGTAGGCACCGGCGGGACAATCACCGGCGTGGCAGAGGTAATCAAGGCGCGCAAGCCCGGTTTCCGAGCCATCGCCGTGGAACCGGCGGCGTCGCCCGTGCTGTCAGGCGGTCAGCCCGGCCCGCATAAGATTCAGGGTATCGGCGCTGGCTTTGTGCCAGCCGTGCTCAACACCAGCATCATTGATGAGATCATCCCTGTGAGCAACGAGGATGCTTTTGCGATGGCGCGGCGCGCTGCCGCTGAGGAGGGGCTGCTGGTTGGCATCTCTTCGGGGGCGATCTTGCACGCGGCGATCCAGGTGGCTAACCGCGCAGAGAACGCGGGCAAGCTCATCGTGGCGATCATCCCTTCGAATGGCGAACGCTACTTGAGCACTGATCTCTTTGCACACCTGCGCGGGTAGCAAAATCAGGGCACGCGGAGGGCGCGGAGTGGACGGATGGGGTCTGGCGCGCGATGGCGCTGATTTCCTACGCACGGCTTCGCGTCGCCCGCGTGCTATTCTTTTTCTGGGGAGGTTGATCATGTTTGCCCGGCTTCGTGAGGACATCGCGGTCGTCTTTGAGCGCGACCCGGCGGCGCGCAGCACTTGGGAAGTGCTGGTCTGTTATCCGGGGCTGCATGCCCAGTGGTTCTATCGGCTGGCGCACTGGCTGTGGCTGCGCCGGCTGCACTTCCTGGCGCGCTTTGTCTCGCACCTGGGGCGGTTCTTCACCGGCATCGAGATTCATCCTGGCGCTACGATCGGGCGCGGCTTTTTCATAGATCACGGCATGGGCGTCGTCATCGGTGAGACGGCGGAGATCGGCGACAATGTCACCCTCTACCACGGCGTGACCCTAGGAGGTGTGAGCTGGCGTAAGGAGAAGCGTCACCCTACGGTCGGCGATCATGTGGTCGTTGGTGCGGGCGCCAAGGTGCTGGGACCGATCACGATCGGTGCACACTCGCGTATCGGCGCTAACTCGGTGGTGGTCAAGGATGTTGAGCCGCATTCGGTCGTGGTTGGCGTGCCGGGGCGTGTGCGTCATCGCGCTGGCGAACTGGTGGAAGACACGCGCCACGAAGACCTGCAGCATAACCTCCTCCACGACACGACGATGGAGTTGTTGCAACAGGTCGTCGCACGGCTGACCGCCGTCGAGGCTGAATTGGCGCAAGAGGAATTACATCTGGACGCGCAGAAGGCGGTGGAACGAAACGGGTATCAGGGGCCATGGGGGATTTGAGAGAGAGGAGATGGAGTTGTTGGCTGCCTGCCTGGGCATGGTTTCGGCATGGCACGCTAACGTGCCATGCCGAAGTAACGGGTGAAATTGCCGCGCTGCATCTTGGTCGCGCTATTCACCCGCCCGCTGCGCTCGGTACTTTTCGTCTAGGCTGTCAATTTTGGCGACCTTTGGCGCCGAACGCCCGCCCTGGAATTCGCTTTCCAACCAGATGTCGATCAGCTTTTCCGCCACGGCCGCGCCGGTGATTTGCGCACCAAAGGTGATGATCTGCGCGTTGTTGCTGGCGACGGCGCGCTCGGCCGTATAGGGGTCCTGCACACAGACTGCGCGCACCCCCGGCACTTTGTTGGCGACGATGGCCATGCCTGCGCCCGTGCCACAGACCAGGATGCCGCGCGCGTACTTGCCCGCGCCGACCTCTTCAGCAACCAGCGCACCGATGTCGGGGTAATCGACCGGCGTGTTTTCATTCACGCCCATGTCCACCACCTGATAGCCCTTTTTGATCAGGTAGTCGCGAATTGCGTTCTTCAGTGGCATCCCAAAATGGTCGGCGCCCATCACGATCGGCGTGTTCTTATCCATGGTATTCCTCCAAAACCATCACATCAGATCTGAACTGTCAAGATAGAAAGAGTGTAAAGTCACGCGTTGTATCACCGTATTCCCAGCACTCTTGCCAGCTTGCGTGCCGTGAAGCGGTTGCGCAGATAGTGACCGTTGTCGAAGCCGAGGTCGCGCTCAGCGTCGTCGAAGCCAAGTTCTGCTGCTGTAGCCGGCCCGCCTGCGCGCCGCAGCAGGTCGGCGACGGTGGCGGCAGGCGGTACCTGGGCGGCGATGGCTTGAATCTCGTCCCAGTGTTGGAGGATGGTGCGCTTGAGCGCCTCAACCTGCTCCGGGGTAAGCTCCAGAAATGCCCTGTGGTCGGCGATCACGCCCTCCGCCAGGTCGCCGTAGGCGGCGCGGATGCGGGCAATTTCGGCGTCGAGCGAAGGCCAGGTTGCTGCTTCCAGCCGGTCGGCAACCTGTTCGCGCGTTAGCGCGCGCACCTGATCGTACAACTGCGCCACCATGACTGTCGCCACGCCGACTTTGGCGCCGTGCAGGATCGCCGGTCGCCCTTCCCGCAGCAGCTTCATCTCCCAGTAGTGCGAGGTGTGGTGCTCAGCGCCGGACGCAGGGCGCGATTCGCCAAAGTCCAACATGCAGTAGCCTGACTCCAGCAGTGCATCAAACAGGCGGCTGATCGCCTGTGGTTGGCCGCGTCCGATGCCATCCACGTTGTCGATGCAGATTTGCACGGCGTCGAGCGTGCGCTGCGCAATTGTCTCGTCATAGGGTTCGTTCCACAGCAGCCTGCCCAACCGCCAGTCGGCAATCGAGGTCAGCTTACCGAGCATGTCGCCAAAGCCGGCGGCGATCATCGTCTGTGGCGCGCGCGCCAGCGTGTTGATGTCGGCAAAGATGGCGTAGGGCGCCTGGCAATAGACCGACACTTTGACGCCGTGAATGATCAACGGTGCGCCGATCGAGGCAAAGCCATCCACCGAAGGCGCGGTCGGCACGGACAAAAACTGGCTGTGCGTGCGATGGCTGGCAAAGCGGGTGATGTCGGTTAATGTGCCAGAGCCGACGGCGATGTAGGTGCGCGCTTCGCCGCCTGCTGCAATCAGCACGTCGAAGATGTGGGCGGCGTCGGCGATCACCTCGTCGTTGGTGAAAACGATCTGCTTGAGATCGAACCCCGCGGCGCGCAACGCATCCTCCACCACTTGCCCCTGTACGGCAAAGGTGTGTTTGTCTGCCACCAAAAAGAGCTTTGTGAGGTTGTGCGCGCGACAAAAGTCAACAAGATGTTCGACGGCGTGGTCGTCGATGGTGACGGCCTGAGGACGGTAGGTCATGATCAGTTCTTCCTTTCGCTGATCTGCAGTGCGCGCACCAGGTAGGATAACATCGTGAAGCCGGCCTCCTCCGCCGTGTGGCCATAGGTGACAATGCCATCTTCATGCCCGGCCATGCCAAAAATGTGCTTCTGCGGCAGGTCGCTTTCGGCATAGAGCCGTCTGACCTCCGCCGCCATTTCGGGCGTGCCGTAGGGGACATTTGCCGTCATCGGCACCCCCAATGCCTCCGCATTGTGCCAGATTTCGGGCGAGTGCGCGTGCACGACCCAGAGAATCTGACTGTCGAGCGCGTAGACTGCGCCGTGCGTCAACGCCTCCGACGAGGGCTTGACCGGCCCCTGCGCCGCCAGCCAGTTTTCCTCCGGGTGACAGGCGGTCACCACGACATAATCGTCGGGCGTCAGCTCGGCCTTGCCGCCCGTCTGTGTGCCAGTGATGACAAACGGATGGCGCCCGTCTGCGCGCACAATTGTATCCAGCCGGTGGCTGATGTTTCCATAACCATAGCCGCCATACAGGTCTGGGTTCTGACCGATTAACCGGGCCAGCACCATTAACTTGCGCCAGGCGTTCAGCTCGCTGATCTGCGCCGCTGGCAGCGCAGGCGCCGGGGTGTACTCGCATTGATATTTGACGACACCTTCTTGGATGGTCATACTCGCCTACCGTTGTTTTGTGTGTGAATGTAATCACCAGTAAATCGTTGAACTGCGGAGAGTGTGTGCGGCGATCTCATCGTTGGCTTGATGTTGGGTGAAGCGGGCGTCACCATATTGTGTAGAGGCGTTCGCTATGCTATTCCACCAGCGCAGGCAGCTCGCTCAGGCGTTCGATGGCAAAGGTGGGGGGAATCGTCATGCGCGCGACGTCGGCGCGCGTGCTTACGCCGGACAGGGCAACGGCTGTGAGCATGCCGGCATTTTGCCCCATAGCGATGTCGGTCTCCAGCCGGTCGCCTACCATCATGCAGCGTTCTGCTGGTAGTCCCAGACGTTCCAACGCCACCGCCATGGTCAACGTGGAGGGTTTGCCGGCAAGCAGCTGTAATTTACGCCCGGTCATGGTTTCCAGCGCCGCGATCGTGCCACCAGCGTCGGGGATGGCGCCACCAGGCATCGGGCAGGTCTTGTCACCGTTGGTAGCGTAAAAATAGGCGCCGCGCATCAACGCCTGGTATGCTGTGTTGAGTTTGCGATAGTCCAGCGTGCGATCAAAGGCGACAATCACAGCGTCGATGCCGGTTGGGTCGATAACTTCCTTCGGGTTCTGATCGGCGAACTCCTCCACGATGGTGAGACCGTGCCCACGCAACTCAGCGCGCAATGCCTCCTCACCGATCACGTAGTAGCGTAGTTCCGGCTGATGATGCGCCAGATGATGCCCTAGCACATAGCCCGATGTGATCACGTCTTCCGGTGGGGTGGGGATGCCTAGCCGGGTCAGCTTGGCAGCGTATTTTGTGCGCGGCTCCAGTGGCTTGTTGCTAACAAACAGCACGCGCTTGCCGCGCTGACGTAGTTCGGCTATGCCTTCGACGCTACCAGGCAGCGCCGCCTCACCGAGATAGACCGTGCCGTCCAGGTCGAAGACGAAGCCATCGCACCGTACACCCATCTGTATCAACCCTTCCCTTGTTGACGCGTTGCGCACCGAGATGCCATTGGTTCAGGCTGTCTAGGGAGGCAAAAAAATTCAGAAAATGAAATTTATTGCAAAAAGGATAGCATGGCGTCGTTGATTTGTCAAGCCTTACTGTCCTATCGACTCATTGACATCACTTGTGCTGCGTGGTATCCTGTTTGCAAAAAATTGCACAATCTGAAGGTTTGTCTGAGTTTGTGCCGGATTCGTGAGATGTGAGGCGACGATGAACGAGCGCGATGATCTGCTGGCAATGGTGGCCAGTCTGTACTATAAGTTGCATCAGGGGCAGGCTGAAATTGCCCAGCGCCTGGGCGTCTCGACCTCGAAGGTGTCGCGCCTGCTCAAGGAAGCCTGGGAACGTGGCGTGATCGAAGTGCAGATCAAGACGCCGATCCCACGTGACTTTGCGCTGGAGACGCAGTTTGTTACTCGTTTTTCTTTGACTGACGCGCTGATCCTGGATGCGAAACCGGATCATGACGAGGCCAGCCTGGTCGCCGCCGCCGGGCAATTGGCTGCTGTCTATCTGCAACGGATCATCTCCGATCTGCCCGATGGGGCGACGATCGGGGTGGCGTGGGGGACGGGCGTCCACGCGACTGTCAATGCATTACCCAATAACCCGGGGCGTCAGCTCGATGTCGTGCAGCTGATGGGCGGCGTGGGCGCGCTGGTGGTCGATGGGCCAGACCTGGCGCGCATGGTGGCGGCCAAGTTGGGTGGGCGCCACTACGACCTGCATGCGCCGGTGTTGGTGGAACGACCAGAAGTGCGCGAGTTGTTTCTTGCTGAGCCAACCGTGCGCGAAGGCATTCGCCGTGCGCGGTCGGTGCAGTTGGCGATCACTGGCATCGGTTCAGTGGATGAACGCGATTCCAGTTTTCTGCGCGCTGGCTTGCTGACACGCGCCGATCTCTCCATGTTGCGCAGTTTGGGCGCTGTTGGCGAAATGGCCGGGCGCTTTTTTGATGCCAAAGGACAGACTGACGGCATCGAGCTGAATCGCCGTGTGATCGGCGTGGAATTGGAAGACCTGCGCCGGGTTCCCAAAGTCATCGCCGTAGCGCGTGGACTGACGAAGGTTCCTGCGATTCTGGGCGCGCTGCGCGGTCGCTACCTGAGTGTGCTGGCAACCGATGCCACCACCGCACGCGCGGTGATAACGCTGGCGGATGAAGAGGCAGAGGGATAGCGGTCAAGGCGCCGCCGCTGTCTGCATCACGATTGTCCAGAGCATGGCAATCCCGAAAAGCGCAGCGAGCACGCCGCCTGCACCGTTGATGGCGCGAAAGAAGCCTGCGGTCAGCCAGTCCGGGTGTTGTGCGGCCAGCCAGGCGATCAGTCCACTCCACAACGTCGCTCCCAACACAACGCCGACAAAGAACGCACTGTACTCTAGCAGGAGCGGCTGCGCCGTCATCGACAGGATGGTGGCCGTCGCTACACCCACCCAGAAGCCCAGCGCATAGGGGTTGCGGAGGGTGATGCGCGCTCCAGCTTGATAGCCAGCAAGGTTGCCGCTTGCATCCTGGCGCGGGGTTGCACCTTGCCGGGCGTCTATCAATGCGCCCCACGCCAGACGCAGAAAAAAGAAGCTGCCTACGATGCTGAAGATCACGCGCAGCGGCTCGATCTGACTTGCCAGCGCCACGACCCCCAATGCTGCCGCCAACCATAGCGCATCGCCGGTCAACGCCCCACTCATGATGGCGAAAGCTGCACCAAAGCCGCGCTGTCGTCCCTGGCTGATAGCGGTCGCCGTTGCCACAGTTTGTTGTGAATAGAAGATGAAACCGATCAGGATTGCGACGAGCGACAGTATCATGTTGAACCTCCGTTTCAGGTCGTGTAGATGGCAAGATCAACGCCAGCCTGTGCAGACAGCGGGATTTAGCTGAGGACGCGGCGTAATACCTCCATGCCTCGCGCCACCAGCGCCGGGTCTGCCTGGCTGCCCATGTGCCCGATGCGAAACACCCTACCCGCCAGGTCACCATAGTTGCCGCCAACCGCCATACCATGCGCCCGCAGCGCCCGATCCAGATCACGCCATGTCCAGTTGGCTGGAACATAGGCGGCCGTCACCGTTGGCGAGTTGAATGCTTCTTGCGCCGGAAAGAGGCGCACGCCCATCTCGGTGAGAGCATGCCGACAAGCTGCTGCCACTGTTGCATGACGCTGATAGACCTGCTCCAGCCCCTCGGTCAACAAGCGATCGAGTGAAATCTCCAGAGCCGCCAGTGCGCCCCAGTTGTGCGTGTAGGGCAGATACTTGTGCGCCGGACCGGTGCGCCAGGGCGCCAACGCGTCGTAGCCGGCGTATCCAACAGCCGCGATGACTTCCCAGGCGCGGTCGCTAACGGTCACCATTGCCAGGTCGGGGGGCAGGCTCAACACCTTTTGGCTGCCCAGCAAACCCAAGTCGATGGCGCAGCGATCCACTTCGACGGGGGCACCGCCGCCGCTGGCGACAAAATCCACGTAGAAGAGCGCATCGACCTCGCGGCAAATTTGGCCAAGTTCAGCGAGCGGGTTGAGCGTGCCGCTGGGCGTTTCACAATGCACGGCTGTCACTAGTTTGGGGCGGAAACGATGCGCCGCTTCCCACACTGCCTGCGGATCGGCGATGGCGTCGAATGGAAACCCAACGACCTCAACAGTGGCGCCGAGCTGTTGCGCCATCTCACCGATGCCATAACCAAACAGCCCCGTAGCCACCGCCAGCACCCGGTCACCGGGCTTGACGACGCTTTTGAGCGCTCCCCATAGCGCCAGCATCCCTTCGCCAGTCTGGATCGTCACCTGCGTGCTGGCGCCCAAGACGCTCTGGAGTTTTTGTGCACAGCGATCGTAAAGCGCAAAGAATTCCTCTTCCAGGTCGGCGCTGGGGTAGTCGATGGCGTAGGCGGCGCGGACAGCCTCTGGCACCGACACCGGTCCCGGCACGAGTGGAATCTGGTAAATTTGCATATTGGCGTCCCCCCTGATTCACGGTAACATGCAGTCATAGGTCGCTAAAGTCAACAGGTGTAATGAAGTCAACAGGTGTAATGGTACTACGAAAACCCTGCAACGCACGATGAGCACAATCGCCGTCACGACCAATCGCAAGCAGTTTCTCTCTGGTCCCTTTGGCGCCGGCAAGACAACGGTGGCGCTGGCGCATCTACAACAGTTGCTGCGCCAGGAACGTGTGCGTGGCGATGACATTCTGGTGTTGTTGCCGCAGCGGTCATTGGCTGCACCCTATCACGCTGCGCTGCACGCGGCAGCGCTCCCACCTGGCCCAACTGTGCGCGTGACAACCTTCGCCAGCCTAGCGCAACAGGCAGTTGAGCTGTATTGGCCTCTGTTGGCCTCCACCGCCGGTTTTGCTGATCCCAGTCGCGAGCCGACATTTCTGACGCTGGAGACCAGTCAGTATCACATGGCGCCGCTGGTCGATGCTGCGGATGAAGCGGGCGCCTTCGATGGCGTGCGCGTCGAACGCGCACGCGTGGTGAGCCAGGTGCTCGACAACCTCAACAAGGCAGCGCTGCAAGGGTTGAGCATTGATGACGCCTATGCACGCCTGGAGTTGGCAGCGCCTCTTGGTGAACAGCGCGCCGCGCGCCTGAACGCCCTCCGCTCGGCGCGCAAGATCAGCCATGAGTTTCGCGCGCTCTGTTTGCGTGAAACCTTGCTCGATTTTAGCCTGCAGATCACACTTTTCAACACGCATGTGCTCACCAATCCATGGAGCCGCACTCATCTTTTTCGCACCCACCGCCATCTGATCTATGACAATGTCGAAGAGGACACCTATAGCGCCCATCGGCTGGTGGCGGCGTGGCTGCCCCAATTAGAGAGCGCGTTGCTCATCAGCGATGACGACGGCGGCTATCGCACCTTCCTGGGCGCCGACCCCGATGGCGTCGCCGCGTTGCGTGAGCGCTGCGATGACATGCTCACCCTGCCCGGCTCGTTTGTGATGCAGCCCGGCGTCGCACGCCTTGCCCACCGTGTGGCCGCAATTTTCTCTCCTGGACAGCGAGGCGCTGAAGTCACTGCAACTCTCGGCGCACCAGAGCGAGGAGCGTCTGCCCTCGTTACCTCCGCCGAGACGTTCCGTTTCTACCCACAAATGGTGGCATGGGCGGCGGAGCAGATTCGTCGGTTGGTGCAGGAGCAGGGCGTGGCTCCCGGTGAGATCGCTGTGCTAGCGCCTTTTGTCAGCGACGCGCTGCGTTTCAGTCTGCAGACCGCCCTGGAGCGCCATAATATCGCCCTGGCTACCCATCGCCCAAGCCGCGCCCTGCAGGACGAGCCAGCCGCGCGCACCCTGTTGACGCTGGCGCGATTGGCGCATCCTTTCTGGGGGATGGCGCCCGCGCCACCCGATGTCACACTGGCGTTAGCGATGGCGATTGATGATCTCGACCCGGTGCGCGCTACATTGCTATCGGCCATCGTTTACCCGCCACGCCGCCGCGACAATGAATTGGGACGTTTCGCCACCCTCACCGAGGAAGTGCGACAGCGCATCTCCTACACCGCCGGCGAACGCTATGATCATCTGCGCGCCTGGCTCTACGCCTATCGCGCTGAAGGCGCCAACCTGCCCCTTGATCAATTCTTTGCCCGTCTCTTCGGCGAGGTGCTTAGCCAGCCGGGTTTTGGTTTTCACGCCAACCGCGATGCCGCGCGCGTTGCCAGTCAGCTGGTGGAGTCGGCGCGCAAGTTCCGTTGGGCGCTTGAAGGCAAAGACGCCGATGCGCGGGAGCAAGACAATGTCCGCTTTGGCCGTTCCTATGTTCAGCTGGCGGAGAGCGGCGTCGTGGGCGCCCTCTATCTTCCAGGCTGGCGTACGCCGGAAGATGCGGTTTTTCTGGCGCCTGCCTACACTTTCCTCCTGCGCAATCGCCCGGTTGATATCCAATTTTGGCTCGACGTTGGTTCCACCGGCTGGTGGGAGCGCCTCTATCAACCCCTCACCCACCCCTTTGTGCTGTCAGCTCGCTGGCCACTCACCGCTGCCTGGACAGACCGCGATGAGTATCTCACGCGCCAGGAGACGACGCGTCGCTTGCTGCTTGGGCTGTTGCGGCGCACGCGTCGTCAGGTCTATCTTGGCGCTAGTGATTATAGCGAAAGCGGCTACGAGCAGCGCGGACCTCTGCTGGGAATTGTAAATCAACTTTTAATGAATAAATAGCGTAATTGCATATAAATATGCAAAATTACGGGGTTGTAAGCCGACAAATGTTGTAGTATACTTAATTTGTCGTATCGCAGCAACGGCATAACGCAAGGTAGCTTTCTTTTCATCCGCCTTTCTATAGAACCGTTGCCTGTTTCGCCCCCGTGTTTATGCCTCGCTGCTGGTCATTCACTCGCCTGGTGATGTGTACAGATGACCGATGTTGGATGGAACGTCTGCCCTGATACTAGCGAGGGGCATGACTCAATCGATCAAAAAAATGCGACTATATAATCACACTATCTCAAGAGGAGACACACAATGAAACCCATCACACGCTTCGCACAACTCATTGCCGGTTCTATGTTGGTTGTATGTGTTTTGTTGCTCAACACTGTGCCTGCACAGGCTGGCGGCATCTGGGCTGACAACCT
>DMDA01000072.1 GCA_003451595.1 Chloroflexota bacterium | reverse complement strand
ACAAAATACCGGAAAGTAAAGAGATTGGAGATTGGAGATTGGAGAATATAGTGCACGACATGAGAATCTCCCAATCTCCCAATCTCCCAATCTCCTAATCTCCTAATCTCCCAATCTCCTAATCTCCAATCTCTATTTGGAGAGAACCATGCTGGAATCAATCAAAGAAGAACTGCACTGGCTGCACCTGGAACTGCCAAAGCAAAACCTGGTGACATGGACGAGCGGCAACATCAGCGCGCGCGACCCACAGTCGGGGTTGGTGGTGATCAAGCCGTCGGGCATCCGCTATGAGGAGCTGCGCCCGGAGCACATGGTCGTCGTCGATCTGGAAGGTGACATCGTCGAGGGCAGCCTCAAGCCGTCGTCGGACACGGCGAGCCATCTCTATATCTACCGTCATCGCCCCGATGTCAACGGCATTGTGCACACGCACTCGCGCTACGCCACGGCCTTTGCCGCCAACGGCATGTCGATCCCCGTCTATCTCACCGCGCACGCCGACGAGTTTGGCGGCCCCATCCCGTGCGGCGGCTTTGCGCTGATCGGCGGCGAGGAGATCGGGCAGGTGGTGATCGAATCGATTGGCTCCTCACCCGCGGTGCTCCTCAAAAATCATGGCGTCTTCACCGTTGGGTCAAGCGCCAAGGCTGCGCTCAAAGCCGCAGTAATGGTCGAAGACGTGGCGGCGACGGTGTGGCTGGCGCTGCAGATCGGCCAGCCCGACCGCATCAGCGACGAGGATGTGGCAAAACTACACTACCGATACACGCACATCTACGGTCAATAAGGAGCCAATAGCCAATCACCCATAAGAAATAGCTTATCACTCTCATAAGCCTTTGACGGGCGCAATCCGTGTGGCGCCAGTGCGATACTGTGTGCGACAAATGGATTTTGCACACGCGCCGCAGGCGCAAAGGAGAGACAATGGCAATCGCAACACAACTGGGCATCCAGGTTCATCTTGATACACCGTATGAAGACGCGCTGGAACGGGTAACGGCTGCGCTCAAGACACAGGGCTTCGGCGTGCTTACCTCCATCGACATCAAGACGACGCTGAAGAACCGGCTCGACGTCGACTTCAGGAAATACGCGATCTTGGGTGCGTGCAATCCGCCATTGGCGCACCGCGCGTTGTCGAACGAGCTGGCGGTCGGGCTGCTGCTGCCTTGCAACGTGATCGTCTATGAGGACACCGAACGCGGCGGAACCAGCGTGATGATTGGCGACCCAATCGCCATGATCGGCTTGATCGACGACAATCCAACGCTGGCGGAGGTTGCTCAAGATGCACGCAACCGGCTGGAGAAGGTGGCGGCGGCGTTGACGGCCTGATGCAATTCGCATCGATGGCGTGCAGGCTGGTTGTAACCTTTGACTAAGACGCGCATCTAATCCCATAGATGCTTGAATTATGAAAGGAACGACGATGAGCGAAGTCACTTCTCAGCCCAAAGTAATTATTTTTTCAACGCCAACTTGTTCTTTCTGCAATGCGGCCAAGAGTTATTTTCGGCAGAAGGGCATCAAGTTTCGCGATGTAGACGTCAGTAAAGACCCAGCGGCGGCGCGTGATATGGTGCGCCGCTCTGGTCAACAAGGCGTACCCGTCATCGATATCGGCGGCAAGATTGTCGTCGGGTTCGACCGCCCCAAGATCAATCAGATGTTGGGCATCAAGTAAAGTAAACATAAAGAAAAGCAAAGTAGCAGTAAGAAGGAGTCAGGTAGTCATGAGTGTAAATGGCAACAAACCCGGCATCGAACCACTTGGCGCACGTGTGTTGCTCAAGCCGGTGGAGCAGGAAGACCGCACGAGCAGCGGCTTGTATCTGCCTGAGACGGCCAAAGAGAAGCCACAAATGGCCGTCGTGATTGCCGTTGGCGATGATGAAGACATCAAGCTGAAGGTGGATGACAAAGTGCTGTTCGCCAAATATTCTGGCACCGAGGTTTCCTACCAGGGGCAGACCTACCTGTTGATGGATGTCAGCGACGTGCTGGCGCGCATTGTGAGCTAACGCCTGGGGTCAATCGCTTTCCCTGTTGAAGCGCCGGCCAGAGGGGACATGACCTCTGGCCGGCGTCATTTTGAAGGGGAAAATCGAGGCGTTAAGAGATTAGAAGATTAGGGGATTGAGAGATTCAGCAACTGTTTCCAATCTCTTAATCTCCCAATCTCTCAATCTCCAATCCTCGCCTTCATCCATTCATTGCTGTTATGGAAATCCGCCACTGCCGTGCCTGGATGCACTAGAGCGTCGAAGAGCGGGCGGTCGGCGTCTGCCAGCTTCATTTCCAACAGCGGCAGGGCGTCTTCGAGATGTTCCAGCGTACGCGGTCCGATAATCGGCGCGGTGACGCCTGGCTGATCCATGACCCACAACAAGCCGAGCTGGGATGAGGTCAGGTTGCGTTCGCGCGCCATCTCGCCGAGTGCGATCGCCACGTCAAGACCGCGTTGCGTGATACGGCTGCGGAATATCTCGTTGGCGCGCTCGGCGCGTGAGCCAGGTGGGAATTGCGCTTTATTCGCATAGCGACCAGCAAGGATGCCGCCAGCCAGTGGCGACCACGGCAACAACGCCATGCCATATTGCTGCGCCAGCGGTACAAGCTCATTTTCGATGCGACGGTCGAGTAAGTTGTAGGGTGGCTGCTCGCTGATGTAGCGCGCCAGGTTCTGCCGTTCGCTAATTGCCAACGCCTCCATTACTTTCCATGCTGGGAAGGTGGAGCAGCCGATGTAGCGCACCTTGCCGGCGCGCACCAGGTCATCGAAGGCGCGCAGCGTCTCGTCCTGCGGCACGGTCATGGGAGGGCGGTGGAGCTGATAGAGGTCGATATGGTCAGTTTGCAGGCGACGCAGCGAATCCTCACAGGCTTTGATGATATGATAGCGGCTAACGCCCTGGTCGTTGGGGCCGTCGCCCATCTTGCCGTAGACTTTGGTCGCCAGCACGATCTGGTCGCGGCGTCCATTCTCGCGCAACGCCTTGCCGACGATGCGTTCACTCTCACCGGCGTTGTAGACATTGGCGGTGTCGATGAAATTGATCCCGCCATCCAGGGCACGGTTGATAATGGCGATCGAGTCGGCTTCGCTGGTTGGTCCACCGAAATTCATCGCACCCAGACAGAGTGGGGACACCAGTACACCGGTGCGTCCTAGCGGTCGGTAGTTCATGATTTTGTCTCCTGAGCAAAAAGGCAGCGTTAGGTGTTACAAGCTATCCACGATGTCTGACGCGGTCACGCTGACTCGCGGATGATGAGTTTGCACGGCACGGCAAAGCGCCGCCCGGGACCTTCGAACGCGCCGTCGATGCGTTCAAAGAGCGCCTCTGTCAGGAGGCGCCCCATGTCGGCAGGATATTGAGCGATGGTGGTCAGGCGTGGGCGCACCCACGATGCTGCCGGGATGTCGTCGAAGCCAACGACAGCGACATCCTCCGGCACACGCAGATTGGCGGCGCGCGCCGCCTCCAATGCCCCGATCGCCATCAGATCGTTAATGGCAACGACGGCAGTGGGGCGCTGCGGCAGGTTAAGCAACGACTGCATGGCAAGCTCGCCACTGACCTCCGACCAATCACCCATGACGTGCAATTCAGGGTCATTCGCCAGCCCTAATGTTTGTACTGCCGCTTCGAATGCGGCGCGGCGGCGCGCACCGGCGGAGTGCACTTCGGTCACGCCGATAAAGCCGATGCGCCGATGCCCACGTGCGCGATGCAACCAGGCCACAGCGTCGAACAGCGTGTCGTAGTCAGCGCCATGCACGGTGTCCACCAACGGATGATCCACGTGCTGCCCCACAGCGACGACAACCGATCCGGTGCGTGCGATGATCTCGCTGATATGGTCGCCTGTCAGATGGTAGGGAACCATGAAAATGCCATCCACCGGGCGGCGGATGATCGACTCCATGAAGTGTAGCTCATTCTCACGAGCGTGGTCGGTGTTGGCGATCATCACGTCGTAGCGATGAAGGCGCGCAATGTCCTGCACTGCGCGCACCATGGCGTGGTAGAAGGGGTTGGCGATGTCGGCAATCATCATCGCCAGCATCCGCGTTTTCTGTCCACGCAGACTGCCAGCATGCAGGTTAGGGTAATAGCCGAGCGACTGCACGGCATCCAGCACGCGGCGCCGGGTTTCCTCACCAATCGGAATGCCTGCCGCGTTGTCGTTGAGCACGCGTGATACGGTGCTTTGTGACACGCCAGCGGCTTTGGCGACATCGTGCATCGTGACTTTGGTTGTGCGAGAGTGTGCCATAGCTAAAGGTCGTTCCATCTTGGCTTTTGTGAGCGCTATGCTTGCAGTATAGCATATGGGAGGCAGAGCACCAGACCGGGCGGCGCGCTGCGGTACAATAGGCGTATGCGAATCGTCATTGTCACTATTGGCACGCGCGGAGATGTACAGCCGTATGTGGCGCTGGCGCAAGGGCTGATCTGTGCTGGTCACACTGTTGCCATCTGCACCCATCCCACCTTTCGCGATTTCGTCACTGCGCATGGTGTGGAATTCGCGCCGTTGGCTGGCGACATTCGTGCGTTGCTGGCAAGTGACGCTGGCCGCCGCCTGTTGGCGCAGCACAACCCGCTGGCCGCCATCCGCCAACTGCAAGCCATAGCTGCACCGTTGCTCTGCCAAGTCATGGCGGACATCATCGCTGCCACGGCCGGCGCCGATCTGATCCTGGGTTCAACGCTTGGTTATCTCAACGCCGTGACTGCGGCGCAGGTGCATGCTGTGCCGTTGTTGCTGGCCGGGCTGCAACCCTTCACGCCGACCGCCGCCTTTCCTAGTCCGCTGTTGGCGCCGCTGCGCCGCCACTGGCCCTGGGGCAGTCTCTACAACCGGCTGACGCATCATGCCAGCTTTCGCGCTTTGCAACTAGTCTCGGCGCAGCTTGCCAACCGTTGTCGTTACAGTCTGACCGGGCGGGCGCCACTACGTTACGCGGATGTCTTTGGTGACTTGATCACCCAGTGTCGCCCCGTGCTTTACGGCGTCAGCGAGCATCTGCTACCGCGCCCCGCCGACTATAGTGAACAGATCAGGTTCACGGGTTTTTGGTTCCTGGAGCGCGATCCTGCCTGGCGTCCCCCTCCACCGTTGATAGAGTTCCTAGCGGCCGGCGCGCCGCCGGTTTACATCGGCTTTGGCAGTATGAGCGATCGTGATCCGGCGCAGGCGGCGCAGATTGCGATCGCTGCGCTGCGGCGCAGTGGACAACGCGGCATCTTGGCGACCGGGTGGGAGGGTCTGCGCGCTGGCGCTTTGCCCGCCGACGTACTGCGCATCGACGCCGCACCGCACGACTGGCTCTTTCCACAGATGGCGGCTGTCGTGCATCACGGTGGGGTGGGTACAACTGCGGCAGCGTTGCGCGCAGGCGTCCCACAGATTGCTGTGCCCTTCAGCGCCGATCAGCCACTATGGGCGGAGCAAGTCTATCAACGCGGCGTCGGGACGCGCCCGATCCCGCGCCATCGGCTGGATGCGTCGCGCCTGGCGGCGGCGATCACCGAGGCTGTACACGACCTGGCGCTGCGGGCGCGTGTTCAGCATGTCGCCACGGCTGTGCGTCGGGAAGATGGCGTCGGCAATGCCGTAGCACTGGTCAATTCGGGTTTCTTTGGGGATTCACCAACGCAGCGTCGCAATTCGTCCCGAATGTGAAGCGCCTCTCTCTCTTTCGAGTGCACTTCAGATTTAGGCGCGAGTCGTAGGTCATCGCCTCTAGCGTGACATGGCGTCCGTCATGCCGGGGGCGATGGCCTACAAGACAGGCTTTGCCCCCAATGTGAAATAGCCCCTTTTCCCTGGGTGTATTTCAAGTTTGGGGCGCGTGTCGTAGGTCATCGCCTCCGGCGTGACATGGCAGCCCGTCACGCCAGAGGCGATGACCTACAAAACAGACTCTGCCCCTGCGGTGAAATAGACCCCTTTTCCCTTCGAACTTTGCCTTGTTCGAGCAAGCGTGATATACTTTAGTCATGTCATGGGGATGAACGGTCTCGACGGGGCAGGCTGTTCTGAGATGGCAGGCCGTAGAGCGTCGACTACGTAAAAACAGGCGCAACCATACAAATGCCAAGAACACTGGCAAGGCTTTCGCGTTTGGCGCCCCGGCTACCTCGGTAGCCATGGCTGCTTAATCGACAGCCGAAACACCTGACCTTCTGCGGAAGGTCACGGCCCGCTCGGATGGTGCGACCAGGTTGAGCGTCAGCCGTCAAACACTGGAACGCTGCGATAGTGGATGCCGGTGACACTATCTAAGAAGCACCGGCTGATCTGGTAGAGAATCCTGTTGCACGGAGTCCGCCAGACGACATAAAATAGTGCGACTAAGCCTGTAGAGGTCTCTGAACGAATGTTTCGGACGCGGGTTCAACTCCCGCCATCTCCACCTCGAAAGAAAGGTTCGCTTAGCGGCGAGCCTTTCTTTTTTGCTCGGCTTGTCAGCCTGAAGCGCACCGACTGATCTTGATACAGAGTTGATCATCATGCACAACTCCTCTGCCGAACCGCTTTCATCACGTCGCCGCTTTTTGCGCCACTTGGCATTGGGCGCTGGAGGGATGCTGCTTAGCGGCTGCACGACGACGGTCACATCTGCCTTACTCAATCAGGAATTGACTAACTTGTACGCAGCAACTCTGCATCACATTGGGAGACCTGCTATGCCGGAAGGCGTAATCCGCCCTGTTCTGCTGCGTCCTGAGCCACCGCTCGAAGTCAAGATTGGGCAGATGCTGATGCTGGGTTTCCAGGGCGCTGCCGTTGGCGAGGATCAGAGCATTATCGATGCACTGCGCGACCTGCACGTTGGCGCTGTGGTGCTGTTTGACCAGGACCTGAGCACACGACGCGCCCGCCCGCGCAACATTGTCTCGCCGGAGCAAGTGGCGCAACTGACAGCCGATCTACAGAGGCTGGCGACGCTGCCCTTGCTCATTAGCATCGACCAGGAAGGCGGCGTCATCAATCGACTCAAGCCAGCGTATGGCTTTCCGGCTACGCTTTCACATGCGGCGTTGGGTGAACGGAATGACCCGGAGTTCACGCGTGCACAGGCCGGGGTGATTGCGCAGGCGCTAGCGGACGTTGGCATCAATCTCAACCTGGCGCCGGTGGTGGATGTGCGCGTCAATCCGAACAGCCCGATCATTGCGCGCGTCGAGCGCAGCTTTTCCGCCGATCCGCAAAGCGTGGCGACGCACGCCGAAGCCTATATCGACGCACACCATGCGCGCGGCGTCAAATGTACGCTCAAGCATTTTCCTGGGCACGGCAGCGCCCTGGGTGATACGCATTTGGGGTTCACCGACGTGACCAATACCTGGAGCGAAGCAGAGTTGATCCCCTACCGGGAGTTGATCGGCAAGGGGAAAGCAGATGCTGTGATGACGGCGCACATTTTTAACAGCAAGCTCGATCCTGAGCTACCGGCTACGCTTTCGCCTGCAATCATCACCGGGCTGCTGCGCCAGGAGCTTGGCTTCGACGGCGTTGTCATCAGCGATGACATTCAGATGCGCGGGATCACTGATCTGTTCACGATCGAGAAAGCTATCGAACTGGCGATTGTGGCGGGTGTAGACATCATTGCCGTCGCCAATAACCTGACCTATTCGGGCACGATCGCCGAACGCTTTGTGGCGACGGTCAGGCGCATGCTCGATCAGGGCATCATCGATGAGGCGCGTATCGAGCAATCCTATCAGCGTGTGTTGCGGCTTAAGGGATTGGCCTGACTATAAACCAGCGCCGCCGCCAGCATGATCACCGCTGCCGCCCACAAGACGATCGACCCGCCGAAGCCCTCCCACAAGACGCCACCGATCACTGAACCCATAGCCCATCCCAGCCCGCCTTGCGCGGCGCCGACAATTGCCTGCCCAGTGGCGCGCATCCCCGGTGGCGCCGACTGCGCTGCATAGTTGACCACTGCCATCCAGTATCCGGCATAGAGTGCGCCCAACGCCGGCACCACCAACAGGATCAACATCGGCGAAGTCGCCTGCGCCATCACGACATAGACGCCGGCAAAGCCGAGCAGCCCAACCTGGATCAGGCGCGCCGATGGAAAACGCGCCAGTAACGCTGCGCCGACGAACATGACCGGAATTTCTGTTACGGCGTTGAGGGCGTACACCATGCCGACCTGAGCCTCAGTCCCGCCCAATGCCATCACATGCAGCCCGATAAAACCAAAAAATGTGGCGGCGCCCGCACCCATCAACACATTCATCGTCAGGAAGTGGGGGTAACCCGGTTGCCGCCAGAGCCGTTTGAGACCTGCCGCCAGGTTGACGCGCTCATTGATGCGCTCAACCGGCAACATCAATCCTAACAAGGTGCAGCCTATTGCCAACAGCACACCGTGCAGCCAGAAGATGGCGTCCAGATTGGCGGTGGTGAGTATCTGTCCCAGCCCAAAGCTGAAGGTCACGAAGCCAATGCTGCCAAAGAGTCGCTGTCGGCCATAGCTGGCGCCAGTGCGCCCGACCATGTCCATCACGGCGCTGTCGACCAGCGATGGCGCCGGTGCGCGGAAGAAAATCATCGCGACGACCAGCAATAACAGCGGCCAAAAGCCAGTCATCCAGAGAAAGGGAAAGGTAAGCAGCCCGGCGCCGAGCGTGCACAGCGCCAGCACCTGTTGGTGAAGCTGCCAGCGGTCGGCAATCGCTCCCCAAAAGGGATTGGCCAGGAGGGCAATGATGGGCGGAATACTGCCGAGCAATCCGATCTGTGAACCGCTCAAACCTTGTGCACCCAGATAGACATTGAAGTACGGCGCCAGCGCGCCGATGGCGGCAAAGAAAATGAGATAGTAAAGTTTTGCCACCCAAAGGCGCGAGGATGGCGCGCGCTGCCCCACCACAGGACGACTTATTGTTGTCATAATACGGCTCATCACAGACCGCTGCCCGCCTTCATCATGAATCGAAAAACCGCCAATCAAACAAGTACGATACTGCACGCTCCGTCATCCTGCAAACTGCGAATGCTGGTTGCCGCATGGAATGCTTTGATTTCGCTGCACACGTCTGGCATAATGCTTGCTATCATCCGCTATCAGGAAAGAAGAGGAATGCTATGCCGAGCAGCAAATTTCCACCGCCCTTCTATCGTTGGCGACCGCATCCCTGGCACGGGTTGGAGATCGGGCCGAATCCGCCAGAGGTTGTGCATGCTTTCATCGAGATCACCCCCTTCGACCTGATCAAGTATGAGATCGACAAGCGCACCGGTTACATTCGCGTCGACCGGCCACAGCGGAGTTCGTCGCAACCGCCGGCGCTCTACGGCTTCATTCCGCGCACCTATTGTGATGCGAATGTAGCTGAGCTGTCGCTGAATGCCACGCGAGGAGACGGCGATCCGCTAGACATCTGCGTCCTGAGTGAACGCCCGATCAACCGTGGCGAGGTGATCCTCAATGCACGCGTCGTGGGTGGGCTGGATGTCAACGATCACGGGGAGGCGGACGACAAGATCATTGCTGTACTCGAAAATGACAATGTATGGGGGAAGGCGCGCGATGTCACCGATCTGCCTGAAATCCTGATCGAGCGATTACGTCATTATTTCGCCACCTACAAGATGATCCCGGGCCAGGAACTATCCTTGACTGTCGATCGCGTCTATGGGCGTGAACACGCATTGCGCGTGGTGCAGGCAGCCATGCAGGATTACTTTATCGAATATGGTGATTGAGTCACAATGAGCGTCAGGGTAATCCGGGCGAGACCCGAACAAGCCGTGCGATTGACCCAGATCGCGCATGCAGCCAAGAGCTACTGGGGGTATCCAGCGCGCTGGATCGAACTTTGGCACAATCAGTTGACAATTACCAGCGCTTACATCCTGGCGCATGAAGTCTACGCGGCAGTGGACGACGATGAAGCAGATGGGGAACGCACCGTCCTCGGCTTCTATGCGCTGGATGGCGCAGGAGAGAGACTCACCCTGGAACACCTGTGGGTGCAGCCAAGCTCTTTTGGCGCCGGCGTGGGGCGTCTCCTCTTTGAGCATGCGGTAGCGCGGGCGCGGGCGCTCAATGGACGCGTGCTGGAGATTGAGAGCGATCCGCATGCCGAGAGTTTCTATCAGCACATGGGCGCCGAGACAGTTGGCGCCGTCACCTATGAATTGGAAGGACAGCCGCGCATCCTGCCGCTGATGGAGTATGCGTTGCGTGACGACACCCCCAAAGCGCCGCTATGATCCCTGCACGGATCATGCACGCCGTGCTGGGGGCACTGTTCTCTGCTGGCGTCAGGCGTTGGCGCCAATTGCAGCCTGGCATAGATGGCATAAGGAGAAGCCAACCATGCCCCGATGGAGTCAGCATCAAATCATCCTTGCCGAGCGACCGCGCGGCATCCATCTGATCACGGATGAAGTGTTGCGCCAACTGCCTGAAATCTACGATCTCAAAATCGGGCTGGTGCATTTCTTTCTACAGCATACCTCCGCTTCCCTGGCGATCAATGAGCGTGTGGATGATGATGTGCGCGCCGACCTGGAGCGACATCTCAATACGTTGGCGCCAGAGACGGGAAGCTACACGCACAGCTATGAAGGGCCGGACGACATGCCAGGGCACATCAAGGCTGTGCTCATTGGCGCCGAAGTGACGGTGCCAATTGCCAATGGCCGACTCAGCTTTGGCGCCTGGCAAGGACTCTATCTTTGTGAGCATCGCAATCATGGAGGGCGGCGGCGTCTGATCGTTACGATTCATGGCGAACCTATCTAGCCCTCGGCGTCTATCTTGGGTTATCTGATGATGGCAGGCGGTAAAGTATATGACCATCTCAAGCATTCTAAACACAAACTCGCAAAGCATTGATCGCGTGCTAGGCGCCGGACTGCCGGTGTTGTTGGCTTTCTGGCGCGCGGCTACGCCGATTCCAACCGCTCAGGCGCAGACCCTGGAAGAACTGGCGCAGAGGTACGCCGGGCGCGTCATCGTGGCGCGTATCGACGCCGACGCCGAACCAGAGTTAGTGCGACGCTTCCGCGTGACGAATACGCCGGTCTACCTGCTCATACGCAACAGCAAACCAGAGTTGGCGCTGGCCAGCGAGGAGGCGCGCGCGAATGTTGCGGGCTGGCTGGCGCACTTCGTGGATGGCAAACCGCAGCCGGTGGTTGGCAGTCAGACCAGACCCACCAGCGACGGTAAGCCGCTGACGCTGACCGACGCCAACTTTCAGCAGACAATCAACCAATCGTTGCCCGTGCTGGTGGACTTTTGGGCGCCATGGTGTGGGCCGTGCCGCATGGTGGCGCCTTCGGTGGAAAAGCTGGCGCAGGAATACGCCGGGCGCGCCATCATTGGCAAACTCAATGTTGACGAAAATCAAATGACCGCCCAGCGCTACCGCGTTATGAGCATCCCGACGCTGATCATCTTCCAAAATGGGCAGCCGGTGGATCAAATTGTTGGCGCCCAGCCCTATGCGGCGCTACAGCAGCGGCTGGCGCGCTTCATCTCGTGATGGATTAGCGACGCGCATGCACGAGTTGTCCATCGCCTGCAACCTGGTTGAAATTGCCGATGAAGCGGCGCGCAAGGCAGGCGCGGCAGCTGTGACGGTTGTGCATCTGCGACTTGGCGCTATGGCTGGCGTGGTGGAGGATGCTCTACGTTTCAGCTTCCCCATTGCGGCGACCGGTACATTGGTTGAGGGCGCAGCGCTGGTGATTGAGTCGGCGCCGGTGCAGGTGTATTGCGATCGCTGCGCTGCGCCGCAGACGCTGACGCCTCCTTTTGTCTTTCGCTGCCCGATCTGTGGGCAAACGGTCACCAGATTGCTGCAAGGCCGTGAACTCCAGATTGAATCCATCGAAATTGTCGAGGCCACAATAGAAACTGAAACAGTGGAAACTGAAACAGTGGAAACCGAAACAGTAGAAACTGAAACAGACGCCTATGCAACCGCGCATCCTTGAAATTCGTCAGGCAGTGCTTGACAAGAATGACCAGCTGGCGCGTGAGTTGCGCCAACGTTTTGAGACCGCCGGCATCCTGGCTGTTAATCTCGTTTCCAGCCCCGGTGCAGGCAAAACAGCGTTATTGGAGGAGACGCTGCGTCGCTTACAGGTGCGCGGCTGGCGTGTGGCTGCCATCGTCGGCGACCTGGCAACCGAAAATGACGCGCGGCGCCTGGCGCGCAGCGGCGCACCCGTGCGGCAGATTGAGACGGGTGGGCTGTGCCATCTGGAGGCTGATCTGGTGGCGCGGCGGTTGGAAGGTTGGGCGCTGGCGGATTTTGACTTTTTGTTCATCGAAAATGTCGGCAACCTGGTCTGTCCGTCGGATTACGACCTGGGCGAGGCGGCGCGCGCCGTGCTCCTCTCGGTCACGGAAGGCGAGGACAAGCCGCTCAAGTATCCGCCCATGTTTCATAGCGCTGATATGGTCATCTTGACCAAGCTCGATCTGGCGGCGGCAGTGGAGTTCGACCGCGACGCCGCGCTGGCGAATGTGCGCGCAATCGCGCCTCACGCCTCGATTTTTGAGACTTCGGCCCGCACCGGCGCCGGCATCGACGCGTGGATTGATGATCTCATCGTGCGTCGTACATCGCTTGTCACGAGTCGGGCGCCACGCGGCACAGATGAGACGCATGACCGCTGACCCGTGACGCGTGACTGTGACGCGTGACTGTGACGCGTGACTGCCAAAGGAGCAACCCATGTGTCTTGGCATTCCTGGACAGGTAAAAGAAATCTATGAGTTGAACGGTGTGCGTATGGGCAAGGTGGACTTTGCCGGCATCACCAAAGAGGTTTGCCTGGCCTATGTGCCCGAGATCGGCGTTGGCGACTACACGATCGTGCATGTCGGCTTTGCCATCACCCAACTCGATGAGGCTTCAGCGCAGGAGTCGCTGCGGCTTTTTGAGGAGATGGGGGTGTTGCAGGAGGAATTGGCGGATGAAGTATCTTGACGAATTCCGCAACCCTGAGCTTGCCCGACGCCTCTTCGCTGAGCTGCACGCCATCACCACGCGCCCCTGGGCGATCATGGAGGTGTGCGGCGGACAGACCCACTCGATCATCCGCAACGGCATCGATCAGTTGCTGCCGCCGCAAATTGAGCTGATCCATGGGCCAGGCTGCCCGGTCTGCGTCACCCCGCTGGAACTGATCGATAAGGCACTGGCGATTGCCGCCCGACCGGAGGTCATTTTCTGTTCCTTTGGCGACATGTTGCGCGTGCCGGGCAGCGGCAGAGACCTTTTTCGCGTCAAGAGCGAAGGCGGCGATGTGCGCATCGTCTATTCGCCGCTGGACGCCGTCCGGCTGGCGCAGGCCAACCCCACGCGTGAGGTCGTCTTCTTTGGCATTGGCTTCGAGACGACGGCGCCAGCCAATGCCATGGCTGTCTACCAGGCAAAGCAGTTGGGGCTGCGAAACTTCTCGATGCTGGTGTCGCATGTGTTGGTGCCGCCTGCCATCGCCGCGATCATGGAGTCGCCCGACAACCGGGTGCAGGCGTTTCTGGCGGCGGGCCACGTGTGCAGCGTGATGGGCACCTGGGCGTATGAACCGCTGGTGGCGCGCTACCGCGTGCCGATTGTGGTGACGGGGTTCGAGCCGCTCGATGTGTTGGAGGGCATCCGCCGCACTGTCGTGCAACTGGAGCACGGCGAAGCCCGACTCGACAACGCCTATGCGCGCGCCGTGCGGCCTGAAGGCAACGTGACGGCCCAGCGCATGTTGGCCGATGTGTTTGAGGTGACGGATCGCGGCTGGCGCGGCATCGGCGTCATCCCGCAGAGTGGCTGGCGGCTCAGTGCGAGCTATCGTGACTTCGACGCCGAAGTGCGCTTTGCTGTGCAAGACATCCACACACAGGAATCCACGCTGTGCCATAGCGGTGAGGTGTTGCGCGGACTGCTCAAGCCCAATCAGTGTCCGGCCTTTGGCAGGGAATGCACCCCGCGCACGCCACTTGGCGCAACGATGGTGTCGAGCGAAGGCGCCTGTGCGGCGTATTATCAGTACGGGCGGTTTGTCCAGTTAGAGGAGAGCGATGTCACGCGTATCTGATTTCAGCAACTGGACCTGCCCCGTGCCGCTGCGCAGCTACCCCACGATCGTGATGGGACATGGCGGCGGCGGCAAACTCTCCGCTGAATTGGTGGAGCATCTCTTTGCACCCGCGTTCCGTAGCGACGCCCTTGACGCGCTGGGAGACGCTGCCGTGCTGGAAGTGCCTGCGGGACGATTGGCATATAGCACCGATTCCTTCGTCGTACGCCCCCTCTTTTTTCCGGGTGGCAACATCGGTGCATTGGCTGTCAACGGTACAGTCAACGACCTGGCGATGATGGGCGCCACGCCGCGCTTCCTCACCGTCGGCATGATTCTGGAGGAAGGGCTGCCGGTGGCGCAACTTGGCGCTATCGTGGAGGCGATGGCGGCTGCTGCACAGGCGGCGGATGTGCAAATCGTCGCCGGCGACACAAAAGTCGTCGACAAAGGACATGGCGACGGCATCTACATCAACACCAGCGGCATCGGCGTGATTCCAGCTGGCGTGCAGATTGCGCCCGATCAGGCGCGTCCCGGCGATGTCGTCCTCATCAGCGGCGAAATCGGGTTGCACGGGATCGCCATTCTCAGCGTGCGCGAAGGGTTGGAATTTGGCGCACCAGTCGCCAGCGATTGCGCCGCGCTGCACGGGCTGGTGGCAGCGATGCTGTCCGCGCATCGCGCCATCCATGTGCTACGCGACCCAACGCGCGGCGGGCTGGCGGCCACATTGAATGAGATCGCCCGAATGTCACGCGTCGGCATTGAGTACGAGGAAAGTCGTCTGCCCGTGCCTGTTGCGGTGGCCGCCGCCTGCGATATGCTAGGCATGGACCCAGTGCATATTGCCAACGAGGGCAAGCTGGTGGCGATTGTGCCTGCCGACGCTGCCGACGCTGTGCTGGAAGCCATGCGACGTCATCCGTTGGGCGCCCAGGCGACCAATATCGGGCGCGTCGTGGCGCAGCATCCGGGTGTGGTCGTGGCGCGCACGGCAATCGGTGGCAGCCGGGTGGTGGACATGCAAGTCGGCGAACAACTTCCCCGCATCTGCTAGAAGGCGCTCGCCATGCTTCCTTTTGACCAATGGCTCCTGATCGGCATCATTATCGTTTCGACCACTTTCTACATCGCCAACTGGACGCCCACTGAGGTGACGGCGGCTGGCACGATTGTCGTGCTGATGTTGACCGGCTTGCTCAGCCCCACCGAGGCGTTGAGTGGTTTTGCTTCGACGGCAACGATCACCGTAGCGGCAATGTTCATCCTCAGCGCTGGCTTGATGCGCACCGGCGCCCTGGAGGCGGTGACGATCTACCTGGGGCGCTTTGCGAGTGGCAGCGCACGACGATTGCTATTGCTGCTTGCACTGGTGGAGGTCCCGGCCAGCGCCTTTATGAACAATACGCCGGTCGTGGTCATGATGATCCCGGTGGTCGTCTCACTGTGTCGTCAGTATAACCTGCGTCCGTCCAAATTCCTGCTACCTGTCTCCTACTTTGCCGTGCTGGGCGGCACCGTCACCTTGATCGGCACCAGCACCAACATCCTGGTCTCCGATCTATATCGGCAGGCTGGCGGCGCTGGCTTCAGCCTCTTCGATTTCACGTCGCTCGGCATCATCTACGCATTGGCGGGCTGCGCTTTCATCATCTTCATCGGTTACCGCCTGCTGCCTGACTACTCGCCGCTGGCAAACCTGACAGTCGAACGTTCACAGGCCACCTACATTACAGAGCTGGTCACAACTGAAGCAAGCAAAATCAACGGCAAAGTGGCTGCGGAAATTTTTACGCAGATTGCCCTGACCGAGCGTCCGCTGCCGCCACAGCCAATTCGCCGTCATCGCCGCCTTAGTCAGCCGCGCCTCACTTCGTCGGGGCAGAATCCGCAGCCCACCGTAACGCTACTGGAGGTGATCCGGGGGGGGCAGAGCTATCAGGCCGAGCCGTTGCGCACCTTGCGCTTTGCTCCGGGTGACATCTTGATTGTATCGGGCACGCCCAAGGATATTCACCTGTTCCAACAAACGCACGCGGTTGATCTGGCGACCGTCATCGAGGATGCCGAACGCACAGCCCCGACCGATTTTGAGGAGCAAGTGGTGGAGGCGGTGGTGATGCCGGGATCGGAAGTGGCGGGCAACGCCATGCGCCAGCTTGCTTTGCATCGGCGTTTTGGCGTGCGTGTGATGGGTTTGCAACGCCAGGGACGCCAGCAGGTGCAAGGGTTGCGCGCGCAACGGCTGGAAGTGGGTGATGTGCTCTTGTTGCGCGGCAAGGTGGCTGGCTTGCGCACAGCCGCCGAAACTTGCCGGTTGCTGCTGGTGGAAGGCGTCGAAAGTTCACTGGTGCGCAAGACCAAAAACACGACAGCGCTGGTGATCATGGGATTGGTCGTCGTGCTGGCTTCGGTCACGGCGATCCCCATTGTCGTGCTGGCGCTGGCTGGCGCCATTGCCATGATTCTGACGCGCTGTCTACGCATTGATGAGGCATTGGGAGCGTTGGAAGCCTCCACGCTGATGTTGCTGGTGGGCACGATCCCGATCGGGCTGGCGATGGAAAGCACCGGGCTGGTGAATAGCATTGTCGACGGCATGATCGCCATCGTGGGCGCCACGAACCCGTGGCTCTTTCTGGTGATCTTCTACATTACCACTGCCATGTTGACCGAGCTGATCTCCAACAATGCCGTCGCAGTGCTGATGACGCCAGTGGCGATCAGTTTGGCGGCCACGCTGGGGGTCAACGCCATGCCCTTCCTGGTGGCTGTGCTCTTTGGGGCCAGCGCCGCGTTTATGACGCCATTCGGCTACCAGACCAATGCCATCGTGATGGGGCCGGGTGGCTACAAGTTTGCCGATTATCTGCGCATCGGGGCAGTGCTGCAACTGTTGATGATAGTGCTTGCGGCGTTGCTCATCCCGTTGTTCTGGCCGTTCGGTTGACCCACTGGAAGGAAAAGGAGGGCGCAATCTCCACGATTGCGCCCTCCTTTTCCTTCATCTTTCCCCACGCGCCAGCTACGAGGAGACCGGCGCCTGCACCGGAGTTGCATCGCTCCCGGCGTCGCTGGCTTCCTCCGGCGTGTTGACGGCAGGCGCTTCGCTCGTGACGGGCGGCGTATCGTTCGCATCCTTCAGCGAGAGGTCATCGGCAGGCGTGGCGGCGTCAGGCGCCACCACGGGGGGTGGCGCTATCGGCGGCTCGACTAGAAACGCCGCAATCCAGGCCCCATCCGCTAGTTGGTACCACTCGCCACTTGCGTTCTGACCGGCCACCTGGACGATGTCTCCCGGTGTAGCCTTGCCGATGATGGCGAAATCTGTACCTGGTCCCGCGCGCAAATTGGCGACCTCATTGACGGTTGTTTCAATATAAGCCGGAACCGTCGTGGGTGTAGGCGTCGGCAACAACAGGGCCAGCGACTGCCCAGCAGGCGTCGGCGTTGCTGGAGGCGGGGTAAAAGGCTCTGGCGTCGGGGTAAGCGCATCTTTGATGGTCTTGATCGTCAATCCTGGATGATCAAGAATTGGCAGGTCAGCAGGCAGAATGTCCAACATGTAGGCAAGCAGCCAGCTCTCATCCTCAGTCTGACACCACAGCACTTCGGCGTCGCAGCCGGTTAGCGCCACGGTGTCGCCACGGCGCAGCATCCCAACAACGGGCGCCGCCGGGATTGGCGCCGAGCGCAACACGACAGCCTGCGAAACTGTGGCTGTCAGCTTGCCCGTCCAGTCCGGCGTGGGCGTGGCGGCTTCCTCTACTATGGCGGTGGGTTCGGCTCTGGCTTGTGGCGCCAGCAGCGCACCCCACGAGGAAGAGAAGGTCAGAAACATTGCCAACCCGCCCAGCACCGCCAACAGTACAAATGCAGCTACAATTCGCATACGCCAGACTCCTTCCGGTAGATGGGATCGATTGCCTCCCAGCGTAGCGGATCACATAGCAATTGCCAACGCCATCGCAAGGAAAAATGCTGCGACAATTGCCGGAAGTTTCCGCGCGCTTTCTAGCCGGAAGTGGTTAGGAAAGAGATTGGGAGATTGAGAGATGAGGAGCGGCCTCCCAATCTCCCAATCTCTTCTTTACGGCTTCAGCTCCAGCCGATACATAGCGACTTTCTCGATCGCCTCGCGCGACCAAGGCATCAGGTGGTAGACGCCTTCGCGCCACATCATGATCTGGTCGTCGTACTGTCGGCTGAGGGGGTGACCGGATTGCCCACCTGCCAGCACGGTCTGAGCGCGGTCCCATGTGCCCACTTCGTAAATTTGGCGGTAGACAGGGATCGTCTGCACGAGGCCCGGCGGCAACGACAGCGCTGCGCGCGTCTGGTTGGGGGTGGTGGCGTCGCCGCCGATCGGCAGTGGGCTGCGATTGAAAAAGCCACCTACCAGCCGCGCAGCGCCTAGTGGATGGGTGAAGCGCACTTGATGCGCCTTGCCCCACGCCCAGCGTAGCATACTGTCGCCATATTCGCGGCGAATGGCCTTCATGGTGCGCGTCAATGCCTCCTGCAGCACTTCGAGGCGATTGCGCTGACGTCCCTGCGCCACATCGGCGTACCAGAAGGTTTCGTCGAACTCGTTGATAATCTGCAAAAGCCGCGTCTCGGCGCGCACGCGGAAGGGATGATATGGGAAGAGCGGGAGATTGCTCTTGCCGAGATAGCCCTCATAGGCTGCGCCAAGTTTGTCGCCAAAGGTTAGCTCCAGCAAATTGACCAGCAGGTAATGGAAGATTAGCGCGGCTGGACTGTCACTGTCCATCCGCCAGTTCCATTTGCGCAGCGCCTGGATCGCCACCTTTTCCCAGGGATCGTCGCTGTAGAGCAGTGTGAACCAGGGGATGAAGGCTTTGGCGAGCAAACTGCCGTTGTCTTGCTGCAACTCTTCCATGTCGCGGATCGTGAAGCGCTCTTTCTCGCGTAGCACCTGTTCGATGCGCGCCGCGCGCCAACCAGGATCAAATTCGATTCCCAAAAAGTTCGCATAGTCATCACCAGTCGGCTTATGATTTGCTACGACAATCAAACCCGAATCGGGATTATGCAGACGTGGCAACTTCTCCGGCTCGACCCAACCACTCCACGTCATGGTTGGCTCCCATCCTGGCGCTGGCGTCAGGCCGAGGTTCGTTGTGCGCTGTGGGACGCGTCCCGCCATCACCATGCCGATGTTGCCGCGTGCATCGGCGTAGGTGACGCTCTGCGGTGGGGAGGTCCACTCTGCCAACGCCGCCGTGAACTCTGTCCAGTTCTCCGCCCGGTTGAGTTTGAGCAGGCTGGTCAGGTGGGAGCCGGCGCTGTGACCTGTCCAGCAGAGCGCCAACCATGTGGCTTCTAGCATTGGGTTGGCGCTGCCAGCCGCACGGCGGATGAAGCCATTGATGAGCGGTCCGTGCCGGGTGACAATGACGCGCTCGGTGTGAGGTGCGCCACGGCGCACATTGATCGTCTCATCGCGCACCTCGGCCAACTCCCACGCATCGCCGTAGGCAAAGTGGAATGGCTGATCGGGATGCATCCGTTCGATAAAGAGGTCTTGCGTGTCGACCTGAGCATTGGTCATGCCCCAGGCAAGTTGTGTATTGTGTCCCATGAAGACGCCTGGCATGCCGGGAAAGGTGATGCCGCTGACTTCGGTTTCGGGGCCACTGAGATGCACTTCATAGACCATTGCCGGCAATTGCACAGTCAGGTGTGGATCGGCGCAAAGTAACGGGCGTCGATTGAGGCTGTGTTTGGGCGCCAACACCCAACTGTTGCTGCCCTGGCCTGCACTTTCGCCGCCTAGCCACTGGCGGATTTGCTCGTACTGGCTGAGCAGCAGTCCAGCGACACTTTGCAGGCGTAACTGTTCGGTGCTGCCCACGCCCTCCAGCATGATCGGTGCATCGGCGGGGTAGTCAGGTTCCAGATCGGCGGCGGTGTAAGCATCCAATTGTTGATTGAGCAGTAGTCGCGTCAACTCGCTCTGCCAGTTGCCGCTCATACTCCACGCCAGCACCTTGGCCGCGCCCAGCGTATCGACCACGCGCCAGGGTTCGACAGGCACGCGCAGCAGGTTGTGCTCGGCGCTGACCCGTCCCGGTCGCGCGCTCAGATAGGCGTTGACCCCTTCTGTGTACCAGGTAAGCGCCTGGCGCGTCGCGGCGTCAAGCACGGCCTCGTCTGCCTCTGCTGCCCGCTGGAAACCCAGGATGCGGCAGAAACGGTCTGCTTCCAGCGCTGGTTCGCCAAAGATTTCTGCCAGCCGTCCCTGCGCCGTGCGCCGCGCTTGCTCCATTTGCCAAAAGCGATCCTGAGCGTGCGTCCAGCCCAAGGCGCGGAAGAGATCGGCTTCGGTCCGGGCGAAGATGTGCGGCACGCCATGCTTGTCGCGTAGAACCTCTACCGGCTGTTCCAGCCATGGCGCTGCGATGACGCCTTCTAGTTTGGGGACAGGGCGCTGCATCCGCCACCAATAGAGATAGAGGAACAAGGCGCCGCCTGCCAGCACCAACAGGAAGAGCGCAATCAGAACAAAAATGACAAAGGTTGGCATCGACATTCTACATTTCTCCGTCACACGCTACTTTTACGCTGGAGCTTGTGAAAATCTGTCATGACGCCTGCTTTTGTGCTCTCATTCCTTGTGCATGAGATCACAGAGACGGCGTGTCGCTCGACACTGTTGCGGGCTGCGCTTCCTTCTATGCTTGTTGTCAGGGTGATTTACACACACACGGGAAGGAAGGCAATGACACTACACATGGCTATGGACAGGATTGGGGAGGGCGCCATCTACGCTGCCGGTGTGTGGTTGGCGCGGGTGCACTATACAGTAACGGACGACGGCGCTGTGATTGCGCTGCGGGTCTGTGATGGCGAGCGCGACCTGTTTACCCCGCCGATTCCTGCTACCGAATTGTTGCTAGAGCTTGCCGACGGTAGCCAATGCTGGTTCCGCCCCAGTCGCGGCAACCCTGTCGCCGGCACCTATACGATCTCCGCATACTGAAGGGTTACACTGAAGCGTTATCCTCCGACCTCAAAGACGCCGGTTTGTGTGTTTTTATGCACATTGTCCCAGGCAAAAATCTGACCATTCATGGCGATGTAGACGCCTGGTGGTAGTAACTGCGCTGCGGCGCAGGCAAAGCCGAGGTTGAAGAGCGCATCCGAACCCTGGATGGCATAGGGGATCATGGCGCCTGTCAGAACGATGGTTTTGGCGAGCTGCGCTGCACCGAGCACGCGCGCGGTCTGCGTCATCGTATCGGTGCCGTGAATCACCACGATCTGATTCTCTGGCGCCGCTTCGCACGCCGCCAGGATGTGACGCCGGTTGGCGTCTTGCATGTGCAGGCTGTCGATCAGTTGGTTGATCTCCAGCACGATAGGCGTTGTCAGGCGCGCTTGTTTCAGGATGCCGGGCAGGTGGCTGTCCTTGAAGGTCAGCTCGCCGCGTAGCTCGTCGTAGTGTTTGTCAAAAGTGCCGCCGGTGGCAATGATGCGCATAGGGATCAAGACAGTGAGATTAGGAGATTACCGATTTCAAAATAGATGTTGATCGATCAGTTCGGCTCCGTCCCCCGGCCCGCTGGTGATAACGGAACGCACGCCATTCAACGTCTGCAGGCGTTTGAGCAGGTCGCGCTCGAAGGCTGGTTCACAGATGAGATGGACATTGGGACCGGCGTCGATGGTGAAGTAGACGGGGAAGCCATCTTCCTCGCGCCAGCGACGCACGGCCTGCAATACTTCCAGCGTCCCCGGCTGCCAATAGAGCAGGCTGGGTCTGCTGGTCATCATCACGGCGTGCATTGCCAGAGCGTCTTGCTCGATGATCGGGCCGAGACGCGTCAGATCGCGCAGAGCAAGCGCGGTGCGCACTTCTTGCAGCGCGCTGTACAGACTGTCGATGCGCCCGGCGTTGAGGGGACTGCTCATCGCCAGCATGTGGCCGCTTTGACTGCTCACTGCTTTCTCCGCCGTGCTGATGATCGCCACCACGTCGCGCAGGTTCCAATACTCGGCTGGGAAAAGTTGGCGCGCCACGCTGGTCGCGTCGTCGGCGCCGCGCTCCCACTCGACATATCCACCAAAGAGGCTACGGCTGGCGGAACCGCTGCCGCGCCGTGCAATGGCCGAGAGTCGGGTGCGGTCGTAGTTGAGGTTGAGCGCGGCGCAAGCAGCCATCGTCAAGGCGGCGAATGCGCTGGCCGAGGAGGCGATGCCCGACGCCATTGGGAAGTTGTTACGGCTGGCAACGCGCGCGCGGAAACGACGGTCGCCCGCCAGGTGGCGGATCAGGTCAAGGTGCTGGGTGACGCGCTCTGCCTTCTTACCCTCGGCGCGTTCGCCGTCGATGGTGATCTGATCGGCGCTGAGGCGTCCGGCGGTGTCCCACTCCACCGTCGTTGTGGAATGCAGCGCCCCCAACGTCATGCTAATCGAGTTGTTTAGCGGTAGGTTGAGATGTGGGTTGGCGACGCCCCAATACTTGATGAAGGCGATGTTGCTGCCCGCACGGGCGGTGGCCTTGTATTGTGGTGTGGCGGATGGTGGTGTGGCAGATGTGCGGAACATGCTCAGGCGCTCTCGCGATCAACCCATTCCTCAAAGCGGCGGATCAAATCGTCCAACAGTTCGTCGTGGGCGGCAAAGGTGACAACGACGCCCGCCTCGGTTGCCTGGATTTCTGCCAGCCAGCCGATGCCTTCGACACGACGCAACTTCTCCTCTACGCCGCCGCCCAGCCGCTTGAGAAAATTTTCCGCCTGCGCCGGGGTGACGCCGGGAAAGGTCAACGTCTCGCGTTCGTAGCCGTCGGCGCTCTGGTATTCGTTGTACAACTCATCGCGTTCGTCGCCAAATGATGAAGTGCTGATGGGCATAAAATTTCTCCTTACAATGGCAGGAGCAGCAGCGGGATTTCCATCTCCTGCGGCGTCAATCCACCATGATGACCGTAGTATTTTTGCTTGAAGCGCCCGTCACCGAGCCAGTAGACGCTCTCGCCAGCAAAGGGGAGCACAACCAGGTTGCCGACGCGGCTGCGAAATTGCGCCGAGACGCCGTTTGGACCAAAGTAGCCTTGCTCAATCATGGCGTCGACGCGGCGCACTTCGGCGCGCTCGCGCACGATGCTGGTCAGCACAGCCTGCGCCTCGTCGAGATGCGCTTCCTGGGCGTGCACGAAGAAGTCGCGACAGGAGCCAGCCGGCGCCAGCAACTCGCCGCGATGGTTGGTGCGCAGCAGCGGGCGCAGCTTGTTGAAAGCGGGCGCCTGGTCGAGATAGAACACGGTGTTCGGGTCGGTCTCAACCTGACCGTGATCGGCAATGATCATCAGCAGTGTGTCGCTGAACTTGCCAAGCACATCCCGCGTGACCCAACGTTCGAGGATGTCGAGCGACGCCTCCAAATCGGCGTCGCTTTGCGGGCGTTCAGGCCCATGAATGTGACAGACGGCGTCGAACGTGCCGAAGTAGCCGACCAGCCACATCGGCTCTTTGACGTTGCGCAGCGTCTGTGTCATCGTCGCCAGCCCCTCCGGCATGGTGAGGTAGGGGATCATGCGCGCGCTGTCGCCCATCTGCCTGGTGTAGGTCGAGTTGGAAAAGTCGCGCGGCTGCACCAGATAGCTGCGCACTCCTTGCGCTGCCAGGCTGCGGCTCACCTGCCCAAGGGGGAGGATGCTGGCGCCCTCGACGCCCTGGTTGACGAGTGTCTCGCGCTGATCATCGCCTGCAAATGAGAAGAGCAACGGTGCAATCATGGCATCGACGCGCGGCTCGTAGTAGAACCATTCGTAGACGCCGTGCTGCCCGACCGGCAAGCCGGTGTAGAGCGTCGTCACGTGCGCGCTGGTGGTGGAAGGGAATTGCGAGGTGATCTTGGTGACGCTGCCGGCGTTGGCAAAACGGCGCAGCAGCGGGTGATCCTGGAAGCGCTCGAAAAAGCGCCAGCCAAAGGCATCGACAAAGATCGTCACCACACGCTGAAAGCGGCGGCTGCCCGGCTGCCATCCTGCCGGCTGGAGCGGCGACGCGGTGGCGCCGGTGAGTAAATCCTGCACCAGGCTGGGGATGTCGGCGAAGCTGCCGCCGTTGTAGTTGGGGCGGATGAAGCCATGATCGGCGGCAAGTCGTCTACGCGTCAAGATGATGCTCCCAAAAATTCAAGCAGCAGGCGATTGACCGTCTCCGGTTCCTCGTGCTGCACCCAGTGGCTGGCTTCTTCCAGAAAGACCAGGCGACCGTCGTCGCACAGGTCGATGCTGGGCTGCGCCATCGAGCGGCTGAGTGCAATGTCATTGGCGCCCCAGATCATCAGCGTCGGCGGGCGGATGCGCCCCAGTTCTGCGGCCCGTCCCTGATTGCGCACCGCAGCGCGATACCAGTTGAGCATCGATGTCACGGCGCCGGGCTGTGACCAAGCCTGCTTGTAGGCGGCGATGTCCTCGGCGCTGAAGGTTCCACGCCGGCTGCTGCCTTTGAGCGCACGCACCAGGTTGGTGTAATCGTTGGCGCTGAGGCTGCGTTCGGGCAGCCAGGGCAGTTGGAAGAAGAAGATGTACCAGCTTTTCTTGCGCTGCTCCTCATCTTCGAGTACGGTGCGGCGCATGACAGCCGGGTGTGGCACGTTGAGGATCGCCAATTTCTTGACGTACTGCGGGTATTTGCCCGCCACCCACCACGCCACCGCCGCGCCCCAGTCATGGCCGACGAGATAGACCTGCTCGCGTCCCGACGCCTCGATCAGCCCGATAATGTCGCGTGCCAGTGTGTCGATGGCATAGGCGTCGACGCCGGTGGGCTTGTCGCTGCGGTTGTAGCCGCGCTGATCCGGCGCCCACACGGCATAGCCCGCCGCCGCCAGCGCCACGATCTGCTTGCGCCAACCATACCAGAATTCCGGGAACCCGTGCAGCAAGATCACCAGCGGGCCGTTCTGCGGCCCCGCCATCACCACGTGGAGGTTAACACCGTTCGTGAACATGTCACCCTTAGCTTATCACTTGTGTGATCTATTTGCCAATCGTCATGCCGATCAGTATGATAGAGACTGACGCCGAAAGCAACCCCACTCCGGGTGATATTTTTACCTGAGCGACTGCCCTCGGTGCGCTGCCTACAACCCATTTACCCTGCTGCCTTGACTTTATCTAGCGCCGGAATCTGGTGCGGGATCGATTCCGCCGAGTATTTCACACCTGTGTGCTGCTTCACCATGAATATCTGGCTGTGCGATTGACCACCTGACCGATCGACAGCTCCAGCAGCCCACGCATGAAGTGATAGGTGCAACGCCATGCGCACAATCCCAGAAGACCTCAAAAGCCAGCATCTCTTTGTCCTGGTGGGCGGCAACCCATTGCCCAACTACGCGGCGATTCGGCTGTTGCGCTGCGCCGGCGGACACGTCTATCTGGTGCACACCGCGCAGACCAACAAAATTGCCGACCGCATCTGTCAGGTAGCCGGGCTGGAGCTGGGTCAAGACGCTGTCAAAGTACTCGTCGATGACGGCAACGCAGCGGAAATGCGCGCCAAAGTGCTGCGCCAGGCCGCGCAAAAACAAGGCGTGGGTCTGAACTACACAGGCGGCACGAAGCACATGGCGCTGCATGTCTTTCAAGGGCTGATCGCCGCCGGCCCCCGCCTGACGCTGAGCTATCTCGACGCCGAAACGTTGAGTATGCGTATCGAACAGGGTGACGGCGTCACGCGCAGTTTTGCCATCGGGCTGGCGGTGTCGTTGCGCTTCCAGGAGTTGCTGGCGCTGCACGGTCGTACTGCCGCAGCGCTTGAGACCGACCTGCTCTGCCCTGAAGTCTATCCCGGTCTGCCACGCGTGCCCTACGATCGATGGCGTGAATGGTGGAGCAGCGCCAGCCGGAGCATGGGTGGGCGAACTGCCGCCATTCCCCTGCCGACCGACTCCGCATTCGACCCGCTGCGCGCGCACTGGGGCGACGCAACCACGTTGGGCGACCTGGCCAACCACTGGCGCACCGACGTAGCGACGCTCGCCAAATGGTTTGGCGAGGCAGGGCTGGAGTCGTATGTGCTCTGGTCGGTGCGCCGGGTGGCGGCGGATGCGCAGCTTGGTGAGACGGCAAAGAACGTCAAACTCAACGAGATTGACTTCGAGTTCGATGTAGTGGCGATGCGTGGCTATCAGCTTTTTGCCATCTCCTGCGCCAACAGCAAGGACAAAGGCACGATCAAGCTCAAGCTGATGGAAGCTTATGTGCGGGCGCGCCAGATGGGCGGCGATGAGGCGCGCGTGGCAGTGGTCTGCCGTGCGCCCGCCAACGATCCGTTGAGTTCACCCCGTAAAATCGAACAGGAAATGGTGGAGCAGCTCGGCGCTGACGGCAAGATTCGGGTCTTTGGCGCCGAGCATATGGCGCAGCTACAGACTCATCTGTTGAACTGGTTCACTGCCAAATAAACCGAACAGGAGGTGTGTATGGGCAACCGTCCGCGCCCGCTTGTGTTGACAGTCGTCGACACAACGGGCATTCAGGCGTATATCTTCGGCAGCAATAAGCTGCAACACAGCATCGGCGCGTCCTATCTCGTGCACTGGGCCACGAATGGCGCGGTGTACACTGCGCTGCACCAGCTTGACGGTGGCCAGCTTGACGGTGGGGCGAGCGCAACGAACGTGAGGCTGGATGGCGTCATCGATCAAGACAGGCAGCTTGGCGCAGGCGGCGTTGCCGCAGAACTGGTTTATTCCGGCGGCGGCAACGCCGTCATTTTGTTCCGCGACCTACCGCTGGCGCAGACATTCACGCGACGCCTCACGCGCCTGCTGTTGGATAAAGCGCCCGGTCTGCAGGTGGTCGTGGTGCATCATCCGGTGACGAATGATGCTGCGGTGCTCGCCACGGAGGTGCAGCGCGCCATGCAGCTCATGGCGAAAAAGAAGCAGCAACGTCGCCATTCGATGCCGCTATTGGGACTGGGCGTCACCGCAATGTGTGGCTACACCGGTGTGCCGGCAGTTGCCGAGGACGAGGATGGTCGGCTGATTTCGGCGGAGATTCAGGCAAAGAACGCCGTTATCGACGACGCCGAACGACGGCTCAGGGAAGACGTGCAAGACCAACTCCGCGATGCAAAGCTGTGGTTCATCCGTGATTTTGACGATCTCGGCAGCAAGGGCGAATCGAGCTACATGGCGGTCGTGCACATCGACGGCAACGGCATGGGCAAGCGCGTGGAGAAGCTCGTATCCAGCCACGCCAGCAGCGATGATGACTACATCTCAACCATGCGCGAGTTTGCCAGCTCCGTACAGCGAGCAGCCCGTGATGCTCTTCGCAATGCAGTGGGAACCC
The DNA here is from genome assembly GCA_003451595.1 of Chloroflexota bacterium. Lineage (GTDB taxonomy): Bacteria > Chloroflexota > Anaerolineae > Caldilineales > Caldilineaceae > Caldilinea. The sequence continues at coordinate 11,836 of DMDA01000072.1, read as the reverse complement.
TTCAGATGGCAATCCGCGAAGAATACGGGCAGGAGCGCATCGGCGGCGTCATCCCCATCAGAGGCAATCGCCTTCCCTTCCGCCCGATCGTCTTCGGCGGTGATGACGCCACCTTTGTCTGTGATGGGCGGCTGGGCTTGACGCTGACGGAACTTTACCTGCGCGCCATGGAACAGAAACTCTCCGATGAGGAGAAACTGTACGCGCGCGCGGGCGTGGCGGTGGTCAAGAACCACTATCCCTTCTCACGCGCCTACGAACTGGCGGAGGAACTGGCAAAATCAGCCAAGGATTTCATCAGAGAACGACAGGCGACATCCGATGCGCCGCTGTCAGCGATGGACTGGCATTTCGGCGTCAATGGCGTGGTGCTCGGTCTCAGAGAATTGCGCGCCCGTGACTATCGCTGCCCTGGCGCTGGCGAGCTGACTATGCGCCCGGTGCTGGTCAACGACCAAGCACTCCCTGCATCTGTACGCAACTGGCGCACCTGGGACACATTTACCAACATCATCGATGTCTTCCGCGACCCCAATGGCGACTGGGCGCAAAGCCGCAACAAGCTGAAAAAGCTGCGCGAGGCGCTGCGCGAGGGACCGGAAGCGACGAAACAATTCTTGCAGATCGCAGCGCCTGGCAAGCATTTGTACACGGCGCCTGGCAATCCCGACAGCGCTGAGACTGGCTGGATTGCCGGTGATCGCTCGACCTGTTTTGATGCGTTGGAGGCGTTCGATTTCTATGTGCCGCTGGTGGAAGCCACCGCCCCAGGAGGTGAACAATGATCGACCTGAAGCTGAGAATCACGTTGCTGAGCGACACGACCTTTGGTCGCGGCGATGGCGTCGCCGGTCTGGTCGACGCCGAGGTGCAGCACGACGCCGCCGGTTGCCCGTTTCTGTTTGGACGCACGATCAAAGGCATGTTGCGCGAGGAGTGCGTCAATCTCCTCTACGCGCTTGAACAGGCGGCGCCGGCAATGTCCGCGCGCTGGGCGAAGGTGGTGAACGCCTTGCTCGGCGCGCCGGGCAGCAGTGAGCGCGGGCGTGCGGCGCTGGTCGTCGATGATGCCCGGATCGCCGCCGACTTGCATCAGGCCATTGCGTGGCAGGTGGCGAACGGTGCATTGCGCCGCGCTGAGGTGCTCGACGCCTTCACGGCGATCCGCCAGCAGACCGCCGTCGATGCTGAGCGCGGCGCCCCGCGCGACGAGACTCTGCGCGCCGCGCGCGTCATCTTGCGCGATACGGTCTTCTGGGCGGCGCTGCACATCGACGAACGCCGACTGGACGCGCACCAGGTTTCCAGTGCAGATGCGCTGATGCTGCTGGCGGCGGTGATCAGTGGCTGGCGGCGCGCCGGCGCCAGCCGCAACCGTGGCCGCGGCGAGATTGCGGCGGCGCTCTTCGAGACGGTCGCCGGGAGCGATGTCGAGTGCACTCAGAAGTATCTCGGCGCCTTTGCTGCGGAGGTGATGCCATCATGAACGCCATCGAATTTCTGCTGACAACGCTGGCGCCGGTGCTGGTCACCGGACCCGGCGGCGGCGATCCCAACAGCGAGTCGTCGCTCGCCTACATTCCCGGCAGCGCCATTCGCGGCATGTTGGCGTCCCGCTGGCTGGCTGATCATCCCAGCGTCGATGCGGCAACTGACCCGACGTTTCGACGTCTGTTTCTGGATGGCAGCGTGCGCTATCTGAATGCTTATCCGGCGCTGTCGAACGGTGTGCGCATGGCGCCTACGCCGCGTTCGTGGCGCGTGGACAAAGAAGATCGCAACGAAAAGCACATCTCTGACTTTGCCTTGACCGACGCCATCGCACAGCCGGGTTCTCCGCAGCCCACCTGGAGGTCGCCCGGAGCCGCGTTCTGCATGGTCTCCGCCGGTTATGACGAAGAGAACTCACTCTGGCGCTTCAAGGCGTACTCATGCACACCCCGACAGACCATCGCCATCCACACTGCGCGGGTGGATCGCCAGCAAGTCACCAAAGACGCAACGGTCTTTCGCTACGATGCACTGGCCGCCGGACAAACCTTCGCCAGCGCCATCGTTGCCGACGACCCGGCGGACCTGATCGAGTGTCAGCGCCTCTTGCCGCAGGCTGGGTTGGTCAGGCTGGGGCGGTCGCAGAACACCGGCTACGGCCTGGTGCGGATCAGTTATCCGCCTGACGAGAGCGGCGAGCCGCAGACCGCGCTGCGCCAGAACTGGCGTGAATGGACGCCGCCGATTGCCGACGCCGGGGAAAGCGCTCCAAAGCCGACGCGCCTGGTTGTGACGTTGCTCAGCGACGCCATCGTGCGCGATCCCCTGACCGGCGCCGAGACCGACGACATCACGGCGGCGCTCTACGCCCCCGGTGAAACACCGGTCAGACCGATCGACGCCTTCGTGCACACCGAGGTGGTCGGCGGCTTCAACCGGCGCTGGAATCTGCCGCTGCCACAGGCAACCGCGATTGGCGCGGGCAGCGTCTTCGTTTTTGACTATAACGAAGGCTTGCAGCGACGGCTGGAGGAGCTGGTTGAGCAGGGGATCGGCGAGCGCCGCGTCGAGGGCTTCGGACGCATCGCCGTCAACTGGCAGATGAGCGATCAGCTTGAGCGGGCTGACAGCGAACACGAGGCGCTGGCGCCCGGCGATGTTACGTTGACGGGTGATCAGGCGCTGGCGGCGCAACAGCTCGCCACGCGGATTCTGCGCAACCGGCTAGATGAGAGATTGCGCGCCGCGATCAACCAGAATGCGATCAAGCCTCATGGCATCCGCAAGGCGCAGCTGGGGCGGCTGCGCGTGATCGTTCAGCGCGCACAGGCCGCAAGCCGCATGGCGGAGAGGTCGCCAGCCAACCTTGCACTGCTGATGACGTTCCTGGGCGATCTCAAGAAACCGGCGCGCGATCAATTATTGAAGGCGCGCGTGGGGAGCGCGCCGCTGCTCAACTGGCTGACCGACCTGGCAAGTAATCCGGCGCGTGTGGTTGACAAGCTGCAAGCCGAAGCGATGAGCGTCACCATCGGTGGTCAGACCGCAACCTTCACCGCTGCGTTGCAGGTCGAGTATGCGCTGCGCCTGATCGATGGCGTGCTGCTGTTGGCGGCAAAACAGGCATAGGAGGGGAAGCATGGCTGATCGAAATCTGATGCAAGGCAATCGCCGCATCATCGAACGCATCGTCGTCAACGGCGAGCTGGTGCTGGAGACGCCCGCGCATTTTGGCGGCGACGACGCACCGGGCTTCGTCGATATGGCGCTGGCGCGCGACCCGTTGAGTGGGGATGCGCTGTTGCCCGGCGCCTCGATTGCCGGTGCGCTGCGCAGCTATCTGCGCACGCGCCTGGAAGGGTACGGCGTCGAGGAGCCACGACACAAACACCGTGATGACGAGCTGGCGCTGCTATTTGGTTATCAACACGATGATGACGGTGCGCAGAGTTCACTGCTGACGACGGATGCGCGCAGTCGTCTTCCGGCGCTCGAGCTGCGCGACGGCGTGGCAATCAATCCAGTGACGCGCACGGCGGACGACAAGAAGAAGTTCAACATCGAGCTGCTGCCTGCGGGAACCATCTTTGACCTGCGCATTGAGCTGTTGGTGCGGGCCTCGGCGCCTGCGGAAGACACACATGATGATCGGACGCTGCGCATGGTGACGGCGTTTGCACAGGCGCTGCAGGGCTTTGAGCGCGGCGAGATTCCCATGGGCGCGCGCAAACGGCGCGGGTTTGGCAAATGCCGCGTCAAAAGCTGGCAGGTCAAGCGCTACGACCTGCGCCAGCCCGATGGTTTGCTGGCCTGGCTGAGCCACGACGTCCACGGTGCGCCGACTGCGCAGGGCGCAGGGCCGTCGATTGCGCCGTTGCTGGGCGTCGCTGACCAGGCAGAGCCGGACAAGCGCGCCCGCTTCACCTTGACCGCAACCTTTGGTCTGGAAAGCTCGCTGCTGATCCGCTCGGGCGGGGATGAGGCGGGGCAGCCGGATATGGTGCATTTGCAGTCGCTGCGCGGTGGCAAGAGTGTGCCGATAGTGAGTGGAACCAGCCTGGCCGGGGCGTTACGGGCACGCGCGCTGCGCATCGCTAAAACGGTTGGAGTTGCAACTCAGGCTGAGCAGTTTATTGTGAATCTGTTCGGCTCACAGGAACGCGCCAGTCGTGTCTGGTTGGCAGAGACGGAGATAGACAATCCCATTGAGCGAGTTGTGACTCGGCTCAAAATCGACCGCTTTACTGGAGGCGCTTATCCGAACGCACTGTTCAGCCAACAGCCAGTGTTTGCAGGTAAAGACACCCAGGTCACAATGACGCTCAAAGTCGATAATCCCAGGGATGCCGACATCGGATTGATCTTGTTGTTGCTCAAAGACCTGTGGACAGGCGATCTAGCAGTCGGCGGCGAGGCCAGTGTTGGGCGAGGTCGGCTGTACGGAAAGTCCGCCGAGCTTACGCTGTTCAGCGGCGCAGACAACCTTCCAGGCGGTAACGAACAAGCAAATGCTCCAGGAACCGGCAGATCGGTGCAGACGGTGCAGAGCTGGACGCTCCAGCGTGCTACGGACGGCGGTCTTCTACTGCCAGAAAATGCTGACGAACTGCAGAGCTTTGTGGATGCATTTCTGAAAGAGGTGCAACATGTCGAGGCATGATGTTGGGCAATCGCTCCAGCTACCGGCGCAGGTCGATCTGGTGTGGTTAGGCGAACAGGCGGATGAACATGGCTTGCGTTGGCTACTGGTGCATGCCGATGATGGGATCAACTGGGGCGAACGTCGCGCCCGGCGCTGGGTGCTATCGCACGATGTCGCACCAGAGATCGCGCCAGCGTTTGTTCCTGAACATGTGCAACAGGTTCGTTTATTCGATGAGGCAGGGGAACTGCTGATATGGCGAGAAGGAAAAGCGTGGCGTGGACGTTGGCTCACGGAGACGTCTGAAAGTGAAACAACCGACGTTGTGCATCTACTTTGGGGTGTAGAGACAGAACCGTTGCAGAACGGCTTCGTGTTGCTGAACGAAGGCGCTGAAGGATTGCGTCATGCACCGCCGGCCGTGAAGCAGCATTTCGATCCAGCGCAAGAACGAGCGGCTTTGCATATTCGACATCATTTGGCTTACGACGACAGCGGGCAAGTGTACATAAGAGTGAGTCGATTGGTGGGACTTGGCGCTCAACTGCGCAACAAGGGAGAATAAATCATGTGGCCGAAACATGACAATCCGCAATACAAACGGCGAGCGCACAACGGAGAAGAGCACCGCTCCACAGCGCCCTACAACTTCGTGCCGTTGCCTGAAACTGTCCGCTTGGTGGAGCAACCGATACCTGGGCACGATCATTATCTGGGCGGCTTCACTGGGTATTTCGACTGCACCTTAACCACCCTTACCCCGCTTTACACACGTACTGCGCTCAAGCCGGAGTTTTTCGAGCAATGGGGTGATGATCTTCGCAAACTGATGAAGGATCCCGTTGCGCGTGAGACCTATGCCCAGTTCTTCCATATTGACAACATAGAAGAACCACTGATTCCTGGCAGTACGCTGCGCGGTATGGTGAGAGCGTTGATTGAGATTGCCGGTTCTGGGAAGTCCATGTGGGTGAGTAACGAGAAACTCTTCTATCGCACTGTGGACAACTCCACGATTGGCAAGGAATACAGCGCACGGATGACGGGCAAGGTAAAAGGTGGCATCTTGCGGAAAAATGCAGATGGCTACTACATCGAAGAGTGCGTTGTGTTGCGCGTGCAGCGTAATATGCTTGGAGGTCCGAATGCGCTCTACGACGGCAATGCGCCGAACAAGCGTCCCAAATGGGCAAACTCTGCTGGCGCTCCACACCAGTATGCGCCTGTTTGGGTGAAAGTTGCTGCCAATGGATGGGCCGTTGAGGACATCAGATACTCCGCTACGCAAGGCTTTCGGGGTGGTCGTCTCGTCATCACGGGCGACATTCCACGAAAACGGAAGGAATTTGTCTTTCTCGACCCAGCTCCGAAAACAGCCCGCATTGCGGTCTCCGAGGAACTGATCCGTCAACTACAGAGTGAGCAACAGATCACTCAGTGGCAGGAAAATGCATTCCCCACAGATAAACCAACATCAGGCAGCCGTTCTCGACCAGGAATGCTACGGAGCGATAAGCACCTTGAGGTGGAAGGTGATCCAGTCTTTTATCTCATTGAGGGCAGCACACTAGTTTTTCTCGGTCGCGCACAGATGTTTCGTCTTCCTTATGACCACAGTCCCTTGGATATGGTGCCGGGCGCCCTGCGCAGCCATCTGGATCAGGATGGGCACGAAGTGTTCGACCTGGCTGAAGCAATGTTCGGCTACACCCCTGAGAAAGGCGCTAACGGTGAGCGCAAGAGCAGCCGTGCGGGGCGAGTCTATTTTGGCGATGCCAGATTTGCAGAAGCCAGGAGCCAACTCTGGTGGAACGATAGACCCGTCACGCCAAAAATTCTTGGCTCGCCCAAACCTACCGCCTTTCAGCATTACCTCGTCCAGAATCGGCAGTGCGGTCACGACCCTGACCAAAAGGATCGTCTTGCTCACTACGGCACGCCTACGCCGACGGAGACAGTCGTGCGCGGCCACAAACTCTACTGGCACAAACAATCAGTAGTTAAAAACAGGGCTGAGATCGAGGAAGCCAACAATGTCTCCTGGGACAGCGACACCCAGCACACGCAGATACGCCCGGTCAGTGAAGGGGTGACGTTCAGGTTCCGCGTCCACTTCGAGAATCTGCTTGCTTACGAGGTGGGCGCATTGTTGTGGGCCTTGACATTGCCAGGCGGCTCTAATGAACAGTATCGACACAAGATCGGCATGGGCAAAGCACTCGGGCTGGGTTCTGCCGAAATTTCGGCGGTGCTGCACCTGACAGAACGTGGCGTCTGTGCATACAGTACAGACCACCCAGTCCGGCCAGAGAAAAAGGGTCGCTACGAGCAACTTTTCGTTGGACAGGATTGGCATCGCGCCGAACGGCAGGCCACGGAAGTAGAAAACAAGGAATTTCTCAAGGCGTTCGCCAGGTTTGCTGTCGGTCAGCCGGACATGAACGTATTCATGGAAGATTCGAGAATCCGCCTCCTGATGACGATGTTGCACTGGCCAGGACCATCAGCCGATGATACGCAAACGATGAGTCTGGAAGCGTTCAAGGTGCGACCTGTGTTGCCCACGCCCGACCACATTGGTGATCGGTTGCTTTCTCCTGGCGGCCAGGAGCGCAGCGGCGGCCCCGCAAATGCCAGAATATCGGGGAGATCTCATGGCGAAAGGCGAACGCCTGAAGCGACGCAATCACCACCGCGCGGACAGCAGGAATTAGCAAGCGAACGGCGCAAACCGTTGGTCACCTCGTCGAGCAAGATGATTGAACCTGGAGCGCAGGGACTACAGATCGAAGCTAACCTGAAAGCGCGTTTTGTCGAGAAGCAAGGTGCAGAGCAACAACCCGAACCTATCCCGGCAACCAAAACTCCGGTTGCCGAACCTGAGCGCGTTATCGCCGATCCGCAATCTATCCAAGAGGTCGAAAGAGGCATGTTGGTGCGTGCGACAGTCACCGAAGTGCGTTTCGATGCCATACGCTTTGAGATCGGTGCGGCCAGGTTGCCAGGGACAATGCTTGAGTCGCGGGTTATCCCCAAAACGGAGGGAGTAGAAGAACTGAGCGAGCGGTTTCCGATTGGCGACGTATTTGAGCTTTGGGTGTTGAACGTGAACAAAAAGGGTAACGTGCAGTTGGCGATGCAGAAGCCATGAGCCTCATTGCGGTCAGCGCTGTCTGCAACGGCAGCACGACGTCTGCATCAGGTGGCAACAACGGCATGGGGATCGTGGGCAGCGGCTGGTCAAGTTGCCCAGGCCAGGCCTCGAAGTGTGCTGCATGACCGCGCAGCAGCGTGACAAGATACGGTGAGAGAGGCAACGTAGGGTGAGGTTGTGGACGTTGTCCACGGCGAATCAAGTCGATCTCGATCAGGTGAACGCCAGCGCGCTGCACCGGTTGCCGTTTACGTCGGTAAAGCCACACACAAAGACAACGTCCCTATAGCATACAAAGGAGCCTGGCATGAAGCAATGGTGGGATGAGTGGGTGAAAGAGCCATTCTTGCGTATACTCGTCGAGGTCAGTTGGTTCGGCCCGGTGTTGACCGCCATCCTGGTGGCGCTGCTGGTTAACATGCTGACCGAAGCCTTGACAAGTTGGGGTGGCGTCGGCTTCGGCTTTCTGGTTTGGGCAGTGCTGGCTGCCTGCACCGTAACCTTTGTCTATCTGTACGAGCTTGCCCGGCGACGACGCCGTCGCGAGGGCACTGCGCTAGGCATGCCAGCTGATCGAGAGCACCCAAAGCAATCGAAGGGGTTGGTCTTTCTGTACACAAACGATGCGGCGCTGCGCGAGGCGATCGAATATCATCGTCCGGTGTTGAAACATTGCTGGCTGGTTGTGACGCCAGAATTGCAGACGGCTGCTGCAAATGTTATCGGTCAGATGGAGGAGATTCACTTCGCGGTGAAGCCCATCAGCGACCTGTACAATACGCGGGCATGTTATGACACCGCCAATCACATCTTTGAGCGCGAGGCGCCGCTCCAGCAAATTCCGTTGTCGCAAGTAATGGCAGACATCACGGGTGGCACCAAGCCGATGACCGTCGGGTTATTGTTGGCGTGTGTGAAGCATGGCGTGGCTGTAGAACATGTGCCAGCCCTTTATGACAAAATCACCCACAAGCCGATTGGAACGCTGCCGCCGATCGCAATTGAGTTGAGCTGATAGACAACACAAATAGACTTTGCTCATCTTCCCGGAAGCTCTGAGCTTCCGGGAAGATATCGGATGTACGATGTTCGATTGTGCTATCTATGAGTTGGATAGATACGCAGTACTTCCTCCGCCTTCCTGGAAGCTCCGAGCTTCTGGGAAGGCAATATGCCAAACGGAGCCAATCGCGTCATGTTGCTCTCCATCATTCTCGAACTCACCTCGCAGCGCGCGGGCGTTCTGCCGCCGCATTTGGGACGCGCTCACCACAGCGTGTTCCTGGAGTGGGTCGCCGGTTTCGATGCGCCGTTGGCAACGGCGTTGCACGATTTTGAGGGCGTCAAGCCGTTCACCTGTTCTTCGCTGTTGGGCGTGACGCCGACGCCAGATGGCTTGCCCCTGCGCGCCGGTGAAACCGTGAGCGTGCGTATAACCAGTCTGGATGCCGTGTTGAGCAGCCAGCTCGAGGCGCACCTCACCGAATCGGCGCCAACGCAGTGGAATCTCCACAACCACCCCTTCGCGGTGACGGCGGTGATCTGTGATGCACGGCGCAACAGTTGGAGCGGCAGCACGACCTGTGAAGAGCTGGCCGCGCGCTATCTGGTCGCCGGGGAAGCGCCCAGCCCGACGATCACGTTGGAGTTCGCCGCACCGACCGCCTTCAAGTCGCGCGAGATGCACATCCCGCTGCCACTGCCCGGTCTGGTCTTTGGCAGCCTGCTCGACCGCTGGAACGCTGTCAGCCCGGTGCAATTGCCCGACGACGTGCGCGCCTTCGCCGAGGACACTGTCGCCGTCAGCCAATACAACCTGCGCTCGGCCGCGGTGCGCCACAAACAGAACAGCGTGCTGATCGGTGGTACAGGGACGATCACCTATCGTGTGCTTGGCGGCGATCGCTACTGGCTGGCGTGTCTGAATCTGCTGGCGGACTTTGCGCTCTATTGTGGGGTCGGCGTCAAGACCGCCACCGGCATGGGCCAGGCGCGTCGCATGGCGGATCGCCGGAAATAAGCGCACGACGAGGCGCAAAGGTGGAGGAGGGAGTCCTGCTCACCTCGGACTCCTCCCTCCCGTTCGAGCAAAGTGGGAAGAAGACGGGTGAATGCACGGAATGCATTCGCCTGTCCCCTCTGGCGCATTGCGGTGAGCCTGCGCCATCTCGCCGGGGTCGGTGCTCGCCAAGCCCGGTTACCAAGAACTAGCATACCATCAACCTGCAGGAGATGACAATGGACGCGTCGTTGCCCGGCGCTCTCACGCACCAGACGCCCTACCCGATTCCGTTGCAATGGTTGGCGTATGTGGATTCGCCTGCCACCTTGGATGTGCTCGAAGTGCTCTTGGTGCACAGCTATGACGGCGAAGTGATCTTTGACGAGGCCGAGGCGACCTGGCACCAGGAAGATGATCCGGTGCGCCAGCTGCGTAAGGTGTTTGCGCGCCAGACATTTTCGCAGCGGCGCAGCCGGTTGCTTGCGCTTGGGCTGCTGCACCCGACGCCCCGCCAGCATTTGTATCCGCGCCAGGCGCGCCAGGTGCGCCGCCAATTGACGCAAGGTCTGGCGTACACCTGGCGCGAATGGACGCGGACGGCGACTGCCATCCACCGGCCGCGTCCTTATCTGGCCTGGCGCTGGCCCGCCTGGTTGGGTGGCGCCGATCTGGGGTCGCGCATGGCGCTGTTGGGGCTGCTGGCGCCCACCCTGTCCGCCCGTCTCTGCGACGCAGTGGCGGCGCCGGCGGAAGTGCGCCGCAGTCGCGGCGACATTCAACGCTTTGTCAACACCTACTTCGCCCATCTTGGCGACGCCGACTACCTGCGCACCAAGACGAACAAGGGGCTGGCTGAACTGGAAGTGCTGGGCATCGTTCATGCCGAGGCAGAGGATTTCTTTGTGCTGCGGTTGGCAGACCTGGAGCAACGACCACGCTGGCCCGCGATGCTGGTTGCGCGCGCCTGTCGTCTGGAGAAACCTGGCGATGCGCCGTTGGCCGCGTTGGTGCGCGACGCGATGGATGCCTGTTGCGAACCGGCGCCCTCGCTGCGTCATGTCGCCAACCGTGTTAGACAACTCCACAGGACGCACCTCTTCACTGAGCAAGAGCGGCAGGCGCTGCGCAAGCGCTTCCGCGTTGCCAGCCGGCCCGGGCGGATCGTCCACTTCACCGAAGCCGTGGAGGAGCACCTGCGCGCCATCGATGTCCATGCAGCGCGCAAAGTGAGCGGCGAGTTTCGTCTGCCGATCCAACCGATTGCGCTGGCGGTGCAGACTGTGGACGGGGAGCCGCTGTCGATGCCTGTGAAATCGGTGCACCGGGTGAACGCCACCCAACTGCTCATTTTGCCCGTCTTTCAGCATGACATTTCGGTCGAAGAAGTGTGTGAACGACTGGCGGCAATCGAAGTGTTGATCTGGCAGCGCAAAGCAGATGGAACGGTGGAAGTCGTCCCGTTGCCTACTGCAGCGCCGAAACGACTTGGTATTGAATATGGCTATGTGGTGCGCGCCAATGACCTGCACACACGGCTCGACTATGCGCGCCCCTTCGAGGTGATTGTCAAGTGTGATCGTGCTGAGCCGCGCATCCATCTCGAGTGCGTCTTTCGGATTTTGATGTCAAAGTGAATCATCCCGTCAGGCCGGAGGCGATGACCTACGTGGCAGGTAGGTTCGGCTTCCAGCCGGACGCCGCCGGTGGGCAGACACGTCACGCCGGAGGCGGTGACCTACGTGGCAGGTAGGTTCGGCTTCCAGCCGGACGCCGCCGGTGGGCAGGTGCGTCACGCCGGAGGCGATGACCTACGTGGCAGGTAGGTTCGGCTTCCAGCCGGACGCCGCCGGTGGGCAGGCATGTCACGCCGGAGGCGGTGACCTACGTAGCAGGTAGGTTCGGCTTCCAGCCGGACGCCGCCGGTGGGCAGGCATGTCACGCCGGAGGCGATGACCTACGCGGGCAGGTAGGTTCGGCTTCCAGCCGGACGCCGCCGGTGGGCAGACACGTCACGCCGGAGGCGGTGACCTACGCGGCAGGTAGGTTC
>DMDA01000070.1:14555-14699 GCA_003451595.1 Chloroflexota bacterium | reverse complement strand
GGGTTGAAGCCGGAAGATCGCCTCAAGCCCGAAATCGCCTCGGTGCAGGTGATCACCAACGTCGATCCCTATCAGGCGCAGCTGCTCAACCGCTTCCGCCGTGGCAGCATGTTGGTGCCCGGCGAGACGATGCTGGTGCTCGAA
>DMDA01000070.1:13167-14234 GCA_003451595.1 Chloroflexota bacterium | reverse complement strand
TCTAGCCTGCATCAACTTACATTGACTTCCCAACACTCATGCTACAATAGATGTTTGCTTTGGCTTGTGCGAAGCCTGAGCACCGGCAGAGTTGTTTCCGGATGACCCTGGTGGTGAGCGTCGCCAGGAAGACTAAGGAGTCTCATGTTCAAGAAGCTATACTACGCCGTCACCGGCGACCCGAATGAGAAAGTGCTCAAAAAATACCGTCCTGTTGTGGAGCAGATCAACGGGCTGGAAAAGGCGTTTGAGCGCAAGAGCGCCGACGAGCTGCGCGCAATGACGCAGAACTTTCAAGCGCGTATCGCCGAAGCCACCACCGACCTGCGCACATTGCTGGCCGAGGCGGAACAAGAATATCTTGATGTCCTGGGCACCGAAGAACAGAAATTCGCCCGCGTCGAGGTCGACCGCATCAAGAAGGACCTACGCAAGGCCGAGGAAGAGATTCTCTGGGAGATTCTCCCTGAAGCCTTCGCCGCTGTGCGCGAAGCCAGCAAACGCACCACCGGCCTGCGCCACTATGACGTACAGTTGTTGGGTGGCATGGTGCTGCATAGCGGGCGCATCGCCGAGATGAAAACTGGCGAAGGCAAGACGCTGGTCGCCACGCTGCCGCTCTACCTCAACGCGCTCACCGGACGCGGCGCGCACCTGGTCACGCCTAACGACTATCTTTCCAAAGTCGGCCTCCAATTGATGGGGCCGATTTATCACTTACTGGGTTTACGCGCCGCTGTCATCCAGAACAGCGCCGGCAATCCAGACCTGGGCAGTTTCCTGTTTGACCCGGAGTTCCCCAACGCTGACGACCGTTTCCAGTATCTCAAGCCGATCTCGCGCCGTGAGGCTTATCAGGCAGACATCACCTACGGCACCAACAACGAGTATGGCTTCGACTATCTGCGCGACAACATGGCGCAAGACTTGGAGCACACCGTACAGCGTGAGTTGCACTACGCCATCGTCGACGAGGTCGATAATATCCTCATCGATGAGGCGCGCACCCCCTTGATTATCTCCGGCGAGGCACGCGAAAGCTCCAACTATTACGTCCAGTTCGCCGA
>DMDA01000070.1:8955-12900 GCA_003451595.1 Chloroflexota bacterium | reverse complement strand
GAACACTTCGACATGCTTCCCTACCTCGACAATGCGTTGCGCGCCGTGGCGCTCTATCGCCGCGACAAGGACTACATCGTGCGCGGCAATGAAGTGATCATCGTCGATGAATTCACCGGGCGGTTGATGGAAGGTCGTCGTTACAGCGAAGGTCTGCACCAGGCCATCGAGGCCAAAGAAGGCGTCAAAGTCCAGAAAGAGTCGATGACGCTGGCGACGATCACCTTCCAGAACTTTTTCCGTATGTACAACAAGCTGGCGGGCATGACCGGCACCGCCAAGACCGAGGAAGAGGAGTTCCAGCGCATCTATGATCTCGAAGTCGTGCAGGTGCCGACCTATAAACCGGTCATCCGCCAGGATTTCGACGATCTTGTCTACCGCACACAGGATGCCAAGTTCAAAGCCGTGCTCAATGACATCAAGGAAAAACACCAGGTGGGCCAGCCCGTGCTTGTCGGCACCGTCGCCATTGAGACGAGCGAGTATGTCAGCAACCTGCTCCGGCGCAATGGCATCCCCCATGAGGTGCTCAACGCCAAGAATCACGAGCGCGAGGCGACAATCATTGCCCAGGCAGGGCGTCCCGGCGCTGTGACCATCGCCACCAACATGGCCGGACGCGGCGTCGATATCTTGCTAGGCGGCAACGCAGAAGGGTTGGCGCGCGAACAACTGCGCAAAGAACAGATCGATCTATCCACAGTCCGTCAGAGCGATTGGAACCGGGCGGTCGATATGCTCAAGCATGGTCAAGACCCGACGACCGTTTTCGCCGATCGTTGGGCGCAGGTGCTGACCGAGCAATGGCACGCCGTCGAACGTGACAAAGAAACTGTGCGGCAGTTGGGCGGATTGCACGTTGTTGGCACGGAACGCCACGAGGCGCGGCGTATCGACAATCAGCTGCGCGGGCGTGCGGGGCGTCTGGGCGACCCTGGCTCCAGCCGCTTTTATCTGAGCCTGGAAGATGAACTGATGCGCAAGTTCGGCGGCGAGCGCATCTCTGGCATCATGGCGCGGCTAGGCGTCGAGGACGACGTGCCGATCGAGGCCGGTCTGGTCAACAAAGCTATCGAGAACGCCCAGACCAAGGTCGAGGGTTACAACTTTGACATCCGCAAACATGTGCTTCGCTACGACGAAGTAGTCAACGAGCAGCGTAACCGCATCTACGATCAACGCCGCCGTATCCTCACCGAGCCGTCGCTGCGGCTTACAGTCGAAGATATGATCGCCGCCGAAGTGCGCGACATCGTGGCCGAATTCACCGCTGGCGAATACGAAGACGAGTGGCAACTCGACGAGCTGGTCAAGGCGTTGCGCGCCTTGACGCACCACCTACCCGCTGCGCTTGGGCCGGAGCGCTGGCACGGCAAGAAACGCAGTGAGATCGAGGCGGACGCCATCGCGTTGGCGCAACAGGCATACGCCGCCAAGGAGGCTGAAATCGGCGAGTCGATCATGCGCAGCGCCGAAAAGCAGATCATGCTGTGGGCTGTGGACAGCCGGTGGGTGCGCCACCTGACCGACCTCGACCGCCTGCGCGAGGGCATCGGGTTGCGCGCGCTGGCGCAACAGGACCCTGTCGTCGCTTACAAACGCGAAGCCTTCGAGATGTACAGCGAAATGATCAACGCCATCCGCAGTGACACCGTGCGAGCAGTCTTCGCTGTACAACTCCAGCGGCAGCAGGCGCAGCAGGCCGCGCCGCCCCCACCCACACCGATCGCCAGAAACATCCGCACCAATCGCGGCGATGGCGCCGGCGACGCCAGGCCACAAACCGTGCGCAAGAGCGGTCAGGAGTTGGGACGCAATGATCCCTGTTGGTGTGGCAGCGGCAAAAAATACAAGAACTGTCATATGAAGAGCGACCAGGCGCAGGGCGCCACGCCGCAGCGCGTGGCGGCGAAGTAGCGGGAGAGATTGGAAGACTTGGCGACTGGGGATTAGCGATTGAGCGAGACGAAGCGATCTCTGTTGACAGTGGAAGATTACCGGCGGCTGCCTGTGGTTTCGGCTAGCCGCCGGTGTATTTATGGCGCGCATCCAAGTCAATTTGGCGATCTTTTTCTGCCAACGACGCCGGGGCCGCACCGTGTGGTGGCATTGATCCATGGCGGCTGCTGGCGCGCCGAGTATGGCCTGGAACCCCTGGGCCAGCTGGCGCTGACGCTGACGAAGCGCGGATTGGCGGTGTGGAGCATCGAGTACCGGCGGTTGGGTGATGGCGGTGGCTGGCCAGAGACTTTCCGCGACGTTGGCGCAGCGCTCGATCATCTACGCACCCTGGCGCGCGACCACGCACTAGACCTGCACCACGTCGTCACGGCTGGACACTCGGCGGGCGGCCATCTGGCGCTTTGGCTGGCTGTGCGAATGAAGTTATCCCCTCAAAGCCCGCTCTACACACCAAATCCACTGCCCGTGCAAGGCGTCGTCTCGATTGCCGGCATCCCTGACCTGGCGACTGCCGCCGTGCAGGAAGTCTGCGGCGCCGCCGTGCGCGAGTTGATTGGCGGGTCGCCCGCCGACGTATCAGCGCGTTACGCCGAGGTCTCGCCCGCTGCGCTGACGCCGCTCGGTGTGCCGCATGTACATATTCATGGGCATGAGGATGCAATCGTGCCGCTGTGGATGGTGCAAGAGTATGCTGCACGGGCGGTGCAAGCCGGAGATCGAACTACGCTAGAAGCATTGCCAGGCGTCGGTCACTTCGAGCTGGTCGATGCGCGCACGGCGGCAGGGCAGCGCGTGGTCGATGTGTGCGTGCAACTCGCTGCGTGAGATTGCTCAATCGCCCCACACGTCGGCAAACTTCTCTTTTTCCTGCAGCTCAATCAACGGGATCGGGGTCGAGAAAGGATATTCTCCTGTGAAGCAGGCGTTGCAGTAGCCGTTCTCGGCTTTAAGCGCGCGCATCAGTCCGCTGATCGACAGAAACGCCAGCGAGTCGGCGCCGATATGCGCGCAAATTTCGTCGATGCTCTTGTTGGCGGCAATGAGTTCATCCTGGGTCGCCATGTCCACGCCCATGAAGCAAGGGAATTTGATCGGCGGGCAGGCGACGCGCACGTGCACCTCTTTGGCGCCGGCGTTGCGCAGCATTCGCACCAGGGGGCCAGAGGTGTTGCCGCGCACGATCGAGTCGTCGATCACCACGATGCGCTTGCCCTTGAGATTCTCCGGCAGCGGGTTGAACTTCATCGCCACGCCCACTTTGCGCAGCTCGTTCGAGGGCTGGATGAAGGTGCGCCCGATGTAGCGGCTCTTGATCAGCCCTTCGCTGTAGGGAATGCCGCTCTTTTGGGCGTAGCCGATGGCGTGCGGCGTGCCGGAGTCGGGCACGGGCACAACGATGTCGGCGTCGGCGGGCGCCTCGCGGGCGAGCTGCTTGCCCAGTTTCTGCCGCGTCTGATGGACGAGTTTGCCGTTGAAGAGGCTGTCCGGACGGGCGAAGTAGATTTGCTCAAAGGTGCAGAAAGCCAGCCGCTGCGGCGGCGCACCCTGCACGATCTCGTAGCCGCTGGCGTCGATGCGCACGATCTCGCCTGGCTGAATCTCCGCTACCATCTCGGCGCCGATGGTGGCGAAGGCGCAACTCTCCGACGCCAGCACGTGCCCGCCGCTCGCCAGCCGCCCCAACACCAGCGGACGCAATCCCCATGGGTCGCGCACGCCATAGATGGCGTTGCGCGTCAAAATCGTCAACGCATACGCGCCCTCGGCGCGCGCCATCACCGTGCGGATGCGCGCCATCCAGTCGCCGCCAGCGCCGGCCAGCATATGCAGGATCACCTCGCTGTCGCTGGAGGTGGATAGCCCGACGCCGCGACTGAGCAATTCCAGGCGCAGTTGCGGCGCGTTGATCAGGTTGCCGTTGTGGGCGATGGCAAGCGGACCGTCGAGCGTCTCGATCACGTAGGGCTGAGTGTTGCGCAG
>DMDA01000070.1:8341-8700 GCA_003451595.1 Chloroflexota bacterium | reverse complement strand
TGCGCAACCAGCCCCATGCCTTTGTGGACATGCGCCACGCGACCATCGCAGGTGACGATACCGGCCGCTTCCTGCCCGCGATGCTGCAAGGCGTAAAGTCCGAAAAAAGTGTAGCGTGCGGCTTCTATCCCCGGCGCAAAGATGCCGAACACACCGCACTCTTCCTGGAGCTTGTCTTCTGAAATCACAAGAGCCTCCTCTGAGGTCAATTGGCAGAAGCCTCGCTCAANNACGTAGGGCTGAGTGTTGCGCAGTTTGGGCGCACCGGTCGTGGAGTAACGCGTGTGGCCGATGGCGATGTGCCCGAGCAAGTAACGCAGGTTGTCTTCGTCGAAGACTTGCGCAACCAGCCCCATGCC
>DMDA01000070.1:6395-8207 GCA_003451595.1 Chloroflexota bacterium | reverse complement strand
AGCAGATTCGCCATCGCTGCCGGACGCAGCAGTTCGGTCGAACCGAGCGGCAGCCCACAGATGACCCGCGCCTGCTGCTCGAACTGGCTCGTCACCGCCGCCTCGATCGTCAGATGGCCCGAATTGTGCGGGCGCGGCGCCAGCTCGTTGATCAGCAGCCGACCACGCCGGTCGAGGAACATCTCCACGCAGAGCACGCCGACCACATCAAGCTGCGTCAGCACGGCATGCGCCAGTTCCACCGCTTCGGCGGCGACACGCGGCGCGACGTTGGCCGGCGCCATCGACACATCGAGGATATGATCGCGGTGTTCATTCTCGATCACGCCCCAATGTGCAAAGGCGCCGTCCACGCCGCGCGCCGCCACCACCGACACCTCACGCTCGAAGTCGACAAAGCCTTCCAGGATCGCCTCCTGGCGGCTGATGGCGTCCCACGCCGCCAGCGCCTGCGCCGGATCATCGATGCGCGCCTGTCCCTTGCCGTCGTAGCCAAACGCTGCGGTCTTGAGCACAGCCGGCGCGCCGATCTGCTGGATCGCCGCCAGCAGCGCCGCCTCGGTGTCGATCGCAGCAAACGGCGTCACCGGCAGACCGGCGCGGGCAAGAAAACTCTTCTCACGCAGACGCTGCTGCGTCGTGTGCAGCACATGGCCGCCAGGGCGCACCGGCACGCCCTCCTCGGCGGCGACCTGCGCCACCGCCGCCGCCACGTTCTCGAACTCGAAGGTGACGACATCGACCTGGCGCACGAAGTCACGCACGGCGTCCAAGTCTTCGTAGGGAGCGCAGACTTCGCGGTCGGCGATCTGACCGGTGGGCGAATCCTGTTCGGGCGAAAAGGTGTGGATGCGGTAGCCCATCGCCCGCGCCGCCAGCGCCAGCATCCGCCCAAGCTGGCCGCTGCCGAAGACGCCGATGACGGCGGGAGGAAACAACGCGCTATTGCGCTTTAAGATGACTGGCGCTGAGTGCATTGGCGATATCCCCTTCAATTTCGTCTGGGTCTACGCCTGTTGGCGAGAGTCCATACCGGCCAAGCAGAAAAATAAACACCGACCGCGGCACGCCAGCCAGTCGCGCCGCCAGCCCTGTGCTAAGACGGCCTGACTCGTACAGCTTGACAGCAAGCAGCAGGCGCGCCTCTTGGGCAAACTCATCTGGTTTCTGATTGAGCGCCCAGAGCACTTCCTCCGGTGCGTCGATGGTCAGGACATTCAGTCCCATGTCACCGCCTCCCATGGACTCCGCCTTGATACTGACTCAAGACTGTCTATGGAGTATAGCACACCCGCTATTCCAGCGTCTCCGCCATCACCTGCTCGGCGCGGGTGCGGCGAAATTCGCGCAGCTTCTCGCGCAGGTCGGGGCGCGTGGCGGCAAGGATGGCGACGGCATAGAGCGCGGCGTTGATGGCGCCCGCTTTGCCGATCGCCATCGTCGCCACGGGCACGCCCGCCGGCATCTGCACGATCGAGAGCAGCGAATCCAGCCCGTTGAGCGCCCGGCTCTGGATCGGCACGCCGATCACCGGCAGCAGCGTGTGGCCCGCAGTCATGCCGGGCAGGTGCGCAGCGCCGCCGGCGCCGGCGATGATTACCGCCAGCCCGCGCGCCTCGGCTTGCGTGGCGTACTCGACCATCCAATCGGGCGTGCGGTGCGCCGAGACCACGCGACATTCGTGCGGCACGCCGAACTCAGCCAGCATGTCAGCCGCCGCCTTCATCGTTTCCCAGTCCGACTTGCTGCCCATGATCACGCCGACCAGCGGCGTTGTTTCTGCTGTCATCGTTCCAGTCTCCTCACAAGGGA
>DMDA01000070.1:2467-6134 GCA_003451595.1 Chloroflexota bacterium | reverse complement strand
TCCAGCGCGTGGTCGCGTGCGTAGTTCAGCCCTGCCTTGACCAGCGCGCCGGCGATGCCGCGCCCTTCCAGCGCTGCCGGCACGCCCGTGTGGGTGAAGATGATCTGGTTGCCGGCGCGCTGATAGTCCAGTTCGGCAAGGTGACCCTCCTGGCTGACCTCGAACCGATTTTGCGCTTCGTTGTGAACGACTTCAACCGCTGTGCTCATTGGATTACCTCTCTTGTCGCGTAGATGAAAAATGGCACGCGGATGACGCGGATCGAGCGGATGGGCGCGGATTCAGAGATACAGAAAAATCCGTGTTGACCCGCCCAATCCGCGTCATCTGCGTGCTATTGCCGTATCGGTTCCATGCGAATTGTGAAATGGCGCAGCACCGGCGCCTGTTCGACGATGCGATAGCCGGGCAGCGCGGCGGCTTGCTCCTTGACGGCGACGATCACCTCGTAGAGATAATCGACGTGGCTCTGCGTATAGACGCGGCGCGGGAACGCCAGCCGCACGAGCTCCATTGCCGCCGGCTTCTCGCTGCCGTCGGGCTGGAGACCAAACATCACCGAGCCGATTTCGACCCCGCGCACGCCGCCGAGCAAGTAGAGCGCATTGCAGAGCGACCACGCCGGATATTGATC
Source organism: Chloroflexota bacterium (assembly GCA_003451595.1). Classification (GTDB taxonomy): domain Bacteria; phylum Chloroflexota; class Anaerolineae; order Caldilineales; family Caldilineaceae; genus Caldilinea. The sequence continues at coordinate 5,500 of DMDA01000070.1, read as the reverse complement.
GACCGGGATGTGCGGCAGCAGTTCGCGCGCGTCGAGATAGACGGCGTGCCCGCCGGTCGGCTGCACGATGGGCACACCCGCCGCCGTAAGTTTGTCGCCCAGGTAGGCGATGGAGCGGATGCGGTAGCGCAGGTAGTGCTCGTCGAGCGCCTCATAGAGACCGACAGCGATGGCTTCGAGATCGTAGCCCGCCATGCCGCCGTAGGTGGGGAAGCCCTCGGTGAGAATCTCCAGGTTGCGGCACTGCGTCGCCAGCGCGTCATCGTTGAGCGCCAGGAAGCCGCCGATGTTCGCCATGCCATCCTTCTTGGCGCTCATCGTGCAGCCGTCGGCATAGCTGAAGAGTTCGCGGGCGATGTCGATCGGCGCTGTATCGGCGTAGCCCTCCTCGCGACTCTTGATGAACCAGCTATTTTCGGCAAAGCGGCAGGCGTCGATGATCAACGGCAGCCCGTGGCGGTGGGCGACTTCGCTGACCGCGCGCACGTTCGCCATGCTCACCGGCTGCCCACCGCCGGAGTTGTTGGTGACGGTCAGCATCACGCACGGGATGTTCGCCGGCCCGACTTCTTCGATGGTGCGTCGCAGCGCGTCGACATCCATGTTGCCCTTGAAGGGATGGATCAGCCGCGGCTGGCGGCCCTCGGCAATGACCAGGTCGCGCGCCTCAGCCCCGCTGTGCTCGACGTGGGCGCGCGTCGTGTCGAAATGTGTGTTGTTGGGAACCACCTTGCCCGGTCCGCCCAGGACGGTGAACAGAATGTGCTCGGCGGCGCGCCCCTGGTGCGTGGGGATAACGTGCTTGAAGCCGGTGATGTCGCGCACTGCCGCCTCGAAGCGATAAAACGACGTAGCGCCGGCGTAGGATTCGTCGCTGGCGATCATGCCCGCCCACTGCCGCGAGGACATGGCGCCGGTGCCGCTGTCGGTGAGCAGGTCGATCAGCACATCGTTGGCGTGCAGCAGAAAGGGATTGTAGCCGGCGGCTCGCAGCGCGGCCTCACGTTCCGCCAGCGTCGTGAAACGAATAGGCTCCACCGAGCGTACGCGGAAGGGTTCGATAATGGTTTGTGGATGGAATGGTTTCATGCCAGGGCGTCTCGATAGACAGCGCGCACAGCATCCGGCGTCGCAGCAAACTCAATGCGCGCCTGCGCCGCCTGCAACAGCGCCACATCCTCGATCTGGCCAATCTCCGGAACCAGGGCGGCAGCGGTCAGACCGAACTTCAGTTTCAACGCCAGATCAATACCCAATAGCAAACCTTGTCGTAGTCCTTGCTGTAGTCCCTTCTCAAGCCCTTCCTCCATGCCGAGTTGTTCGGCATAACTGATATACGGCATCGTCTGTACTCCTTCCTCCTGCTTAATCGTCCACCACAGTTCCTGATCGAGCGACTTGGGCAGTTGCATCAGCCAATTCGTGAAACGGTAAAGCTGGATCACGTCGCTGCGCCGGTAACCTAGTCGATAGAGACGACGCCTCAGCATTAGCTTCCACGCCTACCGCGCCCGATCATTGTGAGTGGTTGCCTGTGTCTTCAGGTGCGCCAAGACGACGTTTGCAAATGGATCGATGCTTGTTTCCAACTCCGCCCATTTTTCGTTGTAGTCAACCAATTTTATCACAGGAAAGCGGAAGACGCTCCCACACTGCGCCATCGTAGTCATCAGCCATGAAGGGAAATCCGCAACATCGGGTGGTGAGGTGACAGGGAATTGGGGAGGGCAAGCAGGTCGCCGGTGTGAGGGTGCAAGGCAGATTGCGTACGGTGGTAGGCGGCCCGATTATCGCACCATCAGACTGCCTTCGATTCAAATCGAGGCTGATAGCTCAAGTTCACTCAAGTGGACTGAGGGGGCAGTCGGTTTCAGCCAACTTGAGCTATCAGCCGGGAATAGATTCTCCGCCGCCTGTGCGCCAATCCGTCACACCGGCAGACCAACTCACATTACGGCGTCAGTGTCTTGTTCCACCACTGGTGCACGTTCCAATAGAAGCTCCACGGGCCTGGCTCGATACCGGCCCAGCGGTTGTTGTAGCCGGTGTCGCCCACGCCGCCCGAAATAAAGACGTAGGGCACATCATCGTGGATAATCTGCTGAATTTCTTTGTAATAGGGCGCACGCTTCGCCGGGTCACAGCCGGGAACAGAGACGCCTGCTTGCAGCAGCTCGTCGATTTTCGGGTTCTGGTAGCTCACAAAGTTGAAGCCGCTGCCCGGCGTGTCGAAGTCGCTGCGCCAGAAAACATCATCGTTGGGGTCAGAGCCAAGCCCAGTCCAACCGATGATCACCATGTCATAGGTTTGACCCAGCAATTGGTCGACTAGCGTACCGAAGTCAATCGTCTGGAAGTCGATGCTGAAACCGATCTGGTTGAGTTGATCCTGCACCAAGGCGCCCAGGTCTTCGCGCACCTTATTGCCGGCATTTGTCACCAGCGTCAGCTTCAATTCGGCGCCGTCCTTCTCGCGCACACCGTCACCGTTGCTATCGACCCAACCCGCCTCTTCCAGCAACTGTTTGGCGAGTTCCTGGTCGTAGGCGTAGGGTTCGATCGACGGATCGTGCGCCCATTCGACCGCCGGCAGCACGTTGGAGGCGATCTGATAGCCACGCCCCAAGTAGACGCTGTCGATGATCGTCTTGTAATCAAGCGCGTGGGCGATGGCTTTACGCACGTTGATGTCGCTCAGAATCGGGTGAGGGTCTTGCGGGATCGGTTTGCCGTTCTCGTCCTTGCCCGGTTGCGGGTTGGCAGGATTGGCCAGATTCAGACCAATGTAGTCATAGCCGTCGTCATTGGCGCTGTAGACAGTGATATCCGGGTTACCTTCCACGCTGGTGAGTTGCGTCGGTTCGAGGCCGGTGATGTCGATCTCGCCGCTGAGGAGCTGCGCCAGACGGGCGCCAGAGTCGGGCACCACGCGCGTGATCATGCCATCCATGTTGGGCGCGCCTTCCCAGTAGCTTTCGTTGCGCACCATGATGACATTATCATCGCGCGTCCAACTTTGGAAGGTGAAGGGGC
>DMDA01000070.1:1759-2190 GCA_003451595.1 Chloroflexota bacterium | reverse complement strand
GGATCGATGACTTCGATGCTGGCGATCTTCTCGATCAGGCTTTTGCGCGGGGTTTCGACCAGATCGCTGGCGATGGCGTCGTAGGTGTACTTGAAGTCGTAGGCATCCACCGGGTCGCCGTCACTCCAGGTTACGCCATCGCGCAGCTTGAAGGTATAGGTCAACCCATCCTCAGAAGCTTCCCAACGCTCAGACATGCTGCCGTCGGTGACATACGCGCCCGATTGAGGATCGACAGCGATNNCAACTTTGGAAGGTGAAGGGGCCGGCGCTGACCGTCGGCGCCTCGTTGAGCGGGCTGGTCATGATGTCGCTAAAGTCGGCGGCGTACAGGTGGCTCGGCAGCCAACCCAGACCCAGGTCGCCAAAGCCGTCGCACTTGACTTCCTTGAAGGTGACCTTGAGCGTCAGCGGATCGATGACTTCGATGC
>DMDA01000070.1:1293-1638 GCA_003451595.1 Chloroflexota bacterium | reverse complement strand
GGTCGAGCGTGTGAAGACGCCACCACGCACTGGCTCGCCAGCCGATCCACTGGATGCAACGGCGCCGCCACTTTCCGCCGCTGCGCCTGATTCGGCTGGCGGTGCAATCGGTACGGGCTGCGCACAACCGGTCACCAGTGCTGCCACCAAAGTCACCAACATGGCAAGACTAAACCATTTCCGTGTCATCGTGTTCTCCTTTCAGATTCCCCTTGTTCACTTCTTGTTTTTCAGCATCGGGTCGAGGGCATCGCGCAGCCCATCACCGATGAGATAGAAGGATAGCACCGTCAGAGTAATCAGTACACCCGGCCAGATCAGCAGATGCAGGCCAGTGAACTGCTT
>DMDA01000070.1:0-1047 GCA_003451595.1 Chloroflexota bacterium | reverse complement strand
GGCAGGCTGTTGGGGATGACGTGGCGCAGCATGATACGAAAATTGCTGGCGCCCACGGCTCGCGCCGCCGTGGTGTACTCCAGCGCACGCACCTTGAAGACGTTGCCGCGCATAAAACGCGCCGTGCCGAACCAGCCGAGAAAGCCGAGAAAGAGCGTCAACGTGAGGGGCGTCGGGCGGAAGATCGAGTTGACGATGATGAGCAGATAAATCTCCGGAATCGTCGTCAGCGTCGAGATGAGCCACATCACGACATCGTCGACGCGCCCGCCAAAATAGCCGGCCACAGCGCCGATGCCCACACCCAGCACCATTGACAGCGCCGCCGCCACCAGGGCAATGCTCAGGCTGACGCGCGCGCCGTAGAGCAGCCGCGCCAACTGATCGCGACCCAACTGGTCGGTGCCCAGCCAATGTGGCACACCACCGGATTGATAGAGCATGGTCGGCGCCGTGATCGGATCGCGGCCAAGCAGCCATTGAAGATAGGGCCAGATGTAGGGCTGCTGGAATTGGTTTGCCGGGTTGGTCTGCGTCGGGCTGACGCCGATCGCCGCCGTGATCATACCCGCACCGAGCGCCAGCAGACCGATGAGCGCAATAAAGCCCAGTGCGACCAGCGTCAACCGGTCGCGGCGCAGGCTGGCAAGCGCCATGCTCCAATACGTTTGCGGCTTGCGAACCAGAACATCGCTGTTCTGTACGCCCTTGAACGTTACGTTTGCTTGTGCCTGATCGACAGCCATGCCTTTCCCGACTCTGCTAGTGGTGCGTGTTGCGTACTGCGTGACGCATGTGCAATCGATCCTGATTCACGCAACCGCGCCACGCACTACTTCAATCAAACCGCACACGGGGATCGACCATTGCGTAGAAAATATCCGACAGTAGATAACCGATGATCGTCAACACAGCAAAAAACATGCCGGCGCCTAACACGACAGGATAATCCTGCTGAAACGCAGCGTTAACTGTGAGCCGCCCCATCCCCGGCCAGGCGAAGATGGTCTCCACCACCACTGCGCCGCCTAGCACGCCCACAACCGC
>DMDA01000071.1:24025-24542 GCA_003451595.1 Chloroflexota bacterium | reverse complement strand
AGATGTGTATAAGAGACAGGCATTGGTTGACTTGCCTTGGTCAAGTCAAACTTTGGAATCAATTGAGGTGTGCTATGCAGAATCCTTTGAACCGGTTTGCAGTGCAGGGCAAACGTGCGCTGGTGACCGGCGGCTCCAAAGGCATCGGCGCCGAGGCGGCGATTGTCCTGGCGCAGGCAGGCGCTGACGTCGCCATCGCCGGGCGCGATCATGAAGGCTTGCAAGCCACGGCGGCGCAGATCGAAGCGGCTGGACGACGCTGTGTGATTATCGAAGCGGACATGCGCACGACCGAAGGGCCACTGCAGGCAGCGCAAGCCGCGCTCGACGCCTTTGGGACAGTGGACATCCTGGTCAACAACGCCGGCATCGCCCGCATTGCGCCGATCCTTGCCTCCCCGCTGGCGGATTGGGAGGAGACCATCGCCGTGAATCTGCGCGCGCCCTATTTGCTGGCGCAGGCGCTGGCGCCCAAGATGATCGAGCAGAAGCACGGCAAAATCATCAACGTCTCGTC
>DMDA01000071.1:23488-23761 GCA_003451595.1 Chloroflexota bacterium | reverse complement strand
ATGCTGACCAAAGTGATGGCGCTGGAATGGGGTCCGCACAACGTCCAGGTCAACGCCGTGGCGCCAACCGTGATCTTGACGCCGATGGGCACGCAGGTCTGGGGCGACCCGGCAAAAGCGGAGCCGATGCTGGCAAAGATTCCCCTGCGCCGCTTCGGCCAGCCGGTCGAGGTCGCCGATCTGATCCTCTTCCTGGCGTCGCCAGCATCCGATCTGATCACGGGCGAAACGATTTTGATTGACGGCGGGTATACGGCGATCTAGTGTTACGTG
>DMDA01000071.1:22511-23266 GCA_003451595.1 Chloroflexota bacterium | reverse complement strand
ACGCACCACGCACTACGCACCACAGTGATCGTTGCGGCGTCGGCACTGTTCAGACGTCGCAGGGCGATAGATGATAGTCAACAAAGAGTCACAGGAGGATCCACAATGTCTGAGAGTCTAGCTTCCAAACCGTTCTCACGGCGTGCACTGCTCAAGGGAATGGCAGCCATGAGCGCGGCGGCAGTGGCGGCGAACGCACTGGCGGCATGTGCGCCGGCCGGCGCTCCAACCGGTGGCAGCAGCGCGCCGGCAGCCAGCGGCGCCAGCCCACTGCAAGGCACAGTCGGCGATGAAATGCGCGGCAAGAGCCTGGAATTGAGTCTGGCCGTGATCGCCGGTTGGCCCCCAAGCCAGTTGCCGATCGAGATGTTCCCGGCGTTTGCCGCCATGGCGAAAGAGAAGTACGGCTACGATGTCACCGTGCGCAAGACCGAAGCGCCTTTCGCGGCGTTGTTCCAGCGCGTGGCGCCGACGCTTGCCGCCAAGTCACAGGAGTTCAACCTGATCGTCTCCGACAGCCAGTGGCTGGGCGCGCTGGCGGAGCCGGGCTGGATCGTCAAAGCCGACGATGTCTATGCGCTGAATCCCGAACTCGACCTGGAACCGTTCTCCAGTCTGGTCGTCAACACCTACCAGGTCTACCCGGATGGGTCAGGGCAACGGTGGGGCTTCCCCCAGATGCCGGACACCCAGGGTCTGTTTATTCGCAAAGACATGATCGAAGACCCGGCTGAGCAGGCTGCCTTTGAAGCGAA
>DMDA01000071.1:21190-22247 GCA_003451595.1 Chloroflexota bacterium | reverse complement strand
GAACCGATCTTCGAGTTCTTCAACCGCCCCGAGCAGGATTTCTACGGCACGGCAGCGCAGTACAGCAAGGAATATGACTTCTTCTCCTGCGCCTATCACCCCTATGTCTATGCCACCGGCGGCGACATCTGGGATCCGGCCACCGGCAATGTTGTGGGCGTCCTCAACACCGATGCCAACGCCGCGCAGCTCGAATACTTCCGCTCGCTGCAGAAGTACATGCCGCCCGGCGCGCCGGACTTCACGATCGGCTCGATGATCGACCTCTTCACGCAGGGCAAGGTCTTCTCGGCGTTCAACTGGCTGGCGGTTGGTCTGTTCATGATTCCGCCGGAGCTGGAAGGCAAGGTCATGGCCGTGCCGCATCCGAAGTTCGTCTTCCCGGATGGCGAAAAGAAGGTGATCGGCGCCATGGGTGGCCAGCCCTGGGTGATCAACGCCTTCAACGATGACGACCACATGCGCGCCTGCATCGACTTCCTCAAGTGGTGGTACCAGGATGACACCCAGGCTGAATTCGTGTCGAAGGGTGGTCTGCCGTGGAGCAAGAAGGGCGTTGAGGCGGAAGGATTCGAAGATCTGAAGCCGTACACGCGTGCGTTCAAGTACATGCTCGAAGAAGGGCGCTCGCGCGACTTCTGGCACCTGCCCGAGTACGCCGAGTTGCTGGCGATTCAGCAGGAGGCGTACAGCGCCTACGCGTCGGGCCAGGTCAACGATCCGAAGCTGGTGCTGGACTACATTGCGGGCCGCCAGCAGAAGATTCTCTTTGACAAGGGACGCACTCAGACAGCGCCGCCGCAGGAGTTGTTGAACCTGACGTTGAGCTGATGTAGACTGGCAACCTATCAACCTTCCAGGAAGCGGCAAGCTTCCTGGAAGGTCTCACCCGATTGCAAAGAGTAGAGCGCATGAGTTCAGCCAATATTGCTCAGACCAACGAACACATCGTCGCCCGCAGTCGACGCAGCCCCTTGCGCGCGTTCGAGGAATCGCGCTTTTTTTCCCTCACGCTCCTGCTGCCCATCCTGATTTTCTTTGTGGCGCTCAACGTCAT
>DMDA01000071.1:18664-20991 GCA_003451595.1 Chloroflexota bacterium | reverse complement strand
TGTGGTCGGCGTTTGGGCGCACCTTTGTCTTTGTCGTGCTGGCGGTCAGCATCGAGACGACGCTTGGCGTGCTGCTCGGCTTCCTGTTTTGGGGCAGCAACAACATGCCAGGTCGCCGGCTGGCGCTGACATTGCTCTTCGTGCCGATGGTGGTGACGCCGGTGGCTTCGGGGCTTTTCTGGCGGCTGATCTATGAGCCGACCTTTGGCGTCGCCAACTTTCTGCTGCAGCAGATCACCGGCGCCAAGATCGACTTCCTGACCAACATCAACTGGGCGTTCGGCGCTGTGCTCTTTGTCGATATCTGGATGTGGACGCCCTTCATGATCTTGATGACGCTGGCCGCGCTCGGGTCCGTGCCCAAAGCGGAGTTGGAAGCCGCTGAGGTGGACCGCCTCTCGATCTGGCAGCGGCTGTGGCACGTGATCTGGCCTCACGGCAAGTTCATCCTGATGTTGGGCATCCTGCTGCGCACCATCGACGCCTACAAGACGACCGATCTGGTCTTCTTGATGACCAACGGCGGGCCGGGCAATATCACCGAGCTGATCGCGCTGAAACTCTATCGCTACGCGTTTGCCAGCCTCAATATCGGCTTCTCGTCGGCGTTGGCCGTGATCCTGCTGTTGATCGCCATCGCGTTTACCTCGATCTATCTCTGGGTGCTGAACCTGCGCCGTTACCGTGAGGGAGCCTAAGATGCAACAATCCCGTGCCCGCACGACGCTCTACTATCTGATTTTGTGGCTGGTGGCGATCCTCTTTTTCCTGCCGGTCTTCTGGATTTTGTTGGCTTCCTTCAAGACGCCGAACGACATCCTCGCCGTACCGCCGAAGTTCATTTTCCAGCCTACGGTTGACAACATCATCTCGATGTTGACGCGACCGAACACAATCCCCTACTTCATCAACAGTCTCTTTCTGTCGATTACGTCGGTGACGCTGGCGATCGTCGTGTCGTTTTTGGCGGCGTATGCGTTATCGCGCTACAAATTTCGCGCCACCAATTTCCTGATGTTCCTGATTCTTTCCACGCGCATGGTTCCCGCCGCCGCCTTTGTCGTGCCGATCTTCCAGATGTACAACGCGTTTCAGTGGCGCAACCAGTTTGGCGTGCTGATGCTCTACACGATGTTCAGCATTCCCTTCTCGTTGTGGATTCTCAAGGGCTTTATCGACGGCGTCTCGCAGCGCTACGATGAGACCGGCTTTGTCAACGGCGCATCACGGTTGCACGTGATGTTTCGTGTGGTGCTGCCGCAGGTGCGCCCCGGACTGATCGCCGCCTTCATCTTCAACCTCATCTTCGTCTGGAATGAGTTCCTGCTCAACTTCATTTTGGGCGGTCCAGGCACGCAGATGATTCCCTACGCGCTGGCGGTGGGGCTGGTCAACGCTGGCGGCAACGTGGACTGGGCGTTTGTCGCCTCGCTCTCCACCGGTTATGTTCTGTTGCCCACCATCATGATCTTCCTCTTCCAGAAGTATTTGCTGGTCGGTATGACCTTCGGCACTGTGCGCGGCGAGGTGTAAGATGAACGTCACCAAACGACCTTTTGCCGCCACATTGCAAGCCGTGCTTGTGGTCTGGATGTTGGCGAGCATCGTGCTGCTCGGACAACAAGTGAGTATGCAACTTTACCAGATCGGGCTGATCTCGTTGGTGGCTTCCGCCATCAGTCAAATCGCCGTTGGCAACATCCCACCGACGGCCAATTTCAAGCGATCTGCCTTGCTCTACATCTGGTTTATCTTTCTAGTCGCTGTCATCTTCGCCGTGAGCATTGCGCTGGCGCCGTGGCTGGCGTCGCTGGGACGCTGACGGCGCCAACAGAAACGACATTTGCATGAGTGCAGTTGAACTACACCATCTCGCCAAGAGTTATGGTCGCAAACAGATTTTGCGCGATGTCAACCTGAGCGTGGAAGCTGGCGAATTCACGGTCGTTTTCGGGTTGCCGGCTTCGGGCAAGTCGGTGCTTGTGCGCCTGCTCACCGGGTTGGAGACGCCGGATCAGGGCAGCGTGCTGTTGCGCGGCGCCGATGTCACGCGACTTTCGGCGGGCGAGCGCAACATCGGCTATGTGCCGCAGTCGTTTGCGCTCTACCCACATTTCACCGTGCGCCAGAACATCGCCTATCCGCTTGACCTGGCGCACGTCGCCAAAGCCGAAATTGAGCCAGAGGTGCAGCGCGTCGCCGCTCTGCTCGGCATCCAGGAGTTGCTCGATCGCAAACCCGACCAGCTGAGCGGCGGGCAGAAGCAACGCGTCGCCATTGCGCGCGGTCTGGTCAAACGCACCGACATCTATGTGCTCGACGATCCG
>DMDA01000071.1:12110-18427 GCA_003451595.1 Chloroflexota bacterium | reverse complement strand
GAGATGCTCAAAGTGACCTTCATCTATACCACCTCCGACGCCGTGGAGTCGCTGATGCTGGCGAGTCAGATCGCGGTGCTGGATGGGGGTGAAATCATTGAAAGCGGCGCGCCGGAGACGCTCTACGCCAATCCGCAGCGCACCCAGACCATGCACCACGTCGCCTTTCCGCAGGCGAATCTGGTCGGTGGCCTTCTACGCCAGCAGAGCGGCGTCCAGATCATTGAGACGTCAGCGTTCCGCACAGGCTTTATGCGCGAGCAACCGGGTCAGCCCGGCGGCGAGGTGCAGATCGGCATCCGTCCGGAGCACATTCGCATTGGTCAGCCGCGCGGCGCTGGCTGGCTGACCCACAACGCCAAAGTCTTACTGCGCGAAGACCTGGGCGGCGAAGAAATCGTCTACCTGGATGCGAACGGTCTTGTCTTGACAACCGTGGTGCGCAGTGACGACCAGACGCAACAGCACGTGGAGATCGACCAGACAGTGGAGATCAGCGTCCAGCCGCACAACATGATCGTCTTTCAAGGGGGCCGTCGCATCGGCGTGTGCAAAGGAGCGGAGTGAGCTGTGCTTGACATACGAACCGACAACCTGCGCAAGCAATTTGGCGCGGTCGTGGCCGTTGACGACCTGACCATCACCTTTCCGGCAGGCACAACGACCTGTCTGCTCGGTCCTTCGGGTTGCGGCAAGACAACCTTGATGCGCATGATCGCCGGACTGGAGACGCCCACGCATGGCGACATCTACTTTGGCGACCAGCGCGTCACCCGACTCTCGACGCGCGCCCGCAACATCGGCATGGTCTTTCAGTATCCGGTGGTCTATCGCGGCAGCGACGTGCGCGCCAACATCGAGCTGCCGCTGCGCGCCGAAAAGCTGAGCAAGGCTGAACGCGACCGCCGCGTCGATGAAGTGCTCGACCTGCTGGAGATGCGCCACGCCGCCGCCGCCGACATCGATGCGCTCGACAATGGCACGCGACAAAAGGTGGCCGTTGCCCGCGCCGTGGCGCGTCAGCCCAAAATCATCCTCTTTGATGAGCCGATCACGAACGTTGACATATCCTCCAAACTACAACTCAAGCGTGCGCTCAAAGAGTTGGTGACCCGGCTCAACCAGACCATCATCTACGTCACCCATGACCAGACCGAGGCGATGACCCTGGCTGACCAGATCGCGTTGATGAAAGATGGGCGCATCGTCCAGTATGCAACGCCGCGCGAGTTATATGATCGCCCGAACGATGTTTTTGGCGGCTGGTTCCTCGGCAACCCGGGCATGAACTTTGTCGAAAACTTTGCCCGCTCGATCAGCAGCGACGGCACGGTGAACAGTCCATTGTTTGCCACGCCCGTGCGGCTGAGCGGTCGCAGCGGCGAGCAACTGACTTTGGGCATTCGTCCCGAACACGTGCGCGTCTTTGCCGCTGCACAAGCCGAAGCCGTGCCCGCGCGCGTCACCAATCGCGCCATCGTCGTTGGGGGGCAATATCTGGTCACGCTGCGGATCGGCGACCTTGTGCTCAAAGCCAAAGTTGCATCCGACACCGGGCGGGCACTGGGCGAAGAAGCCTGGGTGCAGCTGCCGCTGGAACGCATCACCTTGTTCGGCGCAGACGGCCACAAACCCGACATCGCGCTGCAACCAATCAACCTGTCCACGAGCCAGCCGCCAACCGCTGCGGCGCAACGCATTCAACCTTGACGGAGCCTGCCATGAAGAAACTGATCAACGCCATCGACGCCGTCATCACCGAGCAAATGGAAGGCATGGCGCTTGCCCACGCCGACCTGTTGCGCGTGAATCTGGAGCCGAAATTCATCGTGCGCGCCGACGCGCCGGTTGCCGACAAAGTCGCCCTGGTCTCCGGCGGCGGCAGCGGGCATGAGCCGCTCCACGGTGGCTTTGTCGGCATGGGGATGCTTGCCGGCGCGTGTCCGGGCGAAATCTTCACCTCGCCCACGCCCGATCAAATGTACGCCTGCGGCTTGGCGGTGAACAGCGGCGCCGGCGTGCTGCTGATCGTCAAGAACTACACGGGCGATGTGCTCAGCTTCGAGACGGCGGCGGAGCTGCTGCACGGTGACGGTGTGCCGGTGCGCACCGTCCTGGTGGACGACGACGTAGCCGTCAAGGACAGCCTCTACACCGCCGGTCGTCGCGGCGTGGGCGGCACGGTCATCGTGGAGAAGATCGCCGGCGCGGCCGCCGAGGCGGGCTATGACCTGGCGCAGGTGGCGGAACTGGCGCAGCGCGTCAGCATCAGCTCGCGTTCGATGGGCATGGCGCTCACCTCGTGCACGACGCCCGCCGCCGGCAAACCAACGTTCGAGCTGGGCGACGACGAGATCGAGATCGGCATCGGCATTCACGGCGAGCCAGGCCAGCGCCGCATGCCGATCACCGACGCCGACGCCATCACCACGCTGCTTGCCGAAGAGATTCTCGACGATGGCGCCTACACGCGCACAGTGCGCAGCTTTGACCCCGACGCTGGCGATTGGGTCGAGCAGACCTTGACCAGCGCGCCCTTTCAGCCCGGCGACCGTGTGATCGCACTGGTCAACAGCATGGGCGGCACGCCGGCTTCCGAGTTGTACACCGTCTATCGTAAACTAGCGCACATCTGTGAAGCGCGCAACATCACGATTGCGCGCAGGCTGATTGGCGCCTACATCACCTCGCTGGAGATGCAGGGCTGCTCGATCACGCTGACGCGCGCCGATGACGAGATGCTGCGCCTGTGGGATGCACCCGTGCACACACCCGCGCTGCGCTGGGGCGTGTAGAGAGTGGAGACGCGTCATTCAGGAAGCTATTCAACGGATTCAAGTCTACACAGCTGGCATGAGCTATGATGCATTCCTCTTTCTCAAATCCTGAAAGATGATCTGTCACGGGAAGTTGACAAAAAGCATGATCACAGCAACGATAGTTGAAGCATGGTTGCAACGCACCGCCGCCGTGCTGGATGAAAACAAGAGTTACCTCACCGACCTGGACGCCGCAATCGGCGACGCCGATCATGGCGTCAACATTGCGCGTGGCTTTGGCGCGGTCGTGCAGAAGTTGGCGGCGCAGCCGGGGCAGTCGCTTGGCGCGCTCTTCAAGACAGCCGGTATGACGTTGATGTCCACTGTGGGCGGCGCCAGCGGCATGTTGTACGGCAACTTCTTTCTCAAAGCGGCGGGCGTGGCTGGCGACCGTCACGCGTTGACCGACGCCGAGCTGCTCGCCGTGCTCGAAGCGGGTCGCGATGGCATCATCCAGCGTGGGCGCGCCGAACCTGGCGACAAGACGATGATCGATGCATGGACGCCGGCGCTTGCCGCCCTGCGCGCCAGCCTGGAAGCTGGCCAGCCGCCTGCCGCGGCCCTCGATGCATGCGTCGCCGCCGCCGAGGAAGGGATGCGCGCCACGATCCCGCTGCAGGCGCGCAAGGGGCGTGCCAGCTATCTGGGCGAACGCAGCATCGGTCACCAGGACCCTGGCGCCACCTCCACCTATCTGATTTTGCGCGCGCTGGCTGAAACGCTGGCAACGGCGTCGGACGAAATGTAGGAGACCATGGTTGGAATTGTCATAGTTTCGCATAGCGCCAGGTTAGCCGAGGGTCTGCTGGAATTGGTGGAGCAGATGGTGCAAGGGGGCGCACCGCTGGCGCTGGCGGGCGGTGTCGACATCCCCGATGCCCCAATTGGCACCGACCCTGCCAAAGTCGCCGCCGCCATCACAACTTTGCTGGCGCGCGCAGATGTTGACAGCGTCCTGGTGATGATGGACCTCGGCAGCGCCATCATGAGCGCCGAAGCCGCCCTCGATTTTCTACCTGAAGAGCAGCGGGCGCGCGTCCATCTCTGCGAGGCGCCGCTGGTGGAGGGTACGTTGGCGGCTGCCGTGCGCGCCAGGATCGGCGGCACGCTGGCGCAGGTTTTCGCCGATGCACGCGGGGCGCTTGCTGCCAAGACGGAACAGTTGGCGACCTGGCAACACCTGACGCCACCCCCCGACGCAAGCAACGAGTCGGCTGTCGCCACAGGTGGCGAAGCGAGCACCGAGCTGGCGATAGTCATTCCTAACCGATTGGGGTTGCACGCGCGTCCTGCGGCGCGCCTGGTGACGCTATTAGCGCAATACGACGCACAGGTCACGTTAACTCATGCGGGTCGCACTGTCGCCGCCACCAGCTTGAATCAGCTCGTGACGCTCGGCGCGCGGCAGAAGGATGTTGTGATTGTGCGCGCCCAGGGCGCCGAAGCCCTTGCTGCGCTCACGGCAATTGAGGCGCTGGCGCTGGACAATTTTGGCGATCCCATCGACGTGACCGAGCCGACCGAGATCATCGCCGCAGCTGTCACTACAGATGATGCTGATTCTGTGCCAGGCATTGCGGCGTCGGCGGGCGTTGCGTTTGGGCCGGCGTTCCGGCTGCGCAATGTCGCACCTGAAATAGAAGAGCGCACAATCGATGACCCAACCGCCGAACGACAACGATTGAACGAAGCTATCGCTGCGGTCGTCGAGCAGCTCCGCGATCTGCGCAGCGAACTGAGCCGCCGCGCCGGGCCAGCCGAAGCTGGCATCTTCGAAGCACAGATTTTGATGATCACTGACAGTGAGTTGTTGGAGGCGGCGCAGCAGTCCATTGAGCTGCGTCACATCGACGCGGCCAGCGCCTGGCAGCAGGCGCTACAAGGCGTCGTCAGCCGCTACCGCGCACTGGAAGAGGCCTATCTAGCGCGTCGCGCCGACGATGTGCTCGACGCCGGGCAGCGCGTGCTGCGGTATCTGGCAGGCGCCCCCACCGAAGCCACTGTCTTTGCGCCACCCGCGCCCGCAATCCTGGTGGCAAGTGAGCTGAAGCCCTCTGACGTGGCGCGCCTGCCGCTGGATCAAGTGCTTGGCATTGTCACGGCGGAGGGCGGCGCCACCGGACACAGCGCTATCCTGGCGCGTGCACTGGGGATTCCTGCCGTCACCGGCATCGGCGCTGCCACCCTTGCCACGATTGCCGACGGCCAGATGCTGGCGTTGGACGGCAGCGCGGGGTTGCTCTGGCTGGCGCCCGACGCCGACTTGCTGGCGCAGCTTGCCGAACAACGCGCACGCTGGCAGGCGCAACGCATGGCCGCCCAGAAGGATGCTCAGGCGCCCGCTATGTTGCGCGATGGCGGCAGCATCGAAGTAGTCGCCAACATTAACTTACCTGGCGATGTCGATCTGGCGTTGGCAAACGGTGCGGAAGGCGTAGGTCTCTTTCGCACCGAGTTTCTTTACCTCGACCGCGAAGCTCCCCCCACCGAGGAGGAGCAACTTGCCGCGTATCTGGATGCTGCGCGCCGGCTGCAGGGAAGGCCACTGATCATCCGCACACTGGACATTGGCGGCGACAAAACGCTGCCCTACCTGCGCCAGCCGCACGAACCGAATCCCTTTCTGGGCCAACGCGGTCTGCGCTATTGCCTCGATCATCCTGGCTTGTTTCGTCCCCAACTGCGCGCCATTCTGCGCGCCGCTGCAGAACACCCGATCCGCATCATGTTCCCGATGGTGAGCACGTGGGATGAACTGGTGTTGATCGATGCACTGATCGACGAAATCTGCGCCGAGTTGCAGGGAGATGGGCTATCTTTTGACGAGGACATCCAGCGCGGCATCATGGTCGAGACGCCAGCCGCCGTGTTGCTGGCCGATCATCTGGCGCGCCTGGTGGACTTCTTCAGCATCGGCACGAATGATCTCACGCAATATGTCATGGCCGCAGACAGGGGGAACGCGACCGTAGCCGGGCTGGTGAGCGCTTTTCAACCGGCGTTGCTGCGAGCAATTCGCGAGGTGGTGCAGGCTGGTCACGCCAACGGCATCCGCGTCGGCATCTGCGGTGAGCTGGCGGGCAACCCGCGCGCGACGCCGCTGTTGGTGGGACTGGAACTCGATGAGTTGAGTATGAACGCTGCCGAGATTCCAGCCGTGAAGGCGCGCATCCGGCGATTGTCCCGCCCGGAAGCACAGCGAATTGCCGCCGTCGCCCTGGAGATGAGCACGGCGGCGGAGATCGAAGCATATCTTGATGAATTCGAAGCAGGAGAGGCGCACGCATGACAACTGTCGTCAGTCTTGGCATTCACATTGTCGATATTTTGGGGCGCCCGGTGACGCGTATCCCCGATGGACAGAATGTCGATCTGCTCGAAGAAATCCGCATCACGGTGGCGGGCACAGCAGCCGGGACGAGCATCGATCTCGCTAAACTCGGCGCTCACGTGATCGCGATGGGCGCGCTCGGCAAGGATGAGCTGGGCAACTTTATT
>DMDA01000071.1:11594-11846 GCA_003451595.1 Chloroflexota bacterium | reverse complement strand
GGCGAGCGCCCGGCGCTGCATGTGCCCGGCGCCAACGGCGCGCTGACGCTGGAGGATATCGACTTCGACGTGATCGCCAGCGCCGATGTGCTGCATGTCGGCGGCACGTCGCTGATGCCCAAATTCGACGGCGCGCCGACGGTGGAAGTGCTCAAGTTCGCTAAATCCAAAGGCGTCATCACCACCTTCGACCTGGTCGCCATCGAACGCCCCGACCTGCTCGACCTGATCGAGCCGTGTCTGCCCTACATC
>DMDA01000071.1:10829-11418 GCA_003451595.1 Chloroflexota bacterium | reverse complement strand
GGAAGGTGACGCTATCCAGGAAATTCGCCTGCCGGCGTTTCACGTCCCGGTCGTGGACACCACCGGCTGCGGCGACGCCTACTGCGCCGGCTTCATCGTTGGGCTGGGGCAGGGGTGGAGCCTGGAAGAGGCGGGGCGGCTCGGCACAGCAGCCGCCGGACTGGTGGCCGGCGGGCTTGGCTCTGACGCCGGCATCGTCGATCTGGCGCAGACCGTGGCGTTCATGCGTTCAGCCACACCGCTGCCGCTTGCGCAGGCTTGACACATCGAGACTGTTGCAAATACGTTGATGCAAAAAGGTTGATCAGCCAGGAAATGCCAACTACATCTCGATGAGGATATCGGCGTCGAGGGGCTCCTGCTCGGCAAGCGCGCAACCGAAAGCCCTGCCTCTTTTGGTCCGATGGCTTCAGAGCCGAAAACAAGCCACTGAGTAAGCTCCTTGTGCTGGCAACCTGTTGCATGGGGGCGAATTCTCGATTTTTGTCGCATTACCACGTTACCGACTACTTACGATGCAAGACTCTTTCTTCGTCACTTATCACATCCGCGCAACTCCCGATGAGATTGTCGCTCGCGCCGAGGGTGT
>DMDA01000071.1:0-10598 GCA_003451595.1 Chloroflexota bacterium | reverse complement strand
GTCGAGTCGATCCGGGCAATCGGCGACGATCTGCATGAGGTCGTGATTCGGCTGGCGCGCGCCACCACCGGCGACGACCCCGCGCAATGGCTCAACATGCTCTTTGGCAACACGTCGCTGCAGAGCGATGTGCTGCTCGTCGATGTCGCCATGCCCGACGAACAGGTCGCTGCGTTCGTGGGGCCGCAGTTTGGCGGCGCCGGTTTGCGCGCCCTGGTCGATGGCTACAATCGCCCCTTGACTTGCACTGCACTCAAACCGCAAGGACTCTCGGCGACGCAACTGGCGGAGTACTGCCGCATCTTTGCGCGCGCCGGCATCGACTTCATCAAGGATGACCACGGGCTGGCGAATCAGCGCTACGCGCCCTTTGCCGAGCGGGTGGCGCGCTGCCAGGCAGCGGTGACGGAAGCCGCCGCCGAAACCGGTCGCCGTTCGCTCTATGTCCCCAACCTGATCGGGGGGCCGCGCGCCATCGCCGAGCAGGTGCGCATCTGCCATGACCTGGGCGTGCAGGTAGTGATGATCGAGCCGATGCTGGTGGGGCTGCCGCTGCTGCACGAGCTGGTCGCCGACGGGCTGGACATGGCGGTGATGGCGCATCCTGCCTTTGCCGGCGCGCTGCGCATTGCCCCGGAGCTGCTCTTTGGCAAGATTTTCCGCCTCTTTGGCGCCGACGCCGTGATCTACCCGAACTATGGTGGGCGCTTCAGCTACAGCCAGCAGACCTGTCTTGACCTGGCGAATCACTTGCGGCGGCCATGGAGTGCGCACAAGGACGCGCTGCCAGTCCCCGCCGGTGGGATGCAAGTCGATCGAGTCCAGGAGATGATCGATGTCTACGGCAACGACACCATCCTGCTGATCGGCGGCAGCCTCTACATGGCGGGCGACGCACTCTACGAACGCAGCCGCACCTTTGTCGAAAATGTGCAGAAAGGAGCCAAACTATGATGATTCGTTCTCATCTCGGCGACTGCCGCTGGACAGAGACGCCTGTCCTCGGCTACAAACAGGACGGCACGACCAGCTTTCGCGACATCACCAAGCAGATACTCTTTGAGGGCGCCCAGATGCACTTTCAGTGGCGCTACTTCGAGGTGGCGCCGGGTGGCTACTCCTCGCTCGAACGGCATGAGCACGAGCACGCGGTGATGGTGGTGCGCGGCGCCGGGCGCGTGCTCCTGCAAGACGCAGTCTACGACATCGGTCACTACGATCTGATCCTGGTGCCGCCGATGACCTGGCACCAATTCCAGCCGACGGGCGATGAACCGCTGGGCTTTCTGTGCATCGTCAACGCCGAGCGCGACCGCCCGCAGTTGCCCACCGCCGCCGACCTGGAGCTGCTGCGCCAGCATCCAGCAGTGGCGGCCTTCATCAAAGTGTAGAATTGATTCGACTCCGCCTGCATTGCCGGCGGCTTGAGAGGACGGCGGCAACGGCGTTTCGCCCCTCGCCGCTCTCTTCATCACCATGGAGACACAACACCTATGACCAGATTATTCAACGATCCTGCTGACTTTCGTGAAGAGTTGATCGAAGGTTTTGTCGCCGCCTACGGTCGCCTGGTCAGGCGCGTGCCCGATGCTTCCGGCGTGATGGCAGTCGACGCGCCGCAGCCGGGCAAGGTCTCTGTCGTGGTGGGCGGCGGGTCGGGACACTACCCAGCTTTCTGCGGCTACGTGGGGCCTGGGTTAGCCGCCGCCGCAGTGATGGGCAATGTATTTGCCGCGCCGTCCGCCGAACAGGTCTACCGCGTCACAAAGGCGGTGGCAAGCGACGCTGGCGTGCTCTACTGCTACGGCAACTACAGCGGCGACGTGCTCAACTTTGACATGGCGGAACTGCGCTGCCAGGACGAAGGCATCGACGTGCGCACCGTGCGCGTCACCGACGATGTCGCCTCGGCGCCGCGCGGCCAGGAAGAGGAGCGTCGCGGCATTGCTGGCGACTTCTTCGTCTTCAAGATCGCGGGCGCAGCCGCAGCGCGCGGCGACGCGCTGGATGAGGTGGAACGGCTGGCGCGCAAAGCCAACGACCGCACGCGCTCCTTTGGCGTCGCCTTTGGCGGCTGCACATTGCCGGGACAGTCGGCGCCGCTCTTCACCGTCGCACCGGGGCGCATGGAGTTGGGGTTGGGCGTGCACGGCGAGCCAGGCATCCAATCCAGCCACATGCGCCCTGCGCGCGAGGTCGCCGATCTGCTGCTCGACACGCTGCTCGCCGACGCGCCCGCCGACTCCGGTTCGAGGGTTGCCGTGTTGCTCAACGGGCTTGGCTCCACACAGTACGAAGAGATGTTCGTGCTCTACAAGGATATCAACCGTCGTCTGTTGACGGAAGGGCTGACGCCCTACAAGCCGATTGTCAACGAGATGGTCACCTCACTCGACATGGCGGGCTGCTCACTGACGCTCTGCTGGCTCGACGACGAGCTGACCACCCTGCTCGACGCGCCGTGCGCCTCCGCCGCCTACACCAACATGTGAGCCGATGCTGACATCGAGGGGCTTGACACAGGCGCGGGGAGGCGCAGAGGTTCGCAAAGAAAGAGGAATGTACGATGAGTTCACCGCAAATCGCAGGCGCGGTTGTGCGCCGCTGGCTGGCGCTGGCGTTGGAGACCGTCGCTGCACACGAAGAAGAGCTGGGGCGGCTTGATGCTGCGGCGGGTGACGGCGATCACGGCGCGACGATGGTGCGCGGACTGCGCGCGGCGGTGGCGGCAGCGGAGAAAGTGAACGGCAGCGATGGTCAACTGCTGGCGGCGGCTGGCGCCGCCTTTGCCGATGCGGCTGGCGGCGCGTCCGGCGCGCTGGTCGGCGCGCTGCTCACAACGACCGGACGCACATTGGGCGACGGACCCTACGACACGCCGTCGGTCGTCAAGGCGCTGCAGGCAGGACTGACGATGGTCAAGCGGCTGGGCAAGGCGCAGCCCGGCGACAAGACATTGATCGACGCGCTCCAGCCATTTGTCGATGCACTGGCAGCACAGCCGCCCGACCAGCCACTTGCGGCGGCGTGGCGCGCTGCGCTGCCGGCTGCGCGCCAGGGCGCCGCCGCCACCGCCAGCATGGTCGCCAAACGCGGGCGATCGGCAAAGCTCGGCGAACGCAGCCTGGGCCATGCTGACCCCGGCGCGGTCTCTCTCGCTTTGCTGTTGCAGGCAGCGGAGGCAGTGCTACCAAGCGCCACTGATCGTTAGGTCTGTCTCGTTCTATCTATCGAGGGTTGCACCTTCTCGGAAGTTCAAAAACTTCCCGGAAGATTGGCAGCCGCCCCGAAGGCCAGGAGCGTGCATCAGTTCTCCCTTGACGATTCTGCGCATTGACAGGATTTCCTCACCCCAGTAAAATACACATTTGACCAGGTAAAGCACATTTGTGCAGAAAAGTCGCTTCGCTGGCGATAGTTGTCGCGTGATTTCAACGAATGACAGGGGACTCATGAATGATTCACTCGCAGGATTATCACCTGCACGTCTGCACGAACTACTCCACCAGATGTTGCTGATCCGCGCCTTTGAGGAGTCTGCGGAGCAACTCTATTTGCAGGGGCTGATACATGGCACCATGCATCTCTCCATCGGTCAGGAAGGCTCGGCGGTGGGAGCATGTGCGGCCTTGCGCCCAACCGACTATATCCTGAGCACCCATCGTGGGCACGGTCACTGTATCGCCAAAGGTGCGCGCGCCGATCAGATGATGGCTGAATTCTTTGGCAAGGAGACCGGCTATTGTCGCGGGCGGGGAGGCTCGATGCACATTGCCGACGTTACGACCGGCAACCTGGGCGCCAACGGCATTGTCGCGGGGGGCGTGCCAATGGCGGCAGGGGTCGGCCTCAGCATTCAGATGCAGCGGCAAGATCGCGTGGTGCTGGTCTTCTTTGGCGATGGCGCCACCAACGAGGGCGCTTTCCATGAAAGTTTGAATCTGGCGGCGATCTGGAACCTGCCCGTGATCTACTTTTGCGAGAACAACCAATATGCGATGTCAATGGCGATTGCACGCGCCAGCAAAGTTGAAAAGCTCAGCGACCGCGCCGCCGCCTATGGCATCCCAGGCGTGACCGTCGATGGCAATGACTTGCTTGCTGTCTATGCGGCGACGCAGGCGGCCGTGACGCGGGCGCGCGGCGGCGAGGGGCCAACGTTGATCGAGGCGCGAACGTACCGCTGGAAGGGTCACAGCAAGAGTGACAAGCAGCGTTACCGCACCAAGGAAGAGGTCAAGGAGTGGCAGGAACGCGACCCGATTGCGCGCCTTGTACAGCGGATGATGGCGGCAGGCATCCTGACGGAGGACGCCTTCACCCAACTACAGGCGCAAGTCGAGACTGAGATTGCAGCGGCGATCGAATTTGCCAGAAACAGCCCGGACCCAGACCCGGCCACGATCCTCGAAGGAGTCTACGCATGAGCCGCGAGTTGACCTACGCCGAAGCGATCCGCGAGGCGATCGATCTGGCAATGGCGCGTGATGAACGCGTTTTCCTGTTTGGCGAGGATGTCGGCGTTTATGGCGGCGCGTTTGGTGTGACCGACGGCCTGTATCAGAAGTATGGCCCGGAGCGGGTGCGCGACACCCCGATTTCGGAGGCGATCATTGCTGGCGTCGCCACTGGCGCAGCATTGACCGGGATGCGCCCCATCGCCGAAATTCAGTTCATGGATTTCATCACGCTCTCGATGGAGCAGCTTGTTTTGCAGGCGGCGAAACTGCGCTTCATGCTGGGGGGCAAGGTCGAAGTGCCGTTCGTCCTGCGCACCCCAGCTGGCGCCGGTACAGGCGCCGCCGCGCAGCACTCTGAAAGCCTGGAAAATTGGTTTGTACATGTGCCGGGGCTGAAGGTCGTCATGCCGAGCACGCCCGCCGATGCCAAAGGCTTGCTGCTAGCAGCCATCGAAGACCCCAATCCGGTGATTTTTGTCGAGCACAAGTTGCTCTATCGCACCAAAGGCAGCGTACCTGAGGGCTACTACACGACGCCCCTCAGCCAGAGCGAAGTCAAACGCAGCGGGCGCGACCTGACCATTGTCGCCACCTCGCTGATGGTGGTGCGGGCATTGGAGGCGGCAACGAAACTGGCGGAGGAGGGCATCGAGGTCGAAGTCGTCGATCCGCGCACGCTCAAGCCACTCGATGCCGATCCGATCGTTCGCTCCGTTAGCAAGACTGGTCGCGTGCTTATTGTTCACGAGGCGGTCAAGACAGGCGGCTTTGGCGGCGAGCTGGCGGCTGTCATTGCTGAGTCGGAGGCATTTGATTACCTGGACGCGCCGATCCGCCGTCTGGCTGGGTTGGATATACCTGTTCCCTACAACCGTGAACTGGAAAGGCGCATGGTGCCACAGGTCGAAGACATTGTCACGGCTGCGCGGCGGCTGGTGCGCGAGGCGAGGTGAACGATATGCCAACACCTGTCATCATGCCCAAGTTCGGCATGGCGCAAGAAGAAGGCACGATCATTCGCTGGCTTAAGCAAGCGGGTGATGCGGTCAAAAAAGGAGAGACGCTCCTGGAGGTGCAGACCGACAAGATCGACATGGAGGTTGAAGCCACTGCCGACGGTATCCTTACCGATGTGCGTTACGGCGCTGACGCCACTGTGCCGGTCACCACGGTCATTGCCTATATTGCTTCACCTGGGGAGGCGGGCGCATCTGTTCAGCCTGCCCTAGCAGTAGCTACGTCTGCGCCAGAATCTGCGCCGCCCACTGAAGTGCGCGCTAGCCCGGTTGCGCAGCGGATGGCGGCTGCCACCGGCATCGACCTAACGCAGCTTGCCGGCAGCGGGCCGGCGGGGCGCATCGTCAAGCGGGATGTTGTCGCTGCCGTCACGCCATCGGCGCCTGCGGCCAGCGCTGTCTCCTCGTTGCGCGCAACGCCTGCGGCGCGACGGCTGGCGCGTGCGCATGGCGTCGATCTGACGCAACTTGCCGGCAGCGGGCCAGCAGGACGCATCCAGGCGCTAGATGTGGTAAAAAGGGTAAACAGTGAGGAAGGCAGAGCAATACTGGCCGAGCCTCAATTTCCTGTGGATGAACCCAAAGTAGAGGCGACTGAATCCCCTGTTGGCCCCCCTATTGGCGAGCCGCTGCGTGGCCGACGTCGCGTGATCGCCACACGCCTCAGCCAGAGCTGGCAACGTGCGCCACACATCTTTTTCACCAGCGCCATTGATCTGACGCGCATCGACGCCTTGAGCGCTGAGCTGGCGGCTGCGGTGGAAGCTGGCGGTGGGCGGCTGACGCTCACTGTATGGATCGCCCGCGCCGTTGCCGCTGCGTTGGCGCGGCATCCGCGCCTGAATGCCTGGCTGCAGCTCGATGGCGAAGAGTGGGTCTATCGTCAACACGCAACGGTCAATCTCGGCATTGCAGTCGCGCTGGAGGATGGGTTGCTCGTTCCCGTTGTGCACGATGCAGGGCGCCTGGGATTGACTGCACTAGCGGCAACCATCACCGATCTGGTGACGCGCACCCGCAGTGGCCAGATCACACCGGATGTCGTGAGCGGCGGCACTTTCTCGATCTCGAATCTGGGCATGTATCCGGTCAAGCGCTTCACAGCGATCATCAATCCCCCAGAGGTGGCGATCCTGGCGGTGGGGCAGGCGCAGATGCAGCCGGTGTGGAACGGTGCAGTGTTTGAGCCACGTCGTGTGCTAGAGGTGACGTTATCTGTCGATCATCGCGTGATCGATGGCGCGGTGGCGGCGGCATTTTTAGCGGAGCTAAAAGCGCTACTGGAAGCACCGGCCCGGTTACTGCTGTAGAACGACAGAAGAAACAACTTGCACACGCCCTGTTGTGGAGCGCCTGCGCCAACGGTTAGTGAGCAATCCCGTTGGCCAGCACGGGGTATTTGTGGATAACCATACGGATGGCGGTGCGTTCTGCGCCCTCAATCTCCACCTCGGTAAAATAGGGCACGAGCACTAAATCGAAGCCGTCATCGCGGACATAGCCCCGCGCAATGGTTACAGCTTTGATCGCCTGATTGATGGCGGCGGCGCCGATTGCCTGAAGCTCAGCATAGCCTTGTTCGCGCATGATCCCGGCGATGGCGCCAGCAACAGCGGTGGTGCGTGACTGGGCGGACACTTTGATGAGTTCTGCCATGATGCTGCCCCCTGAGAGAACCGGTGATGGATAAAATCGCAAGCTGTGTCGAATGATGCAGTGTTCTGGGTTCACCTTGTCTGCTCTCAAGTTCAATATAACCTTTTGACCGCTGATGTAGCGTTGATCGCGCATCAACGCGCGGCGCTGTCTCTGCCTTTACACAATAACAAATACCTGACATTCCTTCGTCAGGCAATTGTTTGTAACGATGCGACATAACCTACGCGTTATGTCGCGCCTGAGGAAGACAACGCCGATGGCTGCTGGTAAGGTGAATAACTCTGTTCCCGTTGATTTTGATTTGTGGCGCCGAAGATATGTTGCGTGTGCTATAATCACAGCGACGCTTGTTTGCATCACAGCACCGAATCCAGGTTTCAACCCAGATGCGCGGCGCGCTTCAGGTCAAAGCGCCGTTGCGTTGACACCGCAGGTTGACCATGTTATGATGATGGCGCTTAAAACGTTTTAATTCGTTAGCGGTATGCCGCTGCGAACATGGGACGTTGCCCGTAGCTAGTCAAATCAGCCTGATCGTTGCCCGGCGAGGCTGTGCATGTGTGCAGTCTCGCCAACGACCAGGTTAGAGATTGAATCACCCACATTTCCTTCAAACTATGGAGATCGAACAATGAAACTAGCGACCAAACCGGTGACATTAGGCTTAATTGTCGGCAACCGCGGCTTTTTCCCGGCGCACCTGGCAGAGAGCGGGCGCAAGACCATGCTCAAGGTGTTGGAGCAACAGGGCTTCCGCGTGATTGCATTGTCGCCCGAAGACACACAGTTCGGCAGCATCGTTACGCACGCCGACTCGCACAAGTGCGCCGATCTCTTCAAACAGCACCGCGACGAGATCGACGGCGTGCTGGTGACGTTGCCCAACTTTGGCGAGGAGCGCGCCATTGCCGATGCGCTGCGCTGGGCCGGGCTGGATGTGCCGGTGCTGATCCAGGCATTCCCCGACGACCCGGCGAAGATGACCGTCGCCGACCGCCGCGACTCCTTCTGCGGCAAGATGTCGGCGTGCAACAACCTGCGTCAGTATGGCATCAAGTATTCGCTGACCAGCCTGCACTGCGTCGATCCTGAGAGCGAGGCGTTTGCGCAGGACCTGGCGCGCTTTGCCGGCATCTGCCGCATCGTGCGCGGCTTCA
Source organism: Chloroflexota bacterium (assembly GCA_003451595.1). Lineage (GTDB taxonomy): Bacteria > Chloroflexota > Anaerolineae > Caldilineales > Caldilineaceae > Caldilinea. The sequence goes on along the minus strand of DMDA01000071.1, from coordinate 2,306 downwards.
AGCACGCGCGGATCGGTGTCATCGGCGCGCGCCCGACCGCCTTCAACACCGTGCGTTTCAGCGAGAAGCTGCTCGAACGCAGCGGCATCTCGGTCGAGACGCTTGATCTGTCCGAGGTCTTTGGGCGCATCGAACGGCTCGACAACGAAGCAAGCATCGTCAAAGCCAAGCTGACGCAGATCAGCGAGTACATTCAGACCACCGGCGTGCCGGAAGCATCGTTGCTGCGTATGGCGAAGTTCGGCGCTGTTGTCGACGAGTGGATGAAGGAGACCGAGCTGACTGCCAGCGCCATCCAGTGCTGGACGGCGATGGAGGAATACTACGGCGTCGTGCCCTGCACCCTGATGAGCATCATGAGCGACGGATTGATGCCGTCGGCGTGCGAGACCGACATCGCCGGCACCGTCGCGATGATGGCGCTGGCGTATGCGTCGGGCAAACCGAGCGCCATCGTGGACTGGAACAACAACTACGGCGACGACCCGGATAAGGCGATCATCTTCCACTGCTCCAACCTGCCCAAGAGCATCTTTGTAGAGGAAGGCGACGTCAACGCCGCCGGCGGGTTGATCCGCGCCGACGACATCGCAGTGATGGACTTCCAGGAGATCATCGCTGGCACTGTGGGCAAGGACAACACCTTCGGCACCGTCGTCGGTCGCGTCAAAGCTGATCCCTTCACCTATCTACGCGTCTCGACCGATGACCTGAACGGGCGCATCGTGGCTTACGTCGGCGAAGGCACGCTGACTAATGACCCGATCAAGACCTTCGGCGGCTACGGCGTGGTGCATGTGCCGAAGCTGCAGAAGCTGCTCAACTACATCTGCGAGAACGGCTTCGAACATCACGTCGCCATGAATCTGTCGCAGGTCGCACCGGCGGTGCACGAGGCGCTGAACAAGTACATGGGTTGGTCGACATATTGGCATGAGGCGTAGAGATTAAGAGATTTGGAGATTAGAGATTAGGAGATTAGAGATTCAAGCGTCTACGCGCAAATCCCCCAATCTCCAATCTCCAATCTCCAATCTCTAATCTCTTAATCTCCCAATCTCCATTCAATCAAGGAGCCCAAATACCTATGGGATTGCAAGAAAATCGACTCAACCAGATTCGTGAGTTCATGCGCGCCCAGGAGTTGGATGCGCTGGTGTTGCGGCAGGTGAGCAGCTTTGCGTGGGCGACGGCAGGACATCGTTCGTATGTCAACACGGCGTCGTCCAACGGCATCGGGACGCTGGTGATCACGCCGGACGAGCAGTTTGTGGTGACAAACACCATCGAAGCGCCGCGGCTTGACCAGGAAGAAGGACTGGTCGCCGCCGGGTGGAAACTGCGCGTGGCGCCCTGGTACAAAGCCGACGACACCGTGAACCGGCTGATTGCAGGCAAGCGCGCTGGCGCTGACTTTGCGTTGGCTGGTGCGGCGGACCTGTCGGGGGCGATTGCCTGGCAACGCTCGCTGTTGCTGCCGGAGGAGCAAGAACGATTCCGCAGCCTGGGACAAACGTGCGCTGCCGCGATGAACGCTGCGATCCGTGCCATTGCGCCGGGTATGAGCGAGTATGAGATCGCAGCGCAACTTGCTTTCGAGACGGAACGACGCGGCGCGCAAGCCATCGTCAACCTGATCGCCACCGATGAACGCATCTTCAAGTTCCGCCATCCACTGCCGACCGCTAAGAAGCTGGATCGCTACGCCATGCTTGTGCTGTGCGGGCGCCGCGATGGGCTGGTCTGCTCGATCACGCGGCTGATCCGCTTTGGCAAGCTGCCCGACTCGCTGCGCGTCAAAGCGGAAGCCGTGGCGCAGATCGACGCCACCTTCATTCTCGGCACACGCCCGGGGCGCGCCATCGGCGAGATTTTCGGCAGTGCACAAGCCGCCTACGCCAGCACCGGCTTCGCCGACGAGTGGCAGTATCATCACCAGGGCGGGCCTGCCGCCTATGAGCCGCGCGAAGTCATCGCTACGCCCGATATGACGCAGGCAGTGGTCGCCGGGCAGGTCTATGCCTGGAATCCATCCATCGCTGGCGCCAAGTCCGAGGACACGATTCTCGTTGGCGCGGACGGCGTCGAGGTGCTCACCACGATCGAAGGCTGGCCCACGTGGGAAATGACGGTCAACGGACAGACCATTGCGCGACCGGCGATTTTGGAAGTGTGACTAGGGGATTGAGAGATTGAGAGATTGAGAGATTGAGAGATTGAGAGATTGGAGATTGGAGATTGGAGAATATAGTGCACGACATGAGAATCTCCCAATCTCCCAATCCTTTAGTTTCCGGTAAAAGTTG
>DMDA01000128.1:13077-44741 GCA_003451595.1 Chloroflexota bacterium | reverse complement strand
GAGACAGACATTGTGGACTGCTAATCGCCTCTTGTCATCTTGTGCTCTATCTCGCTCACCTTTTACCGGAAACTAAAGTCCATGCAAAACAACATTACTCTACATTGGTCAAGAACGATTATCTAGCAGCTTTTCTGCACAATAGTGATGAATTCCTGAAGGTTTCGACAGCAAAATCAGTTCGGATGTCGAGAAAAGCGCCAGAAATTTTCACTGTCGACTACAAAGTTCGCCATATTGCCTTGAAGCAACCAATTCTCTACTACTCACAAATGCAAATCACCCTCTAGAAATTACACCAAAATTGTCAGTTTTTTGGGGATTGAAATGCCGACATAAATGCAGTATGATGAATCCAGTCTTCCGACTAAAAGTAACCCGAATTCCACGTTCTCATTATCGAAAATAACGTAAGGACTTGTGTTTACATGAACACCCCCCGCTGTCCATCTGCACACTCAATGATTGCAGCATTGTGGCGTGAAAAGCCTTACGGAACTGGTAGCCCATCCAGAATTCGCACGGCATAGCAGCAAGCAAGGCACGTGATACGTGCTTGTCTGTGTGTCGAACCTACCATGTCGGTTTTGTCGCTCGTTCAAGCGTTTTACTGGGATTGAATTCAACAACAGGAGAGTGTACAGATGTCGAATGAAGTCAGGGGCGTTTACAGCGACCTTGAACAGGTCGCCAATCGTTTTACTGGCGCACAGGCTGATGTAGTGTCAACGCTACAACGCGTGCGTTCGGCAATGGCCCCGCTCGAGAATGGTAGTTGGATAGGACGCGGATTCGATTCTTTCAGCCGCGAAATGCGGGGGGAGGTGCTGCCTGCAGTACAGCGCCTGCAACAGTCTTTGGGGGAGGCAGCTCGAGTCACATCTGCCATCGCCCAAACATTGCGTCAGGCAGACGAGGAGGCCAGCTCGCCGTTTCGTACTTCGTGATGTCCCTCCTGGGGGCGTCTACTCTATCTCTTACCACAAGGTTCAGTTGAAAGCAGAAGGAGTCAACGGATATGACTGATGAAATCCGAGTTGTCTACCCTGATATGGAAGAGATGAGCCGCACCTTCCAGCAGGGTGCACAACAGCTACAACAAACCATGCAGGAAATGCAGGCGATCGCCACGACGTTGGAAGATGGTGCACTGTTGGGGTTAGGCGGCGAAGCATTTGTCGAGGGGATTCGCAGCAAGCTGGTGCCTGCCATCAATCGGCTGGCCAGCAAGTTCAACGAGCTGGATCGCGACGTGCGCGCCGCCATGCGCTACGCGATGCAGGCCGATATTGAGTCCAAAGGGAAATTTGGCTGAGGCAAGGAGGAATCGCAATGTTTGGTATCGATCAAGCCTTGATTCGCATGGCGCGTCAGGTGGTGCAAAACGTCACCTCGCAACTGACGCAGCAATTGAATGTCGTGCAGAACCAGGCGCTGCAACCAATGCGGATGATGGTGCAGCAAGTGATGGGCGGCATCTGGATCGGGGAAGGCGCCAATGCGTTTGTCGAGGAGGTTTCCTCGCTGGTGATTCCAGGCGTCGGCCAGGTGATGGATCACATCAGCACCACCACGCGCAACATCAACCGCGCCGTCGAGGTCATCGACGAAGCCGACAAAAAGGTGCAGGGCATGGTGAACTCGCTGAACGATGTCTTTGGCCGCATCTACTAACCGCAAACAGCTTTCAAGAACCATGATTTCCACGGAGGCGATCTATGGATGAAGTCTATATGGACATCCCGGCGGTGCGCCAGATGGCCCAGAATTTCGGGCAGATTGGCGAGGTGCTGCAAGCAGTCAACGCAGCGCTGGAGGCATTGTTGACGATCTTGAAGACGACCGCCTTCATCGGGCTAGTGGGTGGATTTGCCCTGATTCAGTTTATTCAGATGATCAAGCCCCACATCAAGCGCATTGCCGACAAATGCCAAGAGTTGAATAAAGACTTGGTTGCGTCGGTGAATGCCTACGAGCGCGGCGACCAGCGCGGCGCCACACGCTTTTACTGAGTGGAGTAGCGTCCCAGCGCGGCTACAAGACCGGATTTCGCATGAAACCCGGTCTTGCAATTTGCAGTCGCACTCACGACAGTAGACCCTGCGCCATCGAGAAGGCCAGCGCCAGCAAAAACGCCACCGTTAAGACTGCACCTGCGACCATGAACATCGTGCGTTGACTCGGGCGGCGACTTTTCTTGGGTTCTTCTGGGATGGCGCCAAAGAAGGCCATGAGTTGCTGACCAAAAGCCGCTGGATCAGGCAGGCGCTTGTTGATCTGCACATCGGTGCATTGGCGGGCAAGTTCCGCAATCGGGCGCACGTCGTCGACGCGATCCATCGGTGCCTGGGGGCCACGCACAGCTAGCGCATAGACAGCCTCATCGCCGCGCAGCAGGTCAGGAATCGGCGGCGCACCGATGAGCATCTCGTAGAGCAACAGGCCAAGCCCGTAGACATCGACCTGGACGTTAGGCGGAATCTGCTGACCGCTGCTCTTTGGTAACCGCCGACGTTCATCGATCAACTCAGGCGCCGTATATGCTGGCGGCAGGAAGTCGGGATACCAGCTCTCGCCCAGGCTGTCAGCTAGGCTGCAGATGCCAAGATCGACGAGCAGGATGCGCGGCGTGTGGGGCGCATCGGCGTCGAAGTGGACGAGCACGCTTTCGGGCGCCAAGCCAAAGTGCAAGACGCGGCGTCGGTGCAGATAGGCAACCGCTGTGGCAACGCCGATGGCGATCCAGCCAATGTGTTGCATCCACAACTGCGGCTGTTTGTATAGGATGGCACGTAGCGACTCCGCCTCGACATAGGCGAAGACATAGTAATAAACGAGACGTCCGGCAATCATTGTCTTGCCATAGGTTTCCTGCTTGCCGGTCTTGAGTAGGTTGACGGGCAGCAGGGTGGGCAGGAAGGGCGCTGCCACCTTCTTGACCTGCGCCACGGCGCACAACTCCGCCTCGCGCTTGAGGCGTTCCTTGTGCCCGGCGCCCTGGTGCGCCACCTTGACATAGACCGGCTCACCCTGGCGCATGCCTGCATAGACGACGCCCGACCGCAGGATCGTGACCGGGCGCACGATCTCAATGTCAGCAAGGTGCTCGCCCTGTTCCAGAATCAGGGGTGACATCTCGCCGGGGCAGTAGCTCTGTTCGCAGTAGAGGTTGGCATCCGGTGCGGTGCGGCGGCAGATCAAACAGTGTTGTTGCATAAGTCGGCTTCCTGTTGGGGTCGCATGAAGAAGGTCGGTTGCTGTTTGTTACAGTACTCTGAATCGGCGGGCGTGTCAACGGATTGAGTGTGATTCTGTATCTTCCCTCAGTATGAACCAGGATGAGTGAACGTTATGAGTACACCTATTGTCCAGGCGCAATACGAACAGCTTGAGCAGATCGCCGCGCGCTTTGCCGCCGCGGCAGAGCAACAACAGGCGCTGCAGGAACGCGTCAACCGCCAGGTGGAGGTGCTGCGCAGCGGGGGCTGGCAGGGCAGGGGCGTGGCGGCGTTTTTGAGCGAGATGGATGGGGAGGTGAGGCCGGCGCAACAAAGATTGACTGTTGCGCTAAACTCAGCCAGCAGATCTACACTACTAATGCTTCAGACGGTGAAGCAAGCCGAGGAAAACGCAAGTCTTATATTCCGGCAACGCCTAAGTGGAAATAATCTTGTCAAGGGAGGCAAGTCATCCTCAGCAGATTTGCTTGACTATACCGAAACGGGATTAAGTATGCTGCCATTGCTGCTTCTGCCATTCATGCGACCAGGAGGAAATTATCCAGGTCAGATTATCTTCAAGGCACCAACATGGATGAAATCTCTTGGAATCAGCGGGAGATGGATTAAAGGGTTGGCCGGGGCATCTCCAAACCTGACACACATAAAGGCTGCCAATCTATGGGGGCATGTCGGTCGCTTTAGCAAAGGATATGCAGTTATCGGTGGCATGATCGCAATTACAAAAGGCGCTCTTGCCGTTAATTCGGAATGGACATCACGAGAAAAGGAGTATTCACAATACAGTTCAAGTAGGCTTTCTGCTGCCAGAACAGTCGATGGTGCCTTAGCAGCGGCACCATCGACTGGTGGCTTTGTTGGAGGACTAGGGGGGGCAGCAGCAGGCGCACTAATCGGCAGCTTGATTGCTCCTGGGCCAGGTACCATCATTGGTGGTGTAGTGGGGTCGATTGCGTTCGGCATGCTTGGTGAGAACCTAGCTGAGACGGGCGTGAAAAGCGCTAGGGAAGCTGGCTGGCGAGATCCCGCAATTGACATGGTGGAAAAATATGTTACTGCGCCACTTCACCAGAGCATCGATTCGATTTGGCAAAAAACACAACAACGGATGGGCCAACCCAATCTTTCACAAGTCAGTTTTAGCTTCAAATAACTATATGGAGTTCTAGATGTCATCGTCATTCCGATTGTCGATTGAAGAGGTTGCTGTATCTATTGCTTCGTTAGGCAATTCAGAGGCAGCAGCAGGTTTCTTACAGAGCATTACAGGTGACTTGACTTCTGATCAGCTATCTGGGAGGCTGACTGCCGCAACCCACTCATTGATTGCCCGTGAACTTCTGAACATCGATTTAGCAAATGAATCGTCTATCCTGCAAGCCGACCTGGCCCGTTCGATTTCTGTAATGCTTCGCTCAACGATTGGTTCGGTACGATGTGCAAAAACATACCTTGAAGGCGAAAAAGCAATTACCTTCTTTGCAGATCACGAGTGGTGGTTGGAATATACCATCGACTTTGGCGTTGTATCTCGGCTCACACTTATTCAATCAATCGCTGACGTCACTCGACGAATCTGCGAATTCTCAGAGTTTCGAGATGGAGAATCGCAACTATTGGGCAAAGTTAGTGGAGACTCTCTTCAAATCCTTCGCAGTCTTGCCGGTGAGCAAAATAAGCCTCGTCTGCAACATCAAATTCAAGAGCACCTTGGTGAAGCCATTGCGACTGAACTTGCTTCCGCAATGACATCACCTCAAGCCGAATGGGGCGCAATTCTGCATTTGACCACAAGTGCTGATCTCCAGGGAATCGAAGCCAATAAAGGCATTTTCTTCTTGAATACCACCAGTTCAACCTGGCTTTTTGATGGGGTTCAAGGCGACGCAATGTTCACTGTATCACGGGCTTCACGACAATCGGTGACGGACGCGGTGAATCGCCTACTCTTACAAGTAGTTGAAACCGGAAATAGATGACCAACCCAACGCCCATCGACCGCCCCCCGCGCATCCAACCCGAACTGCCCTTCGGGGCGATCGACATCCCCAAGCCGCCGGACAAACGCACCGACGGCTGGATGCGCGTGCTCCAGGTCGCGCTGCCCACGATCACGATCCTGGGCTACATCCTGATGTCGGCCTTTGGCGGGATGGGTCGCAACCCCTGGTTCATGATCCCGATGGCGCTCTCGGTCGTGGCGTCGGTGGTCTTCTCGCTCTACACCTTCCAGCGCGAGAAACAAGAGCAGGCGCGGCAGGCGCGTATCTACAATGCGCGCCTGGTCGAGATGAACAAGGAAATGCTCGCCAGCCACGAGCAGCAGCGCCGCTTCTACGCCCACAACTACCCCGACGTCGCCACCGCCTTCCAGCTTGCCGAGAGCGCCTACGCCGAGGCCAGAAGCACGCAGCACCCGCTACGCTCGCAGGCACGGCTGTGGGAACGGCGCACCGAGGATGGCGACTTTGGCGTGCTGCGGCTGGGGATGGGCACGCTGCCCTCGACGGTAGTCTACAACGTGCAGGACGCCGACCCCTTCACCGACGACCCGCAACTGCGTGCGGCGATGAAGCTGGCCGACGACTCGCGCTTTGTCGCCAACATCCCCGTGATCCTGACACTGCGCCAGCCGCCGGAGGAGCGCAAGGATGAGGCGCCGGACGAGCGTGAGGAGGAGGCGCAGGCCAAGGCACAGCAGGTTGTGCGCACGCCCTACGCCCACGCGCTGGCGCTGGCCGGCGAGCGCGCCGCGGTCTACGGCTACGCCCGCGCGCTGTTGGCGCACTTCACCGTCTTTCATTCGCCGCTCGACGCGCGCATCTACGGCGTGGCGCAGAAAGATGCGGAGTGGCGTTGGGCGACAACTTTACCGCATAGCCAGGGCGAACACAACGCGCAGTGGTGCTTCCTAGACGCGCCGCCCGACGACGAAGAGGAGATCGTACACGAGGACGAGGAGGAGACGCCTTACACCCGTTTCCTCGAAGGCATTCGCCGCACGCTGGCACAACGCAAGCTGCAACTGGAGGAGCGCGATGACAACAGCCAGGGCGGGCTCTCCAGCCAGGCGGTTACGCTGCCTTTCCTGCTGCTGGTCGTCGATTTGATGGACGCCGCCTACGCCGCCAACTCGCCGCTCCGGGAGATCGAAACCGACTCGGCGCTCTCGCTGCTGCTGGAGAACGGCGGGCAGCTCGGCGCGGCGGTGATCTTCCTCACGCCTGACCGCAGCAAGGCGCCCAGCCAGTGCGAGGCGGTCATCGAGATCGAACGCACCACGCCACCCTCAAACCGCAAGGTCAACGGCGTGCTGAACTTCCGCTACGCCGAAGTGGGCGTCAACAGCGTGCGCTACCTGGGTGGCGCCGACACAGTCGAGCGCCTGCAAGACGTGAATAAGTTGGCGCAGCGGCTGGCCGAGTGCAGCATCCGCCGCAGCGCCGGCGCCGACATCGCTGCGTCCGTGCCTTTCCTGGAGTTGATGAACTATCGGACGCTGCAGGAGGTGCAAGCAGGCGTCGTGACCAAATGGCAGGAGAGCATCACGCCCGCGCGCGCCAATTGGCTGCGCACCAAGATCGGCAGGCTGGCGGGCAACAAGCCGCGCACGCTGGTCTTTTCGGCTAAGCGCGATGGCGTTCACGGCATAGTTGCCGGCTCCACCGGCTCCGGCAAGTCAGAGATGCTGATCTCGCTGCTGATGGGGCTGGCGCTCCAGTACGATCCTACCGTCGTCAACTTCGTGCTGGTGGATTACAAGGGTGGCAGCGCCTTCGACGCGTTTCGCGAACTGCCCCACTGTGTCGATCTGGTGACGAATCTCAACGCCAACGGTGTGACGCGCATGTTCACCGCCATCAACTCCGAACTCAAGCGGCGGCAGGCGCTCAACACCGAGACCGGCACGAAGGACATTCTCGAATACCGGCAGAAGGGTCTGCATGTAACCTGGCCAGACGGCAGCCCTGGTCGCCCGTACCCCTTCTTGTTCATTGTCATCGACGAGTTCGCCGAGATGATCGCCGACCGCACCGAGTTTCGCGGCGAGTTGGAGAGCATCACGCGTGTCGGGCGCGCGCAGGGCGTGCATCTGCTGCTGGCCGCACAGCGCCCCACCGGCGTCACCGAGCAGATGCGCTCCAACATCAAGTACCGCCTCTGTCTGCGCGTGGAGACGCCCGCCGAGAGCCGCGAGTTACTGCGCCGCCCCGACGCCGCATTCCTGCCCGGCGGATTGCCCGGACGCGGCTTTCTACAGGTCGGCAACGATGAAGTCGAGATGATCCAGGTTGCCTATGCCGGCGGCGCCTATCGCGACCCAGCGCCGGTGCTCTGGCCGGACCGCAAACGGGACGACCTGCTCTATCCCTTCCGCGAGACGCCCGAACTCTACCGTGTGCTGATCAAGGCGCTCGCCAAAGTTGCGCGCGAACAGGCGCGGCCGCGCCAGGGCGCGCCCTGGCCCGACTTCCTGCCCGAATCGATTGCGCTGACGCAGGTGTTGGTCGCCAACGACGACAAGACGCCCGCCATTACCTCCTGGCACTATTTGGAAAACGCCGACCAGATTCTGTGCGGGCAGCCGGCGGAGCACACGCTCTCGCTCAACCCGGCGCTCAACAAGTGGCTCAACGGCGAGGAGGGCTGGATCGAGGCGCCGGACTGGGAGCGATATGCGCTGCGCCCAGTGGTGGGGCTGGTCGATGACCCTTTCGCCGCACGCCAGATTCCGCTCGTCATCGATCTACCGCAGGGGCACGCTGTGTTGATCGGTGGCTCTGGCTGGGGCAAGACAGTGTTCGTGCGCACATTGGCGGTCAGCCTGGCGGCAAATCATACGCCCGACCAAGTGCATATCTACGTGCTCGATCTGGGCGGACGCAATCTGGCTGCATTGGCGGCGCTGCCTCACGTCGGCTCGGTCATCTCCACCGACGATGAGGGCTATGAGGAACGCGTGGCGCAACTCTTCCGCCACATTGGCGAGATCGTCGGCAAACGCAAAGATAAGCTGGCGGCGGCAGGAGCGCCTTCCCTTTTCGACTACAATCACCTACATCCAGACGATGTCCAGCCGGCGCTGGTCATCCTGATCGACAACTTCGTCGAGTTCCGCGAGAGCTTCGACAGCGGCAACGACCAGATCGAGGATGTCTTCGACCAGTTCGTTGACCTCGCGCGACGGGCGCGACCCTACGGCGTTCATTTCGTCGTCACCGCACACACCTCCGGCGCGATTCCGCAACAGGTCTTCAACCTTTTCAGCGAGCGGCTGGTGCTGCGGCTGAATGACCCCAGCGAATACCGCGCCATCGTACCGGGGGCGCCAGAGCCGCTGCCGCCGCTTGCCGGGCGCGGCTATGTTAAAATCGGCGCCCAAGCGCTCACCTTCCAGATTGCTCAGCCCTTCGACCTCGAACGCACCGGCGTTACCGAAGCTGAAGAAATCACGATCGTCGGCCGGCAGATGCACGCGTACATGGCAAGCACCGGCCATCACTTTGCGCTCCCGATCCGCATCGACCCGCTGCCGACGGCGCTGCTCTTCAAGCGACTGCTGGCGCGGCTATGGGAGTTGGACGAGAGCCAGCAGCTTCTCGACCAGATTCGAAAGCACACAGCGCAACACTGGCAGGCGTCGCTGGCCTCCGACCGCGCCGATTGGCCCGCGGTGCCGCTGGGCGTAGTCTCCGGCAACCGCCCGCGCACGCTCTATCTGGAAGCCAAGCGCGACGGCGTCCACGGTCTGCTGGCCGGTGGCACCGGCTCCGGGAAGTCCGAACTACTGATGACGCTCATCGTCGGTTTTGCGCTGCACTACGACCCGAGCGTGCTCAACTTCGTACTGGTCGATTTCAAAGGCGGCGGCGCGTTCCGTCCCTTCGAGAAGATGCCGCACGTCGTCGATGTCGTGACCAACCTTCACGCTGCGGGCGTACAGCGCATGTTCACAGCGATCAACGCCGAACTGCAGCGACGCCAAGAGATCAACATGCGCACGCGCACCAAAGACATCGTCGAGTACCGCGCCAAGGGCTTTCACCTGCGCGGGCCGGACGGTGCGCCGGGGATTCCCTATCCGCACCTCTTTGTGATTATCGACGAATACGCCGAGATGATCGCCGGCAACCCGGAGTTCAAGGACGCGCTCGACTCGATCACGCGCACCGGGCGCGCACAAGGCGTGCATCTGCTGCTGGCCGCCCAGCGTCCCATCGGCGTCACCGACCAGATGCGCGCCAACATCAAGTACCGCATCTGTCTGCGCGTCGAGGAGACGGACACCAGCCGCGAGATGCTGCGCCGCCCCGATGCCGCCTTCCTCCCCAATGGGATGCCCGGGCGCGGCTACTTGCAGATTGGCAACGATGCGATCGAGTTGATCCAGGTGGCGTATACTGGCGATGACTACACTGACCCGCCCTACGACGAAATCCGCGAAGGTGCGCGCCAGCCCAAGTTTTACGACGTCGTGGTCGATCTGGCGCAGTCGCTGTTGGTGGGCGAGCGCCCGCGGCGGCCGTGGCCGCCACCGCTGCCTGTAAGCTGGCGTCTGGTCGATCCACTGATCGCCGAGTACTGGGGCGCCGATGAGCAGCGCCAGGTGACGCTGGGGCGGCGCGCCATCGCCTCGCTCAACCCCTTCCTGGACGATTGGCTGGCGGGACACGGATCATGGCCAGGCATCGACTGGGACACGCAGGCGATGCGCGCAGTCGTCGGGTTGGTGGACGATCCGCTGCGTGCCCGGCAGTTGCCGCTGATCGTCGATTTCTCACGCGGCCACGCCGTACTCTTTGGTTCGTCCGGCTACGGCAAGACGACCTTTTTGCGTACACTTGTTGCTAGCCTGGCCGCTACGCACACACCGACCGAGTTCCAGGCGCACATCCTCGACCTGGGTGGGCGCTCGCTGGAGGTGCTCAAGGAGTTGCCGCACGTCGGCTCGATCATCATGCCCGACGAAGTAGGCTACGAGGAACGCGTCGAACAATTATTGCGTGAACTGGACAACATCCTGGAGGAGCGCAAAAAACTCTTTGGCAGCGCAGGCGTTTCCACGCTCTTCGAATACAACGTAGCGATGTCTGCTGGCCGACTGCCAGCAATTCTGCTTGCCATCGACAACTTCAGCGTCTTCATCGAGACCTTTGGCGGCAAGAGTGGCGCCGACGAAGCCGACGCATTGCTTGGCAAGTTCATTGCGCTGGCGCGACAGGCGAAGGCGTATGGGATTCACTGTGTTATCACGATCAGCCGGCTGGGCGCACTGCCAATGCCGATATACAGTCTCTTTACCGAGCGGTTGACCTTGCGTCTGGCCGAGGTTGACGACTACCGCGCCATTGTCGGCGGACCGGTGCCAGCATTCGAGGAGATGCCCGGTCGCGGCTACGTAAAGGTTGGACGCGACCCGCTGGAATTCCAGGTAGCACTGGCGATAAGTCCGCTTCCGGGCCAGGAGAAGGCGCCAAACGAAGCGGACACGATCCGCATGCTCGGTCGCGCCATGCATGTGCAGATGCCGCCGGCCTGGCAGGAGAAACTACCCTTCCGCGTCGAGGCGCTGCCAAAAATCTCCGACTATCGCCAGGTACTGAGCAGTCTGCTAAAGCTGCCCGGCAACGGCGCCTTTGTCGGTGGATTAGCCGAGGCGATGCGGCGTCAGTGGCAGGGATCGACGATTGCCGCGACTGCTGATTGGCTACAGTTCGTATTGGGCATCACGGCAGGCAACCGGCCGCGCGCTCTGCACCTGGAAGCCAAACGCGATGGCGTCCACGGCCTGATCGCAGGCGGCACCGGCTCCGGCAAGTCCGAACTGCTGATGACGATGATTGTTGGCATGGTCGTCAACTATGATCCGTCGATCCTGAACCTGGTGTTAGTGGACTACAAGGGCGGCGGCGCGTTTAAGCCTTTCGAGGGGCTGCCGCACGTGGTAGACATCGTGACCAACCTCAACAAGGCGGCCGTACACCGCATGTTTTCTGCTATCGGCGCCGAGATGCGCCGACGCCAGCAACTCAACGCTGACACGAACACCAAGGACATCATCGACTACCGCCGACGCGGGCTGCATCTCACGCGCGAGCCCTTCCCGCACCTCTTCATCATCATCGACGAATACGCCGAGATGATCGACGACAATCCGGAGTACAAAGCCGAGCTGGAGAGCATCACCCGTGTTGGGCGCTCGATCGGCGTCAACCTGATCCTGGCATCACAGCGCCCCAAGGGCGTCACCGACCAGATGCGCGCCAACATCAAGCTGCGCATCTGTCTGCGCGTGGAGGAAATGGACACCAGCCGCGAGATGTTGCGCCGCCCAGACGCTGCACTGTTGCCCAGTGGTCAGCCAGGGCGCGGCTATCTCCAGGTCGGCAACGAGAACATCGAGCTGATCCAGGTCTCCTACACCGGCGATCCACAAATTGACGACCGCCCGCCCGCCGTGCTCTGGTCTGCGCGTCCGCCGGCCGCCTCCGCTCTGGCTACCGAGGAGCCGCCCAAGTTCTACGATACCGTCGTACACCTGGCGCGCGAATTGACGCATGGCGTGCCCGCGCCCAAACCATGGCCCGACTTCCTGCCTGTCAGCTTCAGCCTGGAAACGCTGCTGTACGATGGCAAAGGCGGCCCACCGCGTAGCCTGGTTGCCCCAATCGCACACTGGGCAAACGACGAAACCGCCGATCTCTGGCCTGGCATCAACTGGACGCAGAACGCGCTACAGGCAACGGTCGGACTCATCGATGACCCGGAGGAAGCCAGCCAGACGCCGCTGACCTTAGACCTGAGCCGCGCCCATCTGGCGATCTTTGGCGACCCGGCGTCGGGCAAGACCAACCTGCTACGCACACTGATCCTGTCACTGGCCGCCACGCATTCTCCAGACGAGCTGCACATTTACGTCGTCGATCTGGGTGGGCGCAACTTCCGCGCGCTGGAAGGTCTGCCCCACGTCGGCACAGTGATCTACACCGGCGAGGAAGCATACGATGAACGCTTCGGCCGCCTGCTCGACATGCTCGACCGCACAATTGCCCGGCGCCAGACGCTGCTGGCCGAGGCCGGTGTCAGTACACTCTACGAGTACAACAGCCTCCCGCAGACCATCATGCGGCTGCCTGCGATTCTGGCCGTAATCGACAATTTCTCCGAGTTATGGGACAACCAACAACTCTTGGTGGAAAATACGCTGGCACCGTTGATCCGCCGTGCGCTGGCTGCCGGCGTCACCTTTGTCGTGGCGAGCAGTGGCGGCAGCATGGCGAGCAAGGTGGGCAGTCTCTTTGGCGAGCGTCTTACCCTGCGCCAGTCCAACCCGGAGCGCTACCTCGACCTAGTTGGCCGCGGCGCCATCGACTTTGGCGCGACTCCAGGGCGTGGCTACGTGCGTCGCGGACAGCGGCCGCTGATGTTTCAAGCAGCACGCCCAGTCAGTCTGCTCGACACGGCGCAACCCTTCGACGCCTTTGCCGAGAGCGCCGAGCTTCAGCGCATCGCCGCTGCGATGACCGCATGTGCGCAAGACCACCGCCCGCCCGACCCGATCCGCATCCTGCCCGAACTCGTACCGTTGCAGGCGATGCTGGACGTTGCGCCGCCACCCACCGCTAATGCCATTGCCGCTGTGCTGGGCGAGGATGTGACCTTGCAGCCCGCGCTCGTCGATCTGAGTCGGATGGGGCCACACTTCACCATCGTTGGTCCGCCCTTCTCCGGCAAGACGACGGTGCTCTACAACTGGATCGTTGCGCTGGCGCTGCGCTATCCACCGGTACGGGCGCCGATGATCCTGGTTGACATGCAGCGGCGCCTCTTCGACTACGGTGGTCGTCACAAACTAACCGAACTACCCCATGTGCTGGCGACCGTCGACGAGATCGAGGAACTGATCGAGCTGATGCCCAGGTTGAGCAGCATGTGCGCTGCATTGGCCGAAGCTGACCCACCGCGCGAACTGTTCATTTTCATCGACAACTTCGATGACTTTGGCGACGAGTTAGTCAACAAGCGCCAGCTCGATCAAGAGCTGGCGCAGTTGGCACGGCGCTCCGGACGCGACGGGCTGCACTTCGTCATCGCCGGTTCGACCGAGCTTACGAGTATTACCGCCGAGTTGCGCCGCCGCGTACAGGCTTCCAACTATGGGCTAGGGTTGCGCATCGGTCAGGCGCTCGACACGCTACGCGTCAATAAGCGCCCGGCAGGGATGCAGGACAAAGAACTCACCATCGGGCGCGGCTATCTAGTCAAAGCGGGCGCAGCGACGCTGCTCCAGGTGGCGACGCCCTACACCGACCAAGAGGCTGAAACGCCGATGGCCGGGATGGCCGCAACGCCAGCGCAGGCGCTCGACGGCTGGGTCGAACGTATTCTGACGCAACATCCAGAGGAACGCGCCCAATGGGGTAAGCCGACCGCCTTTGCCGCTGGTGCCACACACGATGCAGCGCCAGATCGCCAGTTTGACCTGCGCACGCTGCAATTGATCGACCTGCTGCGGCGTATCGCCCACAAACACAAGCTGGCTGACCCTACCACGCTGATGGAGTTATCGCATCGCGACGTCCTGCTGGCATATGTCAAAAAGGCATTGGATGAAGACTTGCAGCATGTAGGTGGCCTGGCTGCCATCTATGGTGGCAACCTGAGCGACGAAGACATCATCCGCAATGCTGCTGGTCAGTTTCCGGAGATCGTCATCGAAAGTGGAGCAGGGGAAGGCGTCGCCCAGACGGAGGAAGAAGCATAAACTATGGGAACAGGAAAAGACCGCCTCGATCTCACCATCGATGTACTCGATCTGCCAGCACAGCACGCCGCTGCTCTGTGGACGCTCTCCCCCCAGGAGCTGATCGCTGCCACGCTGCAAGAGTTTCGCGAGATTGAACAGCTTGGCATCGACCCCAGCGACTATCAGCTACTTGACGCTGCCACCGGCGCCGTTCTTGATGAAAAGCCGCTGGATGCGTTGTTCGGCAAAGACGCCAAAGATGTGCACCTGAAGTTGGTGGAAAAGTCAGCGTCTATCCCGCGCGGCGCTCAACCTGCTCCAGAGCCGATCTATTTGCGCGAACAGAGCACTGGACGGGTTTACCGGATTGGGTGGTTGCCCGCCATCATCGGGCGCCCGGATCGCAACCTGCCCTACAATCAACTGCTGGCGGTCAATTTGGAAGCGCTGCCGACCGGTCTGCGAGTCTCGCGGCGACATGTCAGGCTGAGCGAACAGGGCGGACGATATTATGTCGAGCGCATGTCGGGCAATCCGACTATGCTGCGCCGCGCCACCGGTGAAACGATCCACTTACTTGACGCCAGCCGCACGCCGATCGATCACAGCGACTTGATCGTGCTGGAGCGCAGCCAGATCACGTTGAAGTTTCTACTCCAGCGCACGATGCCGCCCACTGTCGATCCGTCAAGCAACGAAACGGCAACCGCTGGCGTCGAAAATGAGGAAGCGCAGGATTGAGCGAAATGACTTCCAGGAAGCTGTCGGCTTCCCGGAGGCTTCTGCAAGAAAAGGAGGAGCGCATGGTAAATGAAATTCGCGCCGACTACGCGGCGCTGGCGCAGGTTGCCGCCCGCTTCAACCGCTGCGCCGAGGCGACGACCGAGATGTTGACCGGCGTCCATGCAGCCTACACACCGCTGGAACAAGGCAGTTGGATCGGTGAAGGCGCCGAAGCCTTCTTTGCCGAGATGAAGGAAGATGTGCTCCCGGCCGTGAACCGCCTGATCGCGGCGCTGACGATGGCGGGTGAGATTACCGGCCAGGCCGCGCAAACGATGCAACAGGCGGATCAGGAAGCCGCCACGCCCTTCAAAGAAGAGGAGCAGGGTGGTGGCAGCGGATCAAGTGGCGGATCGGGTGGAGGCAGTGGCGGCGGTTCTGGCGGCGGCGAACCAACAGCAGCCACCGCCGAGGATACAAGCGACTTCGGCGCGGGTGGCGGATCGGGTGGTGGCAGATCGAATGGTGGCTTTGGCAGCAGCGGTTTGGGTGATTTCGGCGGCGCTGGTTTTGGCGGCAGCTTTGACAGTGGATTCAGTGATGGCTTTGGTGGTGGCGCCTATGGTTTTGGCGATGCTGGCGCTAATGTCGGGGCCGAAGCTGCAGGCGCACCCGCACGCTTCCGCTACTATGCCACTCCAGGCGGCGTCGGTGCGGTGCAAAGTGGTTTCAGTCAACCACCCGCCAGCGGCGCAGCCATGACGCCAGCAGGCATCGCGCAAAACGGCTTTGGCGCGCTTGCCAGCCTGCTGGCGACCAGCCCCTTCCTGGCGACGATGCTCGGCAAGTTTGGCAAGCAGCGCGGGGAGGAGTAGCCGATGTCTGCGGAAGCCTTTTCTGTTGTACTCTCTCATGCCGAACTGGCGTACCTGCTGTCCCTCTTTGCTGCCACACCGACGATTGGCGTCGATCGCAACCCCTTCGACGGCTTGAGCACCCAGGAAATTGCGGTTGCGCACGCCACCGCACGCGACGCCCTGCGCGCCCGCGACCTGCTACGTCTCGACGCCGAGGCGCGCCCACTGGTGAAGGACGACCTGCTGCGCGTGCTGGAGAGCTATGCCCGCCCAAACTTGATCGTCACGGCGTACCGCTATGTGGCGGGTGAGAATCTGCCCTTGACCTGGTTTGCCTATCGCCGCGCCGACGCTGCCGTGATCCACATGCGCCCGGATGATCTCCTCCACGCGTTTGCGCTGGTGTCGGACGCAGCAGCGCTGACGCAGGCGCTGGCTGATTTCTGCGCCGGCGGCACTGCCGCGTCACTCCATGCAGGTGCGCCACTGACACTCCCTGCCCGCGCACTGGCAGCCGCGCGCGCACACGCCGACACCGAACAGGCTGACCAGGTCGCCCAGGTGCTGCGCACCGTCGGACTCGACGACGACACAGCGGCAGCACTGGCGGCGGATCTGAACAACCCGACGGCGGTGACAGCGATCACATGTGTTGCGACCGGTGACGATGCCAGGACGCGCCGACGCGATGCGATCTTCTGGCAGAGCACGACGCCTTCTGCACGCCTCATCGTCTATACTGGGGGCGATGCGGTGCAAATTTCTGGCGGCGGCGCTGCTAATTTCCTGACAATTCTCAACGAAATGATGTGAGGCAAGATGCGACGCGTGTGGTTGATGTGGCTGGCGATTGGGATAGTAGGCGCAGCATTACTGGCGGCGCCGCCTGGCATCTCATTGGCGCAGAATTCCGGCAGCCCCATTCAGGTTTTTGTCATTCCACCTGTAACAACAAGTGACAACGGTTCGACATTAGGCGTCCGCGTGCCCTTCCGTCTGCTCGACGCCGAGGGCAATAGCGTCGGCAATGTGCGCATTACCGACTTGAAGCTGAAACTGCACGATATGCCGCCAGGCGCCATCGATTTTGGCGTGCTCACTCAACCGATCGAGCGGATCGCTTCGCCGATCTACGTCACAATGCTAATCGACACCAGCGGCAGTATGGAAGCAGAACTCCCTGATGTACGGGCTGCAGCCCGCGCCACGATCGAACGTGCACCAGCCAACGTCCAGTTTCGCATTGTCACCTTCAGCGGACAGTATGGCAACCCACAACTGAGCATTCGGCAAGATTTCACCAGCAACCGCAACCGACTGGGCGATGCGATCGAGAGCATCACAGAAGCAGTTGGCGGTACCTGCTATTACGATGCTATCTACAATGAGCTGGACAGGCTGGGAAGTGTCAACGCCCTACCCAACGCACCTGCACGTCGGGCGTTGATGGCCTTCACCGACGGCCAGGATATGGTCGATCAGGTAGGGAGACCATGCAGCAACCATTC
Source organism: Chloroflexota bacterium (assembly GCA_003451595.1). Lineage (GTDB taxonomy): Bacteria > Chloroflexota > Anaerolineae > Caldilineales > Caldilineaceae > Caldilinea. Next base: position 27,667 of record DMDA01000128.1, on the reverse strand, counting down.
GCTGGATGAGATCATCCAGCGCGCGAGCGCGCAGCAGATCCCAATTTACACGCTTGGGCTTTTCGGCAGCCTCGATGAGGACGTGCTTACGCGGTTAGCCAACGATACCCGCGGTATGGCGATTATCGGCGCGCAGAGCGAACTCAGCGCGCTTTTTGCAGAAGCCTTCACCGACATTGTCAATCAGTACGAGGCCGAGTTCTCAGTGCTGCCTGCAGCAGGACGCAACCGCTCTCAATTGGAAGTATGGCTCGCCAACCCCAGCGCAGTGGTGACATCCGCAATTTTCGAGTTCGACTCGCCGCGCAGCTACATCGCCACACCAACGCCCATCCCGCCGACGGAAACGCCGCTGCCACCGCCGACAGCGACGACCGTGCCATCGACCTACATTCGCCTCGATCCTGCGTATCGCGACATGGCCCGCAATCAGTTTGTATTTCCGATCAGCATCTCTAACCCGCGCATCGTCGAGCGGCTCTTTTTGCGTGTGTTGGCTGGCAGTGAAACCAAATACCAGTCCGGGCCGGTGGATGTCAACGGGCGCGATGCACCCAATCATGAGGTGCGGGTCGATATTGATGTCTTCGAACCGGGGCGCGAATACAAAATTCAGATTATCGGCGTCGATGTCACCGGCCATGACCTGCTCAAGCCGATGGACAATTTCAACAAGGAACCCGACCCTGTGCTCGCCGAGCTGAAAGAATTCAAAGTGGAAGCGGAGCCAACGCCCACGATGACGGCAAGGGTGAATTCTGTCACCTGGGCGCTGCCGAATAGCGATCAATGGGGCAAATTCGTTGTTGAACTCACCATCGACAACCAGCAAGAGGAAATCACACAGTGGCGCGCCTACATTCTCGATGAGAGCAACAAGAATGTGATGGACACCGACAAAGAGGTGTTCAAGACGACCACGCTGGTTGTGCCGATGCCGCCAGACCTGCTTCAGGCAGTGGAGGAACCGCAACCAAAGGACTACAAACTGTACGTGAATCTCTGGAGTCGCAGCGGCGCACAAACAGACACCAATGTCTACGAAATCAAAGCGGTGGTCGGCCCCGCGAAACCAGGACTCTTGGCGGCAATCTGGATCGGCATCAACGACAATCCACTCATCGCCATTGCCATCGTTGTTGTCATCTCCAGCATCGTGCTCTACTTTGTCTATGGCCGCAAGCCAACGGGACCGGCCTATTCACTGGCGCGTCCGGCGGAGGAGTACACTGTCGTGGCAAGTGCGAATAGTGGTGGTAGTGGCAAACATCAAGGCAAGTTGATGGTTGATGTTGTCGAGACGCCTAGCCCAGGCGAACGCACCAGACGCACCTTCAATCGCTTTCCCTGCGTGATCGGCCGCAGCAGCCAATGTGATGTGCGGCTGACAGGCGACTCGCATCTCTCGCGACGCCATGCACAACTGGTGTTGGAAAACGGCCGTATTCTGCTCACCGACCTGGGTAGCAACAACGGCACCTTTGTCGACGAGCATCTCATTGATCCCAACACTGCCATACCGCTCAGCGACGGCCAGGTGATTCGGTTGGGTCCCCAGACGCGCATCCGCGTCAGTGTAAGCTACTGAAGGATAATTGTGTGATCGACCGGATAATGTCACCAGTTGGCGTCATGATGGGTGTTGGACTGCTGTTGATTATTGTAGCGGTGACTTTCTTGCTGATCCGCCGCCGGCATCGTCCGGATCTTGCCGACGAATCTGCCACCGAAATCGTCGCCCATAAGGATACAGAGCAAGAAGCCGCTGCTTTTCTGGTGGCGCTAGAGACCTCGCTGCGCCTACCGCAGAAGGTGCCGCTGTACGCCGGGTGCGAAACGCGTTTGGGGCGCGACCGACATAGCAATACCGTCACCCTCAACGATATCAGCATCTCGCGCCGTCACGCCACCATCATTGGGCGCGGACCTGCCTTCTACATCCGCGACGAGGAGAGTCGTGGCGGCACCTTTGTCAACCGTCGTCGTCTGCACAAGGATCAGAAAGCCTTGTTGCATCACGATGACATCGTACAGTTTTACACCTTCACCTATCAGTTCGTCCTCAGTGAGGCGCCCACACAAGTCGGCGAAAGTGAAGTCACTCTCTCCACTCGCCTCGATACCGATCAAACCCCATAACGCCGGTTGCCGCCGTCGCCTCTTCTCTGGTAGACTGCATTGGTGAATTTACCCGCCCGTTCAGTCACGAGGGATTGCTTGCATGTCTGCCGCGCCGCCGCTGCTTGCCTTCGATCTCGAAGGCGTCTTTTTACCCGAAATCTGGATCGCCGTCGCCGACCGCACAGGGTTAGCCGAATTGCGCCGCACCACCCGCGATGAACCTGATTATGACAAGTTGATGCGCGGGCGGATGGATATCCTGTCCCGTCACGGCTTGACGCTGGCTGACATTCAGCAGGTGATCGCCGACATGACGCCGTTGCCCGGTGCAGTCGAGTTTCTGGCATGGATGCGCCAATCCGCCCAGATGGTGATCATCACTGACAGCTTCTATGAATTTGTAGCGCCCTTCCTACCCAAACTCCACTGGCCGACAGTCTTTGCGCACACACTGGAAGTTGATGCGCGCGGGATGCTGGTCGGCTATCAACTGCGCGTCTCGCAGGGCAAACGCAAGGCAGTCGAGGCTTTCAGAGCGCTGGGCTTCCGCACAGCGGCAGTGGGCGATTCCTATAACGACACGGCGATGCTTTCCGCCGCCGACCAGGGCATTCTCTTTCGTCCGCCAGATAATGTCATTCGAGATTTCCCGCAATTCCCGGTTGCGCGCAACTATGCTGACCTCCGTCATACTATCGAGCAATTTCTTGCGGGCGAGTGATGCAAAGAGATTCGCTTACAGAAGCAGCACGCCCGGCGTTATAACATGGAAGGCAGCATCAAGAATAGGCAGTGTCAAGTCGTCGGTTGACGAAGGAGAAATCATGCTAAACCAAACTATCGAGAAGCTGCTGAATCAGCAGATTGCCAAAGAACTGTACGCCTCCAATCTCTACCTCGCCATGTCTGGCCATTTCGCCCAAGCCAACTTGAAGGGCATGGCAACATGGATGCGCATACAAAGCGCAGAAGAGCGCGGCCACGCTTTGCGCTTCTTCGACTTTGTGATCGATCGTGAAGGGCAAGTCGAAATCGGCGCAGTCGAGCAGCCACCCACAGAGTTTGGCGCGCCGGTGGAGATATTCAAGCAGGCGCTGGAACACGAACGCAAAGTGACGGCCTCCATTCACAATATCTACGCACACGCTGTTCAAGAGGCGGACTACGCAACACAGGTGTTTCTGCAGTGGTTTATCAATGAACAGGTCGAGGAGGAAGCCACGGCGGCGGAAGTGGTGGAGCGCCTCGCCATGGCTGGCGATGACCGCGCCGCACTGTTGATGCTGGATGCAGAGATGAAAAGCCGCGCAGACTGACAGAGGCAAGGCGTCGACGCCGCATGGCGCGACGCGCGGCGTTTTCTTTGCCAGCACCGACAAAACACGGCGCTCGCCGCCGCGCAATGCAAGAAAGGGTTCGACGCACTCCTCCCGTGCCCAACAACGAGGAAGTGCGTCGAACTTGTTGTTGCAATACAGCTTGAACACTTAGCTTTGATAGACATAGCTTTGATAGACATAGCTTTGATAAAAGTTTGGGGTGTGAAACCATGAGCAGCGAATCATCCCCTTCGATGCCAGCAGCGTACGTCAACAAACGTGATGCGCTCTGGGCCAATGTAGTTAGTCCGGCAGGCTATATTCTTGCCGTGTCATATCCAGTGCTGGCGCTTTCTACGGGAGTGCGTTCAATCTATCAACTCTTCTTCAAAACTGGCGTCGACAACTACTTGCCGGTCTACTTGAGTGCGCTGGCGGCGACGCTCTACCTGATCGCTACGCTCGGTTTTGCCTATCGCCGGCGTTGGACATGGTGGCTCTCCGTTGCAGCGCTGGGCTTTGAAACCTTCATGACGCTGCTGATCGGCGGGTGGAGTCTTGTCAATCCTGCGCTGATCGGACATACAGTGTGGCGTCATTTCGGTGAGGATTATGGTTACTTCCCCCTCTTTCAGCCGCTGATTGGTCTGATCTGGCTCTTTTGGCCGCTGACGATGGCGGCATATGGCATTCGCAAAATCCCGGCTCACCACGCGGAAACGAGAACGGTATGAACACACGACGCACGGCGCCTCCCAATTTGATGGTGGTCTTTGGCGCATCCGGCGACCTGGCCAAACGCAAACTACTGCCTGCACTCTTTCACCTGTATCGGCAAAAGTTGCTGCACAAGGGCTTCATCGTGCTCGGCTATGCACGCACAGCCATGAGCGACGCCGCCTTTCGTGAAGAGATCGGCGCCGCGCTGCGCGAGCATATTGCAGCTGAGCACAGCGACGCCTTCGATGAAGGCGCCTGGCAGAGCTTTGCACAGACGCTCTTTTACCAGACCGGCAACTACGACGACCGCGCCGCCTTCGACACGCTGGCAGCACGCATCGCCGAACTCGACGCCACCTACCCTACACAGGGCAATCACCTGTTTTACCTGGCGACGCCTCCCAATGTCTTCGAGCCGATCACGACATTACTGGCCGACGTGAGGCTGGCTGACCCCGCCGGCTCCGGCTGGACGCGCCTGATCGTCGAAAAGCCCTTCGGCCATGACCTGGAGAGCGCACGGCAACTCAACGACCACCTGCTGAAGCTCTTTCACGAAGAACAGATCTATCGCATCGATCACTATCTAGGCAAAGAGACGGTGCAGAACATCCTGGTCTTTCGCTTTGGCAATGGCATCTTCGAGCCGATCTGGAATCGCAATTATGTCGATCACGTTCAGATTACGGTCTCCGAGAGCCTGGGGGTTGGCACGCGTGGCGGCTACTACGACAAATCTGGCGCCATCCGCGACATGGTGCAGAACCACATGATGCAACTCGTGGCGCTGACGGCCATGGAACCGCCCGTTACCTACGACGCTGAATCAGTGCGCAATCAGAAGGTCAATGTGCTGCGTTCGATCCGCCCGATCGACCCGTTAGAGGTCAATAAGTGGGTGGTGCGCGCACAGTATTCGGCTGGCGTGGCTGGCGGCGAGGAGATTCCCGGCTACCTGGAGTCCGAGGGCATCCCTCCAACCTCAACCACCGAGACCTATGTGGCGTGGAAGTTGGAGATCGATAACTGGCGTTGGAATGGCGTGCCTTTCTACATCCGCACCGGCAAGGCGCTGCCGACCAAGGTGACCGAGGTCAACATCATGTTCCGCCGCCCGCCGCTGATGTACTTCAACAGCCGGGAAGCGCGCGGCCCGCGCGTGCACAACAGCCTAACACTGCGCATCCAGCCCGACGAGAGCATCATCCTCAACTTCGACGCCAAACGCCCTGGGCCGCAGCTCGACGTGGAACAGGTGAGCATGGACTTTGTCTATAGCCGTGCGTTTGGCGATTCGACCATCTCCGACGCGTACGAGCGGCTATTGCTCGACGCCATGCTCGGCGACAGCACGCTCTTCATCCGTCGTGACGAGACCGAGCTGGCCTGGGATCGCGTCACCAATGTGTTGGAAGGTTGGGCGATTCAGGAGGAGATTTTGCGACGACGCGGCAAGACGCTGCCGTTGCCGCAGTATCCCGCCGGCACGTGGGGACCGATTGAATCCGACGATCTACTGGCGCATGCCGGGCACAGCTGGCACGCGCCCAGCCTGAATGGGGAGCGTTGAGTATGGAAAATAGGGTCGTCGTCGAGGTGGCGCCCACTGCCGCCGACCTGGCGCACATCGCCTGTGAGCTGATCGCCGCCGCCGCCACGGCCTCGATTGGGCGGCGCGGCTTCTTCCGCGTGGCGCTGGCCGGCGGCTCCACTCCGCGCGCGGTCTACGAATTGCTGGCCGCCGACCCGTTCATGGACTTTCGCCGCTGGCAAGTCTTCTGGAGCGACGAGCGCTGCGTCCCACCGACCGATGCACAAAGCAACTTCTTGATGGCAAAGACAGCCTTACTTGACCGGCTAGCGAATCCGCCTGCACTGGTCATGCGCATGCCAGGCGAGGGGGAGCCGGACGCTGCTGCGCTTGCCTACGAACGCGCGGTGCGCGAGCTGGTTCCCCCCAACCCCGCAGCCGGGACAGGCGACACGCCGCGCTTCGACCTGATCCTGCTGGGCATGGGGGGCGACGGCCACACAGCCAGCCTCTTCCCTGGCTCGCAGGCGCTGCAGGAAGCGACGCGTCTGGTTGTCGCCACCACTGCCCCCACCGGGCAACCGCGCCTGACCTTCACCTATCCGCTGATCAACGCTGCCCGCCGCGTGCTCATCCTGGTCAGCGGCGCAGAAAAAGCTGCCACGCTGCAAGCCGTGCTCAAAGGCGCGCATGATCCCAACCGCTATCCGGTGCAGGGCGTGCAGATGGTGCGCGGCAACCTAACCTGGCTGGTGGATGCAGCGGCGGGGGCGGAGATCAAGAGCTTGCAGCGTGTCTGACGATAGTAGGCTCCTCTCTATACATTCACCAGGCAGCCCGGCGCCATGAATCTGCTCACCATCGACAACATCTCCAAACAATTCAGCGAGCGGCTGCTCTTTGACGGCGCCAGTCTCCAAATCAACGAAGGCGACCGCATCGGGCTGATTGGCGTCAATGGCAGCGGCAAGAGCACGTTGCTGAAAATTGCAGCCGGGCTAGAGGCGCCCGATACAGGCAGCATCATGACGCCCGGCGGCGTGCGCATCGAATATCTGCCCCAGGAACCGCTGCTCGACGATGCCCTCACCGTGCTGGAAACGATCTTCCGCAGCGCTTCGCCACAGATGCGTCTGCTGCGCGCCTACGAAGTAACAACTGCGCGCCTCGATCAACACCCGGACGACGCTGCTCTACAAGCCGAATTGGTGGCGCTCAGCGCAGAGATGGAGCGCACCGGCGGTTGGATCGCTGAAGCCAACGCCAAGTCGATCCTGACGCAACTGGGCGTGACCAACTTCACCGACCGCGTGGGGACGCTGAGCGGTGGTCAGCGCAAGCGCGTGGCGCTTGCGCGCGCACTGATTGACCGCGCTGACCTGCTCATTCTTGACGAGCCAACCAACCACATCGACGCCGCCACTGTCGCCTGGCTGGAGGAATACCTGGCCACAACGCCAGGCGCTCTGTTGATGGTGACGCACGATCGCTATTTTCTCGATCGCGTCGTCAACCGCATCGTTGAACTGGATCGCCGCCAGCTGGTGAGTTACCCAGGCAATTACACCCAATTTCTGGAGGCGCGGGCCGCGCGTCATGCGCGGTTAGCCGACGCTGAAGCTAGGCGTCGCAACCTGTTGCGTCGCGAGTTGGAATGGCTGCGTCGCCAGCCGATGGCGCGCGGCGTCAAGCAAAAGGCGCGCAAACAACGCGTCGAAGAGTTGATGCAGATCGAGTATGACAGCGGCGCCGGACGTGTGGCGATGGCGTTGGCGTCGCGCCGCCTGGGCAAGAAGGTGCTCACCGCCAGCGGTCTGGTCAAAGGGTTTGGCGGTACGCCTGTCGTTGCGGGCGTCGATCTACACCTGGAACCCGGCGACCGCATCGGCATCATCGGTCCCAATGGCGCTGGCAAGAGCACGCTGCTTGACCTCCTGGCCGGGCGCATTGCGCCGGACGCCGGCAGCGTGCAATGGGGTGACACGGTGCAGATCGGCTACTATGACCAACGCAGCGCCGACCTCAAGGATGCGATGCGACTGTTGGAGTTCATCGAAGCCGAAGCGCCCGTGATCCGCACCAAAGATGGCGACCGCGTCGAAGCACCGCAGATGCTCGAATGGTTCCTCTTTCCGCGTCCGATGCAACACGCACGCATCGGTAGCCTCAGCGGTGGAGAACGGCGACGGCTCTATCTGCTGCGCACGCTGATGCACCAGCCTAACGTGTTGCTGCTCGACGAACCAACCAACGATCTCGACATCGAGACGCTGGCCGTGCTGGAAGAATTTCTCGATCACTTCACCGGCGCGTTGATCGTCGTCAGCCACGATCGCTATTTTCTGGATCGCACCGTTGACTTTCTGATCACCATGGACGCCGGACGTTTGGGGCCGCGCTACCCGTCACCCTACGCGGTCTTTGCGCGACTGCAGGCCGAGACAGCTACACCTGCGCCAGCGGCAGCGCACACCTCTCCAACGCCGCCTGCCCCGACGCGTGATAAAGCAATCACCGCTCGACTGACCTGGAAAGAGCAGCGCGAGCTGGAAAGTTTGGAAATCGAGATCGCCGCGTTGGAAACACGCAAATTATCGTTACTGGACGAAATCAACCAGATCGGTGATAATTATCAGCGTCTCCAGGATTACTCGATCCAAGTGACTGCACTTGACCAGGCGCTGGAAGCGGCGTTAGAACGTTGGTTTGAACTCTCCGCAAAGGCCGAAGGTTGACTGGCGCAAGTGCATGAGGGCCTCGTTCGCAGCGTACGACAATGCACTGGTAAAACGCATAAGGTCCTATCATGCTGGCAGCTACTTGCTTTCACTGCGGCCATGCCGTAGAAATCAGCCCAGACGCCGACCGCTGTGAGGCGTGCGGCGCCAACCTGCGACGGTTGATCAGCGCCCAAGAGGCATCGCGCTACTTCTACATGCGCGCCGCTGAGCTGTCGGCCAGGGGCGAGGTTGCCGCCGCGCTGGCGGAGGTGCAGCGTGGGTTGGCCTATCAGCCTTCATCGGAGCTGCATCTGCTGGGTGCTATCCTCTGCAAGCGGCTGCAAAGACCGGAAGAAATGCGCCATCATGTTGCGGCGATTCCGGTGGATGACGTTCTGCGCGGCGAGGCGGAGTGGCTGCTGCGTTCCAGCCAGGCGCGCCAGCGTGTTCCCTCCCACTCTCGCCACGCTCAGGCAGAAGCGCCGCTGTCTGACGCTGAGTTGCTGCCCGTGATGATGGAAGAGGTGCGACCTTCGCCCATGACGCGGAGCGCGCGCTGGCCAGGGCTGATCACCAACCTCGGCGTGGCGCTGTTGGTGGTGATCGGTGGCTGGTGGCTGTGGACCAATCCACCAGCGTGGCTTGAGGGGATGTTAACCGCCGCCCCCATCGCAGACCTGCTGCCGGCTGAGGCGCCGCCCGCCTCGCCATCCCCGACCAACACCGCTGCTCCGGTGGAGATTCCGACCATCATCCCGCCAATGGCAACCGTGCTGCCTGCACCAACCGCCACCCCGCTGGCAACGCCCATCGTGGCGCCAGACCTGGTGCAGCAGGCGGAGATGCTCGCCGCCGCCAGCCCGCAGGCGATCATCGTGGCGCCAGCCTTTGACCTGAAGACAATGCTGATCGAGGCGCAGCACCCTGAACTTGCGGAGACCTTGACCGGGCGGCGCGAGGGTAACTTGCTGGTAGTTGAGGGCACAGTGACAAGCGTTGAAGCACGCGAGGAGCTGGCAGCTTTACTCGCGCGGCTGCCAGGCATCGAGGAAGTCTCGCTCGTCAATGTGCTGGTGCGCCCGCCTTCCACCTATACGGTCGTGGAAGGCGATTCGCTATGGGCGATTTCCGTCAAGCTGTACGGCAACCCCGATCGTACCCAGGCGCTCTTCGAAGCCAATCAGGACGTGCTTTCTTCGGCCAACGATCTGCGCGTTGGCATGATCTTACGGGTGCCGCCACTGGAGGAATGAGTACACGATCTATTCCCGGTGATTTCTGGCGATTTTGGCTGATCTGACGTATCATATCGATCATTCGACACGCAACGAAGCGGAGATGCAGAGCGGCCCAGGACAATGTCCCGACACTTTGCGTCTCTGCTTTCTTTTTTGTTGAAGTGAACGCACACAGACCAACGGAAAGAGCGCTTCCATGCAAGCAAAGATCGTCGTGCTCGCCGGTGATGGCATCGGGCCAGAAGTCACCAACGAAGCCAAGAAAATCCTGGATGTGGTCGGCAGGAAGTTCGGCCACACCTTTCACTACGACCATCAATTGATGGGCGGTTGCGCTATTGATCAGCTTGGCACCAGTCTGCCCGACGCGACGGTCGCCGCCGCGTTGCAGGCGGATGCTGTACTGCTCGGCGCGGTTGGCGGCCCTCAGTGGGATATTCCCACCGCCAAGGATCGCCCGGAGCGCGGGCTGCTTGCCATCCGCAAGGCGCTCAACCTCTTCGCCAACCTGCGCCCGGTCAAGCTGCACAAGGAGCTAATCCACGCCAGCACGATTAAGGAAGCGGTGTTGGCAGGGACAGACATGCTTGTCATCCGCGAGTTGACCGGCGGCGCCTATTTTGGGCCACGCAAGGAGGCTGGCGACGACGCCTATGAAGCCTACGACACCATGCTCTACACGCGCCCGGAGATCGAGCGGGTGGTGCGACTGGCGGCGGAGGCGGCGCGTGGCCGACGCAAGAAGCTGGCGAGCGTAGACAAGGCGAACGTGCTGGCGTCGAGCCGACTGTGGCGCCGCGTCACCATCGAGGTCATGAAGGAATACCCTGATGTCGAGTTGGAGCATGTGCTCGTCGATGCGATGGCGATGCACCTGATCCGCCGTCCCGCCACCTTCGACGTGATTGTCGCCGAAAATCTCTTTGGCGACATTCTGACCGACGAAGCGTCGATGCTTGCCGGGTCGATGGGCATGCTGCCATCTGCCAGCCTGGGCGACAAGCTCAACAGCCACAACCTGCCGCTCGGTCTCTACGAGCCAATCCATGGTAGCGCGCCTGACATTGCCGGCAAAGGCATTGCCAACCCGCTGGCAACGATCCTGAGTGTGGCGATGCTGCTACGTCACAGCCTGGGGCTAGAGACCGAAGCGCAAGCCGTCGAACATGCTGTGGAGGCTGTCCTTGCCGCTGGCGTGCGCACCGGCGACATTGCCGACCCTGGCAGCGAAGTCGTCGGGACATCCGTGATGGGTGACCTGGTGGCAGCGCGAATTTGAGATTAAGAGATTAGAGATTAGTGATTAGTGACTTAGGGGAATGAGAGACTGTGGTGCACCCACGCATCAATCTCCCAATCTCCCAATCTCCAATCTCCTCTGTAACTATCTATGAACGAAGCGCAACAACAACGACTCAGCGCCAACATTCATCTGCTCGGCGATGTGCTGGGACAGACGATTATCGAGCAGGAAGGCGAAGCTATCTTTGAGCTAGAGGAGCGTATCCGCGCCCTCTCCAAAGCATGGCGCGCGGGCGACGCAGCGGCTGGCGAGGCGATCAAAGCGCAGATGCCCGCATTAGTTGACGATCTGCCGCGCGCGCTGGCTGTGCTCAAGGCGTTCACGACCTACTTCCAGTTGGTCAACCTGGCGGAAGATGAACAGCGCATCGAAATCCTGCGCGACCGTGCGCGCGAGGCGCAGATCACCGGCGTGCCGATGCGCGAGACCCTGGCCGAGTCCGTGGCAAAATTGCGCGATGAAGGCCTATCGGCGGAGGATGTCCAACGAATCCTGGATGACCTGTACATCGTGCCGGTGCTTACGGCGCATCCGACAGAGACAAAACGACAGACGATCCTCACCAAGCTGCGCACCATCAGCGACACACTCGAACACCTCACCACGCCAGGTTTGCTGCCCAGCGAAGAAAACGAGTTGATGGAGCGACTGCGCGAAGACATCGTGCTCTTGTGGCAAAGCGACGAAACGCGCGACCGCCCTCCCACCGTCATGGATGAAGTGCGCACCGGGCTATACTTTTTTGAGGTCACCATCTTCAAGCTGATCCCCAAAATTTACGAGGAATTGGAACGCGGGCTGGCCGAGGTCTTTCCAGGAGTTCGCTTCCGCATTCCGCCATTTTTGCGCTATGGTTCGTGGATCGGCGGTGACCGCGACGGCAATCCCTTTGTGACCCTCGCCGTCACAGAGGAAGCTCTGCGCACCATGAAGGAGACGGTGCTCAAGCAGTACAACATCGCCGTTGACGAATTGTATCAACACTTGATCCCTGCGGTGACGCGCGTCCAGGTGAGCGAGGAATTGCGCGCCAGCATCGCCGCCGACCTGAAACTGGCGCCCGAGGACGAGGTCGAAGTGTTGGAACGCTTCCGCATGGAGCCGTATCGCCAGAAGCTGATCATGATGTTTCGCCGGCTGCGCGCCACGCGCGCCGAAAATGAACGGCCGTGGGACGATCGCGCGCGCAACCCGCGTGCCTATCGCAACGTGGACGAATTCATGGCCGACCTGCGCATCATCGAACGCAGCTTGTTGGAGAATCATGGCGAGCGGCTGGCGCGCGGGCGGCTGGCTGCGCTGATCCGGCAGGTGGAAGTCTTTGGTTTTCACCTGGCGACGCTTGATGCGCGCCAGCATTCGGCGCGCCATCGCGAGGCAGTGGCGGAAATTTTCGCCGCCTACAACATCTTTGCAGACTATCAGGCGCTGGCTGAAGCCGACAAGATCACCGTGCTCACGCGCGAGATCAACAATCCGCGCCCGCTGACGGCGCAGCTCAATTTTTCGGCGCCCACCAACGAGACGGTTGGACTTTTCCGCCTGCTGCGGCGTGGCAAAGAAGAGATCGACGAAGACGCCGTGCAGACCTACATCATCAGCATGACGACCAGCGCCAGCCACGTGCTGGAGGTGCTGATGCTGGCAAAGGACGCCGGGCTGCTGGGGCGCATCGACATTGTGCCGCTGTTCGAGACAGTGAGCGATCTCGACGCTGCGCCGCAGATCATGACCACCCTCTTTGAGAATGACGCCTATCGCCGTCATCTCGAAGCACGCGGCTGGCGGCAGTCAATCATGATTGGCTACAGCGACTCCAATAAAGATGGTGGTTACCTGCGCGCTAACTGGATGCTCTTCCTGGCGCAACGCACGCTGGCGCGTTTGTGCGACCGCTACCGCGTCAAGTTGACGCTCTTTCATGGGCGTGGCGGCACACTGGGGCGCGGCGGCGGCCCGGCCAATCGCGCGATTCTGGCGCAGCCGCCAGAATCGGTGCGCGGGCGCGTACGTCTGACCGAACAGGGCGAGGTAATTAGCACGCGCTACGCCAACATGGCGCTAGCGCGACGGCATCTGGAGCAACTGGTCAACGCCGTGCTGCTGACCGCTGGCAAGCGCCCCCGATTTGCACAAGAAGAGGTGTGGGCGCAACGCATGGACAGCCTCAGCGATGTCGCGTTCCACAAATACCGCGCCCTGGTCACACGCCCGGGGTTTCTCACCTATTTTCATGAGGCGACGCCCATTGACCATATCGGCGCGCTCAACATCGGCTCACGTCCGGCGCGGCGTAAGGCGACGCAAGACATCAGCGACCTGCGCGCCATTCCCTGGGTCTTTGCCTGGACACAATCGCGCGTCAATCTGCCGAGCTGGTATGGCGTCGGCACGGCGCTGGAACAATGGTGCGCCGGCGGCCAGGACGCAACCAGGCTAGAAGAATTGCGCGAAATGTACCGGCAGTGGCCACTGTTCAACACCATTATCGACAACGTGCAAATGGGGCTGGCAAAAGCTGATATGGCGATTGCGGCGCTCTATGCCGAGTTGACCGACGCCGCCACGCGCACAGCAATCTTCACCGATATCTTCGATGAGTTTGCGCGCACGGAGAGGCTGGTGTTGTTGGTCGTGGAGGCGGATCAGCTGCTGGCAAAGGAGCCAGTGCTGCGGCGCAGCATCAAGGTGCGCAACCCGTACGTTGATCCGATGAATTATCTCCAGGTGGCGCTGCTGCACAGACTGAAGCGCGAGCAGGACGCTGCTCGACGCCAGCAATTGACCGCAGCCGTGCTCAGTTCGGTGAACGGCATTGCCGCCGGTCTCCAAAACACAGGGTGAGGTGAAGCTTGACCGATCTACTCTCCACGATCGACGGTTTGTTGATCGACATTGACGGCGTGCTCATGTTGGGCGACGAGGTGATCCCGGGCGCGACAGCGGTAATTCAGACGCTGCGCGCCCGGCAGATTCCCTTTCGCTTCATGACCAACACCACCATCTACTGCCGGTATACCTTGCTTGAGCACCTGAACGCCAAAGGGTTTCAGGTGAGCCTTGACGAACTCTACACGGCCACCTACGTGGCGGCGCGCTACCTGCAGGAACAGAAGGCAAAAAGCTACTTGCCTCTGCTTCTGCCCGATGCACAGTTGGAGTTCACCGGCATCGACGTCGACGAGGAGACGCCGGAGTATGTGGTGGTGGGCGACCTGGGCGCCAGCTTCACCTTTGCCCGCCTCAATCGCGCCTTCCGCGCCGTGCTCAATGGCGCCAAACTGGTGGCGTTGCATAAGAAACGCCACTGGCGCACACCTGAAGGTCTCTATCTGGACGCCGGCCCCTTTGTGATGGCGCTGGAATACGCCACCGAAACAACCGCCATCGTCGTTGGCAAACCGAGCGAGGCGTACTTCCAGATGGTGCTGGGAGACCTGGCGTTGCCGCCCCAGCGCGTAGCCATGATCGGCGACGACATCGAGATCGACGTGCGCGGCGCCAAACGCATGGGCGTCCAGGGGTGGCTGGTCAAAACCGGGCGCTTCCGCAAAGAGGACCTCGGTCGTGGCATCTGGCCCGACCAGGTGATGGAGAGTATTGCAGACGTGATTGAGGGGATAAGAGATTAAGAGATT
>DMDA01000128.1:11035-12862 GCA_003451595.1 Chloroflexota bacterium | reverse complement strand
GATTGAGAGATTAAGAGATTGGAGATTGGAGATTGGGGCGTCAAGCAGATTCGCGTCCAATCTCCTAATCTCTAATCTCTAATCTCCAATCTCCTAATCTCTAATCTCCTGATCTCCTAATCTCCAATCTCTTTAACAATTGAGAGAACCAACTATGCAACCAACCAAGGTTATCTTATACGACACCACCCTACGCGATGGGACGCAGGGCGAAGGCATCGCCTTGAGCGCCGACGATAAGTTGCGCATTGCGCGGCGGCTGGATGAATTTGGCATGGACTATATCGAGGGCGGCTGGCCTGGCTCCAACCCAAAGGACATTGAGTTCTTCGAGCGCGCCCAACGCGAGCTTGATCTGCAACACGCACGGCTGACGGCCTTCGGTTCCACTTGCAAAGCAGGTTTTGAGCCGGCGGATGATGAACAGGTGCAACTCTTGATCCGCGCTAACACGCCAACTGTAACCATCTTCGGCAAGACGTGGGACCTGCACGTGACCGAAGTGTTGCGCACGACGCTCGACGAGAACCTGCGCATGATCCGTGAGACGGTGCGCTATCTAAAGTTGCACGGCAAGGAAGTCGTCTATGACGCTGAACATTTCTTCGATGGCTACCGCGCCAACCCCGAATATGCGCTCTCCACGCTCAAGGCAGCAATCATTGGTGGCGCCGACAGCATCGTC
This sequence comes from Chloroflexota bacterium, assembly GCA_003451595.1. GTDB lineage: Bacteria > Chloroflexota > Anaerolineae > Caldilineales > Caldilineaceae > Caldilinea. Next base: position 12,177 of record DMDA01000128.1, on the reverse strand, counting down.
CTGTGCGACACCAACGGCGGCAGCCTACCCTGGCAGATCGGCGAAGCCGTAGACGCCGTGCGCAGCGAGGTGCTCGGACAGGAGACGCCCCTTACCCCTCGCCCCGCACCCCTTGCCCACATCACGCTCGGCATTCACGCCCACAACGACAGCGAGACCGGCGTCGCCAACACACTGGAGGCGGTGCGACATGGCTGCACGCAGGTGCAAGGCACGGTCAACGGTTATGGTGAGCGCTGCGGCAACGCCAACCTGATAAGCATCATCCCTGACCTGCAACTCAAAATGGGGTATGACTGCGTGCCACCGGAGAGCTTACGCGACCTGGTGGAGCTGAGCCGCTATGTCAGCGAATTGGCGAACCTCAACCCGGACATCCACCAGCCCTTTGTGGGACAGAGCGCCTTTGCGCACAAGGGCGGCACGCACGTCAACGCCGTCGTCAAGTATGTGATGAGCTACCAGCATATCGATCCGGCGTTGATCGGCAACGAAACGCGCGTCCTGGTCAGCGAGTTGAGCGGCAAGGACAACATCGCCACCAAGCGCAAGGAGTTCGGTCTCGACGGCCTGACGCGTGAAGAAGAGCGGCGCATCCTGCAACAAATCAAGGAGCTAGAGAATGCCGGCTTTGCCTTCGAGAGCGCCGAAGCCAGCGTCGACTTGATGCTGCGGCGCGCTCGCGCTGGCTATCAGCCGCCCTTCGAACTGATCGACTACACGGCGGCGGTCGAACATCGCGCTGGGCGCGGGATGTTCTCAGAAGCCACCGTCAAAGTGCGCGTGGGCGACCGCATCTTCCATGAGGTGGCGGAGGGCAATGGCCCGGTCAATGCACTGAACCGGGCGCTGCGCAAGGCAATCATGCCCTTCTATCCCCGGCTGCGCAGCGTCCACCTGACCGACTACAAAGTGCGCATTCTGGACAGTGCCAGCGGCACCGCCGCCATGACGCGCGTCCTGATCGACTTCAGCGACGGCGACCGCCAATGGACGACCGTTGGCGCGTCGACCAACATCATCGAAGCCAGTTGGATTGCGCTCTCCGACTCCGTGGAGTACTTCATTCTCACCGATGGTGAACGCAACCAGGTGGGAATTGTGATGCCGGAGTCGGTGGCGGGCGACGATTGAGACGCCGC
>DMDA01000128.1:9112-10789 GCA_003451595.1 Chloroflexota bacterium | reverse complement strand
TCGAACTGCATCCAGACTTCGCCCTGACCGTCGGGCACGGTGAAGGTGAAGGTCTGGCTGTCGCGCTCCCCGTTGCCATCGAGCACCCATAGCGCATAATTGCCAGCAACGGTGTTGCCGGGGATCGAACTGGGCGCAATTTTGACTTCGTAGTTGTACTTGCCCAACGTCCCCTGCTGATCGACCAGGGCAATGCTGCGAATGCTGTCGGAGATGGGCAACTTGACGCCATCTTTTTCCATCCACACGAAATAGCTGCCCTGCGGCTGCCCGCCATCGACGCCGCTATGAATAAAGTGAATTTGCAGCTTGAGTTCGACGCCGCCGTTGGGGGCAAAACTCGGTCCGGCGCGGAGCTTGAATTTGCAGCCATCGCCGCCGATGCCGGCGCAGGGGTCAGCAGCCGGCGGTGGCGCCGGCTCAGGCGTTGCCGTCGGCTCGGCCGGCGCCGGCTGTGCAGCGGGAACTGACGCNNCCTTCGTCGCGTTCCGATGTCAGTTCGTCGTTGACCCAGACCTCCTTGCCGTTTACGCAACAGATCAGCCACCAATCTTCATTCTGATCGCGCCCCACGATGGTGAACTCTTGACCCCGGCTGACAACGCCCGCCAGCCCGTAGTTGGTGCCTGGGCCAAGCCGCACGTTGACGGCGTCTTGATCAATGGTGAGTTTGGGTGCAGGTGCAGGTGTTGGGGTGGCCTCAACCGCTGGTGCGGCTGTAGCTTCAGCCGGCGCCGCCGCGTTGACAGCAAGCTCAATGATCTGCGTGGGCGTGGCGGGTGGCGGAGCTGGCGTCGAGACCGCAACGTTGGCAGGCGTGGGGGTGAAAGTGGGCGCCAACGTGCGCACCACTGCGGCCGTCGGGGTGGGCGCCTCGTCACCGCCACCAAACAAAATGCCGCAACCGCTCAACAAAAAGGTGGTCAGCGCTACGATTGACCAAATGCCCGATCGACACACTAGTTTCGCCATCGTTTTTATTCCCTACAGTTTCATCGCCTGTTGCAAGCACAAAGTGCCTGTGGCATAGTATCACTATGATTGCTCAGCCCGATAACTTGCCCGACGATCAAATCGAAGTCTGGCAACAGGCCGTTGAATATTTGCAGCGCGCACACCGGATGCAACTCCAGGGCGACCTGGCGAACGCGATTCACGATTATAAAGCATCGATTCACCTTTTTCCCACTCCTGAAGCCTATGCTTTCCTCGGTTGGGTCTATGCTCATCTGGCGCTTTACGACGAGGCAATTGCCGCGTGCCAGCACGCCATCGAGATCGATCCAGAGTATGGCAACCCCTACAACGACATCGGCGCATATCTGATCGAACTCGACCGCAGCGATGAAGCGATTCCCTGGCTGGAACAGGCGATGATCGCCCCACGCTACGACGCACGCGTCTATGCCTTCTTCAACCTGGGGCGCGCCTACGAGAAGCTGGGCGATTGGCAACAGGCGCTGGCGCTCTATCAGCAGACGGCGCAGCGCTATCCCAACTATCGACCCGCTGTCCATGCAATGCAGCGGCTGGCGGGTCGCTTTAACTGATCACGACAACTGCATAGCTGCCGCCTGCGGCGCGCACCGCCAGCCGCTCGCCCGCCGCCACCAGCGCCGGCGTCGTGACCACTGCGCCATCTTCCCGTTGAACAATGCTATAGCCGCGCCCCAGCAC
>DMDA01000128.1:0-8914 GCA_003451595.1 Chloroflexota bacterium | reverse complement strand
CGTTGCAGGCGCGCTGTTTGCTGATCGAGTGAACGGCGCCAGCGCAGCAAAGCGTGCGTCATATGTTGTTGTAGCGCGCGACGGTGCGCAGCGATCAGCTCGTACATCTCGCTGCGCGCGGGAACGGCTGCCGCTGCCGCCGCTGAAGGGGTGGGCGCGCGCAAGTCAGCGACAAAATCAACAATCGTGAAGTCTGTCTCGTGACCGACGCCAGTGATGGTGGGAATGGCGCTGGCCGCGACTGCATAGGCGACACGCTCATCATTGAACGCCCACAGGTCTTCGATGGAGCCGCCGCCGCGTGCCACGATCAGCGTGTCGATCGGCGCCACTGTCGCGCTGTAGCGGTTGGCATTTTCGATGGCAGCCACCAGGCGCGCCGGTGCGTCGGCGCCTTGCACCAATGTCGGAAAGATGAGCACATCTACCAACGGCCAGCGATTAGCCAGCACATGCAAGATGTCGCGCAGCGCTGCCGCATCGGGGCTGGTTACGATCCCCAGGCGCGTCGGTCGTGTTGGCAGTGGTCGCTTGCGCGCCGCATCGAACAGACCCGCCGCGTGCAGCTGTTCCTTAATCGCCTCGAATTGGGCATACAGTTGACCCTTGCCCGCTGGCAACAGGCGGTTGGTGTAGAGCTGGTAGGCTCCACCTTCTGGATAGACGCCGACATAACCATGCGCGATCACCAGATCGCCATCGCGCGGGAGCCAGCTATGCGTCAGTGCACTGCCCTTCCACATCACAGCGCTGATGGCGGCGCCTGCATCCTTAAGGCGAAAGTAGATGTGACCACTGGCGGCGCGCTTCCAGTTGCTGACTTCGCCCACGACTTGCACGTCACGCAACACATCATCCTGCTCAAAGATACGCACGAGATGAGCCGTGAGTTTGGAGACCGTAAATTGTGTGGCAGCCATCGAGAGAGACCTGTACTCTTTGCTGGATTCCTGTCGGATTCTTTGGCGCGGCGTCGCGTCTGTCTCTGTTCATCAAATTGCAGAAAATTCAAACCACCTCTTTCACGCAAAGCGTGCTATACTCCCTATTGTAGCAAACTTACGCGTTTGGTCATAACAACCGGGTCATCACGACCGGGTCATCACGACTGAACGTGTGCCGGGTGTACTTCGCAACGAGACAGGAAACCGCCTTGGCGCAGTGCAGCAAATGACAGTATGCCCGCAGATGTGTGCACCGTGTATCGGTGACGCTCTTGGGCGCCTCCGACCCGGTGTTTCTTGTCTTTGTGGGTCAACCAGATGAACGGATTTGCTTCAAAAGTAGCCTGGCGGCGTTGCCATTGGTTCATGCTGATGCTGCTGGCGGCGTTATCGCCGCTGCTGGTCGGCGCGATGCTGCTGACGGCCAGCCCCGCGCAAGGCGTGGGAAGCGCGCCGCCGACGCCATCGCCGATCATCGCGTCAACCGACGCCGCGCTGGCTGGCGCCGACGATGCTCGCCCGATCCAGGCGCAGCTGACCATTGGGCGGCTTGCGGATAAACCCGAAACCATCGATCTTGCCGACTACTGCCCGCCCGATAACGCGATTGAGGCGGCGTCCGGTGAGCAGGTGGTCTTTTGTTACCGAATGCGCAACGACAGCAACATCCTGTTTACGCGACATACGATTGTCGACGACATCTTCCAGATCATCCTGGAGAATGCCTACTTCCCCGTCTCGCCCACCCTGACTGTGCAGTTTGTCGTCCCCATCACCGCCAGCGTCACGCGCACCAATGCGATGACCTGGACTGCCTACGCCGACAACGGCGACAGCGCCTCCGCCTTTGATCAGGCCACCCTCTTTGTGCCGACCGTGGAGCTGACAGCCACTGTCGGCGCGACGCCGGGCGCCTGCGCCGATGCCAACCGGCTCGATCTGTCCGCGGCCGGCGAGGCAACTTTCTGCTTCCGCGTCCACAACCCCACTCCTTATCCACTCATCGGGCACCATGCCGTCGATGCGCAAGGCAATGCGCTCGCTGTGCCAGACGATCTTGTGCTGGCGCCGGGCGCAATTTACACACTCACCACCTCAGTCATGGTAACAGCGCCGCTGCGCCAGCAGGTGACCTGGACGGCGCGCACCGCAACTCGCCAGCTACCCGTGACGGCGACCGCCAGCGCCAGCGTGCGCACCCCATCCATCGACGTGACGCTGGACATGGCGCGCGCCGGCGCCGACTGCCGCCCAGGTGAATTGACCATCGTGACCGGTACATCGGTGCTCTTCTGCTACACTGCGTTTAATGACGGCAGCCTCCCTCTCAAGCGGCATCGCGTCATCGACCCTGCCATCGAACTCGACTACACATTTACCCAGACGTTGATGCCCGACGCCGCGGTTGGCATCGTCGTAACGCGACCGATCACAGTTGCCACCACCAGCAATGTCACCTGGTATGCAACGCTAACGGATGGTCGCGTCGTCAGCGCCACGACACAAGGCCACATCGCCATTGCGCCGCCCGGAGAAATCGTGGCAAAGCTATGGCTGGCAAATGCGGCAAGTGGCGTGCCCGGGGTCGAGGTCGAGTTGATCGCCCCCGACAACATCCGGCAGAAGCGCATCACCAACGATGCGGGCGAAGCTCGCTTCACCGACCTGGCGCCCGGTCTCTACCATGTACAGATCGTGACGCCATCGCTCAACGCTCAGTTAAGCCTCCTCTCGCCAGCCACCATCAGCGCTAACTTGACAGCGCGCGGCGTCATCTCAGTCACCTACGCCCTCACCGGCGCCCTGCCCCTGCGCGCACTACACCTGCCGCTAATCAGCCGCTAGTGCACACACAGCCCGAACATTGTCTCTGTACATTGTATTGTCTCTGTGTATCGACAGAGATTGTTCCTTTACTTGCATGTTTGTATAGATACAATATATCTGTCGAGCAACCAGAACGGATACAATGTCACCATGTTGTCCACCATTACCCTGAATCGCGCCAGCAGTACACCAATCTACCGGCAGATCGGCGAGCAACTCAAAACGGCGATTGCTGAAGGGAAATTGCCAGCCGGGACGCAATTGCCTACCGTGCGCCAGCTTGCCGCCGAGCTAGGCGTCACGCGACTGACGGTGCAAACCGCCTACGCCGAATTGCAGAGTGGCGGCTGGATTGAAGCCACGGTTGGGCGTGGCACCTTTGTCAGCGCCCAGGCGACCATGCCGCCGCGTTGGAGCACAGTCAACGGCGCCGCAACGCCCGCCACCGTGATCGGCGATCTGCTGCAAATGGGGCAGGCGCAAGGGATGCGTTCTCTGGCGAGCGCCTCGCCGGACCCGGAGCTTTTCCCGGCGGCTGAATTTTGGGCAAACCTGGAAAGTCAGCGCAACCATACAGCATTGGTGGGTGGCTATGGACCGGCGCAGGGCGACGCCACACTGCGCATCGAGCTGGCTGCACACTTGAGCGAACGCAGCATCGAGGTGACGCCGGAGGATGTGTTGGTGGTGGCAGGCGTGACACAAGGGGTGTCCCTGGTGGCGCAGGCGTTGGCGCAACCCGGTGACTGTATTTTGGTAGAGCAGCCCACCTATGTTGGTTTCCTGCATCAATTGCGCGCGTATGGTTTACAGCCGCTGACAACGCCGGTGGACGCTGACGGCCCGTCCCTCGCTGTGGTGGAGCAGTTGGCGGCAACGCAACGCATCCGCTTTTTCTACACCATCCCCAGCTTCCAGAATCCAACCGGTAGTTGCATGACGCCCGCGCGCAGGCAGCAGCTATTGGCGCTTGCCGATCGCTACGATTTTTTCATTGTCGAGGATGATCTGTACGGCTGGTTGGCCTATGACGATGCGCCACCCACGCCGTTGAAGGCTGCGGATGTCAACCAGCGCGTGATCTACGTGACCAGCTTTTCCAAGACGCTGATGCCAGGGCTGCGGCTGGGGATGTTGGTGGCGCCGACGGCGCTACGCGAACGGCTGACGGCGCTGCGCATCGCCGCCGACCTGGGCAGCCCCTTGTTGTTGCAACGCGCACTGGCGGCATTTCTACACCGTGGCGATTTTCGCCGGCATCTGCGCCGAATCCTCCCCATCTATCGCCAGCGGCGCAACGCCACCCTGCGAGCGTGCGAGGCCTTCATGCCCCCTGGCGTGCAATGGACGCGACCTCACGGCGGGTTGTGTTGCTGGCTGACGTTGCCGGCACATCCTGCCATGCACGACGTGCCGCGTCTGGTCTTGCAGCAAGGCTGGGCAGTGGCGCCGGGCAGCGTCTTTCTAGCCGACGCCAGCGCCAACCACCATCTGCGTATCTGCTTTGGCGCGCTGCCAGATGAACACATCCGGCGCGGCGTCGAAGTACTGGCGCAAGTAATCCGCCAGCAACTAGAGAACGCGCCGCCATCCGCCGACGTCCTCGAAGCGTGGCTGCCGTTGCTGTAGTTTGGAGTTCATTGAAGCGATTGTGCAAACTCTATCGTAGCTTCTGGCAAGCTCCACAGCTTCCTGGAAGTCTGGCCAACCATCTGGAGATCAACAAGGTAAGGAGAAGAAATCATGACCCGGTACGCCTATTTCGAGGGAGCGATCCGCCCCATCGCCGAGGCCAAAATCAGTGTGATGACACACGCGCTTAACTATGGCACGGCCTGGTTTGGCGGCTTGCGCGGCTATTGGAACCCCAGTCAGGAGCAGTTGTACGTCTTCCGCATGCGCGACCACTATCGGCGCTTTCTGGACAGCGGCAAAATCCTCATGGCCGCGCTTGACCTGACCGTCGATGACCTGATCGCCGTCACGGTCGAGTTGTTGCGTCGCGAAGGCTACCGCGAGGATTGCTACATCCGCCCTGTCGGCTACAAGTCCGATCCTGTGATCGGTGTACGGCTACACAACTTGCACGACGCCGTCACGATTTTTAGCACACCCTTTGGCCGCTACATTGAAGACGAAGAGGGGGCGCACGTCTGCGTCAGCAGTTGGCGGCGCGTCGACGATACGGCGCTACCGCCGCGTGGCAAGATCGCTGGTAGTTATGTCAATAGCGCCCTCATCAAGAGTGAAGCCGTGCTTAATGGCTTTGCCGAAGCAATTGTACTCAACCAAGATGGGCATGTGGCGGAGGGTAGCGCAGAAAACTTCTTCCTGGTGCGCGGCGACACGCTAATTACACCGCCGGTCTACGCCAACGTGCTGGAAGGCATCACGCGCCGCACGGTCATGGAACTGGTGGAACGCGAGATCGGGCTGCGCGTGGTCGAGCGCGAGATCGACCGCAGCGAGATTTACGTTGCCGACGAAGCCTTCTTCTGCGGCACAGGGGTGCAGGTGGTCGCGATCGCCAGCGTCGACCACCGGCCGATTGGCAGCGGTCGCATCGGCCCCGTGACCAGACAATTACGCGACCTCTACTTTCGTGTGGTGCGTGGCGACGCGCCGCAATACGCGCACTGGCTGACGCCGGTCTATGCTGACGGCGACAGGAGGATGGCGACGCCGGCTGTTGCCGTGGCGGTGTGACATGACGAACAGACCTTCCGCAGCGAAGCTGGCTGTCAAGGCGACCGTCGCACATCAATTCGGCGCCGTCGCCGAACAGTATCGCACCAGCGCCGTGCACGCTGGTGGGGAAGACTTGCTGCAGTTGGCGTCTATCGCCGCACTCACGGGGCGCGAAGAGGTGCTCGACGCTGGTTGTGGCGCCGGGCACACGGCGCTGGCGCTGGCGCCAGGCGCAGCACACGTCACCGCGCTCGATCTGGCGCCGGCAATGCTGGCGCAGGGGCGCCAGCTGGCCCAAGAGCGCGGCCTCACCAACGTCACCTTTCAGCGTGGCGACGTCGAAGCGCTGACATTTGGTGACGCCACCTTCGACCTGGTGACGTCGCGCTACAGCGCCCATCACTGGCCGCACCCTGAGCGAGCGCTGGCGGAGTTTCACCGTGTGTTGCGACCTGGCGGGCGGGTGTTGATTGCTGATATTGTCGGCTATGCTGACTTCGTGAGCGACACCCATCTGCAGGCGCTTGAACTGCTGCGCGACCCTTCGCACGTCCGCGACCATACGCTGGCGCAGTGGCTGGCGATGTTGGCGGCGGCAGGCTTCACCGCCGCAGTGCGCTTCACCTGGGCGCTGCGGCTGGACTTCAACGCCTGGGTGACGCGCATGGCAACGCCAGCTGCGACCGTCGCACAGCTGCGCGCCATTCTCACCCAGGCGCCAGCCGAGGTCCAGGCGCAATTGCAGGTGGAGGAAGATGGTTCGTTCACGCTGCAGGGAGCATTGCTGGAAGGTCGAAGAGCATAGGCGAAGGAAATAGTCTGAATCTTCACGAGCATACACCTGGATTTGGTAAATTCTACCGCAAGCGACGAACACGCCCAGATGCCATGATGATTGGCGCCTTCCCTTTCGTGCAGAGAAAGTGGTATGATCCCCCCTACAAGCCAAGGACAAACCAACCCGCACAGGAGTCACACCAAGATGAACGCCACCATCCTTCGCCATAGCACTTTACGCATCAACGCGCAGGGCGAAACCTTCCGCGACCTCAACAAAAATGGCAAACTCGACTGCTATGAAGACCCAAGCCAGCCGATCGAGGCACGCGTCGAGGATTTGCTGGGGCAGATGACGCTGGAGGAAAAGGCGGGGACGATGTTCATCAACGGCGCCGTCATCAATGAGGACGGTTCACTCGACGCCAGACCCGTCGGCGCCGGCATGGGTGGGCGGGTCGCCGTCACGCAGATGACCAAACAACAGATGAATCACTTCAATCTCTGGCAAATTCCCGATGCGCCGGTGGTGGCAACCTGGCACAACAACCTGCAGCGCTTTGCTGAACAGACGCGGCTTGGCATCCCGGTCACGATTGCGTCTGACCCGCGCAATCACTTTACCCGCAACATCTTTGCGATGGCGCCCGGCGGATTTTCGCAATGGTGTGAGACGCTGGGCTTTGCCGCGATTGGCGATGCGGAATTGGTGCGCCGCTTCGCCGAGATCGTGCGGCGTGAATATCTGGCGGTCGGCATCCGCGTGGCGCTGCACCCGCAGGTCGATCTAGCGACCGAACCACGCTGGCCTCGCATCAGCGGCGCCTTTGGCGAGGATGCACACCTGACAGCGCGACTGGTCACGGCATACATCGAGGGATTTCAAGGCAGAACGCTCGGTGCGCACAGCGTGGCGTGCATGGTCAAGCATTTTCCTGGCGGTGGACCCCAAAACGAAGGGCTTGACCCGCACTTCGAGTTCCAAAAGGGACAAATCTACCCCGGTGACAATTTCGACTATCATCTGATCCCGTTCGAGGCGGCGTTTGCCGCCGGCGCCGCCGCCGTCATGCCCTACTACGGCGTCCCCGTGGGTCAGACCGACGAAGATGTGGCGATGGCATTCAACAAGGCGATCATCACCGGCCTGCTGCGCGAGAAATATGGTTATGATGGCGTCGTCTGCACGGACTGGGGCGTGCTCACCGACCACCAGCTACCCAACACGATCTGGCCGGCGCGGGCGTGGGGCGTTGAACATCTCAGCGAACCCGAGCGCGTCCTGAAGGCGCTGGAGGCAGGCGTCGACCAGTTTGGCGGTGAAAGCTGCGCGCATTATGTCGTTGAACTCGTGCGCAGCGGTCGTCTCAGCGAAGCGCGCGTGGATCAATCCGTGCGCCGGCTGCTGCGTCTCAAGTTTGCGTTGGGGCTGTTCGACAACCCCTTCGTCGATGAAACGCAGGTGGCGCAGGTGATAGGCGATCCTATCGCGGTCGTGGCTGCGCAGGAATCGCAGAGGCGAGCGATGACACTACTCAAGAATGCAGATGGTGTGCTGCCGCTTTCGGGTCGCCCCAAAATTTATGTCAAAAATGTGGAACCGGCGGTGGCTGGTGAGTACGCCGAGGTTGTCGCTACGCCGGAAGCCGCCGATCTCGCCATTGTGCGTCTGGAGACGCCCTGGGTTCCGGTCGAGACAGACAATCCTTTTGCGCGCGGCTTCCATCATGGCGATCTCGACTTCAAGGAGCCAGCAAAGTCCGAAATCCTGAAGCTGCTGCACACCTTGCCCACGATTGTGGTGATCTACCTGGATCGTCCGGCAGTGATCCCCGAAATCAGTGCGGCGGCGCGAGCGTTGCTGGCAGATTTCGGCGCCAGTGACGCAGCGGTGTTGGATGTGATCTTCGGCAAAGCCAAGCCGGAGGGCAGACTCCCCTTTGAGCTTCCCTCGTCGATGGAGGCTGTGCGAGCGCAGAAACCGGACGTGCCCTACGATTCGGAGAATCCGCTCTATCCGTTTGGGTTTGGGCTGAGCTGGTAATGTCGTGGTGCGAGAGCCAAACCCACGAGGCATCGCGCCGTTTTTGTTGCACAACGGCGCCCGCCGCGCCAAAGCCACCGGTCTGACCAGCGTCAGCTTCCAACTGCACATGTGCGCCACCGCCTGCAATTTTAAGCGGTGGCAGACCTTTACGCTGCAGCAAGAGCGTCAAGGCAGCAAGGGGCGACCATCACTATGTTCCACCAGCTGCTACCCGCCTGCCTGAGCACCCGCCTGCCCGCTTCCCCGCTTCCCCGCTTCTGGCGCACCATGCGCAGCTTTGCCGCGCCCAGATTTCAGCCCTTTTCACCCGCTGCGCCCCGCCGTCACCTACATCTGGGCCATAGACGTCGATTTGCGCTCCCCGGCGCACACCGGAACAGCTTTCTCTCCCCAAAAAAACAGGCCGCTCGAAAGCGGTCTGCCAACCTTTGGCGCCGCCACCGAAAAACCAGAATGGCGGCTGCAGACGCACGAGCGCACTGACCTGGAGGAACGCACGGCGCGTGCAGCGCATCACCTGCTGCGTGCGGTGCGCAAGGAGTTGGCGTCAGCGCCGGGGAAGCAAGATGTGGTCAGGCTGGCGCTGGAGGGCTGGCTCGGCTATTTGGACAAGGTGCTGGGCGACGAGCTG
>DMDA01000040.1 GCA_003451595.1 Chloroflexota bacterium | reverse complement strand
CTGGAGATGACGCTCAACGACGAGCTGCGTCAGGCGTGCGACGCCATCAACCCGCCGGGGAGCGCCGTCGCCAACTTCCACAACTCGGCGCCGTGGATGAAGATGAGGATTGCGGAGAACTGAGCTTCATCCGGTGTGGGGCTTGCCCCCCTCCATAAAAAAGCCGGATGTATTTATGCAGGAGCACAGCCTTCAGTTCAACATGAAATAGCCCCGTTTTTCTACAAACTTCTACAAACACCTATTGACAGACAAGTCTTTCTGTATTATATTGAAGGCGAACGTTCGGGCGAACGTTCGCCTTCAATCGATAAACATACCCTTATGGCAGAACGTGTCACACTCAAGGATGTAGCGGCGCGCGCTGGCGTCAGCTATCAGACCGTCTCTAAAGTCATCAACGGCAACGGCAATGTCACCGCAGAGACCGAAGCTCAGATCTGGCGCGCGATCGAGGAGTTGGGCTATCGCGTCAACGTGGCGGCGCGTAACCTGCGCACCAATGCCAGCGGGCTGATCGGCTACACCTGGGCGCCCAGCCCACCCGACCGCGGCAATCCGATTCTGGATCAGTTTCTAACCAGCGTGGTGACGGCGGCAGAGGCGCATGGCTATCATCTGATGCTCTTCCCGCACCCGCCCGCCATCGAGGAGGTGGATGTCTACCGCCAGCTGATGCGCTCCGGGCGCGTGGACGGCTTCATCGTGGCGAGCACCAACTACGACGATCCGCGCATCCGACTGCTGATCGACGAGGCGTTCCCATTTGTTGCGTTCGGGCGCTCGAATCCGGAATGGGATTTCCCTTATGTCGACGTGGATGGACGCGCCGGCATCCGCCTAGCGACGGAGCACCTGATCGAGCAAGGACACCGCGCCATTGCGCTGTTGGCATGGCCCGGCCACTCTCGCGTGGGCGCCGACCGCGCCGAGGGCTACCGTGATGCAATGGCCGCCGCCGGGTTGCCGGTCGATCCGGCCTGGATACATCACAGCGAGAGTGCCTTCCAGTCGGGCTATGCAGCCGTGCAACAGCTGCTCAACCTGCCAGCCGACTGTCGCCCCACCGCAGCCGTAGCGCTGGATGATACGCTGGCGATCGGCGCCATCCGCGCTGCGCTCGACGCTGGTTTACGCGTCGGCGCCGACTTTGGCGTCACCGGTTTCGACGATGCGCCGGGCGCGCAATATCTGTCGCCGCCGCTCACCACCTTGCGCCAGCCAATTCAGCAAGTGGCGGAGCGTTTGACGGAAATGCTAGTCGATTCGATTCACGGACGCACGCCGTCGCCCAAGCAGGTGATCCTGCCGCCGCGACTGATCGTGCGGGCGTCGAGCGTCAGAGTGGGAAGAGAAGATTAAGAGATTAAGAGATTGGAGATTAGAGATTGGGAAAATCGGCGCAATCAATCTCCAATCTCTAGTCTCCAATCTCTAGCACGCACAGGGAGAAGGGCTGTGTCACAAGCAATTCGTGCGATTTTATTTGACCTGGACGGCGTCATCACCGACACCGCTGAATATCATTACCAGGCGTGGCAGGAGCTGGCGGACGCCGAGGGCATTCCGTTCGACCGCGCCGCCAACGAGAAGCTGCGCGGGGTCTCGCGGCGCGAATCGCTGCGCTTGCTGCTCAACGGACGCACGCTCACGCCAGAGCAGGAAGACGCCTGGCTGGAACGCAAAAACCGGCGCTATCAAGCGTTGCTGCAACAACTGACGCCCGCCGATCTACTGCCGGGGGTCGCCACACTACTCGATGACATCCGTCGCGCAGGGCTGAAGACGGCGATCGTCTCTGCCAGCCACAACACACCGACCGTGCTCGACCGCCTGCAGATCGCCGACCGCTTCGACGTGGTGATCGCCGGACCTGAGGCAACTGCAGGGCCGGGACGCAATCGCCCCAAGCCAGCGCCCGATCTGTTTCTGTTGGCGGCGGAACGCCTAGAGACGCCGCCGTGGGCGTGCCTGGTGGTTGAAGACGCCGAATCGGGCGTGGACGGTGCACGCCAGGCTGGCATGGTCACGGTGGGATTGGGGCCTGTGGAACGCGTCGGCGCTGCGGATCTGGTGCTGCCCAACCTGGAGGGCGTCTCGCTGGCGCAATTGCTCTCCGCAGCGACGTGGTCGGTGGCGGAGCCGGGCTTTGATCCAGCCCAGCAACGACGCTGGGAGAGCGCACTCACCATCGGCAACGGTATGGTGGGCACACGCGGCAGCCTGGAGGAGCGCTTCCCCGGCGACCAGCCATCGACGCTGATTCACGGCTTGTGGGACGACGCGCCGATCGTCTATACCGAGCTGGCGAACGCCTTTGACTGGACAGCCTTTGACCTGTGGATCGATGGCGAAGCCTTCCGCCTGGATCGGGGCGCCGTTGCCCTGTACAGCCGGCGGCTTGACCTGCACAGCGGCGAGCTGCGGCGTCATCTCTACTGGACGACGCCCACGGGCGCTACGGTGCAGATCAGCTTCCGCCGCGTCGCCAGCCTAGCCGATCCACACGGCGTCGGTGTACGCGTTGAAGTGACGCCGCTCGATCGCCCGGTGCAGGTGCGCGTGCGCGCGCGCATCGACGGCGTGGTCGAAAACGAAGGCTTGCTGCACTGGCGCAACCTGCAACAAGGCTATGACGGCGCCGTTGCCTATTTACGCGGGGAGACCCGGCGCACACGCAAGATGTTGGTCGAGGCGATGACCGTGCGCCAGACAGGAACAATCGCCCCCACGCACTATCAAGACGCGCCGTACAACCCTGCCATCGAAATGACCCAAACGCTCGCCGTGAACCAATCATGGGCGGTGGAAAAACTGGTCGCCATCTACACCGACCGCCACACCGACCGCCACACCGACCGCAGTGCGGATGATCCGCTGACAGCGGCGCGAGCTAAGGCGGCGGAACTGGGCAAAGGCGGCTATGCTGCACTCCTCGCCAGCGCCAAAGCAGCGTTGGCTGACTTCTGGGCGGAGAGCGATGTGATCATCGAAGGCGACGACGCCGCGCAGCGCGGGGTGCGTCACGGCCTCTTCCAGCTACGCATCGCCGCTGCACCGGATGAGCACGTCAGCATTGCCGCCAAGTCGCTGAGCGGCTTTGGCTATCGCGGCCACGCCTTCTGGGACACCGAAACCTTTATCCTACCCTTCTTTACCTTCACACAGCCGGCGCTGGCGCGCAACCTGCTGATGTATCGCTGGCACACCATCGCAGGCGCGCGCAAGAAAGCACGCGAGAACGGCTATGCGGGTGCACAATATCCGTGGGAGAGCGCCGAAACCGGCGAGGAAGTGACCCCGCGCTGGGTGCCAGGACCGAAGGGCGAGGAGCTGATCCGCATCTGGTGCGGCGACATCGAGCTGCACATCACCGCCGACATCGC
>DMDA01000104.1:4230-6716 GCA_003451595.1 Chloroflexota bacterium | reverse complement strand
TGGCGGTGCGCGTACCAGCAACCGACGTCGATACGTTGCGCCAGATGACCGACTGGTTCCGCGACAAGCTGGGCAGCAGCGTCGTGGCCGTTGGCGCCGTCATCGACGACAAGCCGCTCATCGTCGCCGCCGTGACCGATGACCTGGTGAGTCGCGGCATGCACGCCGGCAATATCGTGCGCGATGCCGCCAAACTCATGGGCGGCGGCGGCGGCGGTCGCCCGACGCTGGCGCAGGCCGGTGGACGTGACGCAACCAAGCTGGACGAAGCCCTGCACAGCATCGCCAGTTGGGTGAAGACAAACTTGAAGTGAAGCGTAGTGCGTGGTGCATGAAGCGCGGTGCGTGAAGCGCGGTGCGTGAAACGTGTGCTTTGCTCAACGTCATGCGCAACACGCAAAATGAAACACGCACCACGCATTACGGATTATGCCGCTATGACCGAACTTTATCAGATTCCGCCTGACGCCAGCCTGGAGGCAGTACGCCGCACGTTGGGGCAATGGCGCAATCGACGCATTGCGCTGGAACTGCCTGAAGGCTGGCTCGAACTCAACAACGTGGCGCGGATGCGTCTCCTCCAACGTCAGGCGCAAATTCAGCATAACGAAATCGCCCTTATCACCCGCGAACCGGCGACGCGCACCGCCGCCAAACAGGTTGGCGTGCCTGTCTTCAGCCGCGCGGAGCAGGCTGCCAACGACCGTTGGCGGATGAAGCCGCTGCTGCCCCTCATCGACCCGCGCCAGCCAGACGCGGGGCTGCCAGAGCCGCCACCCTGGCGTCGCCAGGAGATCGTCGCCCGCCAGTCCATGCCAACGCAGCGTCAGGCGCGCCAGCGACGTATCAGCAGCGAAACCGCCTATCGCAAGCCGACGCCTGTCTGGATGCGCATTGCCGGCAACGCAATCATGGGGCTGTTGATCGTGGCCGCGCTGGCTGGCTTCACCTACTACGTGTTGCCTGCCGCTACCATCACGCTGAAGCCAGGACGCCTTCCCCTTCAGACTGACCTGGCCATGACCGCCGTCGCCGGATTGGAAGCTGCAGACGTTCAGCAGGCGCAACTGCCTGCCCGTTTGGTCAAGGTGGAGTTGGTGGAACAAGGCGCAGTCCCCGCCACCGGCACGTCACAAAAGGCGAGTGGCAGGGCGGTTGGTGAAGTCGTTTTCAGCAACTTGAGCAGCGCACCGGTCACGATCCCCGTGAATACCCTGGTCAGCACCAGTTCAGGCACACCGGTGCAATTTCGCACGTTGCAGGAGGTGCGCGTTGAGGGCGGCGTGGGGCAGCGCGTCACCGCGCCCATTGAGGCGGTCGAGCCAGGCATCAATGGCAACGTGCGCGCCAACACCATCAACACGGTTGTCGGCGCGTTGCGCTTCCGGCTGCGCGTCAACAACACCAATGGCACAGGCGGCGGTGGCGCCGAACTGGTTTCGGTTGTATCCCAGCAAGATCGCGAGCAACTGGTGGCGATCCTGCAAGATGCCGCCGAAAGCAAAGCCTACGATGCACTCCTGGCGCAGTTGGAGCCTGGCGAGTGGCTGCCGCCCGAATCGGTGCAAACCTTTGTGGTGGCGCAATCGTTCGATCAATACAACGACGAAGAAGCAAAGCAACTTAGCGGCTCCGTGCGGGTGCTGGCACAGGGATTGGCTGTCAACGAGCAGGAGGCGACTGACGTCGTTCTCACCAAATTGCAGGGTCAGGTGCCCGAACGTGGCCGCCTGGTGCTGGACAGTGTACGCGCCCAACGCCAGCCGCAGAGCGAATCGACATCGAATTCCGTCACCTTTACGATGACGGTCACGGCGGATTACACAACGCCCATCGACCCGGATGAAGTGCGCGCGGCGGTTGCTGGTTTAGCGCCCGACGCAGCGGCGCAGACGCTTCAGGAACGCTGGCTGATCCAAGGGACGCCGGAAGTCTATCTTGACCCGGCATGGAAGGGCGTGCTGCCCATGTTGCCGAGTCGTATCCAGGTGCGCGTCGATTATGGTGCAGAGCAGTAGTCGCGCCGACCGTCCGTCTGGCAAACTCCTGGCGCTCGATGTCGGCTTGGCGCGCATCGGGGTGGCCGTTTGTGATCCATTGCAACTGGCAGCTCGTCCCCTGACAGTGATCCACCGCCGCAGCCGCAACGAAGACTTTGCGGTGCTGGCAAAACTGGCGCAGCATGAGGCGGCGCAGGCGGTGATCTGCGGCTTGCCGCTGAACATGGATGGCAGCGAGGGCGCACGCGCCCTGAGCACCCGCAAATGGGCGATGCGACTGGCGCACGCCTTGCGCGCATTGCTCGGCGCGCCGCTGCCCGTGATTTTTTGGGATGAACGACTGAGCACCTACGCTGCGCAAACGCTGCTGGCGGAGCAAGGTGGCGCAGTGGCCGAGGATGCCGCCGCCGCCGCCGTGATCCTGCAGAGTTATCTGGATGCCCGCACTGTGCCCGACACACAGGATTATGGCCGCATCGAACTCGC
>DMDA01000104.1:0-3974 GCA_003451595.1 Chloroflexota bacterium | reverse complement strand
ACTGGCGACGCCAGTTCCAGGGGTCCACCTTGATTTGGAACCTGTTGAAATTGGGCACACTGCTGCTCGTCGTTGGGGTATTGGGGGGCGTCTGGGTCGTCAGCAGCGCACACCTGGATGAACAACTGCTGGCGGCGCCACACCGCACCGCTGGCTTGATCGACCCCAACGCCAACCAGTTTTCACTTGACCCGGACAGCATCGAACGACAGGTGCTGGCCTTCAACCTGCGCTTACGCGAGGATGAACTGAACATCCCCGCTGGCGCCAATCCACGTCCGCGCCCCTTTACCGTTGTGCCTGGCGAACCAGCGCGCTTCATTGCCGCGCGCCTGGCGGCGGAGGGCTTCATCACTGACGCCGACCTCTTCAACCTCTACCTGCGCGTCACCGGGCTGGAACGCAACATCGAGGCAGGCAACTTCATGCTGGCCGAAACCATGACCATGCCCGAAATCGCCGAGTCGTTGCAGAACGCGCTATTTGAGGAGGCGCTGGTCACCATCCCCGAAGGAATGCGCGCTGAGGAGATCGCCGAGCGACTTTCGGAAGCCAACATTATCGAGAACGACCGCTTCCTGGCGGCTGTACGCAATCCGCGCAGCCTCACGATTTTTGACAACTACGACTTCCTCCAAAACCTGCCCGCTGACGCCTCGCTGGAGGGGTATCTCTTTCCCGACACCTATCGCTTCCCGGTGCTGGCTGCTACGCCAGAACAGGTCATTCGCCCCTTCCTGGACAACTTTGAGGATCGCGTCGGCGCCAAGAATCTGACCGGCGGCGGCAGCGGGCTGAGCGGGCGTGACTTGATCACCGTCGCCAGCATCGTCGAGCGTGAAGCTGTGGCCGCCGACGAGCGTCCGATCATTGCCGGAGTCTATATCAATCGCCTGAACAACAAGTGCCCGGAAGTCGGCGGCCCCTATTTACAGGCCGACCCGACCGTGCAGTACGCGCGCGGCACTGTCGGCAACTGGTGGTGGAAACCGCAATCGGTGGAGGAATACAAATTTGTCCAAAGCCCCTACAACACCTATCTCAACCCTGGCCTGCCGCCGGGACCGATCTCCAATCCAGGCTTGAGCGCCATCGAGGCAACGCGCAACCCTGCACAGACCGGTTACTGCTTCTTCGTCGCAACTGGCGAGGATGGCCGCCATGTCTTTGTGCAAACCTATGCTGAACAGCAGCAAAACTTGCAGATATATGGCTACAATCCATAACTCGTCATGTAGCGCCCGTCATGGGTCAGAGTCATGGTCAGAGCAGTGAAAACCCGATGATGGCGCATGCTTGCCGCTGGGCGCTTGGCGTGATTGGGCTGGCGCTCCTGCTGACAGGGTGCAGCAATGTGCGCCCGGTGGCCAAGATCGGGCTGATTGCGCCCTTCGAGGGATTGGAACGACGCACTGGCTACGCAGCGCTAGCAGCGATGCGTCAAGCCATCGCAGAAGCGCCCCCTCATACTGTTGGGATCATACCGCTGGCGCTCGACGATAGCGCTGACCCGACGCGCGCACACCGCACGGCGGAAAAACTCTTGCGTGATCCACAAGTCAAGGCTGTTGTAGGCCCGCTTACCCCGCTGTTGACCGCCAGCGTCAGCGACACGCTCGCGGCGACGGCGCTGCCCTGGTATGCCCCCTACGCCGTCAACCCTGCCGGGGGCTTTGCCGACCCGCACCGCGATGACGGTTGGGCCAGAGGACTGGTGGCCGCGGTGGGCGCGGCGGTGCGGCGACAAGGTGCAACCGCGCTCGTGTTAGCTGGCGATGCGCAGGGATGGCCCGCCTGGGATGTGGCGACGTGGTCGGCGATTGCTGGGCTACCAGTGCGTCGGCTAACAGGCGCTGACAGTGCGACAGAGACACTTTCCGCCGGTGATGCGATCTTTTGGCTGAGCGGCGCTGATGCGGCCGCCGCCTTCCTCAACGCCTTGCCTGCCGAACTTGCGGAGTTGCCTTTCTGGCTTGGACCGGCTGGCGGCGATCCGATTCTTACCGAACACGCCAAAATTGACAGGAAATTGTATTGGTTGACCTGGTCAAGTCTCCCCTATAATGACTGGGCAGCGACCCACTCACCATCGACGCCCTTTGCATATCTCGTCTATCAGGCGACGCGTGCAGCCATCGAAGCGGTGACGGGCTCCGCTGCGACGACTGCCACTCCCTGGCGCGTCGTGCTGTTTGAGGTGGAGAATGGGGTGAGCCGCGTATACACCCCGTGAGACCGAAGCGTCTCAAAGGCGATTTATGCGAGTATTGTTGATTTCGTGGGAGTATCCGCCCAATGTAGTCGGCGGCATGGGTAAACATGTGGCTGAGTTGGCGCCTGCACTGGCCGCGCAGAAGGTTGACGGCGATCTTGTCTATGTTGATGTCCTCACCACTCGCGTGAGCGGTGGCGCCCAAGAAGAACAAATCAATGAGTTCTTGACGCTCTATCGCGTTGATGTAACGCCAATTGATCCAATGGATCACTACAACAGCGTCGTGGAAGGGAATCAGGCGTTGATCGCCTTCGCCGAGCAACTTGGCGAGCGCCACCCCTACGACCTGATCCACACGCATGATTGGCTGACGGCAAAGGCGGGCATTGCCCTCAAGCACCGCTGGAAGACGCCGCTGCTCACAACGATCCACGCCACCGAACGCGGTCGGCATCAGGGCCATATCCCCAGTGAAACGAGCTGGCAGATCGACCGCCTGGAATGGCAAAGCTGCTTTGAGTCATGGAATGTGATTGCGTGCAGCACGTTCATGAAGCACGAGTTGCAGAACTACTTTGGCGTGCCGGATGCCAAAACGGTGGTGATTCCGAACGGCATCGATCGCGCCAGAATGACGCGCTGTTCTGATCAGCAGCGTGCGCTGATGCGCCATCGCTACGCTCCCAACGGTGAGCATCTTCTCTTGTTTGTGGGGCGGATCGTCCATGAGAAGGGGTTGCACGTCCTGATTCGTGCGATGCCGCGCATCCTGGCCGAATATCCGAACACGCGGCTGTTGGTCGCCGGGAAGAATGGTGATAAATATTGGCCGCTGGCTTACGAGTTGAATGTCGAGAAGGCGATCGACTTTTTGGGGTATATCAGCGACGACGAGCGCGACTGTCTCTACACTATTGTCGATGCTGCCATCTTCCCTAGCCTGTACGAGCCATTTGGCATCGTTGCGCTGGAAGCAATGGCAGCGGGCGCCAATGTGATTGCGTCGAGCGTGGGTGGGCTGGCTGAGGTGGTGCGTCATCAGGAGAATGGTCTCACCGTCTACGCCAACGATCCGATGAGCATCGTCTGGGCTGTCAACCAGCTTTTCACCGATCCTGCTGCTGCGGCGATGCGTCGTCAGCGCGCCATGCGCGAGGTCGAAGAGCAATATGGCTGGCGCCACATCGCCCACCGCACCGTCGCGCTCTACAACGACGTTGTGCGTGCGCGGCGCAATACGGAGTGGTAGAGCGCCGAATGAAGGGGAGGTCAGAGCGCTTGTTTGCTGCGCAGCGACTCTCCCCATCGCTCAGCCATGTTCTCGTAATCGCCTAATCTCCTACTCTCCCCCAATCCGATCCAACACGATTTCCAGCCCGGCTGCTGGTGCGTCCTTGATCGTGTAGGCGGCCTGGAGGCGCGTGACGGCGGCGGCAGCCGTTGCAGTGTTGGCGGCGTGAATGGTGCACAGCGGCTCGCCCGCTGTCACCTGCGCCCCGACCTTTGCCCGCAGCAGCACGCCCACCGCCGGATCGATCGGATCGCCTTTCTTGTGGCGCCCGCCCCCCAGATCGACTGTGACCAGCCCCACTGTGCGCGCATCGATGGCGTGTACATAGCCGTCTGTTGGCGCAGGCACGATGCTCTGCACCGGCGACGTCGGCAGCCGATCTGGAGGCTCCACCAGGTGGACGTCGCCACCCTGTGCTGCCACAAAGTCACGGAAATTGGCAAAGGCCCGGCCGGCGGGGATTACGCG
>DMDA01000016.1:35179-38555 GCA_003451595.1 Chloroflexota bacterium | reverse complement strand
CAAAGAACCGCATCAGGCTGTCGAAGAGCGAGCCACGACGCACGTCGCTTAGCACACCCAAGGGCACGCCAATCAGCAGCGAGAGCGTCAGGCTAACGACGCACAACACAATCGCCTCGGCCATGCGCTCGACGATGCGCTCCCATACCGGTTGCTTGGTGTCGAGACTAGTGCCCAGGTCGCCGCGTAAAATGCCGCCGCCGCTATCGCAGATAGTCATGTCGATGGCGCCGACGTAGCCGCAGGTGTTGCCTGGGGTCGTCATCGTTGCCACCTGATCGCCACGACGCACCGAAAGACCTGTCATCCACACAAAATATTGAACGACAAGGGGTTGATCGAGACCAAGCTGACGACGCAGAATCTGACGCGTTTCTTCGGTCATGCGTGGGTCGCCAAAAGTGCGCATGGCGATTGGGTCGCCGGGCGCGGCGTTGACCAGAATGAAACTGAGGATGCTCACGCCCAGAAGCGTAGGAATTGCCTGTAGCAGTCTGCGAATGATGTAGCGCGTCATACAAATCAAATCATCGCAATGGGGTGGAAATTGCAAGCGTGATGCGCAAAAACATCACGCCTGGATTTACCACATCATGCATCACAATGTACGCATTTCGCATTACGATCTCCGCATTACTCGCGCAAGCGTGGGTCGAGCGCATCGCGTAGCCCATCGCCAAGAAAGTTAAAGGAGAGCACGACCAGCGCCACTGCGATCGCAGGCGCCAGCAATATCCATGGCTGGTTGTTGATGGCGGTCTGTCCTTCAAGCAGCATCGATCCCCAACTGGTGATGAAGATGTCGTTGGGGTCAGTGGAAGGACGCAGCCCCAGCCCCAGGTAACCCAGGATCGCCTCTGTGATGATAGCACCTGGAATCAGGAAAGCCATCGCCACGATGATGACGCCGAGCGAGTTGGGCAGAATGTGACGAAACATGATGCGCGTGTGAGTGGAGCCAACGGCGCGCGACGCCAGCACAAAGTCGCGCTCCTTGAGCGCCAACACCTGGCCGCGCACCAGGCGCGCCACGCCCACCCAGTTCACCAGTGCCAGCGCCACAAAGAGCAGAAACAGGCCATTCAAGAACTGGCCAATCGCCGTCGCACGCAGCGCTGTCATGACGATGATGAAAAAGAGCAGGTCAGGGAAGGCGTACACAATATCAGTGAATCGCATCAACAGGTTGTCGGTGGCGCCGCCCCAATAACCGGAGATTAGCCCCAAGGAAACGCCAACAACCACGATGATCAGCGTGGGGATAAAGCCGACAACCATCGACACGCGCGCGCCATAAATGACGCGACTCAACACATCGCGGCCCAGATTGTCGGTGCCAAGCACAAACTCCGGCGAGCCAGCTTTGCCCGTCGATGATTCTTGAACCCACATCGGCGGGAGAAAACCTTTGCCGCTGTTCAGTTCAAGGGGATTGTGCGGCGCCAGGTGATGGGCAAAGATGGCGACAAACATGAAGAACAGGATGACAATCGCGCCTGCGATGGCCGCCTTGTTGCGTAGGAGGCGCGACCAGGCATCGCGCCAGAGCGAACGCGGCGCACGGTTGAACGCTGCGGACAGATCACCCGGCGTCGTGGCAGCGGATGGGTCAGTCTGAGGCTGGGGCTTGACGGGGGTTTGAGCCTGCGTTTGTGTGCTCGTAGTCATGACCGACGCCTCACTTCACCTTGATACGCGGGTCAAGGAACCCATACATGATGTCTACAGTCAGATTCGCCAGCACGATCAGCACCGCATAGATCAACGTCGTGCCCATAATCATCGAATAGTCGCGATTGCTGATCGCCGTCACGTATTCGCGCCCGCTGCCCGGAAAACCAAACATCGTCTCGATGATGAATGAGCCTGTGATCAATCCCGCCAGCGCCGGCCCCATGATCGTCATCACCGGGATCAGAGCGTTGCGCAGCATGTGCCGGGTGATGATGACGCGTCCCCCCAGCCCCTTGGCGCGCGCCGTGCGAATATAATCCTGCCCCATCACTTCCAGCATGGAGTTGCGCGTCAGACGGGTGATGTAAGCAAAGGTGCCGAAGCCAAGCACAATCGCTGGCACCGACCATGCCGCCGGGTTGCTCCAGTCGCGCTGAATGATCTTCAGGATGTTCAGTTGCCCGGCCAGCACGATAATCAAAAAGATCGCCAGCACAAAACTGGGCACCGAGATGCCAATCGTCGACACAAAAAGCGCCGCATAATCAAAAATGGTGTTGCGTTTCAACGCCGCCAGAATCCCCAACGGAATGCCAGCCACCGCCGCCAGGATGAGCGCCAGCACGCCAAGCCGCATCGAGTAGCCAAAGCGGCTATCCCAGAACGGCTTGCCTTTGGGCGGCTCAAAGAGGATGTCCTGCACATCGCGTCCGCGCTGACGATAGGAGGGACCTAGATCGCCCTGAATGGCGTTGGCGACATAGTTGAAAAATTGACTATCGAACGGGTTGCCGCCCTCAAAGTTAAAAAAGAGCGGTTTGTCCAGCCCAAATTTTCTGTTAAGGGCTTCCTGCGTGGCGGCGTCAACCTGGCGCCGGTTCAGGTCACGATCCCACGGTCCACCAGGCGCCTGGTGCATCAGCGTGAAAGTAATCAGCGCCACCAGCAACAGTACAGGGATCATCCATAAGATGCGACGGAGCAGATACGTGGTCATGGCATTTTGAGTGAATGCAACCTTTTCAACCTGCCTGGAAGTTATTGATGTCTAGATTGTCGCATCATATCGCTTACAATCTTCCCGGAAGCTCCGGAGCTTCCGGGAAGATGAGTCGCCAACCTAGAGGTCAGTAACAGGCTTCCAGACAGGTTGAATCGTCATAGACGATGCAAGTCGGGAGTGACGATCAGCGGTAGGGCGCCCCTCGCATTACTGCCCAGCCGCCTGCGCCGCCGTGTCGATGTCGATCGTCCACGGGGCAATGTCGCCCGGCCAGCCTGAATCCTGCGGGGTCTTCACGATGCCGGACACCCACGGCTTGACCAGATAGGCGTTCACGTTGTTCCACATGAAAGCCACCGGCGCGCCGTCGGTCAACAGACGCTGTGCATCAGCGTAGAGCTGAGCACGCTTCGCCGGGTCAAGCTCGACGTCCGCCTGCTCTAGCAATGCATCCAGGTCGGGGTTGGAGTAGCCGATACGTTCGCCAAAGGCGCCCGTCTTCCAGTAAACGCTCAGCCAGTTCTGCTGGTCCGGATAGTCGGCGCACCAGCCCAGGATGAACATCTGCGGCGCCGTATTGATGTCTTTGGTCAGCGCCGTAAACGTGGTGGATTCGACCGGATCGAGGGCGATATCGACGCCCAGCACATCCTTCCACTTGGCGGCCAGCCACTCCCAGCGCGTCCGGTTGCGCGGGGT
>DMDA01000016.1:32057-34945 GCA_003451595.1 Chloroflexota bacterium | reverse complement strand
GATTCGGCGATGGCCTGCTTGGCGGCTTCTGGATCGAAACCCCAACGATTCTCTTCCGCGTCGTATCCAGGGTATCCTGGCGGAATCCAGGTCAGCGTCGGGCTACCAAGACCGCGCAGCACATCCTTCACCCAGCTCTCGCGGTCGAGTGCATGGGCGAAAGCCTCGCGCACCTTCTGGTCGGTGAAAGGCTCCTTGAGCTGGTGGAACATGACTGCGAAGGTGCAGGAACCGGGATAGATGTTGGCCTCCTGACTCAACTGCGGATCGGCCTGAACAACTTCCAGGTCTTCGGCAGCCAGACCCACGATGTCAAACTCGTTGTTCTTGTAGGCCTCGAAGGCGACGGCGCTATCGGTGATGAAGGCATAGTCAATGCTCACCTTCGGCGTTTCACCCCAGTAATTGGCGTTTGGCGTGTAGAAGGCGCGCACGCCCTGCTCCAGAATTTCCATCACGAACGGGCCGTTGCCGATGTGGTTGGCGGCATCCAGCCACCAGTTCTCGCCGCCAGCGGTAATCAGCTCTTCCTTGGCCGGGAAAGTCACCCATAGCGACGCCACGACATGGAAATAAGGCGCCGGACGTGAGAAGGTCAGCGTCAGCGTGTTACATGCCGTATCATCGTAGCCGGTGCAGGCCGCGCCGTCGGCATGGCTCGCCTTGACGCTTTCCATCACCTGCGTCTGGGCGGCTTCACAGGCGGCTGCGTCATCGCCACAGCCGCGCCATTCTGGGGCGCCCACAATTTCGTCGGTGATTGAGGCATATTCGCCCGCCGTTGCTGGATCGATATTGCGGCGGATCGAATAGGCAAAGCGTTCAGCGTTGAGCGGGGAGCCATCGCTGTAGACCAAGCCATCGCGCAGCGTGAAGGTCAACTGCGTGGCGTCATCGTTGTAAGTCCACGATTCGGCGGCAGCCGGCACCGTCGCCAGGTCGCCATCCTGACGCGTCAAACCTTCATAGACCAACTTGAGATTGGCAATCTCGTTGACAAATGAGCTTTTCTGCGGGTCGAGTACGTCTGGGAAGGTGCCGAGGTTGATGCGCAGCACCTTGTTCACCGCTGCTGCCTCGCTTCCAGCCTCGCCACCGGCCGGCGCAACCGGACCCGCTGCGGGCGCCGTACACGCCGACAGCAGCAGCACGACGATGGCGAGCATCGCCAACAACAAGCCACCTTGTCTGTTCATCGACATCACACATCTCCTTTCATGAGTAACCGTGAGTGATAGAGTGAACGAATGATACAATCACTGACGTTGGTGATGCAATCGATCAGCAAGCGCCAGATGATGCCTGCGTGTTACGTGGTGCGTGTTACGTGGTGCGTGGTGCGTGATACATGTAGTAGGGCGCTAGACATTCACGTAACACGCACCAACCTTTCCTTCACGCCAGCGGCGTGGTGCGCCCGCCTTGTTCCACCAAATGGCAGGCCACAAAATGCCCAGGGCGTTTTTCCTCGAATTTTGGCTCTTCCTGCTTGCAGATGTCTTTGGCGATCGGGCAGCGCGGGTGAAAACGACAACCCGACGGCGGGTTGAGCGGCGACGGCACTTCACCGGTGAGTACGATACGTTCGCGCTTGCGCCGCGGATCGGGCACGGGAATGGCGGACAACAGCGCGCGCGTGTATGGATGCAACGGCTCGCTGAAGAGCTGTTCGCGCGTCGCCGTTTCGACCAGCTTGCCAAGATACATCACGCCGACGCGGTCACTGATGTGCTCGACAACACTCAAGTCGTGGGCGACGAACAGATAGGAGAAGCCGTACTCGCGTTGCAAATCCTTGAGCAGGTTGAGAATCTGCGATTGGATCGACACATCGAGCGCCGAAACCGGTTCGTCGCAAACGATGAAGCGCGGGTTGAGCGCCAGCGCGCGCGCAATACCGATGCGCTGACGCTGTCCACCGGAGAATTCGTGCGGGTAACGATGGGCATGGTAGGGGTTGAGACCCACCTTCGCCAGCATTTCCTGCACGATGGCGTTACGCTGTCTGCGATCCTTCATGCCGTGAATCAGGAGGCTTTCAGCGATGATGTCGCCGACCGGCATGCGCGGGTCAAGCGAAGAATACGGGTCTTGGAAGACGATCTGCATGTTGCGGCGCAAGGCTTTGAGTTCATTGCTGCGCAAGTTGAACACATCCTGACCATCAAAAAAGACCGAGCCGCCATTGGCAGGAATCAACCGCAGGATCGAACGCGAAACCGTCGTCTTGCCGCAGCCCGATTCACCGACCAGGCCAAAGGTCTCGCCCTCCTTGACGGTGAAGCTCACATCATCCACTGCCTTCACCCACGCCGAAATGCGCTGAAAAACGCCCGAACGCACCGGGAAATAGGTTTTCAGGTTTTGGACAACCAACATGTCCTTTTTTTCGATATCGACCTTAATAGCCATGCGCTACTTCCTGACGCCAGACTGGCGCTTGAATTTGGAGGCGACGCCTCTATCTTTGTCGCCCCGACCATGAAAATATCCCCTTACTTCGACCGCCGATAACTCTGATCCTCAAGCTCGACCTCCCGATCGGTGACGCCAAGCTCGGCTCTGCTGTCAACCCAGACGCCCGGTTCGGTGAGCACCTCGTCGCCGCCAAACTGCCAGGTCGCCTTGCCCACGCCGGCCCATTGTTCGGCGGTCTCCGGGTCGCGCATGAAGCAGCGCACCAGATGCCCCGGCCTGGCTTCGACCAGACGCGGTTCACGCTGCGTGCACAGATCGCGCACGTAGGGGCAACGCGGGGCAAACTTGCAGCCGGGAGGCAGGTCGATCAGGTTGGGCACCGAACCAGGGATGACGGCCAGATGCTTCTGCACCAGCCCCAGCACCGGGATCGCAGCCAGCAGCCCCTCGGCGTAGGGATGCAGTTGTTC
>DMDA01000016.1:11851-31842 GCA_003451595.1 Chloroflexota bacterium | reverse complement strand
GCCGGTCTCGGTGCGCAGGTTGCGCATCAGGTCGAGAATCTGCGCCTGGATTGTCACATCGAGCGCCGTGGTTGGTTCGTCGGCAATCAGCAGTTTGGGCTTGGTCGCCAATGCCATCGCGATCATCACACGCTGCGCCTGCCCGCCGGAGATTTCGTGCGGATAGGCAAGCGCGCGCTTCGCCGGGTCGGGGATGCCGACGATGCGCAGCATCTCCACTGCCCGACGATTCGCCTCTTCTTTGCTGATCTTGGCGTGCGTCAGGATCGCTTCGGCGATCTGGTCGCCGATGCGGAAGACAGGGTTCAGGCAACTCGTCGGCTGCTGGAAGATCATCGAAATCTCGTTGCCGCGAATCTCAAGCAGCCGCTTTTCGCCCAGCTTGGTCAGGTCTTCGTTGCCAAACCAGATTTCACCTTCGACGATCTTGCCCGACGCCGGCAGCAGCCGCATGATCGAGAGCGAAGTGACGCTCTTGCCGCTGCCCGACTCGCCGACCAGCCCCATCACCTGTCCAGGCATGATCGAAAAATCGACGCCGTTGATCGCCTTCACAACGCCGTCTTCAGTGTAAAAGTAAGTCTTCAGCCCTTTCACCTCAAGCAGCGGCTTTTGCTCTGAGTTGGACCCATTCGTGTTTGCCATACCGTTATTGTATCCTAACGTGCAAGTTCGATGTTTAATTCTGCACAGCGCTGCCTGACCTCTGGTTCTGGCGCCAGTGTGATAAAAATGCCAGGTCCGCGACGTTCGAGCAACACATTGGACAACGCGCGCTCGTACGCTCAGCGCCTTTCCACCAGTGCGATGCACGCGCTTTGCAGTTGGAACTGCTCTCTACCGCTTCAATCGCGGATCCAGCGCGTCGCGCAGACCGTCGCCGATAAAGTTGAAGGCAATTGTCACCAGACAGAGCGGAATGCCCGGCACCAGCGGCAGCCAGGGATGCTGGAACATGTAGCTCTGCGCCGTCGAGAGCATGTTGCCCCACGAGGGCGTCGGCTCCTGCACGCCCACGCCCAGAAAGCTCAGCGTCGCTTCGGCGATGACGATGCCGGCGAGACCGAGGCTGGCGTTGACCAGGATCGGCGCAATGCCGTTCGGGATGATGTGGCGAAACATGATGCGTGTGTTCGAGGCGCCCACCGCGCGTAACGCTTCGACAAAATCCTGGTTGCGCAGCGTCAACGCCATGCCGCGCATCAAGCGCGCCGCCCCCGTCCAGCCCAGCAAGATCAGGATGAACATCAAGACGATGACCTTGTTCGCTTCTTGCGGCGGCGCTGCCAGCATCCACGATACAAAACTGGTCACGAACGCGGGCAAAGGCAATTGCGCATCAGTCTTGATCAGGATCGATGCCGTGATCAGTAGAATCGGCAACGTTGGGATGGAAAGCAGAAACTCGACCAGCCGCGAGATGAGGGTGTCGAACCAGCCCCCCATGAAGCCAGCCGTGGCGCCCAGGACGACGCCGAACAACTCCGAGATGACGACCACAATGAAGGCGATCGACAGCGACACGCGCGCACCGTACAACAGGCGAGTAAACAAGTCACGCCCCAAATGATCGACTCCCAACGGGTGTATCTGTCCGGCGCTGCTCATCGTGCCGGGGGGACCCGGGCGCGTAGCAACAGCAATGTCCACAGCGTCGCGCGAGAAGGGCGCAATGTAGGGCGCCAGCAGCGCACCGAGAAACATGATGACGATCACGACGACGCCTGCCACCGCCAGTTTGTGGCGCATGAAGCGGCGCAAGACAATCTGAAACTGGCTTTCCTCTTTGCCCTCACGCGGGATTTTGCTCACAGCGATCGGTTGTGCAGAAGCAGTCATGGGTGCACCTCCTCCTTATGAATACCGGATGCGGGGATCGACGACCGAATAGAGGATGTCGCCCAACAACGTCGCCGCCACGGTGAGAATCGTCGTGACGTAGATAAACGCCAGCGCAATGTTGTAGTCGGAGCGGTTGAGCGCATCATAATAGAGACGCCCCATCCCCGGCCAGGCAAAAACCGTTTCCGTCACGATGGCGCCGGCAAAGAAGAGTGGAATCTGCAGCACAAGGATTGTGATAAAGGGGATCAGCGCGTTGCGCAGCGCGTGCTTGTTGATCACCAGCCGCTCGACTAGCCCCTTAGCGCGCGCCGTACGGACGTAATCCTGGCGTAGCACTTCAAGCATCGACGAGCGCAGGAAACGGCTCCACGCCGCCACACTGACGATCGTCAAGACTGTCACCGGCATCAGCAAGTGCAGGAAGCGATCCAGCGGCGAACCCGGCTGCACTTTTGGTAGCCAACTCGCCACGTCATAAGGGCGCACAGCTTCACGCAACCCGGGTGGCAAGGTCGGCCACCAGGGCCACACCTCCTGGATGCGGCCTGCCAGAATGGTGAAGGTGAGAATAAAGAGCAATCCAAAGAAAAAAGTTGGCATCGACGAGCCGATAAAAGCGGCTGTCGTAAAAGTGTAATCAAATTTCGAATATTGATGCACGGCGCTATAGATACCTAGGGGTATCGCTATGATCAGCGAAAGCGTCAATGACAGAATCTGCAATTCCATTGTCGCCCACAAACGACTTGCCAGCAAGTCCCACACCGGGCGCCCAGCCTGCACCACTGTCGATTGGCCAAAATCTCCAAACAGAATTCCCCGACTGCTCTTGATCGGCGGATGCAACGTGGGCATCTCGGCCAGGTAGACATAGTCTTTGCAACCGCCGCCTTCTTCTGGCGTCGCTTCCAAATAGCATCCCATCGGAACTTCGGCAAACCACTCCTGGCCGTTGATCACGATCGGTCCCTGCGGCCAACCCACCAACCAACGCGTATACCGAACCGGCCAATAGAGATCAAGCTCATATTGCGCGCGGATGCGCGCCTTTTCTTCCGGTGTGATGCGACGCTGCTGCTGCTGCAAACCGGTAAGCGGGCCACCTGGCGCAATGTTGAAGAGAAAAAACATAAAAAGTGAGACAACAAAAACAACGATCAACATCTGAAAGAGGCGCCGAATCAAATAAGCTGTCATGGCAGGGTATTCCGTGAACGAGTTATGCTGTATCTACGCAAACGGGCGGGCAGCGTACTGCAAACCCGCCCGTTTGGTCATCCAGATACCAGTCAGGGGGGGCAGGCTATTCGAGGCAGCCCGCCTCCCTGACAAACGCTCTACTTGGTGAACAGGTTGATGTCGATGTGCTCCCAGGTGGAGCTAGCGGAGATGTCGTACTGCACATTGCCCGTGCTCTCTGCTGCATCGATGACCGTCTGCACTTCGGCGCCTGCACCCAGGTCGAGTCATCCAGATAGTCAACGTCGCCATTGAGAAGCTGAGCAACAGCCTGGTTGGTGTCAGCCACGAAGACGTAGATCACGTTTGGCGTCGCAACCTCGCCATCATAGTACGGATTCGCTTCCAAGACGATGCTCTGGCCCTTGTTCCATTCCTTGATCATGTACGGGCCGTAGGAAAGCGGGCGTTCTGCCACTTCCGGCAGCGTGGCCCACTCAGCGGCTGGCACGTCGGCCAGGACGCGGCCGTCACTCAGCACACGCTGGCTTGGGTAGATGTTGAATGGATAGAGGTGGTAGAGCGGGTACTGATTGCCCGGTAACCACTTGATCGTCATCGCCAGTTCGCTGTCCGAGTAGGTCACATCATTGGCAATGTCGCCGATGCGATCGCACAGATCGTACGTTGTGGCGCCTGAATCCCGGTTGCAGTCGATGTCGACGCCCAGCTTCATGTCGGCGACTGTGCCCGGCGTGCCATCACTCCAGGTGAAGGGTTTGAGCTTGTAGGTGACGGTGAGCTGATTCATCTTCACCGTACCTTCGCCGCTGTATTCAACCTCGTTGCCTTCGCTGTCGATCACCTTGACGCCAGCTGCCAATTCGACCGGGGCGCCGGTAGCATCATAGACCTTGTCGCCAGCCGTCACCTCGACAGGCTCGTTGACCGCCAGACCGCTCTCCAATGTGGAGAGTTCTCCCTGCAGACCAGGCTGGAAGTCATAGTTGTACTGGGAATAGAGCACGCCCACCGCAGCGCGGTCAACTAGGCGCTGGGCTGCCATGCTGGACACCAGATTCCACATGCTGTCTGGTTCCTGCGTCATACCGATGACGATGGTGTCGCCGCCATCCGCCAGCGCCCACTCCTGCAGATTGGTGGTGGCGTATTCGGTGGGATCAGAGCGCACACCGGTCAGGTTCGAGCTCCAGGCTTCCGCCTCGGCGCGCTGGAAGATCGGAATGGACACGACGTCCTTGGCGAATTCTTGCTGCACAATGTGGTAGGCGGCAATCCGCTCGTCGCGCACCAGCGTGTTGTTGGCCTTCACAATGGCGTCGCTGGCGGTCGGATTGCACCAACCCATGTAGTTCTGCCCTTCCCAGTTGTTGGAAGGCAACGGAATCTGGTCACATGCGTAGAGTGAGCGACCAGCCGGATCAGCCTGACCGACCCAGGCGAAGGCGCCCAGCTCGAAGTCGCGGCGGGCCAGACCTGTTGTGTCGCCAAACCACCAGGAGGCCGGCGCATAGGTCGGGATGATCTGGATGCCACAGGCGGCCAGGTTCTGGATCATGACGGCAGACCATGTCTGGCGGAACTGAGCGCTGGTCGTCGTGAACTTGAGCACCAGCGAATCGCCATTGGCATTGGTGCGCACGGGGCCATCGCCCTGCGTCCAGCCGGCTTCCTCAAGCAGCGCTTTGCCCTTCTCAGGGTCGTACATGGGCATGTCGGTGTAGGGGCCACCGTAGGCCCAGTGCGTCTTGGGCAGGAAGCTGTCCATCAGCAGCTCGGAGCCATCTTCGACATAGGGATAGACAGATGCGATCAGGGCATTGCGATCGATGCAGTAGGCCAACGCCTGTCGCACGCGCACATCACTCAGGATCGGGTGTGGTGTGGTGTACTCCTCGGCGCCGCTGCTGGCGGCCTCGCTGCCGGCGGAGGGCGCCGCACCCGGAACTGCAGCAGGGGCGCAGGCACTGACGACGAGCGCCAGAACCATCAGAAGCGCCAGCACTAGAAACTTCTTTGTTTTCATAGTATCTCCTTCTGAAAACAGTGAAACAAATATGATGTACACATCTCGAACGCATCATCGCGTAGATGCGAGAAACGGGGAGATGGTAGCCACAAGATGATTCGCAGCACTGTATTGGTAGTCAACAGTGCTGCGCGTTTGTCTGACGACGAACTACCAAAGCCAGGCTGACTTGCCCGCGCTCACCTCGCGCCATCCTCGTAGAGGAAACACGCCGCATAGTGCCCGCCGCCGTAATCCTTGAAGGGTGGCTCTTCCTGCCGACACCTGTCCATGACCTTCGGGCAACGCGTCGAGAAGTGGCACCCTTTGGGCGGATTGGCCGGGCTGGGCACGTCGCCCTCCAGGATGATGCGCTTGCGCTGGCTCTCAATCACCGGGTCAGGAATCGGCACAGCAGAGAGCAGCGCCTGTGTGTACGGGTGCATCGGCTTGGCGTAGAGTTCGTCGCGCTCGGCCAATTCGACAATCTTGCCTAGATACATGACGGCGATGCGGTCGGAAATATGGCGCACTACCGACAGATCGTGGGCGATGAACAGGTAAGTCAGGCCGAACTCTTCTTGCAAATCTTCCAACAGGTTGATGATCTGCGCCTGAATTGACACATCAAGCGCCGAGATTGGTTCGTCACAGACGATGAACGACGGGTTGACCGCCAGCGCGCGAGCGATGCCAATGCGCTGACGTTGTCCGCCGGAAAATTCGTGCGGGTAGCGATTGATGAAGTAGGGGTTGAGGCCAACGATCTTGAGCAATTCCTGCACGCGATCCTGGCGCTCTTTCTTGGATTTGCCGATGCCGTGTACTTCGAGCGGCTCGCCGACGATGCTGCCAACCGTCATGCGCGGATTGAGTGAGGCGTAAGGGTCCTGGAAGATCATTTGCATGCGGCGGCGCATCTTGCGCAGCTCTTCGCCTTTGGTCTTGGTCAAATCCTGACCCTCAAAGACGACCTCGCCTGCTGTTGGCCGGTAAAGCTGCAAAATCGCACGGCCTGTCGTCGACTTGCCGCAGCCCGACTCGCCCACCAATCCCAATGTCTCGCTACGATAGAGTGAAAAGTTGACGCCGTCCACCGCCTTAATGGCGCCTACCTGACGTTGAAAAATGATGCCTTTCGTGATGGGAAAGTGCATCTGAAGATTGCGCACATCCAGCAAGACCTTCGAATCTGCTTGCCCATTCGAGCTTCCGTTTGCCAGGCTCATGCCACTGTCCCCTCTGTCTCAGCCACCTGCACCGTCACACCTGAGATGTCCACCCAACATGCCGCCTTATGCCCCGGCGAAACTTCCACCAACGTGGGGTTCTCCTGCCAGCATTTTTCCTGCACAAAGGCGCAACGCGGAGCAAACGGACAATGCGTCGGCGGCTCCAGCAAATCGGGCGGCAGACCGTCGATTGGAATCAGGCGTTTCTGGCGCCCTAGATCAAGACGGGGGATCGAGCGCAACAGACCGAGTGTGTAAGGATGACGGGGATGAGCGTAAAGGTCGTTGACGTTGCCTTCTTCCACAATAAAGCCAGAATACATGACCAAAACGCGGTCGGCCATGCCAGCAACGACGCCCAGATCATGCGTAATCCAGATGATCGCCATGCCCAGCTCATCCTGCAAGCGCCGCACCAGATCGACAATTTGCGCCTGGATGGTCACATCCAACGCAGTGGTTGGCTCGTCAGCAATCAACAACTGTGGGTCACAGCTCAGCCCCATTGCGATCATCACGCGCTGGCGCATCCCACCGGAAAATTGGTGTGGGTAATCGTCAAGCCGGGACTCAGCGCCGGGGATGCCCACCATTTCTAGCAACTGCACCGCCCGCTTACGCGCCTGCTCCTTGTTCATGTGCAGGTGCAGCTCTAGCGCCTCAGTAATCTGACGCCCAATCGTCAATACAGGGTTGAGCGACGTCATCGGGTCCTGGAAGATCATGGCGATGCGGTTGCCGCGAATCTCGCGTAGTTCATCTTCCTTCAGCTTCAACAAATCCTGGCCGTCGAAGATGACTTCTCCATCCACAATCTTGCCGGGCGGCTGCGGGATCAAGCGGATGAGCGACATAACGCCCACACTTTTCCCTGAACCAGATTCACCTACAATGGCGACCGTTTCGCCTGTATCAACATGGTAGCTGATCCCGTTCACGGCGTGCACAACGCCATCTTGCGTGAAGAACTGGGTTTTCAGATTCCTCACCTCGAGCAGTTTTGGCATCTAGGTGATCTCCGTCTTATTTGTTGATGATCCGAATCAATGCTGAGTTGAAAGCCCTGAGCAGAAATACGCGATACCCATAATTGCTTGATGGTGCGAGGGTTGAATTTTGTGGGCAAGCGTAACAAAGTTTACTTGTGTTGTCAAACACTCTACAGCGTGAGGGTCTGCTTCATGTCTACTGCCCGGTGGGTCATCGCCCTTGCACCCACACGATCGCCTGATCGTTCACCCACCCGTTCCTTTGATCTGCAGCCAACTGCGCAATTGCGCTATCTGCGCCAGTACGGCGCGTCGACTGGTGCCGCCTTCGACATCGCGGCGCTCGACGCTCTGGTCGAAGTTCCAAATTGTGACGGCGTCCACGTCGAAAGCGCCGTGAAGTTTCTGCAAATCCTCAACAGTCAGCTCCGACAACGGAATCCCCTGCAACTCTGCCATTTGCACCGCGGCGCCCGCAATGTGATGGGACTCGCGGAAAGGCACGCCCTTCCGCACCAGATACTCCGCCAGGTCGGTCGCCAACATCTCCGGGCTGAGTGCAGCGCGCATCGCCGCCGGGTTGACTTGCAATGTCGAGAGCACACCGCACGCAATTTGGAGCGAACCAGCAAGGTTGGTCACTGCGTCGAAGAGCGGCTCCTTATCTTCCTGAAGGTCCTTGTTGTAGGTGCTGGGCAATCCCTTGAGCGTCACGACCAGACCGGTCAGGTGGCCGACCAGTCGTCCTGACTTGCCGCGCAGCAATTCCAGCGCGTCGGGGTTCTTCTTCTGGGGCATCAGGCTACTACCGGTGCTGTAGGCGTCGGCCAGCGTCACAAAGCCAAATTCGCGACTGCTGTACACAATCAGGTCCTCGGCAAAGCGGCTGAGATGCACCATTGCCAGCGTTGCCCAAAAGAGGAACTCAACGATAAAGTCGCGGTCGCTGACGCTGTCCATGCTGTTGCCGGTGATGCCGGCGAAGCCCAGATCAGCCGCCAACCGGGCGCGATCGATGCCAAATGGGTTGCCAGCCAGCGCGCCGCTGCCCAGCGGCATGACGTTGACGCGTGCCGCCACTTCATCCAACCGATCGGCGTCACGCTGCCACGCCCAGACATGACTCAGCAGCCAGTGGCTCCAACGCACGGGCTGCGCAGGCTGAAGATGGGTGTAGCCAGGCATCAGCAGATCGATCTCCTCGGCGGCGCGGTCAAGCGCTACACCGATCAACTGCTGCAGGTGGCTGCGCAGCAGCGCAATCTCGCCGCGCAACCACAGCCGTACATCGGTGGCGATTTGGTCATTGCGGCTGCGCCCGGTATGGAGTTTACCCGCTACCGGGCCAATCAACTCGGTGAGGCGTCGCTCGTTGGCGGTGTGGATGTCTTCGTCGCCTGCCTGAATCACGAACTCGCCCTGCGCCCATTCCTGCGCCACCTGTTCCAGTCCGGCTACGATCTGTTCACCTTCATTGGTAGTCAGCAAGCCAACGCCGACCAACGCACGCGCATACGCTTGACTGCCCCGGATATCCACCTGCCACAGCCGGCGATCAAAAGCAATCGAGGCGTTGAACTCCTCCATCAGCGGATCAGTCTTGCCGGTGAAACGCCCACCCCATAACTTTTTCGTCACACTTCCTCTCCGTTCATTCGTGGTGCGTGTTGCATAGTGCGTGTTGCATAGTGCGTGTTGCGTGGTGAGTGGTGCTTGGCGCACGGTGCACGGTGCTTGGCGCACGGTGCACGGTGCGCACAATCGTTGTCCTCCCACCACACACAACGCGTTCCCCCTCTACCGCACTCGCAAGCGCCGCAGCGACAGGTCACCATAGCGCCACTTCACCCACGCGACGATTGCAACCATCCCCGCAACCGTCGCCAGGATACCTAACAGCCCCGCTTCTGGACCAAAGGCGCCGCCTGTCCACACCAGCGGGCCGCGATCTTGAATAGCGACCAACGTTGTGCCGTACTGCATTTTGCCACTGACGGGAAAGCCATAGAAATTGCCCTGCACCAGATTCCAGGTCAGATGCAGTCCTATCGGCAGCGCTAATTCGCCGGTCAGCACA
Organism: Chloroflexota bacterium; assembly: GCA_003451595.1. GTDB lineage: Bacteria > Chloroflexota > Anaerolineae > Caldilineales > Caldilineaceae > Caldilinea. The sequence continues at coordinate 22,491 of DMDA01000016.1, read as the reverse complement.
AAACCGAGGCCAAACATGAAGCCCATCAGCGTGAGATTGGTGATGCTGACCCAAGTGACATGTGGGTTGAAGATGTGCAGCAAACCAAAAATAATCGACGAGATGATCCACGCAGTAAAGACCGCCGTTACGTAGCCCAACGGGGACAGCCCTTCGATCAGGTTGACAATTTGATTGCCGCGCGTCAGCAGTTCTTCAGCTATCGCCACCACCAGGTACAAGACAAACGGCGCCAGAAATGCCAGACCAAACGCCATGTCCGGCGGATCAGTGCGCCAGGTCGCTACGACAGAGACCCACCCTGCCAACCAGGCAATCAGAAAAACCAGCGCCATTAACGCCGTGCCCAACAGCAATCCAAAGCCAAAGTCCAGCCACCACGCCGCCGAAAAGTGAAAACCATAATCGGCCAGCGGACGCCGGTCGATGATGTGCGCTGTCCACCAGGCCATCAACAAAATGACTCCTAGTCTCACCAAATTCAGCGCCACACTTTGCCACCACGACCACAGCGGTGAATCAAAACGGAGCAACGTCCGCTCTAGCACGCTGTGCACAACGGCTGGACCAAAGCCCCACAACAAAAAGAAGATGGCCACTCGATAGCCCGCACGCAAACGGTGATCGGTGGCAAAGAATAAAGTCCTGAACGAAAAGTCACCCACAGGGGCCTCACGCATGAGTTCATTGTGCTGAACCACCAAGCCGGTATTGTACCCGACGCCAGATGCTTTCCCAACCTCGGTGACAGCCTGCCTGAATTTTCTGCACATTCCAACAATGACAGTACAATGGCGACGACTGTGGATATCGATGTTCATCAGGTGGAAAGATGACCACATCAACACCCGACCCTAACGCACGCGCTGAGACATATCGTCGCACCCGGCAAGGCGATGACGAGATAACGCCTCAACGCGCACCACAGCGGACGCCGGAGCAATGGCGCGACCTGATCAGCCAGCGCATCGAAGACGCCATGCACGCAGGGCTGTTCGACAATCTGCGCAACAAGGGTAAACCGCTTGACCCTGCACCCGAACCGCACGTGCCGCCCGACATGCAGATGGCAAACTCGCTGCTCAAAAACAACGACTTGACGCCCGCCTGGATCGCCGACCGCAACGCCATGCTCGCCGAGATCGAGCGTTTTCGCACCAGGCTCCGAAAGATCGTCATGGAATTTCAAGCACAGCGAGAGAGTGCACGCTCGGCGGTGGCGCAGGCTGCGCTCGAACAACGCTGGCAGACGCAACTAACGACCTGGCAGGAAGAAATCCGCCTCCTCAATCGCCGCATCGAACTGCAGAATTTTAAGCAGCCGGTGACATTCCTGGAGATCGTGAAGTTGCGCCTGGCGGATGAGATCAAGCGCGCCGGTGGATAATCTTCATCGTTCGATTATTCCATAACCGCTATCATTCCGTCACCACTATCGTTTGGGTGTACGGCTTCACCATCGGCGTCGTCTGCTCCACATTGAAGACAGTGACATTGTACTCACCTGCAGCCAGCGGTGCATCCGGCGTGAAGGTGAAAGTGCTGCCGGATGTCTGCTGTACAATGCCTGGAACCGGCGCTCCTGCTGCAGTTGCCACCGAGATCACCTGCGTCGCATCGCCGCCAATCGGCGTCACTAGGATGCTGAATGTCGCCACGATCGCTTCAGGCGTCGCTGTGATCGCCTTCACCAGCGGATCGCGCCACGTTTGAATCGCCCGGTGATCGTCCGGCCCCTCGCCGCCCCAATCGGTCGCAGTGTCTTCGACCAGCATCGTGCCATCTGGCCCCTTGACCACCGTCAGGCTGCGATTGCCAAAGCCGCTGATCGTCCCCCATTGCTCGACCGTCTCCCAACTACCGCGTGTGTACTTATATTGAAGTTGTGTGCCTTCCTTGAGCGTGGCGGTGAACTCCCACACTCCTTCCTCGCCTGGCGTCATCGGCGTCAGGCTGGGATTGTACGGCGCCAGGAATGCATCGACGTTGTCGCCGGCAATGAAGATCGTGTCCTCGGCGGGCGTCTCCGCCGGTACGCGGACGCGCCAGGTCACATCCACCATGCTCAACTCCGCCGTCAGTGTGATCGGCGCCGACGGCGCCGACACGTTGAATGCAGTGTCCACTGACGCCACCGTGTAGATGTAGGTGTGGCCGCTTGTCACTGTCGTGTCGGTGAAGACAGTTGTGATCTTGGGAACGTCGACGCGCACTGCGCAGCTCTCCTCGCTGGCGGTCACATCGGTGCGGCAGATGCGGAAGGCGTGCAGGTCGCCCCCACGCGAGGCGCGGATGCCAATGGCGATCAGGCCGGCATTGCGCGCCACTTCGTCAAGTCGGAAAGGCGGTTTGGGCGCCTCCGTGTCGGGATTGGCGACCACCGTCAGCCTGCCGACGTTCTCGCTCTCCGCCCAGTCGCGGCCTCCAGTGGTGGAGGCGCGCCACTTGAAACCATACTCGCCCACCGCATCGGGCAGGAGCCGCGCTGCATACACATCGCCGCCGCCCTGGTTGTCGGTCACATACTCGCCATCCACCCACGTGAAGGCGTTGCTCCCCGTTGGCGCCCACCCCGCCTGCACGATCGCGCCACGCGCCTTGCCGGCAATCTCAGTCAGACCAGGAACGAAGACCGCCGCGCGCGTTGGCGGCGACGGCTCCACGGCGCTGAGCGTGTGCTGGAGCGTCAGCGGCTCCTCAACGATGATCGACTGCACAACCGCGTGTGGCGTGGCGGCGACGGCCTCCGTGGCGGGACTGCGCAGCCCATTGTACCCAATGGCAGCCACGCGATAGTAGTATGTGGCGCCATTCGCCAGACCTTCGTCGGTAAATTCGAATGTCACGTCGGCGCCAGGTAGGATCGCCACTTCCTGAAAACCGCCATTGACTCGCGAACGCAAGACTGCATACTGTGCAGCCGTATCATCACCCTGAAGCGTGAGCGTAACATTGCCGTTGCCCTCAGCAACGGCAACGATCTCCGGCATGGTGGGCGTGGTAAAGTCGACATCTTCCTCAGTCACCCACAGTTGATAGCCCATCGCAGGCACGGTGAAAGCGACATTACCCAGAGCACCCACCGTCAGTGTTGCGTCACCGAAGGGGTCTGTCAATGTGGCGTCCCAGGGTAGATAGCCCGACGCGTCAAAGCTGACCGCCCGCTCCTGGTCGCTGCGGTTGACGGCAATGATGGCGGCGCCGCTGGCGTCCTTGCGCCCATAGACGATCAACCCGGCGTCATCGAGCAGCAGCGTGTCCCAGGCGCCGGTGCGCAGGAAGCTGTATTGCTGGCGCAATTGGCCAAGCCGCTGATAGTGGGCGAGCAGCGTCGTGTCTTGTTGGCGCCACGCAGGCAGATCGTCGTAGCCCTCAGCATCAGGCCAGGGATAGGGTTGGCGATTGTAGGGATCGTCGCGCGGGCCATCGCTGCCAAAGCCGACCAGCCCCACCTCGTCGCCGTAGTAAATCGTCGGGGCGCCAGGCAGCGTAAATTGCAGCACCGCCGCCAGCGCCAGCCGGGAGCGACCATCGACAAAGTCGTTGACGGGCGCCTGCGCAGCAAAGTCGATGCCGTCATGATCAAGCACGCGCACGGCGCGGTTGACATCATGCGAAGAGAGCAGGTTCATTGCTGTGGCAAAGGCTGCGGGCGGATAATCCTCCTGCAGGGCGCGCAGTGCAGCCTCGAACTCGGTGGCGGTCAGTGGGGCTACGCTGCCGTCGTTGTCGTCGAAGGCGCTGTCGCGCAAGAAGCCGAGCACAGCCAGCCGGAAGCGATAGTTCATCGTTGAGTCGAATTCGTCGCCCAGCACGCGCAGTCGCGCCTGATCCTCCGGCCACGTCTCGGAGATCAGCAAGGCGTCCGGATGCGCTGCCTTGACCGCCTGACGCATCAGCTCGAAGAAATGCGGATTGATGTTCACCACATCCGGCACGACGTCGATGCGCCAGCCTGCGACGCCCGGCGTCTCCAGCCACTTCAACGCGATGCCTTCCTCGCCCAGCCAGTTGTCGATGACCGCTTCGTTGCCGGTGTCGAGCTGCGGCAGCGTCGCCACGTTGAACCAACCGCGATAGTTGACGTCACCTGCACACGCACCTGTCCCTGCCGGACGCGCCGGATCGAAGAAGTACCAGCTGCGATAGGGGCTTTCCTCGCTCTCGCATGCGCCCTCGGTGTCATGGCGTGCATACTTGTCGAAAAAGGGGCTGTCGCTGGAGGAATGGTTCGGGACGCCATCCAGGATCAAGTTCATTCCACGTGCGGCAACCTCGGCGGCGAAGCTCTGAAACAACTCATTGCTGGCGTCGAAATCGCCCGCTATAGCCAGGTTGTCATCGACCTGGCGGTAGTTGCGACCATCGTACTTGTGGTTGGAGGGCGAATCGAAGATCGGGTTGAAGTAGATCGTCGTCACGCCTAATTCCTGGAGATAATCTAATTCCTGTTGCACACCCCGCAGATCACCACCATAAAAAGTGCAGCCATATGTGCCCGCCCACGGATTGCGCCCAGGGTCATTCGGTTCCGGGTCGGGCACGATGGTGTTCCACGGCGACACCGGTCGCGCCAAGCCGTCGCACTCTTCTGGATAGAACCAATCTGTGGTGGTGGGGTTATTGGCAGGGTCGCCGTCGCGGAAGCGATCCGGAAAAATCTGGTAGATCGTGGCGTTTTTCGCCCATTCCGGCGCGTCGAAGGTCGGATCGTAGACGTAGATGTTCCAGCCCAAATCGCCAGAGGGCAGCTCATTGTAGCTCTGACCGATCCCGCCATCGCGGCGATCATCGTCGGCGACATAGACGACGCCATCGCCATCGCTCACGCTGAAGCCGTAGGTTAGCACGTCAAGCGCACTGCCTGTGTTGATGGTTGTCTCCCACCACGTGTAACGCTCATCAGCAGCGACAGTTTGCAGCGGTGTATAGCGGATGACGCCATCACTAACTTTGCCCCACAAGAGCGTCACCTGTTCGACATCGTTGGCGGCAGTGCGCAGCCGCAAAGTCACGTCGGTGTTGGTTGGCTGCGCGCCAAAGGGCGTGCGATAGAGGTCGCTGCGGCTATCGTGGCGCAGCGCTGGCCGGTAGATCACGCCGTCGCCTGTGAAGGTTTGCGGTGCAGGCACGGGGCCTCCTGGTGCGTCAATGCTGACGCTGATTTCCCCGTGAGTGCGGTCGTAGGAGAACGTGACGTCACCGCCGTCGTCTGGCGCCGTGAAGGCAATATTCGGGCCATCCGGCTGACCGTTTGCTCCGTAATTCTCTGCCCACGTCCCGTCGATGGCAACCTTGAACTCGTAGTCACCGCCGGGCAGGGTGACAGTGAGCGTCCATACCCCATCGCCATCGGGATCGTTGCCCTGCACCGTGGGATCAGCCGGCTCCCAATCCGCGCCGCGCAGGAGGGACGCGTAATTACCGGGGAAGGAAACTGTGCGCGGCGATGCGCCTGGCTCCGGCGCCGGCGGCGAGGCGGTGGGCAAGTGATCGGGATCCACTGGCTGTAAATAGACCTGCGGTGAGCCAGAAACAATCCACACCTCCCGGCCCATCGCCAACTTGAGAAACTGATCTGGACCAGGGTCTTTGGCGTCGCCGTTGTGGATAATGAACCCCAGCTCATCAGCGTCAGCGCGCAAGGGCACTTCCCACAAGACGCCGAAATCGTCGCTACCTGCAGGCGCCAACGGCGCCGTCCACAGCGTCTCCTGTGCAGCGGCGCCCCACACATGCAGTCCCCAGCCTTCGTAGGCGCCATCAGGACGATGATAATGAATGGTGGCGGTGTCTTGCGCCAGGACAGGCGGGGCCGCCGGCAACAGTAACGCAGCTATCAGGATGAAGCTAAAGAGGATACGGGGCAAGTTGCTGAGCAAGTGCATGGTGACTCCTTTCGGTCAGGGGGTGCTTTATTCCCGTGCTGACGCCAATGCCGGCATCCGCGCCGCCCAGGGTTGCGCCTGCTCCAGTTGCGCGGCCAGGCGGAACAGGGTCGCCTCGTCGCCAAAACGGCCAACGAAGTGCATCCCAACAGGTAGTCCACTCTCTGTCCAGTAGAGAGGAACCGACATCGCCGGCTGCCCGGTGATGTTGAAGGGCGTCAGATAGCGGACATAGCTGAACGTTTTGAGTGCAATTGGGCGCACCAGATCGAGGGCAGTGAGGAGCTTGCCTGCGCGCAACGTGGCGATTGCCCTGAGCAGACGCTGCTCTGCAGGCGTAGGCTGCAAGGCGCCGATGGTGACCGGTGGTGTTGGCAACGTTGGCGTGAGCAGTACATCGTACTCGGTGAAGAAGGCGCCGATGGCGCGGGCGGTCATGCCAAAGATACGTGTGGCGTGCACATAGTCGGCGGCAGTGAAGGCATTGCCCAGCAAGCCAATGACCCAGGTCAACAGCTCGAAGTCGCTGCGCGTCGGACGCTTGCCGACCAATGCGGCCGCGTCACGAATGTCGTTGCGCGTTTGCCCCGCAATCATCGTCAAAAACGCCATCGCCAGTTCGCCATAATCATACTGCGGCGCGGCTTCGACAATCTCGTGTCCCAGCGCGCGCAGCAGCCCAATTGTTGCTTCCACACCGTGCACCACCTCTGGAGCAGGCGGCGGATCATCGACGCCAATGAGGGCGCGCGTGGTGAAGGCGATGCGCAGACGGCCAGGATCGCTGCCCACTTCGGCAAGAAAGGGGCGGCTCTGCGGCGGCGCGGCATAGGGTGCGCCAGCATCAGCGCCAGCGGTGGCATCGAGCAGCGCTGCGCTATCGCGCACAGAGCGTGTAAGCACGTGCTCAACTGCGCACCCTTCCCACAGTTCCCAGTAGGCCGGTCCGGTCGGCATGCGCCCTCGCGTCGGCTTGAGGCCAAAGACGCCGTTCACAGAAGAGGGCACACGGATCGACCCCCCGCCGTCGCCGCCGCTAGCGATCGGCGTCAGGCGCGCCGCCACCGCCGCGCCCGACCCGCCGCTGGAGCCGCCCGCCGTGCGTGTGAGATCATAGGGATTGCGCGTTGGACCGAAGAGCGCTGGTTCGGTGTAGGGCTGCAAGCCGAACTCCGGGGTGTTGGTCTTGCCGAGCACAATCAGACCGGCGGCCTTCCAGCGTCGCACCAGTTCGCTATCGACTGACGGCGCCCAGTGTTTCAGCAACCGCGTGCCGGACGCCATCGGCGCGCCGGCCACCATCGCCAACAGGTCTTTGACCAGAAAGGGCACACCGCGCAACGGGCCATCGGGCAGGCTGCCTTGCGCCGCCTGGCGCGCCTGGTTGAACATCGGATGGATGACAGCGTTGATCTGCGGGTTACGCGCTTCGACGCGAGCAATGGCAGCCTCGACCAGTTCCAGGGGTGAGATTTGGCGAGTGCGCACCAGTTCGGCCAGGCCGAGGGCGTCGTACTGTTCATATTCAGGAAAAGGCAGCATACTCGCTCCTTCCAGGTGTGCGGCGTCAATCTCGGCTTGGGGCGCAACTCAGTTTGCCAGCAACGCGGTCGCCAATTCCGCCCACTCGGCATCCAGCGCACCGGTGGCGACGGGCTTGCCGGCGCGGCGATACCAGTAGGCGGCGTTGCCCAGATCGCCCTCGACGCGGTGCAAATAGGCGTGCACCCAGTCAAGCGCCGAGCCGCCCGGCTGCGTAATCTCGTGGGCGCGCTCCCAGTCGCCTTTGGCGGCATACCAGAGCGCCTGCAGCGCCGGGCTGAGGCCGGCCGGCGGAGTGGGCTGGCTGAGCGATGCTTGAAATTCGGATAACTGCATCATTTCCTCACTCGAACTCAGGAAGCGGGGATGGGTTGGAAATCGTGCTGTTTCTCCTCAGTTGCGCCAGGCTGTGAGCGCCAGCAACAGCCAGCCGACGATAAAGGCGACGCCGCCGATCGGCGTGATCGCTCCCAGCCAACGCAGGCCAGTGAAGGCCATCACAAAAAGACTGCCCGAAAAGAAGACAACGCCAATGATGAAGAGCCAGCCTGCCCAGAGTGGCAGACTGCTGGCGGGCCACTTGCTCATTGCCCAGGCGACAGCAAAGAGCGCCAGCACATGATAGAACATGTAGTTGACGCCGGTCTGGTAGTTGGCGAGCAGACTGTCCTCGATGCGCCCGCGCAGGGCGTGCGCGCCAAATGCACCGAGCGCAACGGATAGACTGCCGAGCAGAGATGCGATGATGAAGAAAGTGCGTTCCATAGCATGAGATTGAGTGATTGTGAGATTGGTTTAACGCCTTCGCGATTCACAGCGTTTGCGTATTATAGCTGTGCCTGAAAGCCTGCCCAAAGATTGGGTGAAGTCCAGGCGGGCAACAGCGGCGTCGCTACAGCTTCAGCCTACTGATCCGCCCCTGCTCCACAGCGGCGGCGCCCAGGCGACCGCATGCGTTGATGACTGCGCCCAGCCCGGCAAAACGCGCATCCTGAGTGGCGCCGCGACGGTAGCGGGCGTAAATCTGCTGCACGATGACAGCGATCTTAAAGACGCCGTAGAGATAGTAGAAGAGCGGCTCGCCCACAGCGCGCCCGCTGGCGGAAGCGTAACGCTCCACCACCGCCTGTCGGGTGAGGTTGCCCGGTGCAGCGGTCAGGCCTAGCATGGCTTGCAGCGCCGGCGGGTCGCCCGGTTCAATCCAGTAGCCAAGCGTCGTGCCCAGGTCGAGCAATGGGTCGCCGATGGTGCACATTTCCCAATCCAGCACGGCGATGATCTCGGTCAAATCTTGTGGATTCAGCATCAGGTTGTCGAACTTGTAGTCATTGTGGATCAGCGCAACGCCAGACTCTGCAGGCTGATGCGTCGTCAACCAATGAATCAGCGCCTCGATCGTCGCCAAATCGTCGGTTTGGGCGGCGCGGTAGCGCTTGATCCAACCGTCAATCTGGCGGGCGACATAGCCTTGCGGGCGACCCAAGTCGCCCAACCCGGCGGCAGCATAATCAATGGCATGGATGTGAGCCAGGTTGTCGATAGCTGCGCGGCCGATGGCTGCCATCAATGGCGGCGTCAGGCCAAGCGCTGCTGGCGCCTGCCCACGCAGAATGACGCCGTGCAGTCGCGCCATGACATAGAAAGGTGCACCAATTACCGTCAGATCGTCACAGTAGAGCAGCGGGCGTGGGACTTTGGGATAGACGCTGTGCAGGGCGCGCAGCACGCGGTATTCGCGCCCCATATCGTGCGCCGATTTGATGGCGGCGCCAAAGGGCGGCCTGCGCAACACCAATTCTTGTGAACCCAACCGCAGCAGATAGGTAAGATTGGAAAAACCGCCAGGAAATTGCGCCACAGCCAACGGGCCGGTGGCGCCCGGCAGGTTTGTCAGCAGATAATGCGCCAGTTTCGCGCTATCCAACTCTTCACCCAGACGCACCGGCGCCGCTTGATCGACATTCTGCATATGCAGCCACCTTGAAGATGAGGAAAAACGAGACTTGTAGTATCGTACCGGAAATCAGCATTCCAGCATAACATCGTTCAGTGGGAGACAATGGAATTGCAACTTCCGATAACGGTCGTGCAAGGGGCCAACTTCTGCTGTCGCCATTTTCACAGGGCGATGTCCACCTCTGCTATGGCAGCGAGAAACGATTATGCCAAAATTCTTCGGGAAAATCACCGGATGGGGCGCTTATGCTCCACCGCGCATCATCACCAATCACGAACTCGAAGCCACCCTCGACACCAGCCACGAATGGATCATCCAGCGCACCGGCATTCATCAGCGACATGTCGCCGGCCCGGATGAGACTACTTCCACGATGGCGGTCAAGGCAAGCTGGTCGGCGCTGGCAAAGGCCAATCTGCCTGCAACTGCGCTCGACCTGATCCTGATTGCGACCTCGTCGCCCGACTACTTCACACCGCCGGTGTCGAGCATGGTGCAGGCGGCGCTAGGGGCGCACAACACGCCGGCAATGACCATCGTCACCGGCTGCACCGGTTTTGTCTACGCCCTGGTGACGGCGGAGCAGTTCATTGCCACCGGCGCATACCGCAACATCTTGGTCGTGGGCGTCGAGCTGCTGAGCCGCTTCGTGGATTGGGAAGATCGTTCGACCAGTGTGCTCTTTGGTGATGCAGCCGGCGCCGTCGTGGTGCAGGCAACGGAGGCGGTGTGTGGCGTGCAAGGCTACCAGCTTGGTTCAGATGGCAGCAACTATCAGCACATTATCATGCCATCAGGCGGTTCGGCGCGCCCCTTTAGTGTCGATGTACTCCACGAAGGCAGCCACTACTTGCAAATGAATGGTCGCGAGGTCTTCAAGTTTGCCACACGCATCTTTGCGCCGGCCAGCGCAAAGGCATTGGCAATGGCGGGCAAAACGATGGCGGACATCGATTGGATCATTCCCCATCAAGCCAATCTGCGCATCATCCAGGCGGCGGCAAAGGACATGGGGTTGCCGCTGGAACGCTTCATCATCAACATCGATCGTTACGCCAATACGTCGGCGGCGTCGATCCCGCTGGCGCTAGCAGAAAACATCGAGTGCGGACGCATCAAGCTGACCGACACACTGCTACTCGTTTCCTTTGGCGCGGGGATGACCTGGGCTGCAGCAGTGGTGCAGATACAGCCCAAAGCATCATTTTGAGGAGGTGCAACAATATCTCTACTGTGCTGCCTGTGAGGAGCAG
>DMDA01000016.1:11067-11534 GCA_003451595.1 Chloroflexota bacterium | reverse complement strand
CTCTGCCATCACGACGAAGACCACTACACCGGAGCGATCGTCTATTGATCCTCAGCGCCATGTCACGCCGGAGGCGATGACCTACTTGACATATGCCCGTCTACAGCAAGGCGCTAACCCGCTGCACAATCTCCGCCAGTGTGTCTGCATCTGGCTCGGCTATCTGCCCAGGGACGCCGCACGCCAGAAACTGCGCCGGCGTCTGATCCACCTCGCTGTCATCCCAATCGCACAGGCAGCCGGCATTGGCGAACCAGCGCAGTTTGTGCGTCTCCTCATCCACAGACAGACCGTAGACTTCCCCATCTGTTGACCACATCCAGGCCAGTGGTTTTGTGANNACTGTGCTGCCTGTGAGGAGCAGGGACGGCAGACAGTCGCCACGTACATCTGTCATGATTGCACCGACCGCAAGCAGCAGACCGTGGCACTCTGCGATGACTGCCTCTGCCATCACGACGAAGACC
>DMDA01000016.1:6285-10849 GCA_003451595.1 Chloroflexota bacterium | reverse complement strand
TCCAGCCCCCGGCTCTTCATGCCGTCGATCACGCCCAGAATACCGCGTCCCTGCTCTGTTTCAGCAATGATGACCTCGGTGGGGTTGGCTGTGGCGCAAAAAATGCGGCAGACTTCCGGCACGCTCTGCAGCGTCTTGAGCACGTTGACCGGATAGAAACCCGACCCCAGAAAGACAATAAAGCTGTGTCCACAGGCCAACGCCAACGCGTTCTGCTGCGCCAGTGCGATCATGGCGTCATCTGTGCCCGACCAGCGCACCAGCGCCGGCCCCGATGCCTCGCAGAAGGCAAGCCCGAACTTGATGCCTGGCACAGCCGTCACCAACGCCTCGTGAACGTCCTCGACGGTCTTGATAAAGTGACTCTGGCCGAGGATAAAGTTGATCTCCTCAGGCTTCTCAATGCGCACGGTGGTCAGTTGCATGGCGGCAAACTCCTTTCAGTGATCTTGCAGTGATCAGGATAACAGCCTGTGTGTGCAGTATAGCACGCGTGCGATCGGCGCCAATCCCCCCATTCATGCTACAATCTGGAGGTTGCCGTCATGCAACGCGACGGCGGAGGATTTTACTCGTTCATCACGACAGGGAATAGTTCTATGTCCATCCATTTTGGCACCGACGGCTGGCGCGCCGTCATCAGCGAAGAATTCACCTTCGAGAATGTTCGCAAAGTGGCGCAAGCCATCGCCGAAAAAACGCTGGCCGACTATGCCGCCCAGTCACGCACCAACGGGGCTGCGCCACACCCGCACCCCTCCCTGGTGGTTGGCTTCGACACCCGCTTCCTCAGCGATCGCTACGCCATGGCCGTTGCCGAAGTGTTGGCCGCCAATGGCATCCACGTATGGTTGACCATCGGTGACTCGCCCACGCCTGTCACCAGCCACGCCATCGTCGACAAACACGCCGACGGCGGCGTGATGATCACGGCCAGCCATAACCCGCCGCGCTACAACGGCATCAAGCTCAAGGCAGCCTTTGGCGGCTCGGCCAGCCCGGCGGCGTGCAAAGAAGTGGAGCGGCGCATCCTGGCGGCGCATGGTGCGCCGCCGCAGCGCCTCGACTTCGAAGACGCGCTCACGCAGGGATTGATCACTCGCTTCGACCCCTTCCCTGCCTACGCAACGCATGTGCGCACGCTGGTCAATTTTGACGCCATCGCCGCCGCCAATCTTTCCGTCGCCGTCGACGCTATGTATGGCGCCGGTCGGCTCTACCTGGCGCGGCTACTGCGCGAGGCAGGTTGTCAGGTGCACGAACTGCGCAACGAGATGAACCCTGGCTTTAACGGCATCCATCCAGAACCAATCGCTCGCCACCTGGAGCCGCTCATCGAGACAATGCGCACCGGCGACTATCATCTCGGCCTGGCGACCGACGGCGACGCCGACCGCATTGGCGCCGTCGATGTCACCGGTCAGTTTGTCGATCCACACTGCATCATGGCGCTCGTGCTGGAACATCTGGTGAGTCAGCGTAACCTGCGCGGCAGCGTCGTCAAAACTGTCAGCACCACGCAGATGCTCAATCGGCTGGCAGCGCGCTACGGATTGAATATTTACGAAACACCGGTTGGCTTCAACCACATCACCGACCACATGCTGCGCGAGCCGGTGCTGATCGGGGGCGAAGAAAGCGGGGGCATCAGCGTGCTGGGTCACATTCCCGAAGGCGATGGCCTGCTCATGGGGTTGTTGCTGGCAGAGATCGTCGCTACACAGCACAAGTCGCTGGGTGTGCTGCTCGACGAGCTGATGGCAGCGGCGGATGTAGGCGTCTTCCGCTACGCCCGCATCGATCAACCGGTGCGCCCTTTCAAGAAAGCCGATCTGGTAGACGGCTTGATGGCGAACGCACCCCACGTGCTGGCGGACGAACCGATCGCCCACATCAGCGATCACGACGGCGTCAAATATATCCTTGCTGACAATAGCTGGTTGCTCATCCGCCCCAGTGGCACGGAGCCGGTGCTGCGCATCTACGCCGAAGCGCGCACCGACGCGCAAGTCAAAGCGCTGCTCAAAGCAGGGGTTGCGCTGGCGGAAGCACAAATTTCCGCGCTGGCGCCGGCGTAGTCATTGTTGGCGCAGCGCGGCGGTTCCCCGACGGCTGCGCCAACGTACTGCAACGCAGACGAGTCAAAGAGTGGCTTTACTTGCCGAGCCGCTTCTTGAACTCAGCCGTCAGTGCTGGCAACACTTGATAGAGATCGCCAACAATGCCGTAGTTCGCTTTCTCAAAGATCGGCGCCTCGGCATCCTTGTTGATGGCGACAATGATCTTGCTGCCACCCATGCCGGCAAGGTGCTGAATGGCGCCGCTGATGCCGGCGGCAATGTACAGATCAGGTTTGACGGTCTTGCCTGTCTGACCGACCTGGTGCTTGTAGGGAATGTAGCCCGCATCGACGGCGGCGCGGCTGGCGCCCACGGCAGCGCCGAGCACGTTCGCTAGTTGTGCGACCAGTTCAAAGCCCTTGGCCGGGTCCTGCTGCACACCGCGCCCGCCCGACACAATGATCGAGGCGTCGGTCAGGCTGACTTCACCAGTGTCGGTGGACTTGACCTCGATCACCTGCTCCTTGATGTCGCCTTCACTCAGGCCAGCGTCGACAGCTTTGACCTCGCCGCTGGCTGCGCCTGGCTCGGGCATGGGGAAGGAGCGCGGGCGTACACTGACCACCTGCACCGGGCTGTTGAACGTGACATCCGCCAGGATGTTGTTCGAGTAGACCGAGCGCACCGCCACCAGTTTGCCGCCCTCCACGCGCAGATCGATGGCGTCTGGCGCATAGCCGGCTTCCAGTTCGCTGCCCAACATAGCAGCGACTTCGCGCCCGCGCACGGTGGCCGCCATGAGAATAACCGTGGCGCCAGCGGCTTCAACTGCCTTGCGCAATGCCTTAACATAGGCGCTCAGTCGATAGCTCGCCAGAGATGGGCTGGTCACCGTCATCACGACATCAGCGCCATAGCTGCGCACCTGCTCGACATTAGCCGTATCGCCGCCGACCAGTACGGCCACCGTCTGTGTGCCAAGTGCTGCAGCCAGTTCTTTCGCCTTGCCTAACACCTCGAACGAATTCCCAACCGGGCCGTTGTTGTTCTGTTCAATCCAAACCATTACAGACATGATGCGTCTCCTATATCACCTTTTCGGCCAGCAACGCGTCGGCCAGTTTGGCAGCCTTTTCCTCGACCGTGGCGCCATCGATGATGACGCATTTCGTCTTGCGTTCCTCCGGCTTGCGGATGTTCGTCCATTGTGTTTTGCCACTGCCAGAGGCGACGCCCAGGCTGGCGGCTGGCGTAGCAGGGATGTTGGCTTTGCTCGCCTTGCGAATGCCCATAAAGCTGGGATAGCGCGGCTCGTTGATCTCCTTGCCGACGCTGATGACGGCGGGGAGCGGCACGCTGACAGTTTCCTGAGCGCCTTCCACCATGCGCTCGACGGTGATGCGCCCACCAGCGATCTCGACCACCTTGGTGACAGCGCTGACCAACGGCCAGCCCAGACGCGCCGCAACGCCTGCATAGACGGCGCCGCTGTTGTCATCGACGCTCTGCTTGCCGGTGATCACCAGGTCGGCGCCTTCGGCTTTAACTGCGGCGGCCAGCGCAGCGGCAGTCGTCCACATATCCGCTCCGGTGACGCCCGTGTTGTCGATCAATGCTGCGGCGCCAATGCCCATCGCCAGCGCGTGTTTCAGCGCATCGACGGCATCGGGCGAACCCATGCTGATGGCAACCGCATCCACATCATAGCGATCGCCCAAGAGGATAGCTTCTTCGGCGGCAAACTCGTCCCATGGATTGATCACCATCGTGGCTTTGACTTTGCCGCTGCGGACATCATCGGCCGAAACCTTGGGCAGTTCGGCTGTGTCCGGCGTCTGTTTTACCAATACTGCTACTTTCACGTTTTGACCTCCTGTCGGGTCTGTCAAAGAAGAATCTGACAACGCATCAAGCCTTCAAGGATAAGAATTGTTTGTTTGACACTATGCGCCTGAATTCAAGCCCAATGCAGGGGCAAATGTCATTCGATCACACCCGTTTCGTCCTTGTGAAACCCGATGTAGCCTGTTGATTGCCAGGAAAGGATGCTTTCCCAGTATAGATGATGACGTTTCACGGCTGTTGAAAAATTGTTGCGGCAGATGCTGATCACGCGCTTACGCCAAAGAAAAAGGCGAGAACGCCGTTGTCCTCGCCAGCGAGAAGACGCTGTCTTCTCAGATAAGGTGATTCTAGCACAGGTGCATGAGAAAAACAAAGTTGCCAGCATGGGTAGATTTGGGGCGATTCGCTCAGGCGCGGCGGAAAAGATTCACTGCATCGCGCAGCATCGCCGCTGCTGTTGGCAGTGGTTCGCGCTCCCAAATTTTGTGAACCATGTAGCCGTACAGGTCGCTCACGATCTCAACGCCCATCTCCCAACCGCTACATTGTCCCAGAAAGCTGATCGCTGGCAGCCGGGTAGGCGCCACCGTCAGGGTGTAGCCGGCAGCGGTGCGTTCCGCAATGGCAAGCAACTTCAGCGTATCGCCCTCGGCTGCAGC
>DMDA01000016.1:5253-6058 GCA_003451595.1 Chloroflexota bacterium | reverse complement strand
GGTCTCGGCGATGCCGCGCCGTTGCGCTTCGGCCAGGGCGTCGGCGTAGCTCCGCCCGATCGCCATCTCGGCCAGGATGAAGTTGGTGGTAGCGTTGAAGATGCCGCGCAGACGCAAAATATCCGCCGCAATCAGGTCGCGCCGACCAATGTTGAGCACCGGCAGGGCGCCGCAGACAGTGGCGCTGAAGGCCAATCCTGCGCCTGACGCAGCCGCCAACCTGTGCAACTCGCGGTAGGCCAGCACCAGGGGCGCCTTATTCGCCAATACCACAGCGATGCCGCGCTGCAGAGCGGTGCGCGTGGCGCTCAATCCTGGTTCACCCGTTGTCAGGTTCACCGGCGATGCCTCCAATACGAGATCACACGGCAGCGTCGCCAACACATCGGCCGGTGTGGCGTTGGCTACATAGCCGGGCAGGGTGCAGACGCGTCCGCCCGCTTCCTTGAAGCGCCGCGTCGTCGCCGGCTCGAAACCAGCCAGATCGACGGCGACGCCGCTGCTATCGGCCACCGCCACAATGCGCAACGTCAGGTCGTAGCGTTGCGCCAGTTCAGTCTGCTTCATCTCCAGGATGCGTAGAAAGTTGCGATTGACGTTGCCCAGGCCAATGAGGGCGGCGGTGATAGTGCGCATCAAAGTTTGCTCCAGAATTGCGCTCTACTTATCAGTGTAAGATGGAGGTTAACAAATTGATTCGGTAATTGCAGATGCGGTTCGCAGCCGCATTTTCCTGTCCGGCGAGAACGTGCGGCTCAGAGCCGCGCCTTACATCGATTGCCGGGTTATTTCGTTCATCCTCATT
>DMDA01000016.1:0-5034 GCA_003451595.1 Chloroflexota bacterium | reverse complement strand
AGCGCGGCCAATACCGCGCTGATCGCCGCCACTGCTTGCGGCAGCTTGTAGATTTCGATCCCCGGCGGCAACCAGCCGGCGGCCTTGAGCCGGTCCGCAATCAGGCTCACATCAGGTGCATCCAACCCCAACGCGCGTAGCTCCGCCGCCCGGTTGAAGACCTGGCCTGGCGTGCCGGTCATGATAGAGCGGCCATCACTGATCACGTAGAGGCGGTCGCAGATTTCCGCCAGTTCCTCCATGTTGTGCGAGACGATGACCAACGTCATGCCCTGGTCGTGTAGCGCCAGAATGTGACGCATCAACTGGCGCCGCGCCTCCGGGTCAAGGCCGGCGGTAGGCTCGTCGAGCACCAACACCTCCGGCTGCAGCGCCAGCACGCCGGCCAGCGCTGCCCGCCGCATCTGCCCACCGCTCAGGGTGAAGGTCAACCGATCCTTGAACTCCTCGAAGGGGAGACCAACCATATCCATGGCCTGGCGTACGCGGGCGCGCACATCTTCGCGGCTCAGGCCCAACTTACGCGGGCCATACGCCACATCATCGCCGACAAACTGCTCAAAGAGTTGCGCCTCGGGCAGTTGGAAAACCAGTCCTACGCGACGCCGCAGCGCGCGTAGGTCAGCTTCAGGGGCATTGAGATCTGTGCCCAGAATGATAGCCTTGCCAGCATGGGGGCGCAACAGCCCATTCAGGTGCTGAATCGCCGTCGATTTGCCCGACCCGGTGTGGCCAATGAGGCCGACGATTTCACCGCGGCGCACTTCAAGCGTGATGTCGCTGACCGCCTGCACCTCCAACGGCGTGCCGCGCATGTACCAGTAGGCGACGTGGTTGAGAGAGAGCGAAAGATTGGGGGATTGGGAGATTGAGAGATTGGGAGATTGGAGATTGGGAGATTGGAGATTGGGAGATTGGAGATTGTTGGTGGCATTCTGCGCCTTTTCCCCATCTGGTCGTAGCGCCTCGCCTGTGCCCGCCTCACAGTAGCTGATCACAGCATTGGCCACCTCCGCCGGGGTGAGCAGGCTGGACGGGAAGGCGGGAAACTGGCGATGCAATGCGATTGCCAACTCGCTGACGTGGGGGGCATCCAGATGCAAGCTACGTAGACGCTCCACCTGCTGAAAGATTGTGCGCGGCGGCCCGGTCAGAGCCACGCGACCCTGATCCAAGATCACGACGCGGTCAGCGTCCACCGCCTCGCGCATGAAATGGGTGACCGCCACGATCGTCACGCCCTGTTCGCGATTCAGGCGCCGCGCAATTGCCAGCACCTCGGCGCGCCCCACAGGATCGAGCATCGCCGTCGCCTCGTCCAACACTAGCACGTCGGGCTGCATTGCCAGTACGCCGGCAATGCAAATACGCTGCTTCTGCCCGCCGGAAAGCTGATGGGCGGCGCGCTGACGATACTGTTGCATCTCGACACTGTCTAGCGCCCAATCGACGCGGCGCAGAATCTCCGGGCGCGGCACGCCCAGATTCTCCGGGCCAAAGGCGACGTCTTCCTCCACAATGGTCGCCACGATCTGATTGTCCGGGTGCTGAAAGACCATACCGACCGTGCTGCGGATGTCGCGTAGGTGGGCGCGCGTCTTGGTGTTCCATGCCTTGACCCAGACATCACCCGTTGTGGGCAACAGCAGCGCGTTCAGATGTTTCGCCAGTGTGGATTTGCCGGAGCCGTTGTGCCCCAGCAACACGACGTACTCGCCCTGTTCGATGGTCAGGTCGATGCCACGCAAGGCGGACACGGCGCGGCCTTCGCGTTGGTAGGTGTAATGGAGGTTCTCGATGCGGATGATAGGTGGCATCCTAATCCGTCAATAAAATCAGATCATTGCGATGCACCGCCACATCGCCGTAGGTGTAGCCCAGCTGCGTCTCGATCTCGTCCGAGCGACAACCGGCGATTTTGCGCAGATCAGCGGCGGTGTAACCCACAATGCCACGCGCCAGTTCATGCCGCGCGTTGTCCAGGATCAATACCGTGTCCCCGCGCAGGAAGTTGCCCTCCACTTTGCGGATGCCGGCGGGCAGCAAGCTGCGCCCTTTGTGACAGATCGCATCCGCAGCGCCGTCGTCTACGATCAAGCGCCCGGCGGGCTTGGGGCCTGCGAGAATCCAGGCTTTGCGACTCTCCAGGCGCGTGTCGAGTGCGGGGAAACGCGTGCCAACCGCTTCACCGCCAGCCACGCGCAGGATCACATCTGGCTCTGTTCCTGCTGCGATCACCACATCCACCCCGGCGTGACGCGCCGTGTTTGCTGCCTGGAGCTTGGTTGTCATGCCGCCGGTGCCCAGCCCGCTGACGCTGCCACCCGCCACCCCTAACAGCATATCGTCGATCTTGCGCACTTCGGGGATGAGTTGGGCATTGGGGTTGCGACGCGGATCATCGGTGAACAGCCCCGGCTGGTCAGTCAGCAAAATCAGCAGATCGGCGCTGACAAGCGTTGCCACCAGCGCCGAGAGGTTATCGTTATCACCCACGCGAATCTCCTCGGTGGCGACGGCGTCATTCTCGTTGACGATGGGCACGATGCGTTGGTCGAGCAACGCCGTGAAGGCGTCGCGCGCGTTGATGTAGCGCTGACGATTTTCCACATCGCTGCGCGTGAGCAGAATCTGTCCGACGCGCACCCCGTAGATATCGAAGAGCCGTTCCCACACGCGCATCAACTGAAGCTGACCCACGGCGGCAAAAAGCTGCTTGCTGGTGATGGTGGGCGGCAGCGTTGGGAAGTTCAGGTGGGCGCGCCCTGCAGCCACGGCGCCCGATGTGCAAACGACGACATCCTGCCCCTGCGCGTAGAGGCTGGCGCACTGCCGCGCGATTTCGACCATGCGCGCCTGGTTGAGCTGCCGACCACCGCCGGTGAGGACACTGGTGCCAAGTTTGACGACAATCCGCTTGTACATGCTGCCAAGTATAGCGGATGGCAGGCAGGTTTGGTCAAAATGAGCAGAAATTGAGCAAAGTTTGGGCTGGAAGCCAGAGAGCGGCACGCCTTATCCTCGGCAGGGCAAGGGACGTCTGTTACAGATTACTGCACAACGATAGAAAGGATGACACACCATGCGCAACGCAGACCATCAGGCTGTTCTTGAGCAAGCGCGCCGCCATATCAACGCCGGCGACCTTGAGGGTTATCTCACAACACTCTACGCGCCCGATGCCATCGCTCACTTTCTGCCGCCAGGCTTGCCACAGGGTCACGTCGGGCTACGCCTCTTTTACGGCGCTTTTCTGGCCGGTTTTCCCGACTTGCAGTTGTATTTCGACGACATCATCGCCGAAGCAGAGACGTTGGCCGTGCGCTTCCATGTCGTTGGCACGCACCTGGGCGAATTCAACGGCATTCCCGCCACCGGCAAGCAGATGACCATGCATGGCGCGACCATCCTGCGCTTCGTCGCCGGCAAGGTGAGCGAACGCTGGTCTCAGTCCGACTTTCTGGGGGTGATGCAGCAGCTGGGCGTCGCCCCAGTCCCGGCAAGCGCATAATCTCGGCTCATATGCCATCTAGGGAGCAACAGGAGGCTTCAAACATGTCCACAGAACAGAATAAGGCAACCGTCCGTCGCTGGTATCTCGAAATCTTCAACCAAAACCGACTCGACGTGGCTGACGAAATTCACACGCCGACTTACACCAACCACGATCCTTACGCGCCGCCGGGCGGCTTTGGGATCGGCCCACAGGCAACCAAGAACATCGTAACGCTCTACCGCACCGCATTTCCCGATGTGCACTTTACGGTTGACGGACAGGTTGCTGAGGGAGACAGGGTCGCTACGCGTTGGACGGCGACAGGCACGAACACAGGCTCACTCAACGGCATGCCGCCCACGAACCGACGCGTCACAGTCTCCGGCATCAGCATCGAGCGTTGCGAGGAGGGCAAAATAGCCGAAACCTGGGCCAACTGGGATTTCCTGGGCATGCTCCAGCAACTTGGGGTGATGCCTGCGGCCGGCTAACCATCCTGCAACATCATATTGCTCACAATCTTTATGGAAGCTTTGGAGTTTCCAGGAAGATGAACAGCTAACTTATAGACAACACAAATAGACTTTGCTCATCTTCCCGGAAGCTCAGAGCTTCCGGGAAGATATCGGATGTACGATGTTTGGTTGTGCTATCTATTAGAGGTCAGCAAAACATAAAAAATGCCGCCCGGCAATCAGTCGATGGCATCCAGCACTAAGGAGTTGCTATGATACGCCCGCCAAGAACGCTAATCGCCGGCATACTGGCGACCACCATCCTGGTGACAATCATTGCTCTGGTGCAGCGCCGTCCCCAATGCGCTGACTTCGCCCCTGACCGGATTGCCTATCTCGAAAAGGCTGGCTGGGAAGCCTATTATGACCGTGACTGGCCGCGTGTGCTTATGCTCATGGTGCAGATGAATCGCACGCAATTCTGCATGAGCTGGTTGGACGCGACGCTGGCTGCACTGGACATTGTGCGCGCCGCTGCCGCCTTCGCCCCAATCGACAACGACGTAGCTGCGGCAACACAACATCTCACCGACTTTTACGCGAAGGCGCGCCCTGCGGCAACTCTACGCACCGACCCCGCCACGCTCGCCGCGCTAGAGATGAAATACTGGGTCGTGCATCGCGAGTTGGCGATGGCGCGCCAAGCTGCGCCCCACCATGACGGTGATCTCACACCGATGGTGGCAGCCCTGGAAAATCTGCACAACGCTCTCTTCGATGCACCAGCAGCTGCCATCCACCGCTCCGCTGAACGTCGCGCCCAGGCTGCAGCCACCGTCGACCGCATCACCGGCGGTTATTCAGACAATGTCGCCGCTGACTGGCAAGCGATCGAGCAACTGCTCCAGGAGGCGTATCGCGCTGTCAGCCCGGCGTCGCTCGCAAGCGAGTAAGGCGGCGACCGGCGTCGGGCTGGCCGGTTGCCCGGTTGAAGGCAGATAGCAACACCTCGTAATCAACGTAGCAGCGGCCGGTGCGGTCATCGTAGGTTCGGCTTCCAACCGGACGTTGCCGGTCGGTCAC
>DMDA01000124.1 GCA_003451595.1 Chloroflexota bacterium | reverse complement strand
AGATGTGTATAAGAGACAGCATGAAATTTAGCAAACAGATTCGGTAACCGTAGGTTCGGCTTCCAGCCGGACGTTTCTCGTCTGCCACACCGTCACGCCGGAGGCGATGACCTACGGGGGAGGACGCTCCGTGCATGGAAGGCAGCAACATCGATTGCCGGATCATTTTGTAAATCCTCATGATTCACCGGGCGGCTGCCGCCCGAATCCGCCCCCATCGTGAAATACACCCACTGGCCTACGGCTGCTGATGGATCGACCGCACAAATGCGACAATATCAGCGATCTCTTGATCGCTCATAGCCGGGTTGCCGCCTTTGGGCGGCATAGCGACGCCGGTCGTGTTGAGTGGATCGCTTGCATCGCGCCCTTTCTTGATAAATTCGACCAACTGCTCGTCACTTTGCTGCGCCACCCACTCGCTGGTGGTGAGATCTTTGCCCAACCCCTGGACGCCCTTGCCTTCCGGCCCGTGACAGGCGACGCAGGCAGTCGAGAAAATCTTGCCGCCGTTACTGGCGTCGCCCACGATGGCGACTGGCGCCGCAGCCTGTGGGGCGGCGGTCGGTTGCTCTTGCTGCTGCGGCGCCGCCTCTTCCTTCTTTTCATCGCCACCGCCACACGCCGCCAGCAGCGTCAACGCCATGATGACCCAAATGAACAACACTACTCGCTTGAACATCGTTTACTCCTCCAAAAAAAATAGAATTGCGATTGTAAGATTGGGAGATGATTGAGAGATGGGAGATTAGAGATTGGAAATTACTGGCGTCGGCGCGTACATCTTGGCAAACGATCGGTTCGTCCAGCAAGTCCGAAAATCTCCAATCTCCAATCTCTTAATCTCATAATCTCCGTCTTTTCAATGTTGATGCTCCGCCATTGCCATCTCGATCCGTAGATGATCCCAATCCAGCATCTGCCCGGCGGTCTCGACGGCGAATTGCTCCGCTGCTGACTTGTCGGCGAAGGCGGCAATGCCATGACCCATCGGCGACTTGATGGCGTCGCTGTGCACGAAATAGGCGCGTTCAGCGTCGATCCATTCCTCGCTGATGTAGTCGTGCACCCACACACCCACCGGGATCAAATCGCTGTGTTTGCGCATGTACGCCAGCATGTCGCCGATGTCGTCGAAGGGCAGACTCTTGAAGCGCCCCTCGCTCTCGGCGTAGGCGAACGAACTGGCATATTTCGGCTGGCTGATGATCATGCCGCACTCAGTGCAGATCGTCTCACCAAAACGAATTTTTGCCGGCTCAGGCGTGGTTGGGCCGCCCGCGCACGCAGCCAGCATAGCCAGCGCCATGAGCAATAGCCAACGCCATTGCAGTATAATTCGCATAAGTCTTCTCGTATTCATCTAATTATGCGGAATGAATCGTCCATCGCGAACCGAGCAAGTGTACGTCGCCCCTCGCCCTTCGCCCCTCCTACAAATCCCCGCGTATATGGAAACGCACATACGCCGCCAGCGCTGGCGCCACGATCCACGCCACCGTCAACATCAGGAAGAGACCGCGCAACTGCGCGCCGTACTCCTGCATGGCGTAGATGCCCGCCGGCCCTAACAGATCGAGCGTGGCGTTGATGTCGAGAATCGCCGCCATCTTGAAAACCTGCAGCGGGTTGAGCAGGGAGAGCCACAGCAGTTGCTCCACCGGTAGCCGCAGCGTGATTGCCGTGCCCATCAGCCCCAGGTCGCCCAGGAACACAAAAGCCAGCCAAAGAAACAGCCCGATGCCGATGGCGACGCCGGCGCGTTTGGTGAACGCCGAGACGAGAAAGCCGACGCTCAACATCGTCAGGCTGAGCAGGAAGGTGCGCCCCACCAGGCTGACGTAGGCTGCCGGTGACCCTGCGCCGTTCGCCAGCGCCAGCACGACCCCGGCAATCCCAAAGCCCAGCCCCAGCGACGCCAGCAAACTCAGCGCCAGACCGAGATATTTACCCGCGAAGACCTCCACCCGCGTCACTGGCTGCGCCAGCAGATACGCCAGCGTGCCCTGCTCCTGCTCGTGCGCCAGGCTCTGCGCGCCGATGGTCAGCGCCATGAGCGGGATGATCAGCAGCACCAGGTTGATCAGGCTGGCGGCGGTGCGTCCAAAACCGGCAAAGCCCGCAATCCCCGCGCCTGCCAGCGACATGTAGGACAACGCCAGCGCCAGCCCGATGAACGCCAGTGTGTATAGCAAAAACCAGCGATTGTGCAATGCGTCGCGCAACTCTTTTTGCGCCAGCGCCCAAATTACTTTTGCGGTCATCATTCCACCTCAAAGTCGGAAACCTCGATGTCGGCGCGGCGCAGCGTATGGATCGGGCGCGCCTTCTCGCCGGGCGCCACCTCGACGATGACGCCGACGCCGTTGCGCCGCGCGGCCAGCCCCTCGCGCTGCAAGACCGCCAGCGCCTGCTCGAGCTGATGCCCCGGCAGGATGAATTTCACCTGTGTGCGCAGACCCAGGCGCGGCGCCAGCTCGGCGGCAGGGCAGCGAAATTGCAGGCGCCCGCGTTCCATCACCGCCACTTCATCCGCCAGCGCCTCGATCTCCTCGATGCGGTGTGAGGTGAAGAGAATGGTCTTGCCCGCCTGTTTGACCTGCACCAGCAGTTGCAACAGTTGGCTGCGGGCAGCGGTGTCCAGGTTGGAAGTCGGCTCGTCCATCACCAGCACGGGCGGGTCAGCCAGGAGCGCCAGCCCTAGCGCCAGCCGTTGCTTCATGCCACCCGACAGTGCACCGACTGGCTTGTCCTGATGCTCGCTCAGACCAACCTGCTCCAGCACCGGTTCGATGCGGGCGGCGGGCGCACCCTTCAAGCGCGCGTAAAACTCTGCCATGTCGTAGGTGGTCATCTCTTTGTAGAAAGCCAGTTCCTGCGGCACGTAGCCGATGCGTTGGCGGGCGGCGCGTCCTTGTCGCTGCACATCGCAGCCATCGACCGTGATGCGCCCTGCGTAGCGCAACAGCCCGATCAGGCACTTGATGACGGTCGTCTTGCCGGCGCCGTTGACGCCCCACAGCGCCACTGCGCCCTGCGCCGGCACGTGCAGCGTCAGGTGCTCGACGGCGGTGAATTTCCCGTAACGTTTGGTGAGGTCGGTAAACTCGATCATGTTGGTTATCCGCAGATTACGCAGCTTGCGCAGAGAGAGTGTGCCGTTGGCGCCTTCGGCGGCGTGTTCCCGCGGCAAGAATGGAGAGCGCCAGCATCACCATGGCTGCCGCAGCGGCAAGGTTGATTGCGGTTGGCGGCGGCGTCAAACCGGGCGTGTCGGGCAACGCAGGTGGCTGCATCAGCGGCGCCGGGTCGCTCATGCGCGGCTGCGGCGCGAAGATCGGGAAGGCTTTCGCCGCCAGATCGAGCGCGTCGCTCGCCGGGCTGAGATGAAAAA
This sequence comes from Chloroflexota bacterium, assembly GCA_003451595.1. Lineage (GTDB taxonomy): Bacteria > Chloroflexota > Anaerolineae > Caldilineales > Caldilineaceae > Caldilinea. Next base: position 4,472 of record DMDA01000124.1, on the reverse strand, counting down.
GACGCAATTCTGGATGCGAACCAGCCAGATTGTCGAACAGACTTTTGCTGGTATAGGGTAGGTCGCCGATGGCATCGGCATTGGCGTCGAAGCCGGCGTAGTCGCTCCAGTAATTGCCGCGACCGTCCACCGCCCAGGCGTTGTGCGTCAGGTCGCCGCCGCCATAGACGTTGACCTGTTCGCCATTGTCGAGAAAGATATTGTCCTGGAAGCGGTTGCGCTGTGTGTTGGGCAGCATCTCCAGTCCGATTTCGTTGTAAGCGAAGAGGTTGTTGTGATAAGTGACGGCAGTCTCCGGCTGCAGGGGCGACGAATCCGAGTAGACGCCGGCGCGGTTGTTGACGATGCGGTTGCCCTCCAACAGCACGTCGCTGGCTTCCTTGAGGCCGACGCCGTAGCCGCTGGGGCCGCGGTTGTCGGCGAGCAGGTTGCGCCGCAGTTCGAAGCCCGTGCCGTACATCACATAGACGCCGACGGAGTTGTTGCGGAAGATGTTGCTTTCAATCAGGTGGTGATCGGATTGCATCATGTGCAGCCCGTAGCGCCCCGTGGCGAAGTCGTTGCCGCGCACGATGGAATAGGGTGAATACCAGAGCAACGCGTCGCGCGTGTCGCGCATCACGTTGTTTTCGATCAGGGTGCGCGGGCTGTAGAAAATCTTCAGCCCATCGCCGCGCCGCGAGATTGGCAGCTCCATCCCGTGGATCGTGTTGCCGCGCACGATGCTGTCCGGCGCCTGCTCCAGATAGACGCCAAAGAGCGCGTCCTCGATGCGGTTGTTTTCGATCACAGTGTTGGCGCCGGAGGAGCGAATGGCGGCATCCTCGCGATCGAGCGAGATGCCCGAACCGCGCACGACCAACCCGCGCACCGTCACATCGGGCGCCGAGATGCGGATCACATCGCCGCTGCCGTCGCCCTGGATCACGGGCCATGCCTGGCCCTCCAACGTGAGCGGCTTGTCGATGTGAAGCGGCGCCTGCCAGGTTCCCGCCGGCACGACTACCGTGTCGCCAGGGGTGGCGTCGTCGATCATGGCTTGCAGGCTGACATGCCCGCACTGCGTGGTCGCCGCGACCGCCTGCGATGTGACCTGCCCCGACGCCGCAACATGAAGCGGAAGGGTGAGCGCCGCGACGATGAGCAGCAACAACATCTTTGCCACAAGACTGGCATGTTTCGACATTTGCCTCTTCACCACGCACCTCGCCCCGAGTTCCATCATGAACTGCCTTGCGTGTGTTGTGCTTCCACCAGCGGCTTATACGCCCGGCGATGGAAGAACAATCCAGCCAGAATCAATCCTGACGCCCACAGCGACAGCCAGAAACCGCTGAGCAGGCGCGGCACGGTGCTGAATTGCGCGATCTCGCCTTTCCACAGCACCGGCGGGATGAAGGGATCGACGCTGCTGGAGAGCGCCGCGTTGGGGTCAAGATTCAACCCGAAGTTGGCGAGCCAGAATTGCAGATCCGCCAGAAAGAAGACCGGCAGCAGCAGCGCTGGCAATGTGAGCAGCGCCGCCCATTTGCTGTGCACAAACGTCGCCGCCAGAATCAGCATCGCCAGGGCCACGATGCCGAAAACCGAGATCGACTGCTCCAGAACAGCGGCTTCCGCCAGCGGGCGCATGCCGATGTAGTGGTTCAGCCCGTCAATCTCAGCGATGTCGCCGGTCATGCGGTTGACGTAAGCCGTCACGTACAGCCCGGCGGGGTATTGCGGGGCGTTGAGCTTGAGCCGCCACCACGGGCGTTGGATCGAGATGATCAACAACACCGCCGCCGCCACGAAGAGCAAAGTTGGGATGATATAGCGCATCCGGTGCGCCTTGAGTTCGTCCGTCGGTACGCGTGGCCCGATGAACTTTTCGATTTCTGGTGCCATATCAGATGCTCCTGGAGACTGGAGACTGGAGACTGGAGATTGGAGATTGGCTTCAGTGGACGATCAATCTCTAATCTCCAATCTCTCAATCTCTCAATCTCTCAATCTCCAATTCGCTAATTCGCTTCTTCCGGCGCGACCATCATGTAACCCATCATCTCCAGATGCAACGCCGAGCAGAACTCGGTGCAGTAGTAGGCGTAGGTGCCGGAATGGTTGGCGGTGAACTGGAAGGTGGCCGTCTCGCCCGGTTCGATGCTCAGGCTGATATTCTGGCCGCCGATGTCGAAGCCGTGTGTGGCGTCCGGCGCCGTCTCGATGTTGGTGATGTGCCAGGTCACGTTGTCGCCCTGCTTGAGCGTGACGTGCTCCGGCGTCAGGTGCGAACGCACGGCGGTCATGTAGATTGTCACGTTGTTGCCGTCGCGTTCGATGCGCTCTTCACCCGGTTTGACCGCAAACTCGGAAGGCGCCTGTGTAAGCGGGTCCCACCCCACTTCTGGATAGACCTCCCACGCCTTGATCTTGTCGGCTTTGATCATCTGCGCGTAGTGCGGCTCACCGATACCCATCGGCATGTCGTAGAGCACGCTCATCTGATCGCTGCCGATGTCGAGCAACTGCTCGTTCTGCGGCTTGAGGGGGCCGACAGACAGGAAGCGATCCACCGCCCACTTGTTGAGCGCCACCAGGTACTGTCCATCCGGGCTGACGGTGTCGCCTTCCGCCGCCGAGATGTGACCGATGTTATACTGCACCGGCAACTTCTCTAACAGTTTGTAGCCGGCGGGGTCGTCGCCGCCCAGCGACCACTTCGCCACAGCGCTGTCGAGGAAGAGGCTGGTGTAGGCGTTGCCCTTGTCGTCGTATTGCGTGTGCAGCGGCCCCAGCCCCAGTTCGACCTGCGTCAGCATCACGGCGTCGAAGTCCAACACCGGGATGCCGAAGTCGTCGGTCGTCCAGTTCTTGGCTTCGATGGCTTTCATGATCTTGTCGAAGGAATAGATCGTCACGTGCGGGTCAAGTTTGCCGGCGACGGTGATGTACTTGCCGTCAGGTGTGACGTCGGCGCCGTGCGGGCTTTTTGGCTCCGGCGCCAGGTAGAGGATGCCTTCCTCCACCGCTGTGGGGATGCGAATGACGCGCATGCCGTTGATTACCTCGGTCTTGCCTGCCTGCGCCGCCACCTCCGCCGCCTTGCGCCAGTTGAAAATGTGCAGATAGTCGGTGTCGCGCTGGCTGACGCCGGCCTCGAAAGGCGGGTTGCCCGACTCGATGCCGCCGGTCGCCATCTCGGTGTTGAAGCTGTTGCAGAACGCCCAGCCGTCGGAAACCAGCTTGCCCGCGTCGCACAAGTCCTGCCAGTAGGGCGGAATCTCGATGCTGAAGGAGTTCGCCAGGTCGATGCGACCCTTTTCACGGTCGAACTTGTACAGGGTGATCAGCCCGCGATACTTCTCCTTGTACTCGCTGATCGGCGCATATTCCCAGCCCAGCGGCGTCGCGTATTGGCTGGCCTGGATCACGTACTCGGTGTTCGGCGGCACGAAGGACGAACCGTGGTTGCTGATCAGGTTCGGATCCTTGACGATCTGCTTGGTCTCAAAGTCGCGCAGGTCGATGACGGCGACGCGTGCGCTGGCTTTGTCGTTGATGAAGAGAAACTGACCGTCATACTCGCCATTCGTCTCGCTCAACGCGGGGTGATGGGTGTCGCCCATGCGAATCGTGGTTGTGTCCACGTTGCCGCCATCCAGCACGGCTTCGGTGCCAACCTCGCCGTAGCCGTAGCCCTGCCAGGCCTCCGGCGTGAAGACGGCGATCTGCTTGAGGATGCGCATCGACGGCACGCCGATCACGACGACGTTGCCCGACTGCCCACCCGACGAGAAGAGGTAGTACTCATCCTTCTTGCCGCTGGGTACATAGGTCTTGAGCGCGGCGCGGATGTCCTGCGGGGTCAGTCCACGCGCATTCGCCACCGCCAGCAGGTCATCCGGCAAACCACCGCCGCCACTGGCTTGCACCGGCGCCGGGACAGGGGTGGCGGTCGGTTCCGGCTCCTCGTCGCTACACGCCACAAAGATTGCTGCTGCTGCCATCAACAGCAAAACCAATACAATCCATCGCCTCATATGTCGCTCTCCTTATGTTGAAATGAGTGTTTCGCCAGACCAGGCGCGCCCAATACGCCAGTGGACGCGTGGTCTTTACTACCGATCAGCAGTGCGGCTCAGGAGCGCTGCCCGGCAAAGACAATCAAGAACGGCAACGCGATGGCGTTGGTCGGGCAGATGTCTTCGCAGAGTGTGCAATAGGTGCAGCGATCCGGATAGAGCAGCGCGGCCTTGTCCGCCACCTGCGCCAGCGCCTGGGTTGGGCAAATTTCAATGCAACGCTCGCAACCTGTGCAGCGTGCAGCGTCAATGCGCGGCAAAGGCCATGTTTCCATCCAACAACCTCCTGTGATTGATCCGAGGGAACGCTCAGCAGTCAGCAGGATACAGAACCATGAGGCGATGCGCTGCGACAAAAGTCACATGGGGAGGATAGATGCCAGATGCGGTTGTGTATCTCATGTGGTT
>DMDA01000079.1:68897-72478 GCA_003451595.1 Chloroflexota bacterium | reverse complement strand
CGGTGCTGGGGTGGGGGGAGGAATTTTGTGCTGGCGGGGGGGGGGGGGGGGGGAGCCCCCGCCGCTGCGGGCGGCGTCTACGATGGCGGTGTGGCGTAGGGGCGGCTCGTAGCCCCCCGGTCTCGGTCGAGGAGGGAATGTGATCTGACGGGTGCGGTGGGACGGCGAGACCACGCCGCTGCGAGCGGCGTCTACGGTGGCGATGCGTAGTATTTTGCGCACGCGCACGAGGCAAATCGTGAATTCCTAGAATCCCTGCAACTTGCTCAAATCCGCCACCTGCGCTGGCAGCTGGGCGATGCGTTGCACCAACGCCAATCGCGCCCGGCGCAGCGTCTCATCTTCCGCGTTGACCAGCACCCGCTCGAAGTAGGCGTTGATCGGCAGTTGTAGCGCGCGCAGCGTCTCGCCGAGGATATCCGCCGGCTCCTTGACCAGCTTCAGCGCAGCTTCGGCGGCGACATAGGCGACGTGCAGCGCGTGTTCCACCGCCTCCGTGTATGCACTCTGGTTGAGTGGCAGTTCCTCCGTCAACGAGCGGGTAATGCGGGCGCAGCGCGCATACGCCGTGAAGGTCTCACTCCACCACCCCTGGCTGACATCTTTGCTGAGCGCCGCGCACGCCCGCACTGCGGCAGTCGGATTGTCCCCGCGCACGGCTAACACAGCCTCCACCACATCGAACGCGAAGCCCTGATCCGCCAGCACGCCCTGCAAGCGTCGCTCGACAAAGGCGGCGGTCTCGGCGGTGGCTTCGGCGCTCACCGCCACCGGCTGGAGCTTTGCCGCCGCCTCCAGCCCGGCGCGCACGCTGAAATCGGTCTGCGTGGCGATCAGGCTGTTGACAATCCCCAGCGCGGCGCGCCGCAGCCCGAAAGGATCGGCGCTGCCGGTCGGGATTGCCTTCACAGCAAAGAGACCGCTGAGCGCGTCCAGCTTGTCCGCCAGCGCCAGCGCAAGACCTGGCCGTGAAGCCGGCACGTCGTCGCCAGCAAAGCGCGGCAGATATTGCTCGCGGATCGCCTGGGCGACGGCGGGCGTCTCACCGCTCTTGAGGGCGTAAATCTCGCCCATGATGCCCTGCAGGCTGGTCATCTCGATCACCATGCTGGTCATCAGGTCGGCTTTGCTCAACGCAGCGGCGCGGGTGACGGCGGCGATTTCCTCCGCCGACGCGCCCAACATCTCGGCAATCTGCGGCGCCAGCGCCTTGAGCCGTTCCACGCGGTCGAGCATCGAGCCGAGTTTGGCGTGGAAGGTGAGCGTCGCCAGCCGCGGCGAGTAGGATTCGAGCGGCCGCGTAGTGTCGGCGCGATAGAAGTAGGCAGCGTCGGCGTAACGAGCGCGGATCACGCCCTCGTTGCCCTCGCGCACGACGTCGGGATGCGCCAGCTCGTTGCTGTTGGCGACGGTGACAAAGTGGTTGACCAGCGCACCGCCCTTGAGCACCGGGAAGTAGCGTTGATGCTTCTTCATCACGCCGATCAGCACCGGCGCCGGCAGTTCAAGATATTTCGCCTCGAAGGTTCCAAGCAGCGCTTGCGGCGCCTCGACCAGATCGGTCACTTCGTCGAGCAGCGCCGCTTCGTCGGGCACGTTGCCGCCGATGCTGGCGGCGGCTTGCTGCACCAGCTCGGCGACGAGCTGGCGGCGCTCCTCGCGGTCGACGACGACGCCCTCGGCGGCCACCGCGTCGAAGTAGCTCTGGGCATCCTTGATGGTGAAGGTGGTGAAGCCGCCCGCCGGCAGCCGCGCCGCGGCGTCGGCAAAGCGGGGGCCGCGGCTGGTGTTGCTGCTGGCGACGCCTGCCCAGGTGAAGGGCACGACCTGTTCGCCAAAGAGCGCCACGATCCAGCGCAGCGGGCGCGAGTAGGCGATGCCGCTGCTGTTCCAGCGCATCGCTTTGCCCCAGCGCAGCGCGTTGAGCAGGTCGAGACAAAGCTGCGGCAACACTTCGGCGGCGGGGCGTCCGGCAACGCGCTTCACCGCGTAGACGTAGTTGTCGCGCACTTCAAGCTGGTCGACGCTCATCCCCTGACCACGCGCAAAGCCTTCGAGCGCCTTCGTCGGCTGGTTGAGCGAATCATACGCCTGCGCCAGCGCGGGTCCGCGTTTCTCCACGACCTCATCCGCCTGTATCGGCGCCAGCTCGCTCACGAACGCGACCAGCCGCCGCGGCGTGCCGGTGACGCGCAGCCCTTCGTAGCTGAGTTTGTACTGCGCCAGCAATGCCTTGAGCTTTTCCTCGATCTGGGCGATGCCATCCACGACATCCTGCGGCGGCAGCTCTTCGGAGCCGAGTTCGAGGAGGAAAGATTGGGGGGTGGAGATTGGGAGATTGGAGATTGGAGATTGGGTGACTTCTCCCCCTCTCCCCTTCTCCCCTTCTGTCAGCCATGGGAACTCTAGTTTGCGGCGCTGTTCGACATAAAGCTCGGAGACTGCCTTGGCCTGGGCGCGCATGTCGGCGAAGAATTTGGCGCGCTCGGTGACGCCGATGGCGCCGCGCGCATCAAGCAGGTTGAAGGTGTGGCTCTGGCGCAGCACGTAGTCATGCGCCGGGATGATGAGACCACGCGCAATGCACGCCTCCGCTTCGGCTTTGTAGATGGCGTAGAGCTGTTTCATGCGCTCCACGTCCGCCAGCTCGAAGTCGTAGACGCAGTGCTCGACCTCCGGGTCGCGGTAGAGTTCAGCGAAGGTGTGCTGTCCGTCCACGTCGATGTCCCACACCTGCGTCTTGTGCTGGAGATACATCACGATGCGGTCGAGGCCGTAGGTGATCTCCACGCTCACCGGGTCGAGCGGCAGGCTGCCTGCCTGCTGGAAGTAGGTGAACTGCGTGATCTCCTGCCCGTCCAGCCACACTTCCCAGCCCAGCCCCCACGCACCCAGCGCCGGCGACTCCCAGTTGTCTTCGACAAAGCGGATGTCATGGCGCGTGCGGTCGAGACCGATCGCTTCCAGGCTGGCGAGATAGAGTTCCTGCGGATTGCCCGGATCGGGCTTGAGGATGACCTGATATTGATGATGCATCTGCATCCGGTTCGGATTCTCGGCGTAGCGACCGTCGTCAGGCCGGAAGGATGGCTCGACGTAGGCGACGTTCCACGGCTCCGGACCCAGCACGCGCAGCACGGTCGCCGGGTTCATGGTGCCGGCGCCAACCTTCTCGCTGTAGGGCTGCCAGATCGTGCAGCCGTGTGCGGCCCAAAACTCGTGCAGCCGCATGATGACTTCTTGCATGGATGGTGGTTTGGGCATGTTGACAACTCGCAATTCTGATGAATATCGATTCTGGCGTGACACGGCGTCCGTCACGCCGGAGGCGATGACCTACGACGCACGTCCCTAACTTGAAGTATACCCGTCTACAGCGCGCGCATGGGCACCGGGACAAAGGTCAGGATAAAGATGATAATGACGATGAAGCCGATGATGCGGCGCCGCGTGTCGAGCGTGGTCACGTCGTCCAGCGCCGGTGGGTGTTCGACGCCGATCATCACCAGGATCAAGAACAGCCACAAGAACCAGCCGCTGTAGCCAACGTTGCTCAGCGCAGGTAGAATTTCCTGCACGAA
>DMDA01000079.1:13333-68686 GCA_003451595.1 Chloroflexota bacterium | reverse complement strand
TTGCGTCCGAACATGGCAAAGACCGTGTGCCCGCCGTCGAGCTGACCGACCGGCAGCAGGTTGAGCGCCGTCACCAGCAAGCCGATCCACGCCGCAAAGGTGATCTGGTTCATGAAGACATCGCGCCCGGTCACCGGGTTGGGCAGAATCTCGCCAAAGACCAGCCACTTGGCGGTGAGGTAGAGCAGGCTGTTGCCCTCCAGCATCAACGGCACGTTGGGCGGCGGCACCGCGACTTCGCTCGACGCCAGCCCGATGAAGAGCAGCGGTACGGCCAGCACCAGCCCGGCCAGCGGCCCTGCCACGCCGATGTCGAAGAGTTTGCGCCGGTCGGGGATCGGCTCCTTAAGCTGGATGAACGCACCGAGCGTGCCGAAGGTCAGCGGCATGGGGATGAAGTAGGGCAGCGTCACCGCGACCTTGTGATAGCGCGCCGCAAAATAGTGACCGAATTCGTGCGCGGCCAGGATGCCGAGCAGCGTCGCCGCAAAGGGCAATCCCTGCAACAGGTTCGACGGGCGTAGGAAATCCCATGCCGAGTTGAGCACCAACGCCGTATCACTGTAGAGCGAACCGACGAAGAGTGTGCTAAGCACGGTCAACACAAAGAGCACGGCGTTGATCCAGACGCGCGAGCGCCCGGGTTTGACGACGCCCGCAAAGATGCGCACAAAGACATCCTCCGGCGGCGCGCCGGCTTCGCCCTCTTCGGCGGCGGAACGCAGCGTCGGCGTGAAGTTGCGCCGCGCCAGCTCCGCCTGCCAACGCGGGAAGGCGATGTGGCTGGGGCGCAGCAGCCGCCCGCGCAACAGCAGCACGCCCTGCTTCTCTGGCTCGCGCGGAACCTGCACCGCTTCGATCAGCAGGTCGGGTTCGACGATGCTGCGCAGCTCACGCTGCAACGACATTGCCTGCGGAGCGCTGTGGTCTGCTGCGCTGTCGATGACATTGGGCAAGAGTTCATTCACGGATTACACCTGATATTTTTCTCTTTGATCGAGGGGCAGCCTGCACTGTGATACCTGGCACACCGTTCGCTTAATCCTCGCATCAAAATCGTGACGCGACACCCCGAATGCAGCATTATGCTATACTGCATCGGTTTTGAGGAAACTATGCAGGGAAAAGAGCACGCTATGAGCAATCATCCATTTCTGCAACGCCTGGCGGAAACGCCGCTGTTAGCCGACGGCGCTATGGGCACGATGTTGTACGCGCGCGGCGCCAGCAGCGAGCAGTGTCTGGAGCACCTGGTCATCGCCAAACCGACGTGGGTGAGCGAGATTCATCAAGCCTACGCCAGCGCTGGCGCCGACATCATCAAGACGCACACCTTCGGCGCCAACCGCATCCGCCTGGCGGACTATGGGTTGGCGGACCGGGTGCGCGACCTCAACTTTCGCGCCGTCAAGCTGGTGCGCGATGTGCGCGAGGTGAGCGGGCGCGCCATCTTCATCGCCGGCGACGTGGGCCCGCTCGGCAAGCAGTTGCAGCCGGAAGGCCCGCTCACGCCCGACGAAGCCGCCGCCGCCTTCCGCGAACAGATCGCCGTGCTCTGGGAGGCGGGCGCCGATCTGCTGCTCTTCGAGACCTTCGTGCATCTCAGCGAGCTGGAGATTGCCGTGCGCGTCGCCCGCGAAGTCTGCGATCTCCCAATTGTGGCGTCGATGACCTTTGCCGAGGACGGGCTGACGATGACCGGTCACGCGCCCGCCGAAGTTGTCGCCCGGCTCAAGGCTGCCGGCGCCGATGTCGTCGGCGTCAACTGCTCGGTTGGTCCAGCAGCGATGACGCAGACGCTCGAACAGATGCACGCCGCCGACCATCATACGCCGCTGATCGTCATGCCCAACGCTGGCTTCCCGGAGCGCGTCGAAGGGCGCTTCTATTATCCATCCAGCCCGGAATACTTTGCGCGGCAGGTCGACAGCTTTCTGGGCGAAGGTGCGTGCATCGTCGGCGGCTGTTGCGGCACCACACCGATGCACATCCGCGCCATGCGCGCCGCGCTCGACGGGCATCTCGCCGCCCGCAGCCGCGGACCTGCGCCCACGCTCACCGTTGTCGAGGAGACGCCGCTAGTCGCCAAGGCTGACTACGGCGTGACCGACGAGGTGCAGCCGACCGACATCCTCCGCAAGCTGCGCGCCGGCAAGTTCGTGATCAGCGTCGAGGTGGACCCGCCGCGCAGTTTCACCGCTGAGAAGCAGATCGAGGGCGCACGTCACGCGCTCAAGATGGGCGCCGACGCCGTCAATGTCGCCGACAGCCCGATGGCGCGCGTGCGTATGAGCGCACTCTCGCTCTGTGTGCAGATTCAACAGCAGGTGGGCATCGAAACCATCGTCCACTTCACCACGCGCGACCGCTCGCTGATGGGCTTACAGGCTGACCTGATCGGCGCCCACGCACTCGGTGTGCGCAACATCCTGGCGCTCACCGGCGACCCGCCCAGCCTGGGCGACACCAAGCAATCGACCGCAGTCTACGACGTGGACAGCATCGGGCTGGTGCGCATCATCAACCGCTTCAACGACGGCGTCGATGTGGCCGGGCAGGATATGGGGCAAAAGGGCGGCTTCACGATTGCGGTGGCTTGTGACCCGACGCGCGCTGATCTGGTGCAGGAGGTGGATCGCTTCCACCAGAAAGTCAGCGGTGGCGCACACTTCACGATGACGCAGCCGATCTTCGACCCGCAGCTCTGGGTCAACTTTGTCACGCTCTACGAACAGCGTCACGGCAAGTTTCCCGTGCCGGTGCTGATCGGTGTGCTGCCGCTGCAAGGGCACAAACACGCCTCCTTCCTGCACAACGAAGTGCCCGGCATCACCCTCAGCGAGGATGCATTGGAGCGGATGCGCAAGGCAGGCGCCAACGGGCGGCAAGAAGGCGTGAAAATGGCGCAGGAATTGCTATTGGAATTGAGGGAATTGCCCTACGTGCAGGGCGTCTACCTCATGCCCAGCTTTGGCCGTTACGAGACCGCGTGCCAGGTGCTGGAGGTCATTCCGGCGCAGGAACGCTTTGGCAACTGAACACTGCGCTGTGCACACCTTCCCGGAAGCTCAGAGCTTCCGGGAAGGTGGCATAGGCATCAAGCATTCATTTCGGCTGATGCACGCGGCAATAAGCGGAGCCGGCTAACGGCTTGTTTTTGCACGCGCGTCCAGTAGCCGTCGTGGCGGCGCAACGTTGCGCTGGGAGAGATTGGACACCGCTGACTTCGGCGCAGAGACGGTCGAACTCACGGTTGAACTCCTCGGCGATGCGCTCTGGGTCGGGCACCAGGCCAGCATCGGCGACGATGCCCAATGTCACCTGACCGTTGTAGCTGAGAATGCTGATCCCCATGCCTAGATCGGCAGGATGCGGCACCCAGAAGGTCATGCGATCGATAAGACTGCCGGCAAGATAGAGCGGTGTGCGCGGGCCGGCGACATTGGTCATTACCAGCGTTGCCTTACTGCCAAAAATTGTCAAGGCCAGCTCCTCCACCGGGCGCGGCGTCCGGCCAAAGATATTGAGAATCCCCAAAAAGACGGCGGCTTCGGGCGAGCGTTTGATGGCGCCCATGCGTTGACGGGTGGCTTCCAGTCGCGCCAGTGGCCCGGAGACGCCAACCGGTAAATCGAGGAAGACCAGCCCAAAGCGATTACCCAGTTCCAGCGCCCGATCCGGTCGGCGCAGATCGACAGGCACGACGCCGCGAATGGTCAGGCCATCCACTTCGGCGCCGCGCGCCTGCATGTAATGGCGGAGTGCACCCGCCATCGCCGCCACGAGCACATCGTTAACTTTGGCATCGGTCGCCCGTCCAACGTGTTTGACCGTGTCGAGGGCGACCGGCTCTGACCAGGCCACGCGTTTGGGCACGCCCAGCCGCCCTTTGAGAGGTGAGGGCGGGTCGGGCGTCTTGAGGAGGGTGCCAACGGCGACGCCAGCACTGCGTGCGGCCAGCTGCGCCAGTTCCGCCGTCTGCTCAGGATGAAGGACAAGGGCGGCGCCGCTGCTGATCGCCTGCGCTGACTGATCGATCAGGCGTTTGACAGGGCGCGCTAGGGAGTCGAGCAGGCCGGCGCGCGTGGGGCGTGGCGCTGGCGCCGCACGATCAAGCGGGGCGTCTGGCTCAGCGTCGAAGAGCAGTTGTGCAATTGCCATCATCGCTGTGCCGTCGCCGACGCAGTGGTGGAAGCGCAGGATCATGGCGCTGCCCGCGCCGACGCCATCGACAATGTGCACCTGCCAGAGCGGACGTTTGTAATCGAGTGGCGTGCTGGCGATATCGCTCAAGAGGCCAAGCAGCGCCTGCTTGTCGCGCGGCTCGGGTAGGGCGACATGGTGAAAGTGATCCTCGATGGCGAAATGAGGGTCATCCTCCCAATGTGGGGTTGGATACGGGAAGCCATGCTCGACCACACGCTGGCGAAAGCGGCGCAGGTGCAACAGACGATGGGCGAAAATCGCGCGGGTGCGCGCAAAGTCGAGAGGGGTGCGCGTCAGCGCGACGCCCGTCACCATCGCCAGGTTTGTGGCGCCGTCCATGTGATACCAGGCGGCGTCGACCGGGTCCATTGGTTGTAGTTTGGCGGCCATCTGCTATCTCCTGCTTGCTGTTTTCTGATCATGACGCGTTGGCGACTCATGCAATTGGGGAAGTGGTGCGCCATTTGGCTCTTCGCTGTGCATACCGTAGCATAGTCGGCGTTTTGTTGCGCCCGTCGAGTGGGTAGGATTGCATTTATACAGGAGAATATGATGACACGCAAGCGACAATCAGTGAGCAGTGGCACGGTGTGGGAGGCAATGGCAGGGTATAGCCGCGCGGTGCGCGTCGGCGACCATATTCTAGTGGCGGGCACCACCGCCACCGGGCCGGATGGACTGGTCGGTGCGGGTGACGCAGCGATGCAGGCGCGCTATGCGCTTGACAAGATCGAGGCAGCGATTCGCCAGCTTGGCGGGCGGCTGGAGGATGTCGTGCGTACGCGCATCTTTGTGAGCAATATTGAACACTGGGAAGCGGTGGCGCGCGTGCATGGCGAGCGCTTCGCGCACATCCGCCCGGTCAACACTCTGGTGGAAGCGCGGCTCGTCGGCCCAGAATATCTAGTCGAGATCGAGGCTGAAGCCATTGTCGGCGCCGGTGAAGAGCTATTGTGATGCGTTTCAGTCTGCGGCTCAACAACGATCTTCCGCTGCGCGACTATGTGGCAATTGCGCAGGCGGCGGAAGCGGTCGGCTTTGACCAGATTTGGGTGAGCAACGATCTTTTTCTGCGCAGCGCGCCGGTGATTCTGCAGGCGATAGCGCAGGCGACCACGCGTCTTGAAGTCGGCGCTGGCATTCTCAACCCGTACACCATCCATCCGGCGGAGATCGCCATGCTGGCTGCCACACTGGATGAGGCGACGGGCAACCGCTTCAATCTGGGGCTGGCGGCGGGCGCCAGCGAGTTTCTGAAGTGGGTCGGCATCGAGGCGGCGCAACCGCTAACGGCGTTGCGCGAGACGGTGGCTGCCATTCGTAGCCTACTGCAAGGTGAGCGCGCGTCGATGGACGGTCTGTTTCTGCGGTGGGGGACTGAGGCCTATCTGCGTTTCGATGCGCCGCGTGTCACACCCATCTACATTGGCGCTATGGGGCCAAAGATGTTGGCGCTGACAGGTGAAGTAGCGGATGGCGCCCTGCCGTTGCTCTTTCCGCCAGAGCACTACTTCGGCGTGCTGCCGCATCTGCAAGCCGGGCTGGCGCAGCGTTCAGCGGCATTGGGCGAGCTGGACCTGGCCGCGTGTATCTGGGTTTCGCTGGCAGAAGACAGGCTGGCGGCGCAGCGCGTTCTGGCTGAGAAAATCGCGTATTACGGTCACGCGCTCGGCCCGCTGATCCTCGAACGGTTGGGGGTGACGCAAGCCGATTTCCGCCCGATCGAGCACGCCATCATGGTCGAGCGCGATGTCGCCCGCGCCGTGAGTCTGGTGGATGCGCGCATGTTGCGCATTGGCATCGTGGGACGGGCGCCGGATGTCATCGCGCGGCTGGAGCCGTTGGTTGCAGCGGGCGTGCGCCACCTCAGTTTCGGGCCGCCGCTTGGTCCGGATCGCCTGGAAGCTGTGCGCCTGCTGGGGCGGGTCATCAAGCACTTTCGGTAAGCGCGCCGACAGAAGACAACTGCAGAAGAGAATCAAAGAGAGGACGGCCGTCATTGCCGTCCTCTCTGCGATGGGGGCTATGTTGGAGATCGGCGTCGGGGGATACGCCGATCCGCAATACCTATTGGGGCATGTCGGGGCGACGGGATCCCAAACAGGGGTGCGGGCGGGAACTTTGATTGTCTCCACCCTAACAAACGCTCGTCAAAGGATCGTCAAAATGCTATCGGATGTTGCGCTCAGTCACCAGGTTTTTGGGAAGAATTTCACTTGTTCGTCGTAAGCACCACCGTTACAATCCAATCACAGAAGATTCAACATCCTTTCGTCTCGGGAGACGACTGCTCAACAATGACGCCTTACAATGACCAGAAGCACGCTCCTGCACCCAATCAATCGATGGCAGCATGTTATACCTACGATTCTTTGGCACCTTCCACGTTACATTTGCGGATGGACGCGTCCCCGCCATCGACACCGCCAAAAGCAAGGCGCTCCTGGCCTATTTGACGACTGAGAGCGATCGCCCGCACCTGCGCGAGCATCTGGCAACGCTCTTTTGGCCTGAAGCCGATCAGAAGGCGGCAATGCAGAGTCTCCGCCAGGCGCTTTACACGCTGCGTCGTCAACTGCAGCCAACCGCCGCGCCCGATCAGGCGACATCTGCGCCTTATCTGACTGTCACCCGACAGGATGTTGCCTTCAACTTTGATGGCGAATATTGGTGCGATGTCGAGCAATTTGCAACGCTGATTCGTGCGACGCAACAGCATCCGCATCAGCAGATCGATACGTGTGCTGAATGTATAGCGGGCTTGGAGGACGCAGTCGAACTCTATCGGGGCGACTTTCTGGCTGGGCTGACGTTGCCCGACGCCGATAACTTCGAGACATGGCGGCTGGCCAGGCAGGAGTGGTATCGCTCGCAGATGTTGCGCGCGTTGTCATCATTGGCGAGCTTCTATGAGCGACGTCGCGATTTTGGCGCCGCCCAGCGCTTTCTGCTGCGTTATCTGGAACTAGAGCCATGGGACGAAGAGACCCATCGCCGATTGATCAGAATCTATGCACTCGACAACCAACGCACCGCCGCCCTGCAACAATTCGAAACTGCGCGTCGGGTGTTGGCGCAGCAGTTCGATGCACCACCGGCGCCAGAAACGCTCAAGTTGTTGCAGGACATTCAGAGCGGCGCGCCGTTGGCGTCCTTCGATGAGAGCGGCGCACCCTACAAAGGGCTGTATCCCTTCACCTCCGCCGACCGCGCTGATTTCTTTGGCCGCGAAGATACGGTGGACTATCTCCTGCGGCGGTTACGCGACGCGCCTGTCGCCTTCCTGATCGGTTCCTCTGGCAGCGGCAAATCATCAATCGTCCGGGCGGGTCTGATGCCGGCTTTGAAGAGTAGCGAGCACACAGCACAACTGAACGCACGTAGTGAGACGCGCTCGGCTGGCTGGACGTTCATCGAGTTTCGCCCCGGCGTCGATCCGTTTCATGCCCTGGCGGAAGCCATCACGCGTGTATCCAAGTCGCACAGCAATGTCGGGCGGGTCGCGCAGCGCCTCAGCAGTGAAGGCGTCACCTTGGGCGCGCTCGATCTGCTGCCTACGCACACACGTATCTTGATCTTTGCCGATCAATTCGAGGAGTTGTACACGCTGTGCCCGGCGGCAAACGTGCGCCGGGCATTCATTGATCTGTTGCTGAATTCGGCGTATTCCTCCCCAAATGGCGCCATTGCGTTGGTCATTGCCATGCGCGCTGACTTTGTGAGCCAGGCGCTGACGCATCGTCCGCTGGCGGATGCATTGCAGCGTGGCGGCATTGTGCTTGGCCCTATGGCGCGCCACGAACTGCGTCGCGCAATCGAAGAGCCAGCACGCAATCGTGGCGTTAGCTTCGAGCCAGGCTTGACCGAGCGTCTGCTCGACGATGTGGGTCAGGAGCCTGGCAATCTGCCGTTGCTGCAATTTGCTTTAGCGGAGTTGTGGTCGCGGCGCACCGGTTATGTGATCACCCACGACGCTTACGACGAGATCGGGCGAGTTTCTGGCGCTCTGGCTAGCTACGCCGACCAGGTCTACGCCCAGTTGACAGCGGACGAACAAATCGCTGCGCGGCGGCTCTTCATTCAGCTTGTCCAGCCCGGCGATGAAACCGGCGACACGCGGCGCCCTGCCCTGCGCGCAGAACTGAGTGATGCGGCCTGGACGCTGGCGCAGAAGCTGGCCGATCTGCGGCTGGTTGTCACCGGGCATGGCGACAGCGGCGAAAGCATCGAGTTGGTGCACGAGGCATTGATCCGTAGTTGGGGACAATTGCGCGAGTGGATGAATGAGGATCGAGACTTCCGCCGATGGCAACAACGGTTGCGCACCTACTTGCAGCAGTGGATCGCCAGCGATCGTGAGGCTGACGCCCTGTTGCGCGGCGTCGTACTCACCGAGGCCGAACGCTGGATCAGCCTGCGGCGCGAGGACTTGAGTCAAAACGAGCAGGCGTTGATCGACGCCAGCGTCGCCGCGCGTAACGCAAATCTGGCCGAAATTGAACATGCGCGCCAGGTAGAGTTGGCGCGCACCCAGGAACTTGCCATGGCCGAGATGCAGCGCGCCGAAGCCGAACATCAGCGCGCAGAGGTCGAACGCACGGCGCGCCGGCGGCTGCGCGTGTTGACGTTCGGGTTGACCGGCGTGCTGGCTGTCGCCATCGTCGCCGCCGCCTTTGCCTTCTCCCAGCAAGCGCAGGCGCGCCGCTTTGCGGAGCAGGCGCTGGCGCGCCAGTTGGCGGCGCAATCGCTCAACCTGGCCGACGACGCGACAGACCTGGCTTTGTTGCTTGGCGCTGAAGCTGTCGCACGCACGACCGACGCCGAAGATCTGACCAACTATCTGACCGCCTTTCCGCTCAGTGGCCTGCTCGATCGCTTCCTGCGCGGTGGCGCCGGCGACCTGACCAGCATTGCCGTGACGCCAGATGGTCAACACCTCCTGACGATTGCCGAGGATGGTTCGTTGACCAGCGTGGCGCGTTGGGATACGGCGACAGGGCGCATGGTGCGTGAATTGCTGCCATCTCAGAAACGTTCCGGCGTGGCATTGGCGCCTGATGGCGAGCGGATCGCTACGGCCGACATGGACAATATTCAGCTATGGGACGGCGCCAGTGGTGAGTTGGTTGCCAGCTGGCGCGTCGGCGCGGATCAGGCGATCAATCTGTTGAAGTTCTCCACTGATGGCCGCCTGCTTGTCACCCGGCTGACCGATGGCGCCATGGTTGTGTGGGATGTTGCCACGCATCAACCCATTGGACAGAAGATTACCCCGTTGGATCGCAATGAGAACTTTTGGTTCAGCCCCGATAATCGCACACTGGCCGTTACGCGCGATGTCGCTGAAGATCGCGGCGTCGATCTCTGGGATGTCGCCACCGGCGAGATGTCTGCCATCAGACTTGGCGGCCATGAGTCTACTATCAATTCCGTGGCATTCTCCGCCGATGGCGGTAAGTTGGCGACTGCCAGCTTCGATGGTTCGGTCAGGCTTTGGGATGTAGCCAGTGGCCAACTGCTGCACTCGCCGCTCACCGATCATACCGGGCGTGTCCTCGCGGTGGCTTTCAGCCCGGATGCAAAAATACTTGCTACCGGCGGCGCTGATCGCAAGATTTTATTGTACGATGTCGAGACCAAGCGACTGATCGGCGAACCACTGATTGGGCATGACAATTGGGTGCGCGCTCTCCGTTTCACCGCTGCAGGAGACGCGCTGTACTCCAGCGCTACGGGTGGTAGTTTGCTGCGCTGGGATCTGGCGCGCCGCCTGGCGTTTCATGGACACACCGATCGTGTGCGCTCCCTGGCGCTCAGTCCCGATGGCGGCACGCTAGCCACAAGCAGCTTTGACCGCCGCATCCTGCTTTGGGACGCCGCCACAGGTGCATTGCTTGCCGAGTTGCCCTCGCCACACACACGCTCGCTCATTCAGGTAGCGTACAGTCCGGATGGGCGCTACCTGGCTGCCGATGATGCCGGCGGCGTCGTCACCCTGTGGGACATAGCAAAGCGACAGCTCTTGCACCCCCCCTTCACACCCCAGGAAAGTGTTGTCATTGGGTTGACCTTCAGCCCGGACAGCCGCTATCTTGCCGTCGGCGATTTCGATGGCAATCTGTCGATCTGGGATGTGACGACTGGTGCACAGGTGCGTGCTGTAGCCAATGCACATGACGGATGGACGTTGGCATTAGCATTCGCGCCGGATGGACAGACGCTTGCGACAGGTGGCGCCGATGGACGCATTCAATTCTGGGATACAGCAACGCTGGCAGCAGGTGGAGACGAAGCGCTGCACACACGCCGTAGCGCTATCTCGGCGCACGACTATTGGGTCACTTCGCTCCTTTACACCGCCGACGGCAAGACGCTCATCTCTGGCAGCGCCGACAAGACGGTGCGTTTTTGGGACGTTGCCACTGGCGCTGAAGCCAGCGCTCCGCTCACTGCAAACATGGCGCAAGTCTGGGGTGTGAACTTCTATCCGCCGCATGATGAAGACACGCTGGTTACACTGGATAATTTGGGGACGGTGCAGCGTTGGGATGTGGCGTCACACACACCGCTTGGGCCTGCGCTTCGCACCGGTCTGGAAACCGAGGCTTTCGCTGTGAGTCCAGATGGCGCATATGTCTTCCTGGGCAGCTTTGACGAACGCGTCGAACGCTGGTGGTTGGACCCCATGCCATGGGCGGAGCGTAGTTGTGTGATTGCAGCGCGCGCATTAAGCGTCGAGGAGTGGGAGCACTATCTCCCCGGCAGCGCCTACACCCCGCACTGCAATGCACCGTGAAGCGGCGCTAATCTTGTCGCTCGATCTTAATGCTCCCAGGGGACGGGGCTGCTGTGAATTTTGCAGAACCTACCCATCTTACTAGTGACAATGCCAGGTTTGTCGAGTTTAATAAGTCGTGCTACATTCATTTCAACTAATGTTGTACAATGTAGCGGGTTGTACAATGTAGCGGTGCGGTTCTCCTAATAGTAGAAAGGCAAGCAGCATTTCATGTCCCACTCTACAACGCAAGTCCAGTCTATCCCAACCAATCTGGCTGAAGGCAAGGCGTCGGGCAAAAACTTGAAATTTGTGCTGGGCGGCCTTCTCCTGATCGGGCTGATTATCGTACTCATGGTGCAGGCAACGGTGTCGACGGGCGCCTATTACATGA
Source organism: Chloroflexota bacterium (assembly GCA_003451595.1). Lineage (GTDB taxonomy): Bacteria > Chloroflexota > Anaerolineae > Caldilineales > Caldilineaceae > Caldilinea. The sequence continues at coordinate 57,308 of DMDA01000079.1, read as the reverse complement.
CGGTGAGCGAGCTACAGGGGCGCGGCGCCAGCATCGTTGGTGAACGTGTGCGCGTCAACGGCACCGTAGTCGAAGGCAGCGAAGATTGGCGCCCGCAGGAAGTCACACTACGCTTTACCATTGCCGACGAGAATGGCGCCCAGTTGCCGATCATCTTTTCGGGTCCGCGCCCGGATAACTTCCAGCGGGCAGCTTCGGCCATTGTCGAGGGCGAACTCCTGCCGGATGGTTCATTCCAGGCAGAAACGCTATTGCTTAAGTGCCCAAGCCGATATGAAGAGGAGCCAGAAGAAGTCTTCGTCACGGCGAATCAATAACCATCTGCTCCCCTCCCCTATCGTGTCGATTGCAGGCAGCTTGGCTGGTCAATCACCGGCGGGCTGCCTCCTGCTATCCTCTTCCACCGAGTTGACTGTTGCTCATGTTGAACCACAAGTTGCACCTGAAGCACCGAAGCATCATCGCCGTCGTATTGACGCCATTATGGGTGGGCGTGCTTTTTCTAACCGGCTTGCATACTCTGCCCGTTGCTGCACAAGATCAGCCTGCGCGCACATCGCCTCCCTATGATCCGGCGCAAGTGACGACGCCCACCACCCTGCCCTTTGCCGCTGCCGGACGCGCCAGCTACCTAGAAAATTGTGCGCCGTGTCATGGTGAACAAGGGCGCGCCGATGGCCCGACAGCAGGCGACCTGCCCAGCCCGGCTACCGCCTTCGCCGATGCTACTGCACTTTGGGAACGCAGCCCGGCGCAATTGTTTCACACGACCAAGTTTGGCCGGCTGGAGAAATTGATGCCGCCTTGGTCCAATCGCTTGACCGACGACGAAATCTGGAACACCGTCGCTTACGCGTGGAGCCTGCACACCGATGCTGACAAGAGTGCACTGGGCGAACAACTTTACGCCGCCAACTGTGCTGCGTGTCACGGCGCCAGCGGCGCTGGCGATGGTCCGCAAGCGCCGGCTCAGATCAATGATTTCACTGACCTGTCGTACACCATCTTTGCCAGCCAGGCCGCGTGGCTGGATGGCTGGCAGGCGGCGCATCCTGAGATCGGCGCCGACTGGACACAAACACAAAAGGAAAACACCCTCGAATACATTCGCACCTTTAGCTACATTCCGCCCTGGGCCTCTCCGTATCGCCCGGGCGCTGGGGTGCTCACCGGCACTGTCGTCTTTGGCGCCGACGCGCCACAGCAGGTCGAGGGGGGCAACGTTTTCCTCGACGCCTACCTGGGCTTCGATCAGATTGCTTCCTTCACTACTACACTGGACGCCGACAACACCTTTCGCTTCGAAAACCTTGCCGTCGATCCCAATGTGACCTATCTTGCCACAGCGCTGGCCGGTGGCATCAGTTACAGCAGCGGCATGGTAAGCCTGACGCCCGACCAACCAACGACAACCACCAGCATCAACATCTATGCCGTGACCGACAGCCCCGATGCCATTCGCATCAATCGTGCACACTGGATTCTCGAGTCGCAGCCCGGCGCGCTGGTGGTTGTGCAGATTTATCTGATAGGCAACAATGGCGAACGCACCTTTGTCGGCCAGAAGGTGGAAGGCGTCGATGTCCCGGTGACCGTCGGGTTTCAAGTCCCAGCGGACGCCGTGGAGTTGAGCTTTGAGAACGGCGCGCTTGGCAATCGCTTCCGGCGCGTGGGTGACATGGTCTATGACACGCTACCGGTCGTGCCTGGCGAGAATACGCAGCAGATCATCGTGCAATACGCGATCCCGCATGACGGCGCCAGCCTCGACTTGAAGCAGAAGTTTGTCTACCCGGTGGATTCGCTCTCGCTCTTGATTGCGAATTACCCGAACCTGCGCGTCGATGCACCTGCGTTGACCTTCGACAGCGTTCAGAATATCCAGGGCGCTGAATATCAAGTGTGGGGACAGGCGGCGTTTGGACCGGGAACAGTTGAGGTCAAGTTGCAAGGGCTGCTAGAGCAGGGAGCAGTCGACCCGCGCACGGCAACCACCAGCGGCGCCAACCAGTTAGCAACGATCGATCCTCCTATGGAGGCATGGGCAACCTGGGTGATGATTGCGTTGGTCGGCGCAGTCCTGCTCGCAGTGGTGGGAGTCGCCCTCCAGCGCGGTACACTCAGCACGGCCACGACGCGGCAAGACCTCCACGCCTTGCGCAACGCACTGATGACCCAGATTGCGTATATCGACGACCAACACGCGCTGGGGCAGCTCAGCGACGCTGAGTGGCTGCGGCGCCGCACCAATCTAAAGGCGCAATTGATGGATGTTGTGCGTCGGATCGAAGCTGGCGATCATGCCAACCAACCCAGGGTGTCATCCAGCTGATGAATGTCAACGCCTGCCGCTCAAGGGGTATGCAGACATGAAAAAAGTCTTCGTCCTTGTGTTCTTGTTGGCCGCCATTGGTATCCTGACAGCATGTGCCGCAACGCCGACCGTCCAGGTTGGGCCGCCGGGTGAACCTGGGCCTGCGGGTCCGCCCGGTCCCATGGGCCCGCCCGGCCCGCCTGGTGAACAAGGCCCGCCTGGCCCCAAGGGCGACCCCGGACTTGATTACACTGCACCGAATTATGTCGGGCGCAATGCCTGCAAAGAATGCCATGCTGATCTCTACGCGGCTTACCTGGGTACAGGCCATGCCCACGCGCTGCACAAAATCGTCGATGGCGCCGCGCCAGAATTTCCAAAGTCGGAGGTTGCCGACCCACCGGCTGGCTTCACCTGGGATGACATTCAATATGTGATTGGCGGCTACGGCTGGATGGCGCGTTTCGTGGACAAAGAGGGCAACCTGATCACCGGCGACGCCGACGCGCTGACGCAGTACAATCTGGCCAACAAGACTCTCAAGACCGATGCCGGCTGGGTCGCCTATCATGCCGGTGAGACACTCCCCTTCGATTGCGCTCGTTGCCACACAACCGGCTACATTGCCGAGGGCAATCAAGATGGACTGCCAGGTTTGATCGGTGTCTGGGTTGAAGACGGCGTCGGCTGTGAGAATTGTCACGGACCAGGCAGCAATCACGTCAATGCACCCTATCAGGTGGCGATGCCTATTGTCCGCGATAGTGAGATGTGCGGCGCTTGCCACAGTCGCACCGAAGTGACGACCATCGAGGCGCATGATGGTTTTATCGACCACAATCAGCAGTTTAGCGAGCTCTTTTCCTCTAAGAAGCGCGTGATGGAGTGTGTGGATTGCCACAATCCGCATGAATCGACGCTCTATGGGGATGGCGCTGACAAATCTGATTGTGAGACATGCCATTATGAGCAAAAGGAATTTCAGAAGATCACTGACCGTCGGCATGCGTCGTGTGTTGACTGTCATATGCCGCGCATCACCAGAAGCGCTGTCGCCGATCCGGCGCGTTTCAGCGGCGATGTGCGCACCCACATGTTTGCGATCAACCCCTTTGCTAAGTCACAGTTCAACAAAGATGGCACGCAGGCGGCGCCAGATATCGCCGTTGCATTTGCATGTAAGAGTTGTCACAGTGAAACAGGGCGCGCGCCAGTGTTGGAAGATGCGCGCCTGGTCGAGGTGGCGACTGGTTTTCATGACCGGGCACAGGCTGGCAGCGAAAACAAGCGTTAGGTTGGTTGCAACCAACAGGGTCTAATCATGCAAAAGCTCCTCTGGACTGGATTGCTCGTTAGCTTCAGTCTTCTATCGGGGATCTGGTTTGCGCCGCCGCCCACCCTGGCGCAGACCGCATCCCCGCTGCCCACACCGGCGGCGCTGGTCGATGCCGGATGTCGCGGCTGTCATGGCGATAAGCACGACACCCTGACCCTGCCTTCTGGCGAGTCGCTGCCGTTGTCCGTTGATCTGGCCGCGCTGAGCGCCTCACCGCACTCGGCGCAGGACGATCCGTCAGCGCCGTGCGTCTCCTGTCACGTCAACGATACGGCGTATCGCTACCCCCACCTGCGCAACCCGGCGCCCGATTTGCACGCCTTCCGCGCCAATGTGGCGCAGCAATGTCAGGAATGCCACTATCCGCATCTTCCCTTTCATGAAAAAGTCGATGCCGCAACAAAGGTCGTGCCAACCTGCGCGGATTGTCACGGCAGCCACGACATCGTGCGCGTGGCGGAGATGGCCGCCGTGATGCCGGCGCGCTGCGTGCAGTGCCACACGGATCGCTCGCGCGACTGGGTGGCCGATTTTCTGGCGCCACGACCGGGCATGGGCAGCGGCGCGGCAGGCTATGCAGGGAGCATGCGTTGTGCAGGTTGTCACGAGGAACAGTACTTCACCTGGCGCAAGACACTACACGCCAACATCATTCAGAACCCGGCTGTCGCCCCTACGGCCATTGTCGCTGATTTTGGCAGCGAAGACGCCGACCTGACTTTTACTGCGGCTGACGTTGCGTACACGATCGGTGGCCGCTGGAAACAGTTGTTCATCACGGCGACCGTCAGCAACACCCTGGCAATCCTGCCTGCGCAATGGAACGTGGCGACGCAGGAGTGGATCGCCTATCACCCAGAGACATGGGCAGCGTCGGATTGGCGCAAAGAGTGCGCGGGGTGTCACGTCACCGGGCTGGAGACGGCAGGGTACACTTTCACCGAGTTTGGCGTGGGGTGTGAGAGCTGCCATGGGCCGGGTGCTGCGCATGCCGCCGATCCGGAGCATGTGCAAGTGTTTGCTGCGGTGGACGACCAGGTGTGCGGCGCGTGTCACAGTCGCGGGGCGGCGCCGGATGGCCATCCCTTCCCGACCACCTATCGCCCCGGCGATAGGCTGACCGATCACTTTACGTTTGCCAGCGATGCCGACAGTGTGTGGCCCGATGGCAGCGCCAGACTCAACCACCAACAGTACATGGACTGGAGCCTGGGCAGCAGCATGCAACAGGCGTCGGACATGCACTGCACAACCTGTCACCTCGTGCATGAGGCTGGCGCTGGCCCTAGCCAGCTCAAGGATACAGAGAACGCACTGTGCACTTCGTGTCATGCTCCGCAGGCGGCCATCGTGAAGCACACGCCTTTCCATGAGGCGGCGCTGGGCAAGCACACTTTCGCGTGCTCTGATTGCCATATGCCGCGTATGGCGACGAGTGCGGTGGCGTACGATATTCATAACCATTCGCTCTTTCAGCCTGACCCGGCTGGCACGCTCGAACACGGTGGGCTGGCGGCAATGCCCAATGCCTGCAACAACTGTCACAACCGGTCCGGTGAAGACCCTGACTGGGCAGCGCAGACAATCGCCTTTGCGAAGCAGCAGGCGCCGCCGGTGTCGGGCGGCTTCTTTGGCCCTGGCCCTACGCCAACTTCGCCGCCCCCGCCGACGCCTCTGGCCGCAGTCGGACAGCCGCGTCCGGTAGTCGAACAGATCGAGGCGCGTACGTGGGTGCAGTGGGGGCTATACGTGCTCGCTGCTGTAATAGGGCTCCTTGTCGTTGCGTGGGGAACCTATCGGCTGCAGCTACGGAGGGAACGCAATGCTTAACTGGCTGAGTCGGCTTGGCGCGTGGGTGGATCGCATGGTGCAGCGGGCATGGGGTGCGGTGGCGCGTTTCTTCTGGCCGCACCCGGACTCATCGATCTGGCGGTTGCTGCTGCCGTATGTCACGCTGCTAGGGGCGCTGGCAGTAGCGTTCATCATTGGCGGCGCCGCGTGGGAGGTGACGAACAGCAACGCCTTTTGTGGCCTGGTTTGTCACACGATGCCGCCGGAGTATATATCCTACCTTAACTCGCCACACAGCCGCGTCAAGTGTGTTGAGTGTCACATTGGTCGCGCCACGATTGCGACGCAGTTTACCCGTAAAGCGCACGACATCTCGCATGTGGTCAAATACCTGGGCACCGGCTATGAGACGCCGATCTATGTCAAGGGGCTGCGTCCGGCGCAAGAAATCTGCGAGCGTTGTCATACGCCGAGCAAATTCTCCGCCAACAGTCAGACGGTGATCAAGCACTATGATGCTGAGCGCAACAACGCGCTGACGGAGACATATCTGTCGTTCAAGACCGGTGGCGGCACCCATCGCGAAGGATTGGGCAAGGGCATTCACTGGCACATTGAGAATGACATTGAATATATCTTCACCGACGACAAGAATCTGCAACTGGAAATTCCGTGGGTAAAGGTGACCTACGCGGAGACTGGCGAGACAGAGATTTTTACCGATAGCGAGGCGGAGTTGCCGCCCGATTTTGCCGAGAAGAATCAGGAGAATCTGCGGCGGATGGATTGCGTCACCTGTCACAACCGCAACTCGCATGAGTTCATGTCGCCCGATCAGGCGCTTGACGATGCGATGGCGCGCAATGTGATTTCGCCAGAGATTCCGTACTTCAAGCAGAACGCCGTGGCCGTGATGGAACGTGAATATCCGTCAATGGGACACGCGCTCAGCGCGGTGGAAGGGTTGAAGAATTACTACAAAGCCAACTGGTCGGAATACTACGCCGCCAATCAGGCGGTCGTCGATCAGGCGGTTGACCACGTAAAAATGTTGTATACACAGATGGTCTACCCAACGATGGATGTCAGTTGGACAACGCACCCCAATAATGCTGAGCACAAGGACTGGCCCGGTTGCTTCCGCTGTCACGACGGCAAGCACCTGAATGAGCAGCAGGAGAGCATTCGCATCGAATGCAACCTCTGCCACAGCATCCCGACCAAGGCGCCAGCAGATGGCAGCACGACCTACATGCCGTTGTCCGAACCATACGAGCCGCCGTCGCACATCGATAGCAATTGGATTGCGCGTCATCGCTTTGCGTTCGACAGCACCTGTCAGGGCTGCCATGACGTTTCCAACCCTGGCGGCGTCGATGACTCCAGCTTCTGCGCCAACAGCGCGTGTCATGCCACCGAATGGAAGTTCGCCGGCCTGAATGCAACCCGCATCATTGAGCTGGTCAATACATTGCCGGAAGGGTTGCCAACGTATCCAGACACACCCCTGACCTGGGCGGACCTTGTAGGTCCCATTCTGGAGGCGCGCTGCGTCGCCTGTCATGGCGGCACTGCTGGCCTCTATCTCGACTCTTATGCGGGCGTCATGACGGGCGGTAATCTGGGACCGGTGATCACGCCCGGCGATGCAGACGGCAGCCTGCTCGTCAAACTCCAGCGCGAAGGTCATCCCAACAGTCTGCCCGCCAACGAGCTAGATTGGATTATGCAATGGATCAATGCAGGAGCACCCGAGTCCTAAGGATGTGTGGTCGTCGCCTGTGGTGGCTGGCGGTGGCCTGGGTAGCTGTTATGGGCGCGACCCTGTTAGGCAGTCAACCGGCTATTGCGCAACCCACTGTGCAGCCCACTGTGCAGCCCACTGTGCAGCCCACTGTCCAGCCTACCGTGCAGTCTGTGTCGCCGCCCGATGCAGCTTGCAGGCTCTGTCATGCTGATAGTACGGAGACAATGACGTTGCCGACGGGCGACGTCGTTCACGCCGGCCTTGATCTGGGCGTGCTTGACGCGTCGGTTCACGGCGCCAGTGCAGCCGCCCCAGTCTATTGTACTGACTGTCATGGCCCGCGTCAGCGCTATCAATACCCGCACGCCACCAACCCGGCGCAGAATCTGACCCAATTCCAGGCGGAGATTGCGGCCAACTGCGAGCAATGTCACCTTTCGGCGGAGATGCACAATCCGGGGCATCTTCAAGCTGCAGCTGGCAGCGCCGTGCCTAACTGCGTGGATTGCCACGGCGGTCACGACACTGCGCCGGTGGCAGCGATGCAAGCCGACCCGGTGGGCACATGTCAGCGATGTCATCAGCAGTTCGACGACCCTCACGTGGCGGACGTCCACGCTGAAGTGGTGGCAAACTTTGGCGCGGGACAGTCTTGTCAGACCTGCCATGCCAGCGAGCCGCAAAGTGAAGACGCCCGGTGCCAGAGCTGTCACAGCTTGTTGACGCGCCAGTTGACGCTACCCTCTGGCGACACCGTTGATCTGCACGTCAACCCGGAGGACATCGTCAACTCGATGCACGGCGCACGGGTGCTCCAGGGCGTGCAGTACACGACGTTGCGCTGCACCGATTGTCACCGGGAGCAGGGATTGTGGGGGTTCCCACACCAACCGATCGACGCTGTCACGCGCCGCCAGCTCACGATTGGGATGCAACAGGTCTGCCAGGAATGCCACAGCGACATCTTCGACCGCAATGCAGACGGCGTGCATGCGCAGCACATTGTCGATGGCAACCTGGAGGCGGCCACCTGTGCGGACTGTCACGGCAACCATGCGATTCATGACCCCAACGAGCCGCGCGAACGCATATCGCAGACATGCGGCAACTGTCACTCTGAGATCAACGCACAATATGCGACTAGCGTCCACGGTGCGGCGCTGCTGGGCGAGCACAACCCCGATGTGCCTGTCTGCACCGACTGTCACGGCGTCCACAACATCCCTGACCCGACGACCGCAGCATTTCGCCTCAGCTCGCCGCAGATGTGTGGGCGTTGCCACGCCGACGCAGCGTTGATGAGTAAGTACAATATCTCGACCGATGTGTTCGACACCTATGTGGCTGACTTTCACGGGACGACGGTCACGCTCTTCGAGCATCAGTCACCCGATGAGGAGACAAACAAGGCGGTCTGCTACGACTGTCATGGGGTTCACAATATCTTGCCCGTCACTGATGAGAATTCGCAGGTAATCAAGGCGAATTTGTTGGTGACCTGTCAGCAGTGTCACCCCGACGCCACCACCAACTTTCCGGATGCGTGGACAAGTCACTTCAAGCCGTCGCTTGAACACAACCCGCTGGTGTACTTTGTGAACTTGTTTTACATGATCGTGATTCCGGCCACAGTGGGTGGCTTTTTACTCTTCATCGCTACGGACATCTTCCGTCGTATACGCGAATGGTTCGGTCGCCGCCAGAGGAGGAAGGATGCATAACGCACAGCCTCAATATGATCGATTCAATCTCTTTCAACGCATCGAACATGGTGTGTTGCTAGTGAGCTTCACGGTGCTGGCGATCACGGGGCTGCCACAGATGTTTTCGCTGCAACCCTGGGCTGTGTTCATGATTGCAGCGCTGGGCGGCATTGAGACGGTGCGGATCATCCACCGCGCGGCCGCAGTGCTCTTGATTGTGGGCACGATTTATCATTTTGTGGCCGTCAGCTATCGCATCTTTGTCCGCCGCGTAGCGATGACCATGTTGCCAGGCTGGCAAGATGTCAGGGATGGTCTGCAGGCGTTGGGATACAATGTGGGGCTTGTCAAGACGCCGCCGCGCATGGGGCGCTACAACTTTGGCGAAAAAATCGAGTATTGGGCCGTGATCTGGGGCACGGTGGTGATGGTGCTCACCGGCTTCATGTTGTGGAACCCCATCGCCACCACGACATTCCTGCCTGGCCAGTTCATCCCGGCCGCCAAGGCTGCACATGGTGGGGAAGCGCTATTAGCTGTGCTGTCGATCATCACGTGGCATTTTTACAATGTACATGTCAAGCGTTTTAACCGCAGTATGTTCACCGGCAAGATCAGCCACGAGGAGATGGAGGAGGAGCACGCGCTGGAGCTGGAAGCGCTCACACGCAGAGAGCGGAGCGAGCCTGATCCAGAAGGGGTGCAGCGGCGGCAGCGCCTGTTCACGCCGGTGGCGGCGGTCATCACGACGGCGTTGCTGATTGGTCTCTATTTCTTTGTGACATACGAACAGACCGCGATTACCACCGTGCCGCGCCAGCAGGTGGATGTCTTTACGCCGCTGACGCCTGAATCTGGGCGCGTGCAATAGTTCTTCGCTCGGTTCCTCAACTTGTGCTATCAGCGACCTGAAGCCGGGCGCGTGCAGTAGTTCTCCGTGCGCGTCGGCTTGCGCGCTTGTCCGGGTAAAGATCGGGCAAATGTTGGATGTCCCACCCAAAAAGCTATAGCCTTTTGTGGTTGAAGTCATGCTATCAGGGCGTGTAGTGTAGTAATACGCCTGGCGTTGCTGCGTCCAAGGCGCCGCTCACGGCAATTCATCACAATGGAGGCGACATCTGCATGAACAGGCATCTGCTTGGCCTGCTGCTCACTCTGCTGGTAGCCATTCTGGCGGCGCTCTACGTGACCGGGCGTCCGGCGGCGGCGCAGGAGGACAATCTACCACCCGACGTCACGGAACGTCTGCCCTATTTTGAGCGTTGGCTGGGCAGCGCCCACGCTGACCTCACGTCGCCAGCCTTTAGCTATTGGAACAACCTGGAACCGCCGTTGATCCCCAAAGGGTGCGCCAAGTGTCACAGCCGCACCGGTTTCGAGGACTTTCTGGGCGTCGACGGTTCCCCCGCCGGTCAGGTCGATCGTCCACATCCTGTGGGCACCGTAATTGATTGTGCGGCGTGTCACAACGACGCTTTTACCAATAAGACAACCGTCATGATGCCGTCGGGAATTGATCTGCACACGGCTGCGGACGAGACGCGCTGCACCGAGTGTCATCAGGGGCGACAGTCAACGGCGGGCATCGACGCCATGATCGAGAATGCCGGCGCATCGTTGGACACCGTGAGTGATGCGCTTGACTTTTCTCGCACACACAACAACCCCGGCGTAGCGCTCAAGTACGGAACCGCAGCCAAAGGCGGCTACGAATATGCCGGGAATGCCTACGACAGCGAATTTGCGCATGTGCCTGGTTATCGCACCTGCACGGAATGTCACGACTCTTTCACGTTGGCTGTCAGGGTGGAGGAGTGCCGGCTGTGCCACACTGAAGTCAAGACGGCGGCAAACCTGGTCGAGATTCGGATGGACGGTTCAGCTGTTGATTACAACGGCAACGGCAATGTAGACGAAGGCATCGCCGCCGAAATCTCCGCCCTGCAAGCCATGCTCTATCAGAACATCCAGACCTACGCGCGCCAGGTCTCGCGGCGTCCACTTGTTCATACACCGGACACATATCCGTACTTCTTCAATGACCTCAACCAGAACGGCCAGTTGGAGGCGAACGAGGCTGTCTACGACAACCGTTTTCGAGCCTGGACGCCGCGCCTGTTGCGCGCCGCCTACAACTACGAGGCATCGTTACGCGATCCCGGCGCCTATGCCCACAACCCGAAGTACGTGATCCAGCTTCTATATGACTCCATTGCCAGTTTGAATCAGGCGGTGTGGGATCAAATCGATATGAGTCGGCTTCACCGCATTGACAGCGGTCACTTTGCCGGTTCTGAGGAGACATTCCGCCACTGGGATGCTGAAGGCGAAGTGCCGCGACTGTGCGCCAAATGTCATGCAGCGCAGGGACTACCGACCTTTTTGGCGAATGGCGTCAACACCTCACAACCACCATCGAATGGGTTCGACTGCAACACCTGCCACGACGATCTGACTACCTTTTCCGTCTATCAGATCAAGTCTGTCGTGTTCCCCTCTGGCGCAGTGCTCGACAGCGGTTACGCCGGGACGAACCTATGTATGAGCTGCCACCAGGGACGTTATGCCATTGCAGGGCTGACCAAGTTGATCGGAAACACGGCGCCGGATGATGCATTGCCGCCCATGAATTTTGTGGATTCGCACAGCTTCTCAGCGGCAGCAACCCGCTTTGGCAGCGAAGCCAAGCCCGCCTATGAGTATCCTGGCAAAAGCTACAAAGGCTTCAACGATCATGGGTATGGGTACTTCAACAAGTGCACCGATTGTCACCGCACCCATGCGCTTGAGGTGCGCGCCAACGACTGCGTCAACTGTCATGAAGAGATCGAACGCGGCGCGGCGTTGCGGGACATCCGCTTCCTGCCTGGCGACTTTGACGGGGATGGGAATGAGACCGAAGGCATCTACTACGAAATCGAGACATTGCAAAAGCTGCTCTATACCGAGATTCGGCGCTACGCAGCGGAGACGATCGGCCGACCGATCGTCTATGTCCCCACTGGTTATCCTTATTTCTTCTTTGACCTGGATGGCGACGGCGTGCCAGACCGTCAGGAGATTACGGCGGAAAACGCCTACAATGCCTGGACGCCGCGCCTGTTGCAGGCAGCCTTCAATTATCGATACGCATCGGGTGACACCGGCGCCTTTGCTCACAACAGTCAATACATCATGCAGACATTGTACGACAGCATCGCAGACCTGGGCGGCGATGTGACGACGTTGCTGCGTCCCTGACCAACTGCTGGTGGGCGACAACACTGTTGCATAGTACTGACAACTGACGACATCTGCTGCAAGCACTGTCAACAATGGGGGGAATTATGCAAAAGGTTTCATGGATCGCAGTGATGATCGGGGTCGTGACGTTGGCGTTGTGGATGAGTAGCGGGGCGACCCTGGCGCAGACCGAACCAGTGACGCCGCCTGTGGCGCATTTCCCGATTTGGGATGCATGGGCCTCCTCCGGGCACGCTAATGCCGACAGCCCGGCATTCACCTACTGGAACGAAGAGACGCCGCCGCGCATTCCGGTCGAGTGCGCCGGCTGTCACAGTGGTGAAGGGTTTCAAGACGCGCTAGGCAGTGATGGCAGCGCTGCAGGCGTTGATGCATCACATGCACCCGGCAGCGTCATCGATTGTAATAGCTGTCATAATGATGTAACTTTTCGCAAAGACAGCGTCATCATGCCGTCAGGAGTCGAGCTGAAGGGAATCGGCGCGTCTGCAGTGTGTATGGAATGTCACCGGGGAACAACAGCCAAGAGCACGATCGAGGAAATGATCGCAGCCGCAGACGTGGAGCCAGACACCGTGAGCCTGACGCTTGCCTTTCCCGACTATCACACCTCTGCCGGCAGCGCGCTTCACTATGGTACGCTGGCGCAGGGCGGCTATGAATACAGCGGGCAGCGCTACGATGTCATGGCGACGCATGTGACGGGCTATGAAACGTGTGTAGAGTGTCACGATCCGCACACCCAGGCGGTGGATCTAGGGGCTTGTGCAAGTTGTCACCCAGGCATGACGACTGTCGCCGACCTGCACAGTATCCGTATGGATGGCTCGCGTCGGGATTTCGACGGGGATGGCAATGTCACTGAGGGTATCTATGAAGAACTGGCCGGTTTGCAAGCGCTGCTGCTTTCCAGCATCCAAAGCTATGCGCGCGACATTGCCGGGACAGCGCTTGTCTATGTCGCCGACGCGCCGCCATACTTCTTTATCGACACGAATCAGAATGGTGAGGCGGATGCGGCGGAGGTTACACCCAAGAATCGCTTTGCCGCCTGGACGCCGCGTCTGCTGCGCGCGGCTTACAATTACCATGTCGTGCAGATGGATCGTGGCGCGTACGTTCACGCCAGCCAGTATGCAATCCAGTTGCTCTATGATGCGCTGACCGATCTTAACACGCGTCTGGCGTCACCCATCGACCTGACTGCATTGGTGCGGGTCGGGTCGGGCCATTTCTCAGGCGCCAAAGCTGCCTTTCGTTACTGGGATGCGAAAGGCGTCGTGCCGGGCACATGTGCGCGCTGTCACACTGAGAACGGGTTGCCCGTCTATCTGAAAGAAACGGTCAATGTGCTCACGCCGCCGAGCAATCGGCTGCATTGCACCACCTGTCACAATGATTTGAGCACCTACACCCTGCGGGAAACGGGGCCGGTGCGCTTCCCCAGCGGCGCCATGATCGATAGTGGTGATCCGGGCGTCAACCTGTGCCTGAATTGCCATCAAGGGCGTGAATCAACCGTCAGCCTCAACCGGATGCTTGGAGACGCAACGCCTGATGCGCAAGTCAAAGGGCTGCGTTTCCCTGATGTGCACTACTTTGCTGCTTCGGCCACACGTTGGGGCGCTGAAGCCCATGGCGCCTATGAATATTCTGGCAAGGAATATGGCGGCTTCTTTACGCATGGTTTTGGGCAACTAAATCAGTGCAAAGATTGCCATGACGTACACACGCAGGAGATCAAGATCACATTGTGCGCTGGCTGCCATCCGGCTGTCACCAGTCCAGAAGGGACGCACGCCATTCGTATGAATCAGGTTGACTATGATGGCGATGGGGACAGCGCCGAAGGAATGTACCATGAGGTCGAAACACTGCAGGCGTTGCTGCTGACGGAGCTTCAGCGCTACGCGCTAGATGTGACCGGCCAGGCCATCGCCTATGCGCCGGATCGCTATCCCATCTTCTTCGTGGTCGATCGCAATGCGAATGGTTTGGCCGACCGCGAGGAGATCAAGACGGACAACCTCTTCACTGCGTGGACGCCCCGCCTGTTACGCGCTGCCTATAACTATCAAAATTCACGGGCTGACCCCGGCGCGTTTGCGCATAACGGTCGTTACATCGTCCAAACGCTTTACGACAGTATTGAAGACCTGGGCGGCGATGTGTCGAAGTTGACCAGGCCATAGTCGTCGAGCGCGCCACGCATACAAGCAAGAACCAGACCACCGGGGCGCTGGCGAGCGTATCGCACTGCTCGCCAGCGCCCCGGTCTTTGTTCTGCCGGAAAAACAGGTCACATGGCCTAATTGCATCCTGGCGAAAAACATTGTAGAATTGTAATAATTCTTACGCCTTCGCTCTCACACTTCAATCTCAGGATTGCGTTTGTCGGCAGAAGCAACTTCTGGGGAAGCAGCGAATCCAACCCTTCACAATTCAGCACACAAGAAAGGAGATTGCCCCACATCAAAATTTCAGCGTACTTTGAAGTATCTCTTTTCTTGATTCGTGAGAAGTGAACATTCTTTGGAACCCAGAAGGGGGTGACAGAGTGAGGAAGAGCAAAATTCTTGTTAGTGCAACGATCATGGCTCTGTTAGCGCTGTTCCTGGTTGCCGGTATTGCCAGCGCCGCACCGCCCACACAGGACGAACCGGCGCCTGTTGCAGTGCCATTCCTGGAAGAGTGGATGTCATCGGGTCACGCGGATGCAGCGGCAGAGGCATTCACCCACTGGAATGAAGAAAGCCCCGCTGAAGTGCCAGAATCCTGCGCCAAGTGTCACAGCAGCACAGGCTTCCAGGACTTTCTCGGCGCTGATGGTACGGAAGCCGGCGTGGTGAACGCCCCACACCCGGTGGGCACGGTGGTTGACTGCGTCGCCTGTCATAACAACGTCACCGTGAGCAAAACCAGCGTAATCATGCCGTCGGGGTTGGAAATCACCGGGTTGGGCGCTGAGTCGCGTTGCATGGAGTGCCATCAGGGGCGTGAGTCAAAGGTGAGCGTTGACAAGGCGATTGCTGACGCTGGCGTCGATGCGGACACAGTGAGTGACAAGCTCGGTTTCAAGAATATCCATTACTACGCCGCCGCTGCCACCAAGTACGGCACGCTGGCGAAGGGTGGCTATGAGTACGATGGCAAAGCCTACGATGCTATGTTTGCGCATGTGGATGGCTATGAAACTTGCAACGAGTGCCATAACCCGCACACGTTGGAGTTGAAGCTGGAAGAGTGCGCAACCTGCCATGCGACTGATGAACTGGCAATCGAGAGCGCCGATGATCTCAAGAACATCCGCATGGAAGGGTCGGGCGTCGATTATGATGGCGATGGCAACACGGATGAGGGCATCTTCTACGAGATCGAAGGCATGAAGGAAGCCCTGCTCGCCACCATCCAAACATATGCCGGTGAGGTTGTGGGAACGGCAATCGGCTACACGCCGGATGCCTATCCGTATTGGTACATCGATGCGAATGGCGATGGGGAGTTGTCCGAGGACGAACTCAACGGCGACGGTCGCTATGCCACATGGACGCCGCGTCTGTTGCAGGCTGCCTACAACTATCAGGTGTCGGCCAAAGACCCGGGCAACTATGCACATGGCGGCAAATACACCATCCAGCTGCTCTACGACTCGATCGCCAGTCTGAATGAAGCGATCGCCGAGCCAACCGACATGACGGCGATGCGTCGCATCGACGCCGGGCATTTCGCTGGCTCCGAAGAAGCGTTCCGTCACTGGGATGCTGAAGGCGTCGTGCCTGGTTCGTGCGCCAAGTGCCATTCTGCAGGCGGTCTGCCGCAATTCCTGGCGGAAGGCGTCAACACATCGATGCCGACTGCCAACGGCTTCCAGTGCGCGACCTGCCACAACGATCTGCAAGAGTTTACGATCCATGAAGTGGCTGAGGTCGAGTTCCCAAGCGGCGCCGTCATTGACAGCGGCGATCCAGATTCCAACCTGTGCATGAGCTGTCACATGGGGCGCGAGTCAGGCGTCAGCGTAGAGAAGCTGATCGGCGACGCCGCACCCGATGATCAGGCGGAAGGTCTGCGCTTCCTGAATCCGCACTACTTTGCCGCTGGCGCCACCCGCTGGGGCGCTGAGGCCAATGGCGCCTATCAGTATGCGGGTAAGGAATATGCTGGCTTCTTTGATCACGGTGACGGAGAAGAAGCGCAGTGTCGCGACTGCCATCGCACCCATCGCCTGGAAGTCAAGGTGAATGACTGCACAGAGTGTCATGAAGAGATCGAGAGCAGCCTCGACGTGCGCGACATCCGCTACACGCTGGTGGACTTCGATGGCGATGGTGACGAAGAAGAAGGGCTTTATTACGAAGTCGACACCATGCTGACCGATCTGTACGCGGCAATTCAAGCATATGCCGCCGATACGGTTGGCACGCCGATTGCGTATGACGCTCACACGTATCCGTACTTCTTCACGGATAGCAACGCCAATGGCGTGGTCGATGCTGAGGAGGCTGTCCGCGAGAATGGTTACGCCGCCTGGACGCCGCGCCTGCTGCGCGCTGCGTACAACTACCAGTGGGCGAGTAAAGACCCCGGCTCATTCACGCACAACGGCGAGTATATCCTGCAGACGCTCTATGACAGCATCGAGGACATCGGCGGTGATGTCTCGGCCATGACGAGACCGTAGTTGCTGACCTAGGCTTGTTGCTTCTGCCAAATTGGGGGCCGGGTGACAGAATCGCCCGGCCCCTCTCTTTTGTCACTATTACTGATTCCTAGTTGATATTTTATGAGCGCAGTGTTGCGTGTGACGTGTTGCGTGAAGGAGTCCGACACGTAGCACGCAACACTGAAAACATGAAAACTCTGCCTAGAAATCAGTAAAAGCTTAAAAAATCTTGTGAATTTGTGAGTCCGCGTGCAGTGTTTGAGCAGGGTTGTGCTATAATGCGGCAACAAATTGCGTCTTGTCGTCAACGCTGGTGTGGTGACGCTGCAAACGCAGTGCTCATCCGCCAACCATTGGCATGATGCTTAACTGTGTAGTATGTGACTCTATTTGCCTCAGAATCTGTTTATGCTGCCAATCCAATTGCGAACGATTTCAATGTTGCTGCTTGTGAGCGTAGTGTGGGCCGCGCTGTTCAGCCCGCGCGTCGTAGTCGCGCAGGCGGACAACCCGGCGCCCACCGCAACCGCCAATCATGCAGTAACCTCCAACGATGTCAAAGATGTGGCGGACGAACTATGGTGCCCACTGTGCAGTGGCGTGCGCCTCGACGCCTGCGAACTCAAAGCCTGTGAACAGATGCGCGATGTGATTGCCGAAAAACTGGCGGCTGGTGAACCCAAAGATGAGATCAAGAATTATTTCGTGGCGCAGTATGGCCCCCAAGTCATGGGCGAACCGCCGATGGAAGGCTTCAACTGGCTGGCGTGGATTTTGCCGGTGGTTGCACTGATTGGCGGCGGCGTCTTTGTGTGGCAACGCATGCGCAAGATGGTCGGCGCCCCGACGGAGGACATTGCATCCTCGACCCCAGACGCAACCGACGAGTACCAGGCGCGTCTTCAGGAGGAGCTAAAGCACTATGACTGAGGTGACAATACCCGACCCTATACCGGGGGCAGAGAGCGGCGAACCGATGACGCGCAAACGCACTGTGCGCATCTGGCAAGCCATCTTCGTCTTGATTCTGCTTGGTTTTGTTGTGCTTCTGGCATTGCGGCTGGTGCAGACTAATCAATCCGAACATCGCGCCGACGGCGTGGCGCCAGAATTCACGTTCACGACCTTTGAGGGCGAAACCATCGCGCTCAGCGACCTGCGTGGGCAGGGCGTTGTACTCAACTTCTGGGCAAGCTGGTGCGATCCATGTCGTGACGAAGCGGCATTGTTGGAGGCGACCTGGCGTCGCGAGCAGGGCAATGGCATCGTCTTCATCGGTCTGGATTATCTCGACCAGGAGCCAGCCGCCAAAGCCTATCTGGAAGAGTTCAACATTACCTATCCTAGCGGCCCGGATTTGCAGAGCGCCGCAGCGCGCCGTTACGGCATCAAGGGCGTTCCCGAGACCTTCTTCATCGATCCCCAGGGCAACATTACCGAGCTTGTGATCGGCCCAATCGTCAGTCAAGCGCGTCTGGATGAACTACTGGATCAAATTCGCCCCTGAACTGTCCGCATGGAGCGGCAACGCATATGTGCGCAGGATGCACGTTATCGATGAGTAAACGAGAAAGCGAGCGTCACCATGATCTTTGACATCGGTCACTTGATTTTGTTGACGGCCTTGGTGCTGGCGGCGTTTGGCATCCTGGCCGGTTACTTTGGCGGACAACGGCGCAATACCCGCCTGATCCAGAGCAGCTTCAACGCCGTTTACGCAGTTGCCGGGCTTGTACTGGTTGCGGCGGCGATCCTGTGGTATGGTCTGCTGACCGACGCGTTCCAGTTGAGCTATGTCTGGAATCACTCTGAGCGCGCCCTGCCGACCTTCTACAAATTCTCAGCGCTTTGGGGTGGTCAGGCGGGTAGTCTGCTCTTTTGGTGTCTATTGCTTTCTGTCTACAGCGCTGTCGTTGCCTTTGCCAATCGCCATCGCCACCAGGTGATCATGCCCTACGTGAACAGTGTGCTGTTGACGACCTCGCTGTTCTTCCTCACCTTGCTCGTGTTTGCCGCCGACCCCTTCAAACGCGTCGGTTTCTTGCCCCCAGATGGGCAGGGGTTGAATCCGCTGCTGCAAAACTACTGGATGATCATTCATCCGGTTATGCTTTATCTGGGCTACGTGGGCATGGCGGTGCCTTTTGCTTTCGCCGTCGGCGCCTTGATCAGCAAGCGGCTGGACAACGAATGGGTGCGCACCGTGCGGCGCTGGACGCTCATCCCCTGGATGTTCCTTTCGGCGGGCATCATCATGGGCAGCCAATGGGCGTATATGGAGTTAGGCTGGGGCGGTTACTGGGCATGGGACCCTGTCGAAAACGCCAGTTTCTTGCCCTGGTTGACCGGCACCGCCTTTTTGCACAGCATTATCATTCAGGAGCAGCGAGGTATTCTCAAGGTGTGGAATGTGGTGCTAATCTGGCTGACCTATTTTTTGGTCATTCTTGGCACCTTCACCACGCGCAGCGGTGTGCTGGAAAGTGTCCACAGCTTTGCCCGCAGCGATGTTGGCCCCTATTTTCTAGGCTTTCTAATCATCATCGTGTTTGGCTTTCTCTGGCTGCTCTTCGACCGGCTGCCTTTGCTGCGCGGTGAACACGCAATCGACTCGTATTCCAGCCGCGAAGCCGCCTTCCTTGCCAACAACTGGCTATTTGCGGGCATCGCCTTTGCCACGCTATGGGGCACCTTCTTTCCCATGTTCAGCGAAATTCTGACCGGCGAGCGGATCAGCGTGGCGGCGCCCTTCTTCAACAAGGTCAACGGCCCGTTGTTCTTGTTGTTGTTGCTGTTGATGGGCGTCGCACCGCTGCTTGGTTGGCGTCACACCAGCATGGCTGCCTTCCGGAAGCAGTTCACCTTCCCCATTCTGACGGCGCTGGCCGTGGGCGTGCTGGTCTTCGTGTTGGCGCGCAGCCTCTATCCGGTGATCGGGCTGGCGATCTGCGGCTTTGTGGTGGCCACCATTGTGCAGGAGTATGTGCGCGGGGCAATGGCGCGCCGCACCACCACCGGCGAGAACTTCCTGGTTGCTGTCGCCAATTTGTGGAGCCGCAACGGCCGCCGTTACGGTGGTTACATCGTCCATCTTGGCATCGTGATGATTGGCGTGGCGGTGATCGGCAACGAGTTCTACCAGCAGTCGCTCAGCGTCACTCTAGCTGAAGGTGAACGCGCCACAATCGGGCGCTATGAATTAGTCTTTCAGGGCATGGAAAGCAACCGTCAAGCCAACCTGATTGAGTTTGTCGGCGTCATCGATGCCTATAACCTCGATAGTGGCAAGCAAGTCGGGACGCTGCTCCCCAAGCGCAACATCTACGACAAGACGCCTGATATGCCAACCAGTGAGGTCGGCCTGCACATGTCGCCCATCGAGGATGTCTATGTGGTGCTGAACGGTTGGGACAACGGCGGCGCGTCCGCGACTTTCACCATCTATATCAACCCGCTCACAGCATGGATGTGGGTCGGCGGCATCATCCTGGTGATCGGCACCCTGATCGCTGCCTGGCCCCACGCCACGCGGCGGCGCACAGAAAGTGTGCGTGGGCTTGCCTATGCGCCCGGTGATGACTAATCCTGGCTGCGCAGCGAAAGGAATGGCGGTATGTCGTTTGTGGTTGGACTTCTGATTGCCTTGCTGTTTTCGGGGCTTGCCATTGCGGCGGTGGCCTGGCCGCTGCTGAAACGCGGACCAACACCGGTATTGGTGGAAGATGATCGCCTGGCAGAATTGCTCCACCGCAAGGAGCAGGTGTTGGCCTCCATTAAGGAACTGGAGTTTGACTATCGCGTCGGTAAACTGAGTGAAGCCGACTATCAACAATATGATCAACGCCTGCGCCGTCAGGCGATTGGTCTCATGCAGCAGATTGAACAGATGGCGCCCGCAAGCGCCGGTCTCGATGCGGCCCTGGAACGCGAGATCAAGCTGCGACGCCTGGTCAAGTCCGAGGCCGCCTCTACGCCAAAACTTGACGCCGGCGTCGAGGCAGAAATTGCGCGCCGTCGTCGCGTCCCCGTGGAGGCAGCGCCTGCCAACAATAACAGCGGCCCACGCTTCTGCACGAACTGCGGCGCCGCGCTGGCGCCCCATCACAAATTCTGCGCCCAGTGTGGCGCACCCGTCGAAAGTGGGCAGATGGCTGCTTCAGAAGCTGTCTAAAACAAAGTGCGTGACATGTCATGGCGACTTGCTTGGTGACATGTCATGCACCACACTTCACGGGCTAACCGCTTCATCACCTTCATGATCCCACTCGATCACTTCATTGTCGTCCTGGATCATCCGGAGAACCCGGCGAATATCGGCGCCGTTGTGCGTGCCATGAAGAATATGGGCTTCTGTCGGCTGCGGCTGGTGGCGCCGGCGCCGTACACCGACGCCGATCTCCTGCGTATGGCGCATCGTTGTGACGATTTGGTGGCGCAGATCGAGCGCTTCAGCGACCTAGAGGAGGCCCTGGCCGAGGCGCGACTGGTGGTAGGGACAGCAGCCATCGCCCATGCCGGTCTACGGATCACACAGGATGTGCGCGGGCTGGCGACAGAATTGGTGCAGCAAGCGCCAGCCGGACCGATCGCATTGCTCTTTGGCACTGAAGCGGATGGCCTGGATCGCGCAGCGCTGGATCGTTGCCACCTGCTGGCGGCGCTGCCTGCTAACCCGGCATATCCGGCGCTCAACCTGGCGCAGGCAGTCTTGCTCTTCTTACACGAAATCCGCATGGCAGCGGCGCTCGCACAGCCCGCCGTTGCACCACTACCTCCCGCTGCGCCAACGCCCGCCGCTACACAAGCGCAACTCGAACAGTTGTTTGCCGCCAGCGAAGAGGCCCTGCACGCCATCGGTTTCTTCCGCTACAACCCAGCAGCAGTGATGCGCATGCTGCGCCAGCTTGCCTATCGCGCGGCCCTGCGTCCTGACGAGGCTGCATTGCTGTTGGCAATCGCACGACGCACCGTGCGCGCTCAGCGTGAGGACACCCCAGCAAAGTCGACAAAGGCAACGCTGGAAAGTCAAAAGTGACGAGTGACTTGTGATCAGTGACTTGTGACGGGTAATGCTCGCTCGCCTGACCGCTTACGCCGTGCCAAACTGACGATCACCGGCATCGCCCAGGCCGGGCCAGATAAAGCCGGACGGGAATGCGTCGCCTGGCCCGGTGAGTCGCTCATCGACGCCCGCCACGTGCACTGCTACATCTGGGTGTGCGTCATGCAGCGCAGCGATGCCCTCTGGCGCCGCCAATAGCCCAACGAATTTGATGCGGGTGACGCCCCAACGTTTGAGCACATCGACGGCGGCTATCGCCGAGCCGCCGGTTGCCAACATCGGGTCCAGCACCAGACAAAGCTCGACCGTGGGCGCTACCGGCAGCTTGTTGTAGTAGGACACAGGTTTCAGGGTGTGTTCATCGCGATAGAGGCCAAGATGCCAGACCTCAGCTTGGGGCAGCAACTTCCAGGCGCCCTCCACCATCCCCAATCCAGCGCGTAAAATTGGCACCAACCCGACCTTCTCGGCCATCACCACGCCCTGCGTCGTTGTCAACGGCGTGGTGATGAGCGTCGGCTGCGTCGCCAGGTCACGCGTTGCCTCGTAGACCAGCATCATCGCCAGTTCGCTGATGACTTCGCGGAATTTCTTCGGCTCGGTCTCCGCGCGACGTAGCAGCGTCAACTTGTGTTGCGCAAGCGGGTGCAAGGAAACAAAAACATTTTCCACCACGCTGCGCTCCCTACCATTCGATCTGGCGTTGTGGGCGGTTGCGGCGACTGAGTCGCTCGACCTCGCGCTGACAGTTCAGGCAGAGTGTTGCATCCGGCTTGACTTCGAGGCGTTCAATTTCAATTGGATTGCCACAACGCGTGCAAATGCCGTAGTCGCCTTTCTCGATGGATTTCAACGCTGTTTCAATGTCGAGCAGCCGACGTTCCAATACAGCGATCAAGGCGGCGTTCTTTTCGCGCTCAAAGATTTCGGTGTCGCCTTCGTCGGGTTCAACATCCACTTCCGCCTGCATCAGGTCGCGAAGGTTCTCCAATTCGGCGTTGACGGCGATCTGCTCCTGAAGTAGCTTTTTGCGCTCATTCTCAATAAACCTTGCAGTTGCTGTGGTCATTTTTCTCCTACCAACATTCCTTTGACAGTCTTGTTACAATGCATGCCTTCCAGATCAGGGCGATTGCCTGATGTGCATCGACAACTCACAGTTTTGGCCCGGCATCCTGCCGCATGATTTCGCCGGTATACTGTTGCGGCTGAGCACAGATATCCAGTCGCCGGGCAGGCCTGCATACCTGACGGTGAAAAAGGTTAAAAGGTTATAGCAGTTTTCACATGAAAGGTCAAGGTTAATATGTCACTTTCTTCGGATGGCTTTTGACACTGTGCGCAGTGTTCATTTGACACGATCTGATGTAGCATATACAATGCAATCGCGTTATCGGAAATATTGGTGTTGTGATAGAGCAATTCACGCCGAGTTTGTTTCAATGCGCCATTTTACTGTTTTGTCGCCAATCTCTTCTATGCAAATGATTTGTTGCGCCTGTCTCTGTTGTTGCGCGCCATCTTTGAACGAACTCGTTAACCGGTGCTGACGGCTGACTACAGCGTATTGAAGCCCATCGAGTTCGCTCGGTGGGCTTTTTTGTTCAGGCGTTTTTGGAAAGTAAGAGACTTCTATGCATCGTCATCGATATCGAGGTCACCCAGACTGGTTGGTTGCCATCTCGCTTCCCTGCGCTGCCTCTCACCCCTGCATCTGTCGTTAGCGGGGTCGCAGACGGTCGGTGGTTCCCGTTGCGCACCGCTGCGCAACGTCCCGACGCTACTCTGTGATGCCCGCGAGCCTTTTCCCTACTTCACAATCGCATAGACCCGACAATGACGGCGCATTGCGCGCCTGTGCAGTCGGTTGATCCGTCAAGCATCGTTTGCTTACTAGTTTGCTTGCTGCAAGGAGCAGTTCTATGACCGCGCGCCCAAAATCCAACGCGCCCAATGGCGTCGAGGCCATCAAAGCCGCTAGCAACCACCTGCGGGGGACGCTGGCTGAACAACTACATAACCAGAGTGATCACTTCGACGAAAGTGGCAAGCAATTGCTGAAGTTTCACGGTCTCTATCAGCAAGATGACCGCGATCAGCGCAAAGCCGCACGCGGAACCGAAAAGTCGCATTCTTTCATGCTCCGCACACGCGTGCCAGGCGGCGTGCTCACCGCGGCGCAATACCTGGCGCACGACGACCTGGCGCAACAGTACGCTAACGGCACGCTGCGCATCACGACGCGGCAGTGTTTCCAGTTTCACGGTATCCTCAAAGGCGACCTGCAGGCGACAATTCGCGGCCTCCATGACGCATTGATCACCTCACTCGGCGCCTGTGGCGATGTCGTGCGCAACGTGGGCTGCTGCCCGGCGCCCTTTCACGACCCGATTCGCCAGCAAATCCAGGCTGTCACGCGCCAGATTTCCGATCACTTACTGCCGCGCACGCGCGCCTATCATGAGCTTTGGATCGATGGGGAAAGGGTTGAACTCGATGCATCCGCACCAGCGGAGGTCGAGCCGATCTATGGCAAGACCTACCTGCCGCGCAAGTTCAAGATAGCCATCGCCTATCCCGGCGACAACTGCGTCGATGTGTACACACAAGACATTGGGCTGGTGGCGATCGCCCATGCTGACCACCTGCTCGGTTTTAACGTCATCGTCGGCGGCGGTATGGGCATGAACCACACCAAAGTGGACACCTTCCCGCGTCTGGGCGACCTGATTGGCTTTGTCACGCCGGAACAGGTGCTACAGGTGGTGGAAGCCATCGTTCTGGTGCAGCGCGATTACGGCAATCGCAGCGACCGGAAGCACGCCCGCATGAAATATCTGTTGCACGAGTGGGGCGCGGCCCGCTTTGTTGCAGCAGTCGAAGAACGATTGGGGTGGGCGCTGGCTTCTGCCGCCCCCATGCCGCTGCTGGAAAATGACCTTCATCACGGTTGGCATGACCAGGGCGATGGGCGCTGGTTCCTTGGCCTCTCTGTCGAAAATGGACGCATCAAAGACGAGGGCGACTTGCGGCTGCGCAGCGGCCTGCGCGCTATCATCGAGCGCTTCCGCCCTGGCGTGCGCCTGACCCCCAACCAGGACATCCTGTTGACCGACATCCCCCAACACGACATGCCGGCAGTCAACGCCGCGCTGGCGGCCTTTGGCATCCCGCTGCCTTCAGCGTTGAGCGTGGTGCAACGCCATTCGCTGGCGTGTGTGGCGTTGCCGACCTGCGGGCTGGCGCTGGCTGAAGCTGAACGCGCGCTCCCCGGCGTGATCGATGCATTGGAGATTGAGCTGGCGCGGCTGGGATTGGCGGATGAGCCGTTCACGGTGCGCATGACCGGCTGCCCCAACGGTTGCGCGCGCCCGTATGTCGCCGATCTGGCCTTTGTTGGACGCTCCGCTGATACGTATGTTGTGTATGTCGGTGGCGCCAGCAATGGCACGCGTCTCAATCAACCCTATCAAGACCTGGTCAAGCGGGAGCAACTCGTCGAGACGGTGCGCCCCTTGCTTGAACTTTTCCGCGCCCGTCGTCACCCCGGCGAACGCTTTGGCGACTTCTGCCACCGCGTCGGGGTGACAACCCTGCAAACACTTGTCAACAATCCACACCCTAGGGAGGAAGCCTATGTTGCCAACGATGCGCCTGTTGCGCTCTAATGTGGACTACGTTGCGCTCAATCAGCAGTTGGAGCCGCTATCGCTCACCGATTTTTTACGCTGGAGCCTGGTGACCTTTGGCGAGCGCCTGGTGCAGGTCACCAGTTTCGGCCCGACCGGCATCGTCATTCTCGACCACCTGGCGCGCCTCACGACCAACGTGCAGGTCACCACAATTGACACCGGCTATCTCTTTCCGGAGACCTATGCGCTGTGGGAGGCGATTGAGCGGCGCTACCACGTGACCATCCGCATCGTGCAACCGGAGTTGACGCCATTGGAGCAGGAGCGATTGCTTGGCCCGTCCCTGTGGGAACTGGAGCCAGATGTCTGCTGCCACGAGCGTAAGGTCAAGCCGATGGCGGCCGCCGTCGCAGGCCAACATGCGTGGATCACCGGCATCCGCCGCGACCAATCCGGGATGCGCGCCCAGACGCCGCTAGTTGCCTGGGACACGCGCTATGGCCTCTTTAAACTTAGCCCGCTGGCAAGCTGGAGCAAGGATGATGTGTGGAACTACATTCGCGCCCACGACCTGCCCTATAACGAGCTTCACGATCGTGGCTTCACCAGCATCGGCTGCACTCACTGCACGCGTCTGCCCGCAAATGCCGCCGATGAACGTTCTGGTCGCTGGCAGGGACGCATGAAGACCGAATGCGGTCTGCATCTGCCAGCGCGTCCATTTACCACGTGCGCGGGGTGAGCGATGAAAACCTATCCAATCAACCTGGTGCTACAAGACAGGCTGGTGATCCTGGTTGGCGCCCAAGGCGAGATCGTGCACAAAATCCCTGGATTGCTGGAAGTGGGAGCGAGGGTGCGCGTGATTGCACCCTCCGCCGCGCCGGCCGTGATGGAACATGCTCGCACCGGCGAGATCGAATGGCTGCCGCGTCGCTATCGGCCGGGCGATCTGGTTGGGGCAGCCATGGTCTTCGCTGCCACCAATGACCCCGCCGTCCATGACCTGATCTGGGCGGAGGGCATCGCTAACCAGCAACTTGTCAACGTCATGGATGTGCTGGATCGCTGCAACTTTCACGGCGTCGCCACCTTCCGTCGCGGTCTGCTGACAGTGGCGATCGGCACGAGTGGCGCCGCCCCCGCCCTGGCCGTGACGCTGCGCCGCCGGCTGGAGGCAGAGATCGGCCCAGAGTATGCCGCCTTCCTAGAGCACGCTCAGGCGCTACGCCCGATCATCCAACAGCGCATCCAGCCCTTCCGGCGCCGCGTGGAATTCTGGTACGCGCTTGTCGAAAGCGAAGCACTGGCCACCCTGCAACGCGGCGATGAAGCTGAATTTGCGCGTATCGTCGGCGACTTGCTGAACGCGTACACGCAGCCGGTTGCCGCCATTCCGCAACCGATTTCGGAAAGCGCAGTAGCTGTACTATGATAAATCAGATTGCATTACACCATGGCATGGTGGGCACGGTCTACCTCGTCGGTGCAGGGCCGGGCGCCCCAGATTTGCTCACGCTGCGAGGGGCAGACTTGCTGCGGCGGGCAGGTGCAGTGCTCTACGATGCACTGGCGAACGACGCTCTGCTGGGCTGGACAGCGGACACTGCCGAACTGATCTATGTCGGCAAGCGCGCAGGGCGCCATGCGCTAAGCCAGGCGGAGATCAATGCGCTGCTGCGGCAGAAGGCGTATGAACATGCCATCGTTGTGCGGCTTAAGGGCGGCGATCCCTTCGTCTTTGGCCGCGGCGGCGAGGAAATGGCATATCTGCGCCAGCATGGCGTGCCTGTGGAGATTGTGCCGGGCGTCTCCAGCGCCATCGCTGCGCCGGCCGCCGTTGGCATTCCGGTCACGCAGCGCGGGGTGAGTCGTAGCTTTGCTGTGGTCACCGGCCACACGCTGGATGACGATGATGCCCCCAACTGGTCGGCGTTGGCGCAACTTGACACGGTGATTGTACTGATGGGCGTCGCGCACGCCGGGAAGATAGCCGACCGGCTGATCGCGGCCGGGCGCACGCCGGACACACCCGCCGCCGCCATCCAGTCTGCCACCCTGCCAGATCAGCGCCAGGTGGTCGCCACGCTGGGGACGTTGGCGCAGGCAATGGCCGCAGCCTCAGTCGGCGCACCAGCCGTATTGGTCTTTGGGGCAGTCGCACAGATGGCGCTCCCGACGCCATTGCCCGCCGCCTGGTTGTTGCCGGCATTGGCAAGCGGAGAAGGCCACTTTGTCGAAGCAATGTAGCTGACGCCGCGCACCGTTCACCCGGACATCGGAGCTTGCAGGACGGGCAGCTACAAGTGTCAGATTTTATCACTTATAGAAGAAAGAAAAACAATGATGATTGCTGAATCAACACAAGAAGCGACCTTGATCGAACCCTATGGTGGGCGTCTGGTGGACCTGCGCGTGGCGCCAGAGGAGCACGACGCGGTGCGCGCCTACGCCAACACCCTGCCTTCCATCCAACTCACGGACCGCGCCCTCTGTGACCTGGAGTTGCTGGCGGTCGGCGCGTTCTCGCCGCTCGATCGCT
This sequence comes from Chloroflexota bacterium, assembly GCA_003451595.1. Lineage (GTDB taxonomy): Bacteria > Chloroflexota > Anaerolineae > Caldilineales > Caldilineaceae > Caldilinea. The sequence goes on along the minus strand of DMDA01000079.1, from coordinate 29,275 downwards.
TCATGGGGAGCGCAGACTACGCGCGCGTTGTCGAAGAGATGCGGCTGGCCGATGGTCGCCTCTTTCCGATCCCTGTGACCTTGCCGGTGGACCGCATTGACGACCTGCACTATGACCGTGATGTGGCGCTGCGCGACGCCAAGAACAATCTGCTGGCCGTGCTGACTGTTGAGGAGATTTACACCTGGGATCGTGCGCAGTGCGCGCAGCTCGTCTTTGGTACACAGGATCCGGCACATCCCCTTGTCGCGGAGATGAACCGTTGGGGCAAGACCAACCTCTCTGGGCGGCTGCGCGTACTCGACCTGCCACGCCATCACGATTTCACCGACCTCCGCTTGACGCCGGCTGAGACGCGGGCGCGCCTGGCTGCCTTCGGCCGCCCGAATGTCGTTGCCTTTCAGACGCGCAATCCATTGCACCGCGCTCACGAAGAATTGACCAAGCGCGCCGCCGACAGTGTAGACGGTACGCTGCTGTTGCATCCGGTTGTCGGCCTGACCAAGCCAGGCGACGTCGATCACTTTACGCGCGTGCGCTCCTACAAGGCATTGCTCAATAATTATTATGCCCATGATCGGGCACTGCTGGCGCTGTTGCCGCTTGCGATGCGCCTGGCTGGCCCGCGCGAGGCCTTATGGCATATGCTGATCCGTCGCAACTACGGCGCCAATTATCTTATTGTGGGACGCGACCACGCCGGCCCAGGCAATGACTCGTTGGGGCGCCCCTTCTACGGCCCCTATGCGGCGCAGGAACTGGCGCAGCAGCACAGTGCGGAGCTTGGCGTTGGCGTGCTCACCTTCAGTGAAATGGTCTACCTGCCGCACGAAAATCGTTATGAAGAGGCGACGCTAGTGCCGAACGGCGCGCAGATCGCCTCGATCTCCGGCACGCAGGTGCGCAGCGACTATCTCAATCGTGGTCGGCAACTGCCAGACTGGTTCACGCGCCCGGAGGTCGCCGACATCCTCAGCGAGAGCTACCCGCCGCGTCATCGCCAGGGCGTCTGCCTCTGGTTCACCGGCTTGAGCGGCGCCGGCAAGTCAACCACCGCCGATGTGCTGACGGTGTTGCTGCTGGAGCATGGTCGTCAGGTGACGGTGCTCGACGGTGACGTGGTGCGCACCCACCTGTCAAAAGGGCTGGGGTTCAGCAAGGAAGACCGCGACACGAACATTCGGCGCATCGGCTTTGTTGCCGCAGAGATCGTGCGACACGGCGGCATTGCCATCTGCGCGGCGGTCAGCCCCTACCGTGCCACGCGTGAGGATGTGCGCGCCCTGGTGGGGAAGGACCGCTTCGTGGAGATCTTTGTCGATACGCCGCTTAGCGTCTGCGAAGATCGCGATGTGAAAGGGATGTACGCCAAGGCGCGGCGTGGCGAGATTCAAGGGTTCACCGGCATCGATGACCCCTACGAGCCGCCCGTCAACCCCGAGATCACGCTGGATACAGTCACCTATAGCCCAGAAGAAAACGCCAGACGGATTCTGGACTACCTGGCGGGTCACGGCTATGTACGCATAGTGGGGGAACGTAACGGGAAGTAGCGATGCAAAGATTGGCGATTGGGAGAACAACTTTTCTTCCAATCGCCAATCTCTATCTTCCATCTGACCGCGCCATCCGTCCTTCAAAGCGCGCCAGTGCCCATTCCGAGACAATCGTCAGCACCCAGTAGAGCGCCGCCGCCAGCAAGAACATCTCCATATACTTGCTGTCTTTGCGTGCAAAGCGATTGGCGCGGTAGGTGATCTCCCAGACGCCCATCACCGAGACCAGCGACGAATCCTTCTGCATGGCGATGAACTGATTGCCGACCGCCGGGATGATCAGCTTGATCGCCTGCGGCAGCACGATCAGGCGCAGCGTCTGCCAGTTGCTCATGCCGAGCGCCGCCGCTGCCTGCCACTGTCCGCGACTGACGGACTGGATGCCGGCGCGGAAAATTTCGGTCATGTAAGCGCCATAGTTGAGACTCAATGCCAGTACGCCAGCCTGAATGGCGGTCAGGATGAACAAGTTGCCCAACCACGGAGAACCGCGTGCAGTAATCTGTTGACCGATCTGCGGCAACCCCAGATAAATGATGAAAATCTGCACTAACAAGGGCGTACCGCGGAAGATCGACACATAGAAGCTGGCGACACCGTGCAGCACAGGATGGGTAGACAGCCGCCCCAGTGCACCGACCAGCGCAATGGCCGACGCGATGAGGATCGAGACGAACGAGACGCCCAGTGTTACGCCAATGCCGATGAGCACAAAGTTGGCATTGGCAAAGACGTAACCGGCATCGAGGTTGAGAAAGGAGAAGACGAACCAGAGAAGCGCCAACAATGTCACCCAAACCAACCCAACGCGAATCCGCTGTAACAGCCGACGCCGGCGTTCCTGCGCCATCAAGTGCGCTGCAAATGCTGCCTGATCGGAACGCTTGGTCAGGTCGTAGGTGGTGGATGATCCAGGCTCGTCGCTTGTGTGTGCTGTCATTGCGCCGACTTTCTGAAATGGCGAGCGGGGAATTGAGAGATGGAGGAATTGAGAGATGGGGAGATAATGAGATTGAGCGATTAGGGATTGGCGATTGAGTAGCCTGCGCCCCCAAAAACACTCAATCACCCAATCCCATAATCCCCCCAATCTCATCATCTCAAATCCCCAATCTCCAGATACTTACTGCGCCAATGCCGCCAGGTCGAACTCTGCCGCCGCAGCCGCCAGATCCGTCCCGTAATATTTCTCCGAGAGCGCATTGAGCGTGCCATCTGCGTGCGCTTCCTGAATCGCCTTGGTGACAGCGGCGCGGAAGGCCGTGACGTCCGCCGCCGAGGACTTGTCGATGGCGCCTGCCAGGTACTCAAAGTAGACCGGCTCGCCCAGTTGCTTGAGCGGTCCGCCGTCGGCGATGTAGCCGACGCCGGTGGGCAGCGCGGTCAGCACGGCGTCCAGGCGCACACCGTCGCCCAGCGCCAGGTCTTCGAGCGCAGGGACATCCGTGTCATAGCCGACGATCTCGGCGTCGGTCACGACGAAGTCGATCGTCTCGCCGGGGATGCTCAGTGTGCCGTCCAGGAAGGATTCATAGGTGCAGCCTGCGCACACGCCGATCTTTCTGCCCGAAAGGTCGGACGGCTGCGTAAAGGTCGTGTTGCTTTCATGCACAAAGAAGGCGGCGGGCGTGGTGTAGTAGGGCTGCGTAAAGTAGAGATTCTCCATACGCTCCGGCGTGATCGTCATCGAGCCGATGCTGAGATCCCAGCGCCCAGCCCAGCCACCGGCGGTGATCAGCGTCCAGTCCGGCGTGACAAAGCAAACTTCGACGCCCAGCCGTTTGGCAATCTCGGCGGCGGTGTCGATGTCGAAGCCGGTGAACTGGTTGGCGGGCTTTTCATCGCCTGTGCACTTGGTGTCGGCGGGTGGATCAACATTGGCGACAAGCTCCGACTGTGGTGGATAGGCAGGGTCGGTGGAGACGATCAGCTTGCCGCGCGCTTGCACCTGGGCGAGCAGGTCAGCCGGCGCCGCTGCGCTCTCGGTGGCGCCGGTTGATGCCGGCGCCGCCACCGGCGCCGTGCACGCCGTCGCCAACAGCAGCACGGCGAGCAGGAACAATACTCGAACTACGTGGGTTCTCATCAGATTTTCCTCCTTGTCTTGATCTCTAGGTTGACTGGCAATCTTCGCGGAAGCGCTGGAACTTCCGGGAAGATTGTGACAGGTGTCTTGTCACGGTGCAGGAACGAACACGCGTGATCGCTATGCTTCTAATACTTCCATGGCGGCGTTGCGCCCGTTGACGCCGATCACGCTGCCGCCCGGATGAGTCGCCACACCGCAGAGGTAGACGCCCTCCATCGGCGTTTTGTACGCCAGCCGCTTCTCCCACATATATTCTGGCAAAATCTCGCCCTGGAAAATGTGCCCGCCAACCAGTCCGACCTTCTCCTCGATGTGCGGCGGCCCCAACACTTCCATGTGCTCGATGGCGTCTGGGAAGTTGGAGACATAGCGTGCAATCGAATCGACCGCCAGCTTGCCGACTTCGGCGCGGCGGCTCTCCCAATCCCCTTCAGCGAAAGTGTGCGGCACATACTGCGCAAAGACGCTCATCAGATGGCGCCCTGCCGGGGCAATGCTGGCGTCGTAGGCGGTCTGAATGTATAGCTCTGTCCACAAACGGGGCGGCAGATGGCCGGCTTTGGCGAGAGGATGATACTCTTTCCACTCCTGTTTCGTCAAAGGCGTGTTGATCTGACCTTTGTGAATGTGTTCAGAGTCGGGGCGCGCCCTGAAGATCGGCAGTTCGCGCAGCGCTAGCGTCACCTTGACCGTGCAGCCCTGCTGCGGAATCGACTCGACCTGCGCGCGCCAGGCCGGATCAGCCGCCCCGTCCAGCAGCCGCAGCGTTGTACGCGGGTCGGCGTTGGAGATCACCACCGGCGCGTGAATGCGCTCACCGCCGGCTAGCTCGACGCCTTCGCCCGGCAGGATGCGCGCCACCGGCGTTCCTGCGGCAATCGTGGCGCCCAGGTCGCGCGCAATGTCCGCCAGGATAAACGAGACCGTGCCCATGCCGCCGCGCACATAGCCCCACGTGCCGGTGACGCCGAACATGCGCCCAGAGGAGTGATGGTAGTTGATCGAGGCAGTGCCGGGGTCGTGTGGGCTGGCGTTCGTGCCGATCACGCCTTGCCCCAGAAAGGCGGTCTGTAGCTTCTCGTCGCGCAGATACTCCTCGACATATTCGACCATTGACCAGTTGAGCACCAGGTTCAGCGCCTCCGGGTCACCTTTGAGCCGCTCTTCGATCATCTCGCGTGAGGGACGGCGGCAGAGCCAGATGTCGTCTTCGGTGGGCGGGCGCAAGGCGGCGCGGGCGCGGCGCATGGTGTCGCTCATGGCGCGCCAGCCTTTGACGTCACCGGGCGAGAAGCGGCGAATCTCCTCCTCGCAGCGCTCGTCGTCGTCCCAAAGCTGGATGCTGCTGCCGTCATCGAAGGGCACGAACATGCCCGATGTGGCCGGCGTCCAGTGAAAGCCGTAATCGACCATGCGCAGTTCGTCGATCACGGCGGGATGGAGCAGCCCGCAGAGATACGCGCAGGGCGAGACGCGATAGCCGGGCCATGTCTCCTCGATGGTGCAGGCGCCGCCCAGCCGCTCACGCGCCTCCAGCACCAGCACGCGCTTGCCTGCTCGCGCCAGGTATGCTGCACAACTCAGCCCGTTGTGCCCGCCGCCCACGATGATGGCGTCCCAGGGTTTGGCGGCCAGTTCGCGCACCGGCGCCGGCAGCCCAACGCGTCCCAGCGCATCACGCGCCGTGGGTTGTGTCGATTGCGTAGAGTTCATAGTAGCGTTTTCCTGATTGTCGAGTTGATTGAACGTAGCCGTTTGAACAGGTGAAATAGACCGCAGATGACGCGGATTCAGCGAATTTTCGCGGATCAGCGCAAATCTGCCCAATCCGCATCATCCGCAGTCTATCCTGGGTCTGATTGGGAAGCTGCCCGAATCGTTACGATTGAAGGAATTCTGCCACCAGCCGCTGAAAATGATGCACGCCATTTTCGCGCTTCACCGAAAAGCGCCCCTGGTTGTAGGCGCGCGAGTGCAGGTTGCGCTGCACTGCGTTGCAGATTTCCATGTCTTCGCGCTGCACCTCGTCGCTGAAGGCAATCGACTGCTGCATCGACTCCCAGCCTTCGCCACTGCCCGGCTGCTTGAACCACCACTCGAAGATCGTCAGCGTGCGTTCGGCGCCAAGTGGGACGATGATGTTGATCTGCATGTTGTCGGGGTAGAAATTGAGCATCAGATTGGGGAAGACCCAGTAGTAGAGCGCCTGCTGCTCACCGTCGCTGCGCAGATAGCGGCGGTCGCGACCGGGCATCTGTCCCGACGGCGACGCTGGACGAATCGGCGCGTATTGCGACGAGTAGTAGCGATAGGTGTCGACCCGGTACTGGTCGTAGTCGATCTCGCGGAACAGTCCCGGATGCGCAATCGGGATGTGGTAGCCTTCCAGGTAGTTGTCCACGTACACTTTCCAGTTGCAATCCACGTAGTAGTCGCGGCGTTCGACCGGCTGCATTGACCGAATGTCGAAGCCGGCACGCGCAATCTCCGCCGGGATGTCGCCGAGCACGTCGAGCAGGTCAGGCGCGTGCGCGTCGAGATTGACAAAGACGAACGGCCCCCACGCGCAGACACGCACGGGCGTCAGGCAGTAGGCGTCGGGCGACCAGTTGCGCACGCCCTCGAACTCCGGCGCGTTGAGCAGCCTGCCGTCAAGCGCGTAGGTCCAGCCGTGATAGCGGCACTGCAGCGACTTGCGGTTGCCCTTGCCGCTCGCCACTGGCCCGGCGCGATGCAGGCAAACGTTGATGAAGCCGCGCAGCACACCATCCTGCCCGCGCGTGATCACCAGCGGTTCACCGTAGAGATCGTAGGTGAAGAAGTCGCCGGGGCGCTGCACCAGCGCCGTCGAGCCGACCCACTGCCAGGTGCGCTGGAAGATGCGCTCCTTCTCCAGCGCCAGGATCGTCGGGTCGATGTACCAGCGCGCCGGCAGCGTCCACGCCTCGTCGAGGCGGTCGGTGGGTGTGTAGTCGGCGAGCGTAGGTGCGTCGGTCACGGCGATTGGTTCCTCAAGAATTGTCAATCCGGAATCTGCATTCTGCGAGTGTATCGAAATCAAGCGATCGTGCAAATTCAGGCGATGATCTCGTTCAAATCAACCAAAAGAACATTCTCTTTGCGGGCGCGTTCGTGCAGCGCCGGTGTAAAACCGCTGCGCGCAAAGATTGCCAGGCGGATGGGTCTTTCTGGTAGGAGAGGCTGTACAGCTTTACTTTTCTCTGCCAGTTGATCGAGGATGTTGACGCCGATCGGCTTTGCCGTCCACTTGCATTCGCCAAACAGACACCCATCCTCGCCGATTGCGGCAACATCGATTTCGTCGTGCCGGCTCCACCAGCCGCCAACCGTCTGCGGCGTGAAGCTCAGCCTGCCGTGCTCATGCAGGCGCCAGACATATTCACGGCAGATCGTCTCAAAGACAGGGCCGGTGAACTGTTCTAGTTCCATTTCCACTTTGCGACGCACTTGTTCGGTTTCGCCCCGTTCCAGCAATGAACGATTTGGGTATACATAACGAAACCAGAAGCGAAAGAAGGGATCGGCGATCTGGTAGATGCCTTGTCTGCTTCGTTCCGGGTTGCGCTCGGTTGCTGGCGTCAGGCGCGTGATCAGTCCCATCTCTTGCAATGTGTTGAGGTAGAAAGTCACTGATGTCACAGGAATTCCGCTGGCTTGGGCAATTTCGTTGACGCGTGTGCGATGGTTGGCAAGCGCCGTCAGGATCGCAAAATGGCGGCTTGAGTCGCGCAATTCTTGCTGCAGCAGAAAGCGCGGTTCGTCGTGCAGGAAAGCGCCCCTGGCAAGAATCTTCTGCTCGACATTGTCCAATAACGCCAGCGATGCATCGTATTGCCGCAGATAGGCAGGCATCCCGCCCAGGATCGCAAAAACATGCACCAACGCCTCGGCGTTCAGGTCAGGCAGCAGCGCGCGTGCATCCCAGATTGTAAAGGGTTGAAGCCGCCACTGTCCCGTGCGGCGTCCGTAAAGCGGCGACCGGTACGCCAACACCGATTGCTCCATCATGCCGATGTAGGAACCAGAGAGCGCCAGCAGAATCGGCGCCGCGCGCAACTGCGTGTCCCAGATTTTCTGTAAGGTCGACGGAAACGCGCTGTTGCCCGAAATCAGGTAGGTGAACTCGTCGAGTACGAGCACCATGCGTTCCTTTGCCTGTGTCGCGATGTAGACAAAGGCGCTTTCCCAAGAGGTGAAGGGCGCCAGGAGCTGTGGGTCGCCAAGAAAATACTCGCTGATCTGACGGGTCAGGTCGCTCAGCAGATTTTCTTCTGTGCCCAAATCGGCAACAAAGAAGATATGGGGTTTGTCGTTGCAGAAGTAACGCAGCAAATCCGTCTTGCCAACGCGTCGACGACCATAGACAACCAGCAACTCCGCTTGCCCCGACGCATAGTGCTGCTCAAGAAATTGAAGTTCACGGGTACGGTTGACGAACATTGAGATCCCTCCGCGCGCCTGCTGTCTTCTAGTTATTATAGCCCAAACTATTATAGTTACAACTATAATAAATCGCGTGTGGAGGTCTCGACTTTAGGGAAAAGTCCTGTCAGGTCAGCCATCCAGCGCCCAGGGGTTGACAAGTTGAATGCCGGCATTGACAAAGTCAGATGTGTTGCGCGTCACAATCGCCAAATCGTGCGTCAGGGCAGTGGCCGCAATCAACGCGTCGAAAGGACTCATCAGCTTTCCTGCCGCTTCGAGTCGCGCATGCAGTACACCCCAGCGCAGCATGACGGCTGCGTCAATCAGCGCAACGCGACCATGAAAGCGTTCCTGGATATCTGAGTCCAGCCAACGAGTGAGCCGCTCACGCCGTTCAGAGGGTGGTAGCCGCTCCACCCCGTGCTTCAATTCACCGATTGTGATGACACTGATGTATAGCTGTTCCTCGAATTGGCGATTCAGCCAGTTGATCACGTTTGCATCGGGCTGTTTCTTGATAAATTCAGACAGCACGCAGGTATCGAGCAGCAGGTTCATAACTCGACCGGCGCCCTGTACTCGCCCTGCACCCGCGTGATGACCAGCCCGCTATCCGCAAGCGGCGAGCTAGATAGAAATTCGACGAGCGTCTGCTTTGGCTTTGTCAACTGCTTGTACCGCTCAATGGACACGACCGCAGCTACTTCCAATCCATGACGGGTAATGATTTGTGTTTCGCCGTGACTGGCGCGCTCGATCACCTCGCTGAATTTATTCTTTGCCTCTTGTACCTGCCAGCATGTCATCGCTCGCTCCTTTACCAAAATACAGATAAGTGACACACCCGCTCATAGCTCCAGGGCTTCCGGCGCCAGACCTTGCTGGCGGGTGATCTCAAGCTCTTCAAAGCCAGGCGGTGCGTTGCGCAGCACATCAATCAGAGGCGGCGCCGGTGTCGTCAGCCGGCGATAGGCTTCGATGCCGATCACCACCGCAATCTCCTCGCCACACCGTGTGATGATCTGCACTTCACCCTGGCTGGCGCGCTCGATTACCTCACTCAGTTTGTTCTTTGCCTCTTGTACCTGCCAGCTTGTCATGGCTTGCTCCTTCATCAGAACACGGATAAGTCTGGACAGTCTAGCTGGATGCAAATGTAGCATGTCGTGATAATGGCGTCAAATCGCTCAAAATAGGTTGGGTTACTTCACATTTTGGGCAGAAAATCCACGGCGGGTGGTGAAAACGGGAAATTTCAAGGGGCGAGCACTTCACAGACGAGGTCATTCCGGCTGCAAAGATCGGCAAGGCGGTTCTTGATCAGGCTGTCCTTCCAGGAACGTGTCACCAACGAGGCAAATCGGGGCAAACTTGAAAACGAAGAAAGAGTACTTACCGTCGAAACCGCCGCTGACGCCGGCCATCGCCGCCGCTGACCGCCTCGCCGCGCAAGCCGGGGATCGCCGGTAACGGTGCGTCGCTGCTCATGCCGCTGCGGATCAGGCGTTCCATTTCCGCCACGGCGCGCGGGTCGGTCTCGATCGGCGTGTAGGCGGCCAGTCGCTGCTCGACTTCATCGACGGCACGCTGCCAGAGCGTCTTGCCGCCGGCGCGCTGCCATGCTTCGCGGTTCTTACGGTCATAGACCGCGCCGGGCAGGTAGAGATGCTGCTCCCAGTGCGTCAGGGTGTGGGGAGCCGTGATCATGTGCATGTCGGCGAGCTGCGCCGCCACCAGGTGACCGGTGGGCAGGTCGTCGACGATCTGCAGCGGGCGCACCAGTTGCAGCGCCTGGCCGCAAACCTCGTTGTCGAAGACAAGTTTGGGCAGGCTGAAGACCAGCACGAAGTCAAGCATCCCTGGTCCTGACACCGAGTTGACGCCCGCCAGCGCTGCCAGCAGCGCGCTGCCGAAGGTCTCGGCGCCGGCCTGCGCGTCCAGTTCCTTGGCGTCGCTCAAGCCCATGTACGCTTGCACCGGCAGCCCCAGCCGCTTGCCCACCTGCGCGTTGAGCACGTCAAGATAGAGCGCCTGCACGCCCAGCATCGGCGAAGTCGTCTCGCGCATGTGAAACTCGGCGGGCGCACCGCCGTAGAGCACCGGCGCGCCAGGGCGCACGATCTGGCTCATCACCACGCCCGCCAGTGTGTCAACGGCGTGAAAGACCGCCGCGCCCACCAGCGTCACCGGTGCAGTCAACCCCATCAGCGTCACCGGCACGATCTCGACCGGAATGCCCGCCTCCACGCAGTCGATCAGGTTCTGGCAGGAGTCTTCGCTGTAGCGGAAGTTGCCCGTCGCCGTGATCGTGAAGATCGACATGGGGCGGGCGATCAAGTCGGCGCGGTCGCGGCGGAAGAGCTGCATCATCTCCACCATGCGCGGCGCGCCATGTTCGGTGAACGCGCCGGAAACCACCGGTCGCTTCGAATTGGTCAGGCAAAGCAACAGCCGCCACGCATCGGAGACGCCCGCCTCGATGTCGTCGCCGGTGGAAAAGGCAGTGGCGAGGTAGTGGATATGCTCCAGCCCGTCGCAGAGACGCACGTATTCGACAAAATCAGCGGTGTTCGCCTGGCGTGTGTAGCCGGTGCGGTGATCTTGCACCTTGAGACCGCTAGAGCCGGGTGTGAAATGCACGTGGTCGCCGCCGATCTCGGCGTGGGGCTTGCCGTCGCGGTCATAGAGCGTGAACGACGCCGGCGCGCTTTGCAGGGCACGGTCGATTGCGTCGTCCGGGAAAAGAATGCGCCCATCGGTGGTGACGGGCAGACCGGCGTCGCGCAGCCGCTGGTGCATGACAGGACCGCGAATCTCCATGCCGGTCGTCGCCAGGATGTGGCGCGCCTCGTCGATGATGCGGTCGAGAAAAGCTGGCTCAGCTACGGTCAGGGTCGGTCGCATAATCTCACGCTGTTCGTATACTGACTGACGAGTAAAAACATTGCGCAGATCTCGTTTTGTTCGACGAAATCTGCGCAATCTGCGGTTCAACCTACGGGTGCGGCGTCATGACGTTGGCTGGCGCCGAGGCCGAGCTGGGGTTATTGCTTCGTGCGAATCTCAACAAACGTGGTCTGTCCCTCGCGCACGAAGAATTCGGCGCGCACCGCCTCGCCGTTGACGTTGCCGATCAGCACGTAGTAACCGGCGGGCACATCGCCCATCGCGCCATTTTCGCCCCATGAAGGATTCGGCCCGATGCCCTCGTTGTCGAGATAGGTTTCGATCAGGCGGCCCCAGACGGCGCGGCCATTCTCGAAGCGCGCCAGCGTCAACCGCGCTCCCGGCCAGGAGCGCCCGTCCGCCGTGATCAGCCGCACGGCAACCACGCCTTCGCCGGGCGCTGGTTTCAACCAGAGGTAGGGGTTGACGCTGTTCTGATAGGTGTTTTCGCCCACACGCATCTCAAAATGCAGGTGCGGGCCAATGGCGATGCCCGTCATACCCACTTCGCCAACGATATCGGTCGGCGCTACTCGCTGACCTTCCGCCACAGTGACGCGACTCAAGTGCCCGTAGAGCACGAATGCGTCCAGCTCGCCGCCAGCGACAGGCAGTTTGCGATCCAGTTTGATGACGACCGTGTTGCCATAGAAGTTCGGATACGGCCCCATCGGCGTGGGGTCATCCAACCCGGCAAAAACGACCGTGCCGGTTGTGCCCGCCTGCACCGGTGTGCCCCAGTAATTGGCAATATCGATGCCGTGGTGCGGACGGTATTGGCCGCCTGCGGTGGAGCCAAATTGATAGGAGGGCGCAGCAACCTTGTTGTACTCAGTATTTAGAAAGGGCGACTCAACCCAGAAGTGGTCGTTCTCTTCCGGTGGTTTAGGCTGGAAGGAAGACCAGGCGCGCGTCGGCCCATTGTTGACATTTTCCGGGATCACCGGCGCCGCCACCGGTTCTGGCGCCAGGATGGGGGTAGCTTCCTCGACCTCTTCGACCGGCTCCGCCTGCACGCCGTCGATGGAGATGATCTGAACCTGCGGCACCGGCGCCCCCGAGACCTCCTCGATCATGGGGGGAATACGCAGATTGACGAGATCGAACGTGGACGCCACGGGCGCGGCTTGCAGTGCGACATCGGGCGGAGACACGCTGATCGGCAGGAGTCCGGCCAGGCCAACGTTGGCGCGCTCCAATTCCGCGACGGCCAACGGGCGATCGATGACTGCGCCGGCCACCGTCAAGGCCCGGCGCGGGTCAGGCGTCGGTGTGACGATCACGATCTGCGCCAGTTCACTCGTGTCGATGACAACCGGCGTCGGTGTGGCGTCGGCGCGTGGCGTTGGGGTGAAGGTGGGGCGTAGCCCCAAAATCGCGCCCGGTTCGGGCGCCGCGGCATTGGCGGCGATTACTACAGGCGCCGGGGCATCGCTGGCATCCGCCATTGTCTGCGACCAGAGCAGCCAACCGCCGCTAACAAGCACCGCCGCAGCCACACCGCCGCGAATCAGGTTCTTCATCGGCAGCGTCGCTTTAGGTTTGGGCGTTGCGGGCACGATCACCTGCGCCGTGCCGCGTGTGTGTGTTAGAATGGGGACAGATTGTTCAGTCTGCTGACCGGTGCTTGGCCCGGCGTCGGCAAATGCAGAGGAGTCGGATTCTTGCTCGGAATCGAAAGCGGCGAGCGCCCGCCGGATACCGGCGGCAATATCGTTGAAACTCAAGTTGACACCCTTCATACGATCCACTTCGACATCTTCACCTTGTTCCCGGCGATGTTCACCGGACCCTTCGATGAAAGCATCATCAGGCGGGCGCTGGACAAGGCGTTGATCTCGATTTGCCTTCACAATATCCGCGACTTCACGACTGACCGCCATCACATCTGTGATGACACGCCCTACGGCGGCGGCGGCGGCATGATCATGAAGCCAGAGCCGATCATCCGCGCGGTCGAAACAGTCCTCACGCGCCCTGCCGGTTGGTCGCTGGCGCCGGAAGATGTCTACGTCAACCTTCCTGCGTGGACGCCAGAGCAAGCGATTGCCTTGCCGCCAGACACACCGGTCGTGCTATTGACGCCGCAAGGACGACCATTGACCCAACGTATCGTGGCCGAACTGGCGCAGGCGTCGCGCCTGGCGTTGATCTGCGGGCGCTACGAAGGCATCGACGAACGCGTGCGCATGATCGTCACTGATGAAATCAGCATTGGCGACTATGTGATTAGCGGCGGCGAACTAGCGGCCATGATCATCGTCGACGCTGTCACACGGCTGTTGCCTGGTGCATTGGGCTATGCGTTGGGCGCCCATCAGGATAGCCATTCGCCCGGTCTTGACGGCCTGTTGGAAGGTCCACAATACACACGACCGCCCCACTTTCGCAACCAGACAGTTCCATCGATTCTAGTGAGCGGCCATCACGCCAACGTTGCGCGCTGGCGTCGCGAACAGGCGTTGTTGCGGACACTCACACGCCGACCAGAGTTATTGCTGCGTGCGACGCTGTCGCCTAAAGACCTGGCGTTCCTGAAATTGCATGGCTGGACGCCGCCATCCTGACAACGTTATACCCGGCAACGTCAGGACCAGGCCTTTCTCACCAAACGCACCCATTATAGAATGATGCTGACAAGCTACAAAATCGACGCATGAATGTGCACCCGGCAAGGAGGAGTTTGTGCACGTCAGCGCGGCGACGGTTTGGCGACGATTGCCCACCGTGCTATACTGTTCAGGTTGTTTTGCAGGCTGTTCACGCCAAATGAATGCTCGCAGGCTTCACACCGCTGGCATTGTAGTAATTGACGAAGGATAAACGAGTATGACGAACGCATTGATGGCTTCGCTCCAGCCAGAACTCAAATCCGATTTTCCCGATATCGCGCCGGGTGATACGGTGCGCGTTCATCAGAAGATCGTCGAAGGGCGCAACGAACGCATCCAGGTTTTCCAGGGCGTCGTGATTGCGATGCGCGGCGGCAAGACGGCCGGCGCGACCTACACGGTGCGACGCACGGGGGCGCACGGCGTCGGCGTCGAGCGCACGTTCCCCCTGTACAGCACCACGGTCGACAAGGTGGAAGTGTTGCGCAAGGCGCGCGTGCGTCGTGCGCAGTTGTATTACCTGCGCGACCGTCAGGGCAAGTCGGCGCGTCTGCGCGAGAAGCGCTTCCTCAAGGTCTAGCCTGACGGCGTTGCGGGGGCAAGTTGCGAGGGGCGAGTTGCCAGGGGGCGAAACGTTCCCAACGCTTCGCGTGTAAGTTTGCTCCGTCGCAGCACGCGCCACGCTCCATTTGCAGTGTGTATCAAACGCTGATCCGCAAGGGTCAGCGTTTCTTGTTATCGTGTCTTTGGGGTCTCTTGAATTGTGTGTGGCCGCTATGAAAACAGAGGTTGCACCGGGTGCGTCACAGGCGCCAACGTTGGAGATCGAGCAGTCGCTGTGGGCAGCGGGATGGCGGCGCGTCGCCGGCATTGACGAAGCTGGACGCGGCGCGCTGGCGGGACCCGTGGTGGCAGCGGCTGTGGTCGTGACGCCTGAGCAGGCTGCTGCGCCGGTCTGGTCGCTGGTGCGCGACAGCAAGCTGCTCAGCCCGGCGCAGCGCGAGACACTGGCGGCGCAAATTCAAGCCGCCGCCGCAGCCTGGGCGGTCGGCGTGGTGGATGCCTGCGAGATCGACGCCATCGGCATTGCGGCGGCGACGCGGCTGGCGATGCAGCAGGCAGTGGCAGCGTTGGCGTGCGCGCCCGACCACTTGCTGATCGACTGGGTGCGTCTGCCGACGCTGGCGATTCGGCAGCTTTCACAGCCCAAAGCCGACCGCACGATGGCAAGCGTGGCCGCAGCATCCATCCTGGCAAAGGTGCACCGCGACCACCTGATGGCAGCGTATGAACGGCAATTTCCGGGCTATGGTTTTGCGGCGCACAAAGGGTATGGCGTTGCTGTTCATCTCGCCGCTCTTGCTCAGCATGGCCCCTGCGCGCTGCACCGCCACAGCTTTGCGCCGATTGCCCAGCACAGCACATTGTTCGACCCATGATGACCACCACACACGATCCACGCAAGCAACTCGGCAACGCCGGCGAAGAACTGGCGGTGCGCACCTTGCAAGAGGCGGGTCTTACCATCATCGAACGCAACTGGCGCTGCAAGGAGGGCGAGATCGACATCGTCGCCCAGGAGCTGGCGCCCGACTATGTGCGCGGCGGTGCGCTGAGTCCGTGGCTGGTGCTGGTCGAGGTGCGCACGCGCCGCGGGCTGGCGTTCGGCACTGCGCTCGAATCGATCACGCCGCGCAAGGCGGCTAAGATGCGGCAGGTGGCGCATCGTTACGTGCAGGCGCGCGCCTGGGCAGGCGCCTGGCGCATCGACGTGGTCGGCGTGCAGATGGATGGGCAGGGGCGGCTGCTGGGCATCGAGCATATTCGACATGCGGTGCGCGATGAGTGAGCCTACACCCGCCGCGCGTCCACCACTGATCGTCATCCTGGGGCCGACCGGCGTCGGCAAGACCGCGCTGAGCATCGACCTGTGTCACGTCCTGCACGGCGAGGTGGTCAGCGCCGACAGCCGCCAGATTTATCGCGGCATGGACATCGGCACCGCCAAAGCGACGCCCGCCGAGCAAGCCGCCGCGCCACACCATCTGCTCGACCTCCGCGCGCCTGACGAAGTGCTCACCGTCGCCGAGTATCAGCAGCTCGCCTACGCCACAATCGACGCCATCCACCGCCGCGACGCCATCCCGCTGCTGGTGGGCGGCACTGCGCTCTACATTCGCGCCGTGGTCGAAGGGCTGCGCATCCCGGCGGCGCCGCCCGACCCAACCTTGCGCGCCGAGCTGGAGAAACGGCTGGCAACGGAGGGCGTCGAGGCGCTCTTTCGGCAATTGGC
>DMDA01000079.1:12429-13116 GCA_003451595.1 Chloroflexota bacterium | reverse complement strand
GTGCTGCGTGCGCTGGAAATCTTCCTGCTGACCGGCAAGCCCAAAGTTGAGCTGGAAGGCGCCGACCCGCCGCCCTACCGTATCCTGATGGTCGGGCTGACGCGGCCACGCGAAACGCTCTATGCGCGCATCGACCAGCGCGTAGATGCCATGCTCGCCGGTGGCTTGATCGAGGAGACGCAGCGGCTGCTGGCGCAGGGCTACGATCCGCGGCTGCCGGCGATGACCAGCCTCGGCTATCGTGAGTGCATCGACTACCTGGCGGGGCGCTGCGACCTGGCAACCGCCGCCGCACGCATTAAGACCGAGACGCACCGCTATGTCCGCCATCAGATGACTTGGTTTCGTAAACTGCCCGGAATTCATTGGTTCGATCTGGAGACGACTGCGCCGGCAGAGATCGTGACATTTGTCATGAGGCGCCTGCAGGATGCCGCGCCGCCAGCCCGTGCATAGTAGTTGTATCTTTTCCCATCTCAATTCAAACCGAGGTCAAACTATGCGTTACAGTCTTTGCTCTTACAGTCTTCATCGCACCTTCGACGCGGGCCAAATGGATTTATTCGGCTATTTCCGCTTTTGCCGAGAGGCGGGCTACACCCAGCTCGATCCATGGAATGCTCATCTCCAACGGGCGTACGACGACAACGGCTACCTGGCGGAAGTCAAAGCAGCGGCGGCTGAAAG